>JAOAPI010000004.1 GCA_025462865.1 Candidatus Sulfotelmatobacter sp. | reverse complement strand
GACGCTTTCCCGGCGGCTTCATCAAACGCGAAGGCCGCATGAGCGAACGCGAAGTGCTCACCAGCCGCCAGATCGATCGTCCGGTGCGCCCCATGTTTGCCGAGGGCTTCAAATGCGAGACTCAGGTCATTGCATTCGTGCTCTCCGCCGACGCAAGTAACGATCCCGACGTGCTCGGCATCAACGCCGCATCCGCCGCTCTTACACTTTCTGACATTCCATTCCTCGGACCTCTCGGCGCGGTACTCGTCGGCCAGATTGGCGGACAGTTCATCGTCAATCCCACCTACGACGAAATTCGCGAGAGCATCCTGAACATCATGGTCGTCGGCACCGCCGATGGCATTGTGATGATCGAGTCCGGCGCGAAAGAAGTCAGCGAAGAAGTAGTCGTCGACGCCATTGAATTCGGACACACCGAAATCAAAAAGATTTGCGCCGCCATCAACGAGCTGCGCAATAGAGTTGGCAAGAAGAAGAGGGAAGTCACTCCTCCGGAATTTGATCAGAAGTATTACGATTCGCTGAAGAAGAAAGTCGGTGCCAGTCTCTCTGACGCGCTCGACACCAAGAAACATCCCAAAGCCGAGAGCTACACGCTCGTCAAAGAATTAAAAAAGAAGTTGCAAGCTGATATTCCCGAAGATGACGAAGAAGCGCTGGCAAAACTGAAAACATATTTCGAAACTCTGCGCGAACGAATCTTCCGCGATGAAGTTTTGGAAAAGAAACGCCGTCCCGATGCCCGCGCCTTCGACGAAGTCCGCGACATCTGGATCGAAGCCGGCATCCTGCCCCGCACTCACGGCAGCGCCGTCTTCACCCGCGGCGAAACCCAAGCCCTGGTCACTACAACGTTAGGTACCAGCGACGACATGCAGCGCCTCGAAGGCTTCGAAGGCGAAGCCAAAAAACGCTTCTTCCTCCACTACAATTTTCCGCCGTTCTCGGTTGGTGAGGTCGGATTCATGCGCGGAGCTGGACGCAGAGAGATTGGGCACGGAGCGTTGGCAGAGCGCGCCATTTCGGGCGTGCTGCCGACTGAAGAGGCGTGGCCCTATGCGATGCGCGTAGTGTCTGACATTCTGGAATCGAACGGATCGTCGTCGATGGCGACGGTTTGCGGGGCGTCGCTTTCGCTGATGGATGCGGGCGTTCCGTTGAAGGCGCCGGTGGCGGGCGTTGCGATGGGCCTGGTGAAGGAAGGCGATCAGTATGCCATTCTCACTGACATCGCGGGCGCTGAAGATCACTATGGCGACATGGATTTCAAAGTTGCCGGAACGAAAGACGGGATCACCGCGTTGCAGATGGATATAAAAGTTGCGGGCATCACTTCGCAAATTATGCGCGAGGCGCTGGCGCAGGCAAAGCGCGGACGGCTGCACATTCTGGGCAAGATGGAAGAAGTGATTACAACGGGGCGTGAAAAGATTTCTGAGTTTGCTCCGCGGTTCTACACGGTGCAGATCCCGGTCGATAAGATTCGCGATCTGATTGGGCCGGGCGGCAAAATGATTCGCAGCATTGTGGAACAGACCGGAGTGAAGATCGATGTGGAAGATTCCGGACTGGTGAAAGTTGCGTCGAGCGATCAGGCGTCGGCGGCAAAGGCGCTGCAGATTATCGGCGATCTCACGGCGACGGCGGAAGTTGGGAAAACGTATTTAGGAAAGGTGACACGCCTCGCGGACTTCGGCGCATTCGTCGAAATCATTCCGGGCACCGATGGATTGCTGCACATCAGCGAAGTGGCGGAGCATCGCATTGGCGACATCCGCGACGAACTGAAAGAGGGCGACCAGGTTTTGGTGAAAGTGCTGGCGGTCGAAGGCAACCGCATCCGTCTATCGCGCAAAGCGATTCTGAAAGAGCAGCGCGCGAAGATGGGAGGCGGCGGCGGACCGGAGGGCGCGACGGGCGCAGCAGAGGCGGAAGGTGAGTATGCTCCCGCAGCAGCGACCGGCACGGTAGTGATTGAAGGCGGCGGCGATTTTCCCGACGAGGCTGAGGGCGAGCCGAACTTCAATCGCGACGGCGCAGCGCCGCAGCATGTTGGCGGCAGCGACCGGCCGCATGGCGATCGTCCGCATGGCGGAGATCGTGGCGGGCGCGGCGGTCGACCGGGCGGCGGAGGAGGACGCGGCCGTGGCGGGCGCGGCGGAAGGCCCGGCGGTGGAGGCGGACGAGATCGTGGACGTGGCGGGCCAGGTGGGGGGAGACACTAAGAACTTTAGCCAGGATTTTCACGGATCACACGGATAAACCGAGAGAAATAAATGACAAAGGGGCCACGATGAGAATCGTGGCCTTTTGTTTGTCGCGGTTCTTTTCAGACTGGCTGCCGTCGGGTCCGTTGAACTCCGAGCGAATGAACTGCGTTAAGGCATAATGGCTTGCATGAAATCGTCCGATGACCAGCTTATACGGCTGATTGCGATATTCAAGTTTCTTAAGGCGGGATTGCTAATCGCCCTTGGCATAGGGGTGCTCAAACTGGTTCACAAGGACCTGGCCAGCGTAATCGAGCACTGGGGTGACGCGTTGCGGCTGGACCCAGCCAACCGTTTTCTCGATGCAGCACTGGAGAAAGCTGTCAATGTGAGTCCCGCACAGATCAAGAAACTTGGACTAGGGAGCTTCATTTACGCCGGGCTGTTCCTAGCCGAAGGCACAGGCCTGTGGATGCGGAAGCGCTGGGGGGAGTTGCTGACCGTGGTTATCACGACTTCGTTGATTCCGTTTGAGGTTTACGAGATATGCCGGCATTCAAGCTACGTCAAGCTGGCGGTGCTGGCACTCAACATCGGAATTGTCGCCTATTTGATCTATCGTCTTCGGACGCAACGGTCGAGGGGGTAGGGAAGTACTGCGAATCTTTGCCACGGATTTTCGCGGATTGCTACGGATAAATCGGGAGCCCACAAAGCGTCAGAATGCGTTTGTGGACCTTTTACTTGCGAGAAAACTCCGAGCAAAAACTGCTCAGTTACGGCCAGAAGGAACCGTCGAGCTTCCGTTCGCCGATACAGCTTCCTCTGTATCCCAGGCCGCGAAGATTCCGTAGCTTAGCATCCGATGAAAACTGCCAAATGAAGCTAAGGCACGCAGATAGAACAAATACTGCTGCCGTAGAAAGACAAGCAATAAGGAGCGAAGACAATGAGCAGTTTGGCACGCCGTTTGCAGTTTGTGATCCGACGAGAAACTGCGTCGCAAAATCTTTCGGAGGCTTTCATGAAGAAACAAGCTCAGTCCCTGTGGTTCCTCAGCGCTCTGGCACTTTTTCTGAGCGTGGGTATTTCTCTCAGCGCGCAAGACAGCACGCCGCAAACCTCAACTCCACCGGACGCACAGTCGCAGCCTGCACCAACACCGCAGGCACCGCAGACGCAAGAGGGAAAGCCGAGCCAGACTCCGGAGTCTCAGTCGACCCCGGCAACCGATCAGTCTCAACCGGCCCAAGCCCCGCAATCACAGACGCCACCGAGCCAGGCTCCGGATACCACTGCCCCGCCAGCTTCCAATTCGCAAACTACGGCAGCGCAGCCTAACGGTGTTCAGAGCTTCACGGGCACGATTGTAAAATCCGGCGACAAGTATATGTTCCAGGATGCAGATACCGGCACAACGTACGACATCGACCATCAGGACCAGGTGCAGAAGTTCGAAGGCAAGAAAGTCAAAGTGCATGGCACGTTGGACGCGGGCACCAAGACGATTCATGTCCAGTAGCTCTAACTGAAAAAGAGCCCTGAACAAGATTCTTCGTCAGTGATCACAAGGGCTGAGTAAGAAGGCCGCAGCGCAAGCTGCGGCCTTTCGCTTTTGTAGCAACGCCCGCCGCGCGGTGGCGGGGCTCGGGCAGCTATGCAATACTGACATCAATCGCTACAGATCTGCAGCTTGAAGTTTGCCGGGATGGCGAAATTGGCAGACGCAGCGGACTTAAAATCCGCAGGTCCGAAAGGACTGTGGGGGTTCGATTCCCCCTCCCGGCACCAGCGAAACCATGGCGGACAGAAGGGGAGTGCTGGGCTGAGACTGGTTTCAGTTTTCCGGCAAACTTGCACGTTCAAACGCACACCGAAATTCGCGAGTTGAGCCATTAGTTCTTAAAAGTCCGGAACGCATAGCTTGCGTCCCGGATGTTCAATTCGAGGCTAGGCGGCTCTTCGAATATCTGACACGTTTTGATTGCGATCAGTCATTTCGTTGCGGCGATTGTTGCGCCGAAGTCCGGCGAGTCCGGCAAGCCCCAACAAACCGATCCATCCCCAATTTCGTCCCCCGTTATCCCGATTGCCATAGGTCTGATTTGTGGCCTGGTTATTGTCGCGGGCGGTTGCGGCATCGGAGCCGCCGCTGCCAGCCCCTTGAGCAAAGCTAAAAGTTAGAGCTAAAAAGAGAGTCGCTAACACTCCAAAGAGATTTCTTTTCATTGTTATTCCTCCACAAGAAGGATGGCGTGTGGCTGAACGGGAGTACATCGGTGCATTGCCCCAGAATTCAGCAAAAAAGCCTTAAGCCTTTATCGATAAGTCGGTAGGATGTTTGGATTCGCACTGAGTCGCTTGTTAGATTCCGAGTTGTAAGGTTGGTTGTAAGCGGTGAAGGTGGTAGCGTGCATTGCTCTCGCGAAGGAATTCAATCCGAATGATCACCGGGACGTATCGCGCGTCCGGAATACGAAAGCCGGAGGACGAGACCAGCTCTGTGCGGAAGCGTACCGACACACCCGATCTGACTCTCTATCCTTTCTTCCTGAGTCTTACTCTGCCGGGCAGAGGTGGACTTTGTCTCACTCTCCAACGGCACACTCGTTCTTGCAGCCTCTAGGATGGAGACAGCTCTACGAGTGTGCCAGGTTGGAAGCTAGCTCTCTATCTCCACTCAAGCGAGATTCTTTTTGCCAGTTATCCAGCTGCTGCTGAATCACCTTGTAGCACTGGCAACTGGCATTTTCCAATTCTGCCCGATTGAGAATCGTGACGTGACCTCGGCTGTATCGAATTAGTCCGGCACGCTGTAGAATACCCGCGGCCACGGATACACTGGCGCGTCGAGCTCCCAGCATTTGTGCAAGAAATTCTTGAGTGAGCGGCAGAATGTCCTTTCGGATGCGGTCTTGACTCATCAGAAGCCAGCGTGCCAATCGCTCTTCAATGCCATGCAGGCGATTACAAGCCGCTATCTGTGTAACTTCCATCGTCGCTTCCTGTGAATAGCGCAGCAGGCTGACAATCAATTGTGGGCACTCGCGAATAGCCTTCCGCATGTCGTCCGCATTTATTCGGAAGGCCGTGCCTTCAGCCTGAGTCACCACCCGACTCGCACTGGTGTGCATGACGGTCGTTGTTTGACGCTAGAGGACACTGTCGAGTATTTCAACATTGTTCTGCGACTTAAGCTCAACGCTCAGGAGAAGAAGGATCTCGTCGCTTTTATGCGGCAGCTGTAGCGCAGTATTTGACGGAGCGTCTGCGCACGCTAATGTCCGCTAATGAGTAGGGGATCTCGAAGAGGGATCAGATATTCGTGGAGCGGCCTAGCTGTGCAAGTTCTGGACGTCCGTGCGTTTTGGCATTTTTAGGAAGCAGTGCAGGACGTGCCAGAATTGTTCGCGATTCAGGCCGAGACCTATGGAGTGGGAGGCGCCGGGCAGAATCACGAACTCGCGGTCGGGCGTGGGAAGTTTGCGAAAGAAGTTGAGAAGATCGTCCTCGGTGGCAATGCCATCGTATTCCCCGCGCACGATAAGTACGGGCGCAACCACTTTCAGGGGATCGACAATCGGCAGCCGCGTGGTCATATCGACATAGGTTCCAGTCGGAACGCTGTCGCCAAATTTCAGCTCCGCATCCGCCATGGCTTCGGCTACCGCAGGGTCCGAGGTGCCCGGCTTATCTCGGGTAAAAATACTGCGGATCATATCTCGATCGCGACGACGCCGATTGTGGGTGCGATAGTCATCGAGCGATTCGGAGCGCTTCGAAAGTGTAGACGAACCCTGGCCGGTCCAGGTAAATGCGCCGAGAGCCAGCCGGTCTACACGCTCGGGCTTTGCCATGGCGAAGGCTCCGGCCCGCAGCGCGCCGCTGGACTCCCCGTATAGATGAAAGCGCGATTGCTGAGTCTCGCGAAGGATTACTTCGGAAGCTGCTTTTATGTCTTCCACTCCGGAGGCGATGTCGGAATTTCCAGGTCCTATTCCGGACTTGCCGTAGCCTTCGAAGTCCATCGTCCAGACGTCGAAACCATATTCGGCGAACTTATCCATGACCGAGTAGTCTCCATGTCCCGGA
>JAOAPI010000001.1 GCA_025462865.1 Candidatus Sulfotelmatobacter sp. | reverse complement strand
GAGGTATCAAGAACCTCCATAAAAGAGGCAAGCGCCACCGTTGCCGCAATCACCCAGGGATTTACCCTCGGCTTCCATTGTCGCTCGGCTGAGGCAGGCGCCATATTTAGTCCGGATTCGGCAGTAGTACACGTCTGAAACCGCCAGTTTAGCCCGAGTGCGCTGATGCAGACTGAGCCTTAGGGAACAAGTTTCACTTGTTTGCGCCATACCAATAATTGCGGGTTCTCCGGCTGCGCAGAAACACCTGATGGAGTACGCGTACGCGTGGATCGGCGCTTCGCGCCTTCTGTGAGATAGATGCTTTACCCACCGAGCGCAGGCGGAGAGCCGGCGTTAGGCCTGCGGAAGAGATTCCGAAAACGACTGAAAACCGATTCTCCAGAAGTAGACCATCGGTTTGCCATTCCCGGTGACCGCGTCGTACTTGCCCCAAGCAACTTTCGAAGTGATCCCTTCGGCACAGTATTCCCGTTTGGATTGGGCGAACCTTGGGGAACAGATTCACGGGGGTCGTTTGTCACGCGGCCCTATTCCAAAGTCTTCTCGACGGGCCGAGCCTGAAATCGGACTCGGGAATAATTGCGGCAACGAGCGAAAGACGATAGATGGAGATCCATATATGACTGCTCAGCTCGCTACGATAAGCGACCGCATTTTGGCTCATTTGGAAGATGCTAGTGCTGTCCGCGACAGCACCATCCTTCCAAGCGGCACAAGCGACGAACTCCAGATCGACGGCGTAGAGTTCGATTCCGGATACCTCTCGCCGTACTTTATTACTGACCCAGAACACATGGAGGTTGCCTTCGAGAACGTCTACATCCTCGTCCACGAAGGAAAGATCAGTTCCAGAAATGATTTGCTCCCGCTGCTGGAGCAGATTACAAAAAGTGGAAGGCCGGTGCTGATAATCGCAGAGGACATCACCGGAGAGGCGCTTGCCACTCTCGTTGTGAAAAAGCTGAGTGGCTATCTGCATGTTGACGCCGTTAGGGCACCGGGCCTCGGCGATCAGCGCAAAAGTATGTTGCGCGACATCGCCCATTTCACAGGTGGCAAAACCACTGCCGAAGGCATCGGGATCCAACTGAGTGACATGCAGATTTCCGATCTCGGCCAGGCCCGGAGGATCACCGTGGACAAGAGCCACACCTGCATCGCCACGTTAGGGAGCAGAGATCCGCTGCACCGGATGCCCACGAGTTTCGTGGCCGCCGTTGGCATTCCACTCGAGTTCGATTCTTGACGCTGGCGAAGACATGTCCAACGACCAGTAATCCTTGGATCAAGGTGATTCTGTCTCGCAGCCAACCTTGACATTCACTGACGAGAACTAGCTACGACGGCATTGGTTCTGACGGATCTGGAAATGAGCACAAATGCAAACGCAAATGGCCCGAACCGAAGACCTACAAGCGATCATTGCGAGCAAGAACATACTTCTAACTGAATCGCCGCTCTATCCCTTACGATTTGAGCCGATTTATCAATATCGACCATGGGGCGGCCGGCGCTTAGCCGACTTACTAAGCGAGCCCCTGCCGAGCGGACCTATCGGAGAAGCTTGGTTGCTCAGCGACCGCGATGACCATGCGAGCCAGGTAGCCGAGGGGCCGCTCAAAGGCCAGACGATCGGTCAATTGCTGAAGCAGTTTCCGGAGCAAATGCTGGGAAAGCTGGCCCATCGCTTTCAGCGATTTCCGCTGCTGCTGAAGTTCCTCGATGCGCAGGAAATGCTTTCCGTACAAGTGCATCCAGCGAAAGCGAATACGGATCTCTTGCCCGCGGGTGAGACCGCAAAGTCCGAAGCCTGGGTTGTGTTAGAGGCCGGCGCACAAAGCCGCATCTATGCGGGTTTGAAAGCAGGAACGACTGCCGCCGATCTGCGACGGGCGCTTGCGACCGGAACGGTGGCGAAGCAGCTCGAAGGCTTCACTCCGAAGCCTGGCGACAGTGTCTTCTTACAGGCGGGGACGGTCCATTCTCTAGGCGGCGACGTTGTGGTGTTCGAGATTCAGCAGAACAGCGACGTTACGTTTCGCCTTTACGACTGGGGTCATGTGGACGCGAAGACAAGTAAGCTGCGAGAACTACAGGTCGATCAGGCAATGGACTGCATTGACTTTGCGGAGGGGCCGGTCGGTAGGGTAACGCCCGTGCTGGAGTCCGCAACGCCCGTGAAGCGCGAGCAGCTTTTTGATTGTGAATACTTCCAGTTATGGCGCATCGGCGGAGTATCACCGTTCTCTGTTGGCGCTATGGGTTTACCGCGGGTGCTGGTGTGTATCGAAGGCGGGGGTGAGATTGAACAGGGATACGCCACTTACGCGATTGGAAAAGGCGACGTTCTATTCCTGCCGGCGGTGATGGGACCTTGCACTCTTTGGCCCCGCGGTGGTGTCAACCTGTTGGAAATTGCGCTGCCGGAATAGTTTACAACCGGTAAACAGGAGGACGATCACAGGAGCGGAAACTCTATTCCTGGACCTCTATTAAGGTCGCAAGAATTCGTCATGGTGGAGGCATATTGAAAAAGCTCATTGTGTTTGATCTCGACGGCACACTTGCCGGAAGCAAGTCGCCTCTTGACTCTGAAATGTCGGGACTGCTGCATGATCTTCTCTTGATCGTCAGAGTTGCGGTGATCTCCGGAGGCGATTGGCCGCAGTTCGAAAAACAACTGCTCTCCAATCTTCCCCATGACGAACGCTTGGCAAATCTGTCTCTCCTTCCAACCTGCGGAACAAAGTTCTACCGATACGACTCAG
>JAOAPI010000187.1 GCA_025462865.1 Candidatus Sulfotelmatobacter sp. | reverse complement strand
GCAGAGCACTTAGGTGTAGCCATTGGCAGAGTTCAGAATTGGTGTTCACGTAATTTCCCAAAGGTGCGTGATTTGTTTCACGCGGTCAGCCAAGGCGCTCTGCCGCAAAACGTGGGCGTATACGGGGTGAAATCGACCGGGATTGTAATAGAAGCAGATTTGAGAAAAGGCACTGAGCTTCCCGTCAAAGTCCGCTAGGAGCGCGGAAAATTCAACTTCCGTCAGGGTATTCGGGTCTTTTTCGTACCATTCATGCCGAACCTCGGGAAACCAGACGCCATACTTGTCGGAGAAAATCGCCCAAGGAACGCTCGTGTCCTTGCCTCGTTGCATAAAGCGTTGCGTCGGTCTCGCCGTGTAGAGCACGTCGGGAGTGACGGCCTCTCTGGTTTCCCCGCAACGGTCGTCTTTTTTGTGCGAGCAGTGCGTAAGGTATATCAATTCATCATCTAATCGGCCTATTCACAATCGGGCCCGTGATTCCCATTCGCCCAACAGTTGTGCTCGGAACGCAATTGGCTCCAATTGGATCTTCTTGGAAAACTCAGCTCTTGTATACGTGAACATTTTCGGTGCAGGGGTCAGAGCAGCAGTCACCACGCAGGTGAGGTGCCTGCGATCAATCATCGCGTTACGGACCTCCGCAGCGGTGATAATGAAACAAACGTCGTCGCCTTGTGTGCCCTTGACCTCCAAGTGCGCCTGTTCGCTTCCTATTTCGCAGCATAAGTCATATCCCACCTTCTGCGCTTCAACAGAACGGACACTCCAGCCATCCTCTTCGTATCGGCGCTTAACAAAATCAATGGCAGCTTTTTCCACCCGGCGGTTGGTTTCGACGGAGCCGAATCCGCCCCCGGCTCCGCGCTTGGAGACTTGTCCTTCATCGGCCAAAGCCGCGGCTACAACGGCTGAATCGGGTGAGAGTGTACCGACTGGGCGCAGGTGGAATACGATTGCTTTTCGTCGTTTGCCATCGGTGTCCGGTGCGTCCCGAAATGCGTGCTGCGTGTATTCCATCTCTCCAAGGTAGCGAAGAAACCGCTTATCTTTCTTATCCTGCTCAAAAACTTGCAGAGCTTTAGCATTTTTCAGGTGGTCGCGGATCGCCCGATTTCCTCCCGCAAATCTCATGTCTCCATGCTGACCTTCGCCTGTATAGAGAAAAACTCCGTCCTCCGTCCACTCATCGGAATAGCCGTGCTGTTTGCCTGAATCGCCCGTGATTAAGAAAACAAACGGGACTTTCGCTGGCGTGCTAATTCCCCCCTGTCTTTGGCCTCCAAACTTATCATGCAGCTCACGACGGCGATATACCTGTCCTGGCGAGAACACGAAATCCGTGCTTCCATTCATAGAGTGCCCCTCCAGAGAAAGAGTCGGTGCCCCTGAGAAATTATTTGCTTTTGGAAAATCACAGTACCATGACCCGTCCGATTGTAGGCGAATATGATAGGGATTCCCACGTGGATGAGGACCGCAAACGCGTGCTAGCGATTGTGGCGGGAAACCACGACTTTCTTTTTCATGCCTAGCGTCGTCTCTTCTCTATGCTTCCCCGATCCTAAAAAATAGTACAACGCGTTCCAGTCAGCGAGACTCCAGCTTCATGGAACGCGCTGTTTTCCCTTTACTTCTCTCCCGAGACAATTACGATACCCGAGTTGTTTACTACTTTGTAACAGGTGGGAGAACATGGCTAATAAAAAGACTCGCAAGGTGCGTGCGGCTGCTAACGCTCGTACTAAAGCAGAAGCTCGTAAGAATCCAAAGGCGGCTACGACCCTGACTCAGCCGCTCCCTAAGAGCGTTGTCAGCCAAAATCGTTCAGAAGGACTCCGGCTGTTCAAACTTGCAGGTCGCCCGACAATGGAGCAGTTCGTTCTCGTGTATGGCGACCGGGGTCCGAAGATGACGTGGGGCCAGCGGGCAGCTGCGGGTGTTCCAGCCAAGAAGTTCCAAGCTGCGCTGGCAGCGAAGCAAGCGGGGAGGTAGCCGTGCCTCAACGCATCCATGAATACCCTGAAGTAGTAGGCAAGACCGTAGCCAAGATCACAGTCACCAACGAGTCCGACTGGCGCACCATTACGGTCAAATTCACCGATAACACTGCCATCCACTTCGGCATACGCCCGTTCATTCAGATCGAGCCGGAGCACGTGGACTGGACAACCGGGAACGGGAAGGTTCTGCGGAGCTATCCCTTCGTGCACGAGAGGGACAGATGATGAAAAACAAACCAGTGATCTGCACTACGCTAATGATCGAAGTGATGGGTCCGAAGGACGCCAGCGTCAAGCGAATCAGGTTCGTGGAGGACATTCTCCGTGGCTGCATTCGCACCCTCGACAAAGATTTCCGCACGAGCCGCATTCCGCAAATGAAGGGCTTCTCCCCTCAAGCCAGAGCCACTGCGACGGTGGAAAGGCGAACATGGCAAGAAGTAGAAAGTCGTTGCGAAGGACCAAAGCGTTCGAGCGAGAATTTGCATGGTGGCAGAAAAAGTTTGGAGCCGTTGTGAAGGAGCAACGGCTCAAGGCAAACTCTCGCAGCGAGAATTGGCGAAGAGAGCGAAGTTCAGTGTCTCTACTCTGGTTCACATCGAGAAGGGCCTTGGCAATCCCATGTTGAACAGCTTGGAGAATCTTGCGATTGCTCTGGGTACTCGCCTGAGTCGCCTGTTTGAGTTAACTCAAGATCGGAAGGAGCGATGAGGAAGCGCAAGCTGATTCTATGGGACACGTTCTACATTGAATTACACGGCCCTTGCGAGTTGGAGAAGGATCGCACGGCTAGCCGCCACGCCAGAGCGTTACTGACCGCGTTTGGAGACGCGGCAAGAAATGCCTACGAGATCACCGGAAGAAATCGGACCTCTTGAAGCGGTTCCGCATAAAGGTTGACGGGTGAGCGGGATCAAGTTCAGACCCGGCTCTATTGTGGCGACTCCGGGCGCTCTCGCGGCATTAGAGGCATCCGGAGACGATCCGATGGCCTATCTGGTCCGACACATCGCAGGAGACTGTGGAGACGTGGGCGAGCACGACCGCCGCGGGAACGAATTCAGTCTTCAGCAAGACTCGCGGATTTTGTCTGCATTCCGCATGAGCGACGGGACTCGGTTCTGGATCATCACCGAGGCTGACCGGAGCATCAGCACGTTCCTGCTCCCAGAGGAATATTGATTTCAACAGCAACAGATGGTCACGTCTTCAACTACAATCATGCCCAAGACAACTAAATCCAGAAACCTGATGGCCTCAACAGCAATCGTTCAATTGGGAGAAGTCGTCAATGTCGCTGCTGTAGTGCACCGGAGTCCGTTTCGGTATCCGGGCGGCAAGACATGGCTGGTTCCCCGCGTCCGTCAATGGCTCAAGAGCCTGAAACCAGCACCCCGCGAACTGGCAGAGCCTTTTGCTGGTGGAGCAATTGTCTCGTTGTCTGCCTTGCTTGAAGAAATCGTTCAGCAAATCACGATGGTTGAGAAGGATGAGGATGTCGCGGCGGTCTGGGACGTGATTATTTATGGAGAGGGGTCGCGACTGGCAAACGACATCGTGGCCTTCAACCCGACCGATGAAAATATCAAGAACCAACTGAAGCTGCCCATTGCTGACCGATACCAGCGAGCCTTCACAACAATTGTACGGAATCGTGTGCAACGCGGCGGAATCATCGCAGCCGGAGCCAGTCTCCTAAACAAGGGAGAGAACAAGAAGGGGATGCGGTCTCGCTGGTATCCGGAAACGCTCAAGAAGCGGATCAATGCCATCATTGAGAAGCGTCGGCAAATCGCATTTATCCAAGGGGACGGAATAGACTTCATCCGCTACAACGCTCACCGAGCGGACACGGCGTTCTTCATTGACCCACCCTACACTCAAGCGGCGCGGCGGCTATACACCTTTGGTGAGATCGACCATCGCAAGCTCTTCAAAGCCGCGATGAAGATCAAGGGTGATTTCTTGATGACCTACGATGCCACAGAGGAGATTCAGAAACTGGCAAAGGAGTTCGGGTTTCAGTCTGAACCTGTTGCGATGAAGAACACGCACCACGAAATCATGAACGATCTTGTGGTAGGCAAGAATCTGGCTTGGCTGAAATCTGCTACGGAGGAGCCTCAATCGGAAAGAGCGGCACAGCCGGATTCTCCTGCGGTAACTTCGCCTTAATCCTCTTCTCAAACTCCTCAAGGCTGGTCGGTACTCCCGCCGTCAGCCCCTCCACGGCGTTCTCCAGCGTTGTCAGGAAGACTTCCTTCCGGTATAGCTTGTGCGGTGGCTTCTCCTCGTAGCCGACGACAAACCACACCACGTCCGAGTTGGAAATGCTCTTGATTTCCTGCCGCTGTGTTTCCTTCAAGGCCAAGGATCCGAAGAATGCCTCATCTATCACGACAGCCATCTTTTTACCCCACCGTCTGAGGGAAGGCACCTTCACCTGAAGCTGCGGCATCAGTCGTTTTGGACCACTGCTTCGATAGTCAGGCTGTCGGTACGCGCCGGGGAACGGAATACCGATGGCTCCGTTTGCTAACGCACTCTCCATTGCAGGGTAGTCCTTACTATATGCGCCACCTTGATGGTAGACCGCTTGCATCTCAACTGCGCACCACCTGAGCGGATCGCTGTCCGGAACCACCAGAACGTTGTCGATGCGACCAACACTGTCAGATTCCTCACCAGGCTTGTTCTCGGTCGCCACTCCTTCAAGGAATGGAATTTCGTTCAGGATTTCTGGCGTCGCACAGTTCAGCAGCTTCTCGCCGATCCACCTGAAGATTTCGCCGCCTTGAAAGAACCGTTCCGGACATAGCGTAGCGAGTCGCCCTTCCTTCCCCTGGGAAATCTGCACATCTCCTTCTGCCGCTCTCACATATTGTCGCAACGTGCAGACTCCTGTTTGCTTCCGGCATCTCAATGATTCTTGCTCGGGGTGGAACGGGCAGAGCGTATTGCGGCCTCTACGGTTGGTCTTTGCCAGCTGAATTAGCTCAACGCGTCGTTGGGGCGGCAGCCCCTCAAATGACTCACCAAACCACTCAGCTACGCCAAAGCGGACCGCAGGTTTGAGCTTCCGTGTTTTCCTTGCCTTACCGGGCGCGGCTTCCGCAACTTTAGTTTCACCTATCGTCAACTCGCTCAAAGTGCGGCTCCAGTTCAGGCTTTAACTGCGACGGGCATCGGTTTTGCGGCGGCGGTTTGCGGTTGATAGGAGATGACATGTACTGCAAAGGCATCAAAGGTCGGACGATGAAACTTCTCGTGAGATGCGACCAGGCGCGCGAACGTACTGATCGCCTCTGCCGCCAGCTTGTGGTTGTTCAGCACATTGGCAATGGCTGGTTTTAGCGCGTCGCACAACGGGCTGAGTGCTTCAACAATTGGTTGCCAGTATTCTTGGGCAACAGTGGGCGATACCTGTTTCCCGAACGACAAGCGAAACTTGTTCGGAATGGGTTTGTTCAGTATGGTCTCCACACACTTTGCAATCGCAGAGGTAAGCAAGTGGGTCGAACCGCGCTGCTGGAAGAACGCAACCTGCTCCCGTTCGATGTCTTTCAACTCTTCATCTTTCTTGGCGCGGAGAACCGCCTTGCGCGCTTCAACCGCTCGCATGAGCGAGTACGTGAAGAGAATATGCTCCGCTGTGATGTGGTCCGAGAAGTAGCGAGCGTACAGACCATCGTTTGCCCAGATCGCGGTCTTGTCGTTGTAGGCAGTAACAGGCTCCTGGTGAAATGTGAGTAGCGACTGCGCACACGTCTCGGTGGGCAGGAGATTCGGCGTCCGCTTCATGATATCCTCATGGCCCCCGCGCCGACCACCAAGATAAGTCGCCTGTGGCATCTCGCTGAACTCCTCGCGCAGACGCTTCTGAACCGGATCATTGCTGCGAAAGTCGGCCGCTTCAAGACGGTTTTGACTATTGTTGTACTGGATGACGTCGAGTACCGTCTCCGTGTCCGAGCATTTTATGAATCGCACCTGAACCGAAGCGAGTGGGTCCGGGGGCTTTTCGAGAGAACCGATTGCCCCAGTAGTTTGTGCGCCATTTACGACGGAGAAACCAGATACCTTCAGTTTCTTCCCATCCACCGCTTCATAGTTGCTGACGATGACGGTGATGCCGTTATTGAACACAAACAGGTGATCAGGATCTGTCGACGCGGTTTCCTTAATCCCGTGATTGATGTTGCTGTCCTTCTCGCGACTGCCGAGATAACCCCGCAAATTCGCTGAGAACAGGTCTGATTTGTAGTGGTTGAAGATTGTATGCAACCAGTCAGCACGCACAGCTGTGACATAAGCCGCCCAATTCTTTCCCTTCATTTCGTATCCACCCTGAGTTTCGATCTCGAAGGTGTCCGAAACAAGAATTGGCGTTTCCAATGCTTTGTACCAGTTCGCGAGCGTAGAACGCCCGACCTCCGTCGCAATCGTCGCAATCGGTTCCGCCTTTGGGAAGTATTTCTTCAGCGCCGAAGACGCCGTACCTTCAACGGTGATTAGCTCTTGGCGGACATTGTCGGATTCCGGCAAATTGTGGACGTACCAGAACTGGAGAGTCCGAATGGCGTTGTCAGTGAGTGCCTTTCGGAGTTCCTCACAAGCCGAACGGAGATTAGGAGGTATGTCTTCCAAAGGACGAGTGAGAAGCCAGCCAGCGGCCGTATTCAAGTCGCTGGCCTTGTTAGCCGGGGCTTCCTGCTTTGCTAGGTCCCCGGCCTCGTATCCTTGCGCTACTATTGCGACCCCACTTGAAGCGTCAACATAGACCAAGTCACATTTTTTGTCCCCAGTACCGTCGGTTAGTGAATTGGCAGCGACGGCGAGAATGTCGTCTGGCTGGAACCGCGTTTCAAGAGCAAAGAGCAGTCGTTTGCTGTTGCCGAAGTTATCCAGCTCTGTGCGGCTTTTGAGAATCTCCTCGACGTCCATTTGCGCTTGTCCCTCGGCAAACTTAACACCCAACTTGCTGTCCAGCAACTACTTCGTCCGGCATTGACCGCCGGAGCTTCTGCTAGAATCCTTCGAATGGTAGACCTGAATGCAATCGTGAAGCAACTCGAAGCAGAACATGAGCGAGGCGACTCGCAAGAGAATCGCAGCTGTGCAGAAGGCGCAACGGGCTAGAGTGAGAGCAGAAAAGAAATAGAGCCCATGAAGAAGTCGTTGGTGACCGGTGCCAAGTGGTTGCTCGGGATTGCCGCTCCCGTAATTGTCACCGCCTCGATCACGGGTCAGCCTCTTAGCGGACTCATGAAGCTGAAAGGCCTGGGAGACACCTTCCTCAAAAGCTCTGTACCGGCGTGGGTATTCACCGCAGTGTTCGTGGTTGCACTCATCGCAGCTGAATACGCAATTGAGCACCTCCTAAAAGCGACGAAGAAGCTCCTACACTTCATCCCAGACCCCGATGAATGCGGCTGGGGCCAAGCTGCCGACCGCGAGCAGGGCGGCAAGAAGATATCTGTGATGTTTGTCAGAGTAGAAGGAACTCTCACGTACGACGGTGAAAGAGAAACCCAGTTTCTCAGCGCGTACCTAAAAAGCACACAGTCCTCTGGCATGCGAACGCGAGTGCCCGCGATAGATGGAAGTAACAGGGAAGTGGAAACATCTCCGCTCCAGCTAACTCCGCACGTTCCGCAGCATGTCAGCATGGACCTGTTTGTCTGGCCGATGGTCGGCACAGCGAAGAAATCACTCCGAAGCCATCTGATCTTGCGCGACCAATACAATCGTGATCACGACGTGGGAGTTGTGGAGTTCCAAAGCCGCGCTTAGTAGCTCATGATTGGCACACTGTCGTAACGTTGGCCCCGCACCATCTTTATCTACCGTCGAGCGTTTGCGGGTAAGCTCTCCCAGAGGAGTGTGTCAGGATGAGCACAGACAGTCTGGTCAAGAACATCGTCTCGTTCTTCAAAACGGCGCGTCATTTATGGGGTCGCTGTCCCCGCTGCGGAGATCCATTTCGCCTGTCTGATGTCGCAATTTCCTCCAGCCCGAACCCGCCTCGTGACTGGCTCCGCAAGATGCAGCGACAGCAGGCCGAACTGATGGCAAGAGAGTCTGAGATTGATGGACGAGAGGACGACCTCGAGTTTCGGGAAGACGAGCTAAGACGCGGCAAGCACGACGTTCGTCACCGCGAGTTGACTTTGGAGCGCGATGCTCACAATCGCGTGCGGCAGATTCTCAAGAGCAAGACTGAGCTGCAGTCCATGATTCGGGCTGAGCGCAAAGCCGCTATTAAGAGTTCGAGAGCTACGCTGCTTGGCAAGCTGATGGAGCGCATCGCGCCGTGCTTCAGGACATTCGCATATGATCCTCGTGATATGCGTTGCATCTCTGATCCATTTGACTATGTTCTGTTTGATGGATTGACCATAGAACGGAAAGTGAAGCAAATTGCGTTCATCGAAGTAAAGTGTGGTCGCGGGAATCTATCCGGTGTTCAAAGAAGTGTGCGCGAGGCCGTAGACAAGCACAGGGTCTTCACTGAAGTGTGGACAGTCGGAGATCCGGACATCCCTATTACGCAACAGTTCTCTAGTGCGCAAACTCACTTCGACCTTTCTGAGTGATTTACGGTCATCCCAACTGCGGAGAATAAATGCCGATGCCTGAGCAACAAGGCAGCAGTACTGAATTCACTATCGTCATCGAAGGGCCAGCTGTATCCCGGACATATCCACTGTTCGGGGTCTCGGCCATATTGCTTAACACAACCTCGATACTACGTGACTCAGCCATTGACGTGATCGTGCCAAACCTCCGGACGACGGGCCGAGTTGACATTGAGCTGGATGCTGAGTTCCCCCGCGAAGGTTCGTATGTTCAGGACATCGTCCTCAACGTGGTGGAGTTTGTTCACCAAAATGTTGCCCCAATCATATTGGCGATTCCCATTCGCGAAATCATCAAGCATGCGAATCAAACGTTGGAACTGGCCGACCGTTTGCGAAAATTCCTGCACCGAGAGAGAAAACTGCATGTGGAAAGAGTCGAGGAAGGGACTGCAATCGTGGCCGGAGATGGAAAGGAGAGACTTGCTATACCGCAACAATCGTTCAGGAGCCTTGAAGCTACCTTTGGAGTGTTTGCGGAGCTTAATCAAAATAGGTTGAAATCTGTAGAGATAAGGGCCAGCGACGGAAGCCAGTTGAAGATGGAGTACGAATCAAGGGAGCGAATCAGTCCTCAAGAGTTCAAGCATCTGAAGGCAACTGTGCGAAGGCTCCATAAGGAGGCAAAGCACGGCGGTCGGGCAGTGCTTGCCGCAGGGAACGTGGCGATGTTGCCGCCAAGCGACCAGCCGTTCGTCGGTTTGCGGGGCAATGTTCGCGAGCTGGATTTTGATTCTCGGACGGGAAGGTTTCGAGTTTTTCAAGGTAATCCGATTCCGGAAGGAACATACGAATTTGAATTACTTGGAGAGCAGTCGTTCACCGACATCAAAGGCTTGCTCGGTGAGACTACGGTTCTGATGGACTGCATAGTCGATAAACGCGGGAAAACACTTCGCTTGAGCGCCGTGTCTGTGCGCGGGGTTGGCGCGTAACTTGACAAGCGACCGCTGGCTGGCCTCGCGTGCTTGAGTTGTTCTGCCATCTCCCCACAGCGGGATACCCAGAATAGAAGGTCGCCTATCTGAGACTGGGCCGATAACTGCGGAACTACACTGGCTTGCAGAGGCGAAAGCAAGGTGCCATGCTGAGCACTGAGCGGAAATCTAACGATTGCCGCCCGATCAAATCCTTTCGCGTAAATACCTGGATTTCCAGTCTTCGAGGTGGTGAGTAAATATGGGGATTTTAGCTCGCCGCTTCGACACTTGCCCAACTATTCAGTTTCGATTGACAAAGAATTGAGTCACGGACTGAATTTCGTGTAGGGTTGTCTCGACGCGATCCTCTGCGGGCTTTACCGACAAATCCTATGCTCGTGTTAGCGCGCAACGAGATCCTGCTCGCGGCGAAAGCTACTCTGCTTATTTGGCTCTGCGTTAGGAGCTCAATGCTCGCAGATTCGCCTGCGCCTTACGGCTGGTCAGTTTTCAATTTCAACTTCGTGTCGGCGGGCCAAGGAGCGGACTCGTCTGCTTCCAATGTGCCGTTTTTTGGCTGCTTGCCGACCTGTACGGCAACAATAACCGGACTCAGAGTTTGAATTTTATATGTCCCGTCCCCGGCTTTGCTGTAGGTTAGGCCTAGAGAAGAGTCCTTTCCGAATGTCTGTCCTACATTCTGATCTAGGGAAGCTTTGACGTCCAGAGACGTTGAATTGTCAAGTTTTACCGTGGCAGTAAGCGACTCCACGACTATATCGGCCAAAACAGCGCGAATCCGGCGA
>JAOAPI010000167.1 GCA_025462865.1 Candidatus Sulfotelmatobacter sp. | reverse complement strand
ATCTTAGCTACGAGTATCACGAGACTCCCGGCGGCCACACTTGGGACTATTGGGATCAAACATTGCGGCCGCTCCTGCGAGCCATTGACGAGAAACTACAAGCTCATCTCTCTGGTTTACCATTGCTGCAACACTAACGCTGTATAACGGCTACGCGACTCTAGCAGTACTGCCGAGCGAACGAGCAAAGGCCATCTAGAAATCGGCTACTCTAAGTGCTGCACAAACTGCTGAACAATTGTTTCCCAGAACTCCCAAAAACGCTCCGGAACCACTCGCAACAACCCCTAGTCCACAACAACATACGCAAGGTTGGAACGTTTCGTAATTTGCAAATCCTCCCTCCCTATCAATAGCTTACAGTCGTGAGGGCGCATGAAATGTGTGTTCAGCCCCAGCATTCGTGCGGGTCTCGTTTGAGTCGTGAGCTAACACGAGAGACTTTTTCTTGTTGTGACACCTTCGCCGGCAGCAGCAGCGGCTTCCCAGAGATCGCGGCCTTCAAGGCGAGCAATTTCCGCGCCACAAGAGCGGCGCGATCCCCGAAATTAGCTTCACAATTAGTTGCCCAAATCGTGAGTTGCTGGTGGTGAGCCCGGAGTTTCTCCAGGCAGTCAGCTTGGCCGGGCCCCGCAACCACGTCGAAATGTGCTGCGTGGGCTAGAGCGCTATAGAAATGGTATTCGGCTGTTTCAAAGAAACCTGCCGAGGTACTCAGAAGCTTCCGTGCGTTTTGCGCGGCCGTAACGGCGGGAGGAAAATCCGCTGAAAAGAAGCGCTCCTGCATTTTACGTATCCAATACCAGCAAGCCGAAAGGGCCGTTTGTTGATTCCTCTCAATCTGCTGCTCAAACTCGCGTTGATCGAAAGGTTCATCCAGAAGGTCGAAATCGATTGGAAGGCCGCGAAGCGACCTAATGAGGAGAAGCTGAGACGCGATGAAGTTCACACCTATTCCGAACTTGGCCTTGCGTGCAAAAGCGAGCCCTTCTTCGGCTTTGTGCTGCACGTCCGCAAGAGGGCTCCCACTCCTCAGATAGAGGGCAACCAGGCTGTTGCAGCTATAAGCGAAATGCGTGAAATCGCCCGCTTCTAAGGCCGCATCGGCCGCTCGCCCGATCCAGGGAATACCGCCCCGAAGGTCCTGAGTCCAATGAATAACCGTGCACGCGAAGCACAAGTAGACGCGTGGTCTAAAACGGTACAAGTTGCGCCGCTCCATCAGGTCCACGCTTAGGCGCCCGAATTGATAACCCGATTGATAGTCACAGAATTGGAGACCTAAGATCCCATTCAGCAGCACGTATGCCGAGCATGAGCCGTCGCTGTTTCCGAATTCGAGACTGAGGTTAGCGGTGCGGCCCAGTGTCAATGCGACCACACTAGCTCTTGAGAAGCGTCGTCAGGTACGAGGGAGTTAACGGGATACGACGAGCTTGGATCCCAGTTGCGTCGAAGAACGCCGCCGTAACTGCTGGAGGACAGACGGCATTGGCACCTTCCGAGCCCCCGCCGAAAGTTTTGTCGTCTCGCGAGAGAGGGACAATTTTGATTTCGGGCATTTCTTCCATGGTGAGAATTTTGTAGCGATCCCAATTCGTGCTGGTCACTTTTGATTTATCGAAGGTGACTTCTTCTTTCAACGCTTCGCTGAGGCCCATGACGACGCCGCTTTTCATGCACAGGCCGAATTGGCGTGGGTTGATAATTTTTCCTGGTTCACCACCGATAGTGAATTTTGTGACCTGTATGACGCCCGTATCCGGAACAACCGTAATTTCGGCGATGCCTACCCAATACGCGTTTTCACGAAGCATGGCGCACACCCCGCGGCCATTCACGGGAGTGCTTCCTGTTTTTCGCGCCTGCGGGTGAGGCGATGGTCGAGGTTCCCAGCCTGCGGCCTTGGCAGTGGCTCCGGGTAACCGAAGCAAAACCGTAGCGTAATCCGTAGTGCGGCACTCGCGGAGATGAGCGCCGTATGTTAGGAGCTGTGACGACACGCGTATCGCTAGTGTCGACCAGCAGTTCTGAACAATGGCGTTTGAGCGGCCTTCGTACGCACCGTCAAACGAGATTGAACGGAATGGCAAGACGAAGATGACTGGCTAATTAGCAAGTATTCTCCCGCTGGCTCTGCGCTCACGCGAAGTTGAACTCCTAGGCAAGCCTTTCAGGCCTGGATCTTTGCGCCTAAGCCCTTTTTCAATGAACAGCTTAATTGGTCAAGGTGGCCGCTTTATCGTGACCATTCTGTAATCAGCGCCGATGTTCGCCTAAGCGTCAAATTCTTAAACTGCAACCTTGGTCTATCAAAGCGGCAACGGATGTTGCACGAACCCTGGCTAATTTACTAGAGGATGTAAGTTATTATTCGAATCACTTCGGCTTAACTTGGTTTCGCCCAATGATTGTTTCTCATGAGCGGTTAACAGACGGTTCATTCGTTTGAGTATGGCGGCCAGCTTTTCCGGGTTACGTTCTTTTTGAGCCATAGCCTGTAGCTTTCGCCAGCCCTTCGGTTCGTCGGGTAAGCACTGTTCCATGACACCCTCCTACGCGATATTAATTCGACAAATCGCAAAAGCATGTGACCGGAAACATCCGATAGAGTGATGGCGATCACTAGTGAACGTGATCGGCATCATCGCAGCCTAAGCGAAATCCGTGCGAGTCTGAGTACGAACAGGTGACGTATGGCATACGATGAGCACGAAATGCTGGAGCTTCTGCAGTTTGAGCTGAAATTTGTAGAAGATGGATGCTACGGACGGTCTCCCCGGACATCCTGGCGTGCTCCATACGTTCTGGAAGACTCCCCCAGTTGTCTGAATCTGGGCGATCCCGCTCGGACGCATCCGTGCAGTGAGTGCCGATTGATAAAGTTCGTTCCCCGTGAACAGCAAGGCGAGAGCTCGCCGTGCCGGTTTGTTCCCCTCAACGAAAACGGGCAGACCATTGACTATTTCTATCGTTGTGGCACACAGCTCGAATTGGAAGAAGCTCTTGCCGGTTGGTTGCGCGGTACGATCGCACAGATCCAACAGCGGCTTGCAAACTCGACTGATCCGTTGTTGGAAAAACGCGTCGAATTCTCGAAGCTAGCAGAGGCTTAGGAAAGGTTGCTAAGTGTCGGTTCGGAGTGACGGCGCCGACCGATGACCCCTAGGAGTTCAACATTTTCTCCAGGGCAGGCTTGTTGCGAATGATTAGGGTCGATCCCTTCAATTGCAACAACTGCTTCTTCTTGAAATCAGAGAACAAGCGGCTGACCGTCTCGCGAGTGGTGCCGATCATTTCCGCGATTTCTTCATGTGTCAGCGTCATCTTCACATGTGCAGGTTCATTCGCGTTACCGCTACTTGGCGACCAGGAGAGGAGGAGCTTGGCAAACTTCTCTGAAGGCGAACTCGTCAAACCTAAAGTGCGGATTTCCTCATATGCGGTGTAGTAGTTGAGGCTGAGTTGCTCCGCAACTCGTAATGCTACCTCTCCCTGTTCGCGCAGGAATTGCAGGAACGCGTCCCGGGCGATGAAATTGGCCTGGCCCGGCTCCATCATCTCGACCGTTACCTCATAAGGCCGATTGGAGATCGTTGCGTTCAGACCCAGAACATCTCCGGCCTCCGAAATCTTGGTGATGATGGTTTTACCATCGCTCGAAGATGTGAAGAGTTTCGCCTTTCCCGTACAGAGCACGAACACACCACGTGGCTGTTGGCCCTCGATAAATAGCATCGTCGATTTCGGATATACCGCAGTGGACTTGATTTCATTCAGTCTTTGCACTGCAGGCAGAGGTAGGTTACAGAATAAATGCTCCTCACGCACGGGACAGATCACGCAGTTATCGATGATATTTAAGCCGTAAGGGGCACGCATTCAGCGCCTTCCAAATGACCGTATTGTAGCACCCGATGTGTGATTAGCATCACGAACAACCGTGATCTCGGCCACCGCTTTGCTAGGTCCTCTGACACAGAATCATCGGGAACAATGGCCCTGGTAACCGTGACCCTTCCACCTTGAATCAATTGGTGGGTAGCAACCACGACTCTTGGAAAACGCAGCCAGGACACGGAGTACTGCATGGAAAATGAACATAAATACCGCGTTGTAGCTTGGTGGACGTCCGGACGGACGGGTATCGCCAAGTCTGATTCGGCTCCTAATGCAATTCATTTCACCGCGCCACCGCAGTTCGGCGGACTCGAAGGCAGGTGGACACCCGAAGACCTGTTGATGACTGCGCTCGCGAGTTGCTTTACGACAACGTTTCACACAATCGCGGGGTACTCAAAATTCGAATACACGGACTTGGCGGTGGAAGCCGAAGGAACCGTCTGTAAAACGGACAACGGCTATTGCTTTAGCGAGATCGCCATCCGTCCCATCCTAACGATTCTCTGTGAAGAGCACCGAGTGCAGGCGATCGATCTTTTGCATAAGGCCAAGGTGCTGTGCCTGGTCTCCCGCGCACTGGCAACCGCACAAAAATTCGAGACCAAGGTCGAGATCGGCAAGCATTCACACCAGTCGACCGATGACGGGCTACATGTTCGCTAATATCCTTAACCGAGAGATTTGTGAGTCACATGCAAGGTAGCCCGGCTAAGCCGACAAACACTGCAGCAGAGAAGTCCACGAAGACAGGGGCGAGGTCAGGGATGGACGCCTTGTTCGTCCCCAATTCCGTTGCGGTAATCGGCGCAACCGAGCGGCTTGGTACGGTGGGTAGAACGGTTCTAGCGAATCTGATTGAAAGCCCTTTTCGGTCAAAGGTGTATGCCGTTAATCCCAGCCATTCTGACGTTCTGGGACTCAAGACCTACAAGCGAATTACAGACATTCCCGAGCGAGTGGACCTAGCCGTAGTGGTTACCCCAGCACTCACGGTTGCGCATGTCATAGGCGAGTGCGTCGATGCAGGCGTAAAAGTGGCCGTCGTGATCTCAGCTGGATTTCGAGAGCGAGGTCCGGAAGGCGCGGCATTGGAGCAACAGATTCAACAACAATTGCGGCGCGGCACAATGCGACTGATCGGCCCCAACTGCCTCGGCATCATGAATCCCGCGATTGGCCTGAATGCCACGTTCGCCAAAGGCACACCCAAGGCTGGCAACGTTGCGTTCCTCAGCCAGAGCGGTGCACTACTGACCGCAATCCTGGACTGGGGTCAGCGCGAGGAAGTAGGCTTCAGCGCGATCGTCTCGACTGGCTCAATGTTGGATGTGGGCTGGGGCGACTTAATCGACTATTTTGGCGATGATCCGCACACACACAGCATTCTGGTTTACATGGAGTCAGTGGGTGACGCGCGCTCGTTTCTTTCGGCCGCCCGAGAAGTATCTCTCAGCAAACCCATTATCGTTATTAAGGCTGGCCGCTCCGAAGCCGCCTCTCGCGCCGCGGCATCGCACACGGGCGCCCTCACGGGAAGTGACGCAGTTCTGGATGCGGCCTTTCGACGCTGCGGCGTCTTGCGAGTGCACAACATTGCCGATCTTTTCTACATGGCAGAAACTCTCAGCAAGCAACCTCGACCCAAAGGGCCGCGGCTCACGATTGTAACCAATGCCGGTGGACCCGCCGTTCTCGCAACGGATGCGCTTGTTGCCAGTGGCGGTCAGCTGGCCACACTTTCCGACGAGAGCTTGCGCGGTTTGGACCAATTTCTGCCACGGCACTGGAGCCACAACAATCCAATTGATATTCTGGGCGACGCTGATTCCGAGCGTTATGCGAAAGCTTTAGAAATCGCGTCGAAAGATCCCAACAGCGACGGTCTGCTGGTGATCCTCGCACCGCAAGGAATGACGGACCCGTCTGAAGTCGCTGAACGTCTGCAACCCTATGCCCAAGCCTCTGGGAAACCCCTGCTCGCAAGTTGGATGGGAGGGGTCAGCGTCGCCCTGGGAGAAAAAGTCCTGAATACCGCAGGCATTCCGACCTTTGCTTATCCCGATACTGCCGCGCGGGCATTCACCTATATGTGGCGCTACAACTACAACCTGCGTGGCCTCTATGAAACTCCAACGCTAGTGGAATCTCTGGAGCCTGAGGGCGGCTCTCGGCGCCGCGCGGCAGATGTCATCGATAAAGCCCGGAACCGCGGGCGGCTGCTGCTCACAGAAATCGAATCGAAGCAAATTCTGTCGTATTACGGAATTCCTACTGTCGAAACCCGAGCAGCCAAGAACGAAGACGAAGCGGTGAAACATGCATCGGAGATTGGTTACCCCGTCGTACTGAAGGTTTTCTCTGAGACGATCACCCACAAGACCGATGTCGGCGGCGTCAAGTTGAATTTGCAAGATGAACAGTCGGTGCGATCCGCTTTTCGCGTGATAAGGTCTTCCGTCACAGAGAAAGCGAGTACTGACGAGTTTCTAGGCGTTACCGTACAACCCATGGTGCGGATCGAAGGCTACGAGTTGATCCTCGGGAGCAGCGTGGATCCGCAGTTTGGCCCGGTGATCCTGTTTGGTTCCGGTGGCCAATTGGTCGAGGTCTATCGAGACAATGCGGTGGCCCTCCCGCCGCTCAACAGCACTCTTGCCCAGAGATTGATGGAGCAAACCCATGTTTTCAAAGCGCTCAAGGGTGTTCGCGGACGTCTACCGGTCGACTTGGTTGCTCTGGAAAACCTCATGGTTCGTTTCAGCCAACTGGTGGTGGAGCAGCCTTGGATCGCAGAAATTGACCTTAATCCTCTGCTCGCTTCATCGGAAGGCCTGTTGGCTCTAGATGCGCGCGTGCTCTTGCACGATCCTAGCTTGCGTCCAGAGCAACTCCCAAAGCCCGCGATCCGTCCCTATCCGTCGCAGTACATTTCGAAATTCACCATGAAGGACGGAACGGAGGTCACGCTCCGCCCGATCCGCCCCGAAGACGAACCGCTGATGGGCAAATTCCATGCGACGCTTTCTGACCGTAGTGTCTATATGCGTTACTTTTCCTCACTGAGCCTGAGCTTACGGGTGGCACACGAACGTCTGGCTCGCATCTGTTTCTTGGACTACGATCGCGTGATGGCCCTGGTGGTGGATCATAAAAACAATGCGACCGGCCAGCATCAGATTCTGGGGGTTGGAAGGCTGATCAAATTAAACGGGAAGAATGAGGCCGAAATTGCCATCCTGGTGTCAGATCAGCACCAGAAGCAAGGCCTGGGAATCGAGTTGCTGCGCCGCACGGTCCAGTTCGCCCGCGACGAGAAACTAAGCAGCGTCTCCGCTGAAATGTTGCGGGACAATTTCACCGTGCAAAACATATTCAGGAAAGTTGGCTTTTGTCTGCGATCGTTGGCCGACTCCTCCTCAATAACGGCGGTGCTTGACCTCTGAATCTGGTAGTGGCTCGGTGCTTTGCCTGAAGCACTCTCCGGATGCCCCATCATCATTTGACACGCAGATGAGAAGGCCAAACAGACAGTATCGAACGTAACCCAGCACTGTGATTGTACTCACAGTGCTCCTTCTCCTGAGGCGTCAGAATCGAAACGTTCCTATTGAAGGAAAAAAGAAGGGACGTTAACCGTATGGAGAAGTCAAATCGGGAACGGTATCAGCCCGCATGTCTCTTCGCACATCATCTAATTAACAAACTGTCGATCATTGTTGGCTCTTGTGACCTGGCGATCGAACAGACGGAGCCGGGCACAGAGTACGCAAAGCACTTAGCCTTAATTCGCGATACCGCCAAAGAAATGGCCAGGGAGCTAGTCGTACATCAATGCCAACTGACCGAGGCCGGCCGAGAGGAAGTGCAAGAACATCTTGTTGCTTAGGCCAATTTCCAGATCCTCCCACTCAGCGCGAAATCGGGATGGCCTATCGCGCTAGTTCTCCCTGGTTCTCGTTTAGACCTTTGATACAAGATTTCGGTTAACCTGCGAAGAAATGCATCGATTCTCCGGGAGTAAACTACACAACTGCCCGATGCTCCACACATCCCTAGATTCCGCCCTTCCGTTGCTGGGGGGTACGTTAAGCTCGAATGCACAGCAAAAGTTTTAAATGCATGAACCCACTGCTCTAAATCCTGTGACGGCAGTCACAATCCACTGTAATTGCGCTCATAGCTTCCTTGCATCAAAAGAACTAGAACTAGAGCGAAAGGGGTCAGCCATGTCACAAACTTCTTACGCACTACTGACAGAACGGGAAGAAACATTCTCCACGATGAAAGCACTGGTTTTTTACGGACCGGGTCAGATCGGCCTGGAAACGGTGCCCATCCCGAGGCCACGAGCGGGTGAGGCAGTAATTCGTGTAACCCTCACCACGATTTGCGGTACAGACCTCCACATTCTGAGAGGCGAATATCCCGTCAAACCGGGCTTGATCATCGGCCATGAGCCCGTGGGTATCATCCACGAGCTTGGAGAAGGCATAACCGGCTACGAAGTTGGAGACCGTGTCCTGGTCGGCGCAATTACACCATGTGGACAATGTAACTTCTGTTTGGGTGGAAACTGGTCGCAGTGTGGCGGACCACTCGGCGGCTGGAAGTTCGGCAATACCATCAACGGTGCTCAGGCGGAATACTTGCTGGTGCCGCACGCTCAGGCAAACTTGGCCAAAATTCCCGACGACCTGGCCGATGAGCAGGTAGTGCTGCTGGCCGATATTGCCTCCACGGGCATCTCGGCGGCCGAGAGCGCCGACTTGCAAATCGGCGACACGGTGGCCGTCTTTGCTCAAGGCCCGATCGGCCTGTGCGCGACAGCCGGAGCAAAACTAAAGGGCGCGAGCTTGATTATCGCGGTCGAGTCTGATCCCTTTCGGAGCGAGATGGCAAAACGCACGGGTGCGGACGTTGTGCTGGACTTTACCAAAGAAGATGTGGTCGAGAGTATCAAGCGTCTTACTCGCGGAAGGGGCGTCGATGTGGCGATCGAGGCGCTGGGAACGCCGACTACCTTCGAGAACGCGCTCCGCGTTCTGAGACCAGGCGGAACTCTCTCCAGCCTGGGTGTGTATTCCGGGAAACTTTCATTGCCGGTTGAGCCATTTGCAGCCGGCCTCGGAGACCACAAAATTGTCACCACACTCTGCCCAGGCGGCAAAGAACGGATGCGCAGGCTGATGGAGCTGGTTCGGCATGGGCGGTTGGATCTGACTCCGCTCCTGACTCACACCTTCGCTCTCGATCAGATCAATGAGGCGTATCAGGTCTTTGCTGAACGGCGCAACGGTGTGATTAAGGTCGCAATCAGGCCCTAGTTAAAATCCGGGGAACCGCTGAGTATGGCAAACAAGTCAGCGGTTTCCCCATTCCTTCCCGAAGGACAGACTGCACTGATTCGCCGCCAAGGCGTTTCTTTCGGTGCCAGTAAGTCACATAGACCACTCCCATGACGCGACGATCGTATTTAGAGATTCGAAACGGAATAGCACATCCGGGTCTGCGAAGTGCTAAGAGATCTATCTGCATGACCGCGCTTCCTTGATGCTGTCCTGAATTTGTGATCCTGATCACAAAGGGCGGTGACCCCCACCACTGCGGTCGTATCGCCCCCCGGCGAGAATCATCCTGAACAGACGATGTGGGCCCCAGAACTTAAGGAGAAACTAATGCTGCATGAGCAATTTGAATCTTCAGCTGGAATGCTGTCGAAACTTCTTTTGATCATTTGGCTGGGAGTTCTTTTCGTACCTGGCGCGCACGCCGTCCCCAGCTACTCACGGCAAACAGGACTTCCTTGCGCCTCTTGCCACTACGCTCCGCCGGAACTGAACGCCTTCGGTAGACAATTCAAGCTTGAGGGCTACACATTCACCACCAAGCCGGAAGTGAGTGATGAGGGGAAGGACCACAATTCCGTGCTACATCTTCTGGAAGCATTCCCTCTTTCTGCAATCTTCGATACTTCTTTTACCGCGACAAAATCACCTCAGCCAGGAACGCAGAACGGAAATTTCCAGTTCCCCCAGGCGGCATCCCTTTTCTTAGCCGGCGCGTGGACCAACCACGTCGGCAGCTTCGTGCAGGTCACTTATGACAGCCAGGCGGATCACTTTACGTGGGACAACACGGACATCCGCTATGCGAATCACGGAGGCAAACTATTCGGGAAGCCCTTCACTTACGGCATAACGCTGAACAACAACCCCACCGTCGAGGATCTCTGGAATAGCACTCCTGCGTGGGGATTTCCGTCCATCGGAAGTAGTTCGGCTCCCGGGTTTTCCGCGGCGGCACTAATCAATGGAACTCTGGCACAGGACGTTGCTGGAGTAGGTGGATACTCGATGTGGAACGATCACTTGTACCTGGCAGGCACAATCTACCGATCGGAGCATATCGGGGGTGCGCAGCCCAACTCCGGCGCTGGATTTGGTTTCAATATCCGGGGTGTGGCACCGTATTGGCGGGTGGCCTGGCAGACTTCTAGCAAGAACAATTCCCTGGAAGTGGGCAGCTATGGCATGCATGTGAAGAGCACTCCCAACGCTATCACGGGAATCATGGACAGCTATACAGATTGGGCCGCAGATTTTCAGTATGACCGAACGATTCCCCAGTTCAAGAACGACGTGCTTTCCGTCCGCGGCAGCTATATCCGCGAAAACTCGTCTCTGCTTGCAACATTCGCTGCCGGCGGCGCGGCACAGACTGCCCACCATCTGAACACTGCGCAGGCAAACGTCGAATACCACCTCGGCACGAAGTTATCTTCGACGGCCGGATTCTTTGACGTGACCGGAACCGCTGATCCTCTGCTCTTCGCCCTGGCTCCAGTTTCTGGAAGCTTCAACGGAAGCCCTCAAAGTAGTGGCTACGTTCTGAATGCTTCGTGGTGGCCCGCACAGAATCTGGATCTTGCGGTGCAATACACGGGCTATCTGCGGTTCAACGGCGCTCAAATGAACTACGACGGCGCTGGGCGAAATGCGTCGAGCAACAACACGGTCTATTTGCTGGCACGATTTGTTTTCTGATCTTGCGCGATACTGTAGACTCCTAACCTTAAAGAACTTAAGGTCGAGGTTGGGAGTCTGCCAGATTCCGGTTGGCGACCGCCTAATCATCTTAGGAGATAAACATGCGAAAGTTTTTTCTGCTTACTCTGGTAGGCATGTTGTGCGGCCTAGCGGTTCCCTCCACAATGCAGGCCCAATCCGATGCGGATAAGATTTACAAGACCAACTGCGTCCTATGCCACTCCGCCGACGGTAGTGGAGGCAGCCCAACCGGGAAGGCAATGCACGCCAAGGATTTGCGATCCGATGAAGTCCAGAAGCAAAGCGATGCTGCGCTTAGTGAAGTGATCACCAAGGGCCGAGGGAAGATGCCGGCGTTCGGTGCGAAGATCAAGCCGGACGATGTAACGAAGCTGGTCACTTACATCCGAGCCCTGCCGAACAAAAAAAATAACCGGGCCGCACGATAGCTGTTTTGGAACCTGGGTGCCGATGGGTGGCTGATGCCTTAAATCATAGCAACTGAGGGACTATATGTTCGAAGGCGCGGAACATTCGGAAAACACGACGCACAAGTCTTCACCACCTGGATTGTCGCTCGAAAGCAGGCGCTCTTTTCTCGGGGGATTGCTGGGACTCGGCTCATTCCTTGTAGGCGCGTTGCTTTCGGTGCCGCTCATTCGGTTCGCTCTGTTTCCTCTCCTGCGGCGTACCACCGACCTCAAAGAGTCATCCGTGGGAGCGCTGACCGACTTTTCGTCCTTGACCGAACCCGTGATGCGCACCATTCAGATTGAGCAAGTGGACGGGTGGCGCAAAGCGGTATCGGAAAAGGCGGTCTATGTTACGAGAGACAATCAGGGCCAGCTTCGCGCTCTCACCTCGATCTGTCCGCACCTGGGTTGCACAATTCCGTGGAACAAGGAAAAGAATCAGTTCGCCTGTCCATGCCATGGTGCCACCTTTGCCGCAGACGGAACTCGCGTCAGCGGGCCCTCGCTGCGCGGGATGGATACGCTGGAAACGTCAGTTCAAGATGGGCAACTGCGAGTGCGGTTCCAATATTTCAGGCAACTGGTCGCGGATAAGGAAATCATAGGTTGAGTGAAATGCATTCGACACCTAAGAGTGAAGGCGACATCCCTGCGCGGTTTGAGTCAGGAGTATGGGGATGGCTCAACCGTCGCACTGGCCTGGATAATTTGCTTCGGACCGCTCTCGATGAACCCATTCCAGGCGGCGCGCGGTTCGCTTACATATTCGGCTCCGGACTTTTATTCATTTTCATTTCTCAGGTGATCACCGGAATATTTCTTGCGCTGTACTACGTTCCCTCTGCCGATCACGCGCACACGACGGTCGCTTACATTACAAAAGCTGTTACGGCTGGCTCGTTTCTCCGCAGCCTGCACGCTTACGGGGCTAGCGCGATGGTTGTCGTGTTATTTCTCCACCTGTCACAAACGTATGTCTACGGAGCCTATAAAGGACGCCGCGAATTGCTTTGGCTCTCGGGATGCGCGCTCTTTGGGCTGGTGTTGGCAATGGCCTTCACCGGTTACCTGCTCCCGTGGGATCAGAGAGCTTATTTTGCCACCGCGGTTGGAACAAATGCAGTCAGCGAAATCCCCTGGATTGGTGAAAGCATCAAGCGCCTGATGCGGGGTGGCACGGAGATGGGGACCCTGACCATCTCGCGGTTTTTCGTAGCCCATGTTTTTCTGATTCCGGCCTTTATCTTCGCGCTCGTGGCCTCCCATATTTTCCTATTCCGCAAAGCCGGAGCCGCGGGACCAGTCAACGAAGATCCTTACCATCCAAAACAGGACGCGGAACTCTTCTATCCGCGCCAAGTGCTGATGGATCTTTCACTGACAGCGCTGTTAATTGTCGGGCTCGGCGTGCTGTGCTTTTTCGTGCCGGTACAACTGGGGCCGTCCGCCAACCCAGCGGATGCCCAGTATGTACCGCGGCCAGAGTGGTATTACTTGCCCATATTTCAATGGCTGAAATACTGGCACGGGTCAGCTGCGATCATCGGCGTGCTTGCAATTCCAACACTCCTCGTCCTGGCGATCCTTGCGCTTCCTTTTTTGGATCGCAGCGTCGAGCGACGCCCGTGGAAACGGCCTGCAGCGATGGGAGCGTACGCATTCGTGGTGTTCTCCCTTGTGGGCCTCGGTCTCCGCAGTCAGTATTTGGATCGGCACGATTCTGGAGTGGCCCAGCAACTGGCGAAGCAGAGGGCCGAAGAAGACGAATATGCGCGCAAGCCATTCGAGCCAGAGCTTTCTTCCGCATCTCTGGCTGCCGCAAATGTGACGCTTGCCGACCCGCTGGCCGCGAACGGGAAAACCATCTTCGAGGGGCAATCGTGCAACGCCTGCCATGGTGATGGCGGAGGGGGTACGGCGGCGGCCCCAGCTCTTCTTGGCGTAAAAGCAAAATTCTCCCCCGACCAACTAGCAGACCTTTTCAAACATCCCACCGCGAAAATGAACGCTGGCGGCATGCCGCCCATCGATCTTCCACCGAATGATTTGAAGGCGTTGATCGCGTACGTGGAGAGTCTCAAATAATCCACTAATCGGCTCATTAAATAGTTCTATGGTCGTGGTGTATTGCCAAACGGTCGACTCCGAAGCCCTTCAATGAACGTCATTTCGTCTGTCTCGGGAGTTTCGGAATTTAGCTACCCGGTCACAGAGAACCTTCCACGTAGCATTCATTGTCACGTCAGCGTCCATTTCGCTAGGCTACAAGTTTGCGCCTTCTGTCTCTGTACTTTAAGCGGTGACAGGGCAACAACGAGATGTAACTGATTGACATTTAAACGTGTCGGCGGACGTCGTTTTGTGCGAAATGATACCGGAGATCCGTGTTACCGCCGTGAAAGAAGTAGTTGAAATCACAAGGCACGGATCGCCACAATTTGACGAAAAAAGCACCCTAGTTTCCTCACCACTGTCACATCGTTAGAACAACCCTTCTTGTCAATGATCGCCTCTATAGAACGGTTCTCTCAATCCTTTTAGCGAGTCAGGAAAAGGATACGGCTCTGGCCCTCCATCCCTATGCTTGGACCTGAGTCAGCTCCAGCACTATAGTTACCATTCAGTAGCGAATGCGCTGCCACTTGTGCGGAGTGAAACCTTCGTTGTCGCCTTCGATGTGCCAGCCGCGGAGTTCGATCCAGCCCACGCGGATGGTGTTGTGAACGCTGATTTAGCGGAGATTCTTGTCCTTGCGCACTCTTATGACGAGTCCATACGACAGAGCCGCAAGACGATCGATATGGATCCCAATTTTGCTCTGGCGCATAACCAACTCGCCCAGGCATACCTTCAAAAACACATGTACGATGAAGCGATCGCAGAACTGCAGAAGGCGGTCCAGCTTTCCGGGGATAGCCCGACATGTGTAGCTAATCTTGCTCGCGCCTATGTCGCATCCGGCAAGAGGACCGAAGCGGTGAAGCTGCTAAGCGACCTGAAGAAGCGCTCAATCCCGGGTTATTCTAATGCGTCGGAAATTGCCACAATCTATGCATCTCTCGGAGACACGGATGAGGCCACGAGTTGGCTCGAAAAAGGCTACGATGAGCGATTTAATCCAAGTGTCCTGCTGCGACCGGGCTTCGACTCTCTCCGTTCCGACCCACGCTTCCAAAAACTTATACACCGCATTGGCCTACCAAGGTGAAATCTGCATTTCTGGTGCCGTTACCAAGATTTGCCATTTCACGGGTTCAACCTAACCATAAGTGTACCGACTGCTGGCCCCTCCATTACCGATATTGGTGAAATCGCGATATCCCTGCTCCGTGCTTGTGAAATCCATCAATCTATTGGACAGGCGGCGCCTGTTTTAGTTTCGATCAGGCGAACGTCATAAACCGAAATGTCCAATGTCCCGGATGTTGCCAGGCGCAGAACGCTAGGCGTCTTGGCCAAGTCCTGGGAATTGGCGAAGCACGACAACGGAACCGTGAGCGTCACATCTCCTGTCTTGAGCTGCTTGGTGACAGGTACAGTAGAAACACCGACGCCCATGGCGACATCTCCGGTTGGGGCGGCATTGACCTTGAGTTTCACGGAAAGCATCATGGCGCCATTCGCTTCGCGAGCAATGTCGGTGGTCCTGTCAGCTGCAACCTCAAACCAAGCGTTCTTGCGGCCGGTCCACACCACATTGATCCCGTTGTCGGTCGGCTGCAGCATAATCGCCGCCGAACCGTACAAGGTCGTCTTGCTGCCCACATATGCCATGCGGGCAACATTGTCGTCGCCGATGAACAGCTTATAGCCGTTCCAAACATCGCCTTTCGCGAAATAGACATTCTTCTCACCGTATTTGACATAGCCGGCGGCTTCGGCAAGTTGCGCTGTTTGTGCCGGCTTGGCATAGGTCAGGCCGAAACCGTACGGGAACTGCGGGTCGTAATTCGCATCGCCAATATTGAGCGGCGTCTGGTCGGGACGCTTCGGCCACGAGAAGCTCAGACGACCCTGAAAATCGTATTGCGGTGAGCCGTCGGCCTTAGCAAGCAGGACATCGGCCACGCCCTGACCTTCGGAACCGGGCAGCCATGCTGCGACGAAGGCGTCAGAAGCATTCATCTGCGGGTTCACGTAGAGCGGCCGGCCGGACATCATCACTGCTACCACCGGAATGCCTTGGCTCTTAAGCTTCCTGATCAGATCGAGGCTTTCGGCATTGTTGTAATGCAAAGCGACGTCTGGCTGGTCTCCCATGAATTCGGCATAGGGTTTTTCACCGAAAACCACGATCGCGAAATCGGGTTTCTGAGCCGAAGTGCCGTCAAGACCGAGGATTGCCCGTCCGCCTGCTGCGTCGATTTGCGCTTTCAGTCCTTCGTAGATCGAAGTCGCGCCGGGGAAGTCATTCGGGCCGTTGTCCGCGCCCTGCCAGCTGAGCGTCCAGCCACCCGATTGCATGGCAATATTGTTGGCGCCCGCGCCCGCCACCAGCACGGTGGCATTCGGTTTGATCGGGAGTACGCTGTTGTTTTTCAGCAGGACTAGCGATTTGCGCACTGCCTCGCGGGCGATGGCGCGATGCTGCAGCGTGCCAATGGGCTTAAACGTCCCGGTCCGGTGGGCGGGCGAGGGCTCGTCGAACACGCCCATGCGGAGCTTCACGCGCAAAATCCGGCGAACGGCATCGTCGAGACGGGCTTGTGAGATAACTCCCGACTTCACATCGCGGACAAGATTGGCGTGCAAAAGCTTCCAGTCCTGAGGCTCATTGAAGATATCCAAACCCGCGTTGAAAGCTATCGAACAATCGGAATTGGTGCAGCCTGGGATCTGGCCGTGTGCGAGCCAATCACCCATGATGAAGCCGTCGAAGCCCATGCGGCCCTTGAGCACACCGGTCAAGAGTCCGTTATTGGCGTGCATCTTGACGCCGTGCCAGGAGTTGTAAGAGGCCATTATTGATTGCGTGCCGGTGTTGATAGCGGCAATGTAAGCCGCACCATGCAGTCGGGCAAGATCGGTCTCTGAAACGGTGGAATCGCCCTGATCGCGCCCGCCGTCCGTAGAGCCGTCGCCGAGGAAATGCTTGGCGGTCGAAATGACATGATCACGGTCGAGGAAGGTCTTGCCTGACCCCTGAATCCCTGACACCATGGCGGCTGCATATTGCGAAACGATCCGTGGGTCTTCGGAATAACTCTCATAAGTGCGTCCCCAGCGGTCGTCACGCGCTACGGCGATGGTGGGAGCGAACGTCCAGTCGATCCCAGTCGAACGCACTTCGGCGGCGGTCACCTCGCCGATGCGGTGGAGTAGCTCGGGGTCATTGGCAGCTCCTAAGCCGATATTGTGCGGAAAAAGCGTCGCGCCATAAACATTGTTATGACCGTGGACAGCATCCGAAGCCCAGATAAGAGGTATGGTCACTTTTTCGCCGGGCACAACCGATGCCTGATAATAGGGCTCAATGAGCTCGACCCAGTCCTTGACGCTCGCGTGCTTGTTTCCACCGGGCACCGCGCCTCCGCCGTTTTCGATGGAGCCGATGTGATACCGGGTTACCTCCTCGGGCTTAATGGTTTTCCATTCTGGTTGAATCACCTGGCCGATTTTTTCTTCGATGCTCATCTGGCTGAGCATCTCAGTGATCCGTTGTTCTATCGTGGCATCAAGCCCCACCGGAGATTTCGCCATCGGCCACATCTCTGGGTGCACTTGATCCACGTTTGGCGCGGCCTCACCCTCAGCAAGCAGAAAGCTCACTGTCATGCCAATTCCCAGCAAAAACGCCAACAAGGACATCAGAATCTTTTCGCGGAAATACTTGTGCGTCAGGCTCATGGCGGCTCTCTTGCTTATCTCCTTGGAATCTTAGCGTTTTGGTGAACGCGGGGATTGTACAACTGTTCCCGGGTAATCGGTTCACAGAAATGGGGCATAAAGCGTGCTCGGCGCCGTCGTTCTAAGCGAGCCATTCTATTTCAGCCTCTCCAATTCTTCGCGACACGATTCGGAGAAACTCCGCAGGGGATCGAATGCCTTTTCGTTGATCATCGCGCGAAGGTCAACAAACGTCTTATTGGGCTCGGGGTATGATCGTACGATCATAACGCAACTTTTTCGGCTTCTTCGATCACCTTCGGCGACTATAGGGACCGCATACGACTGATCAGAGCGTAGAGGGTAACAAGCTTGGTTAGATAGAGGTGTGTTGCTCGTAGTTGAAATCACAAGGCTCGGATTTCCACAATTTGACAAAAAAAGCACCCTCGGGAAGCCTTATTGAACCCTTCGCGACCCCCTCGACCGTTCTACTTGGCGGAGTGAAGGGAGAATAGTAGGAAGTGGATAAATTCTTCGAGACAAAAATGTAGGCTATTGCCTTCGTGTACACATAGGTGTACACTTTAGTGGAGGAGGCTACATGGCTGCACTAAAAGTAGGCGTCCGTGAGTTTAGGGAGCGGATTGCGACTTTCCTTGAGTCGGATACACCTGTCGCGGTCACTCGCCGTGGCGAGACACTGGGTGTCTATGTTCCAACGCGGGGAAAACGACGCACGGCAGCGGAGCTTTCTGAACTCAAAGCCGCCGCTGACCGCTTGGCGGAAGCCCTGTCCGACGTGGATGAAGGAGAACTCGTAGCTGAGTTCAAACAGATGCGTCGGCGTGGGAAGACGGCGAGTCGTTAGTTGATTGTTCTGGATGCGAACATCCTTATTCGCGCGGTGCTTGGCAGGCGGGTTCGCCAACTCGTCGAGATTTATACCGCTCAGGGACTTCGCTTTGTTGCGCCAGACGTAGCGTTCAACGACGCTCAAAAGTATCTTCCACCGCTGTTGAACAAACGCGGTAAATCTGATGTCGATGTTTTGGCATCTTTGGAATATTTGCGACAGCTTATTGAGCCCGTTGATTGTGAACTGTACGGCGAATTTGAAGCGGAAGCCCGAGAGCGCTTGCGCGGGCGCGACGAGAATGATTGGCCTGTACTGGCAACCGCGCTGGGATTGAGTTGTGATATTTGGACTGAGGATCAAGACTTCTTCGGCACGGGCATCGCTGTTTGGACAACGAATCGGATTGAGATCTTCTTGAAGTCACAAAAAAACAGAACGGAGACTGAACAGTAATAGTCCGCCGAAGTTAAGCCGGTAGTGGCAGTTCCATTTGCT
>JAOAPI010000136.1 GCA_025462865.1 Candidatus Sulfotelmatobacter sp. | reverse complement strand
TTGATACGTCTTTTCGCGCGCGCGTCTCCTCCAGCTTTGCTTTCACATCCGGCCATTCCGTATCCAAGATACTGAAGTACACGGAATCCCGCACCCGCCCGGTCCACGTGATCACATGCTTGCGCAGAGTGCCTTCTTCTTTTGCTCCGATGCGGAGGATCGCATTGCGCGATTTCTGATTCAACGCGTCAGTCTTTAGTTCTACCCGCATACATTTCCAGACTTCGAAAGCGTGCTGCAACATCAAATATTTAGCTTCGGTATTTACGCCAGTGCGTTGCCAGGCGGGCGCAATCCATGTCGAGCCTATTTCCACGCGGCGGTTGATGCGGTCGATGTTCATGTAGCGGGTGCTGCCAATCACTTTCCCGGAAGTACGCTCGACGGTCGCAAACACAATAGACTCGCCCCGGTCTTGCTCCGCAAAAGCCTTGTCGACAACATTTTCGAAATCATCGGGCGACCTCATTGGATAAGGGATCCATTGAAAAATATCGTCGAGGGCGTCCTTCGCGGCTTCCCAGAAGGGTTTTGCATGTTCCCGGCGAATGGGTTCGAGGCGCACAAGCGCACCTTCGAGCGTGATCGGATATGTAATCTTCAAGGGAGAAACATCCAAACTCATCGTGCGTTCCTTCCTGAACGCTCCATTATCTTGCATCTTGCGCCTGTTTGAGGCATCTCAACTACGGCGCCAATCTGTAGAATGAAAAACGTTGACCAGCGATGATCTCATCCGTCCAATCTCGTGTGAACCAGGAATGTCAGGAGAGCCAGCGGTGAAAGCGCAGTGTTTACCTTTTACCCAAATCCCGCATACGACTCGGCTGTTTACTGATTTTCTCTCCTACTCCCCCAGCGTTCGGCCTTTCTATCCGCATTCTCCTCACTTCAGCGAATGGTGCAAGGAGCAGGCTTCCGCGTTACGCTACGATCCGGCGCGACGTGAACAAGTCAGCGCAATTCTTGAGCGGCAGAATACGAAGTGGGGCGCCGGCGCGCAAACCCTCGCCAATATTCAGCGCCTGCGGCGGGGCGCCGCGGCTGTAGTCACGGGTCAGCAGGTCGCATTGTTCGGCGGTCCGATGTTTTCCATCTATAAGGCTCTAACCGCGGTGAAATTGGCCGAAGAAGCCACGGCCGCGGGAATCGATGCAGTGCCAGTATTCTGGCTCGCTACTTACGATCACGATCTCGCCGAAGTGAATCATGTTTCGTTGCCGGATTCTCAGGGCCGTCTCGTGACACTCGTTACCGACAGCCACAGTGTTGCAGGAGCGCCAGTCAGCAACGTGCGCCTGGGCGAAGAAATATTACCGGTGGTCGAAGAGGCGGCATCCCTGCTGGGAGATTCCGAGGTTACCACCTTCCTGCGGGAGTCCTATCGTCCCGGTGAATCACTGGGGACGGCCTTTGCGCGATTGTTTACGTTTCTATTCAGTTCGTGGGGCGTGATTCTTCTGGACGCTTCCGATGCAGAACTACATCGCGTGGCGGAGCCAGTTTATCGAGCAGCAATTGAACGCGCAGAAGATTTGGGAAATGCATTGCTCTCCCGAGGCCATGCGATCGAGAAGGCAGGCTACGATCAGCAGGTAAAAGTGACCGAGTCATCCGTGTTGCTTTTTACGTTGCATGATGGAGCCCGCACGGCGATCCATCGGCGGGTAGATGCATCGGATCAAAGCGCGCATTTTATCATCGGCGAAAAGGCGGGTGCGGAAAAGCTTTCTTCCGCGGAGTTGCTCGCTCGCGTGGCTGCCACGCCCGAGAATTTCAGTCCCAATGTGTTGTTGAGGCCGGTGGTGCAGGACTATCTCCTCCCCACACTGGCGTATGCGGGGGGCGCTGCCGAAACTGCGTATTTCGCGCAGGCGGGGGCGGTTTACGAAATTTTGCTGGGACGCGTAACCCCGATCGTGCCGCGCTTTTCGGCAACGCTGGTTGAGCCCAAGGTTCAGCGCTGGCTGAAGCAGTATGGCATCACGGTGCCCGACGCGTTTCACGGACCTGCCGTTCTGCGCCGGAAACTTGCGTCCCACACGTTGCCGGAGGGCGTACAGCAGGCTTTCGACAGGGCCCAGCAATCCATTCAAGAGTCGCTTGCACATCTGCGAGGCGCTCTGGAAAAACTGGACCCCACCCTGGTGGGCGCAAGTGAAACTGCCGGTTCAAAAATGAATTATCAACTCGACCGCCTGCGCCAATTGGCGACGGCTGCGGAGTTGCGGCGAAGCGAAGTGATCACCCGGCATGCTGAAGGGGCTAGCAACGTGCTCTATCCTGGCGGAGCATTGCAGGAGCGAGGGTTGGCCGCCATCTATTTCCTGGCTCGCCATGGAACGGAACTGCTGCGCAGCGTTTATGACATTATGCAAACCGATTGCCATGACCACCAGATTTTGGAGTTGTAGCAAAGGTCCCGAAGCCTCCTATTGGCTGTCGCTCATCGCCAAGTAACTTCCTAGTCCGATCATGATCGCCCCAGTCACCGTTCTCTGCCTGCGGCGAAATACCGCCGAGGATCGAATCTTCTTACCCAGCGGACCGGCAAGCATGATCACCACCAGGTCCGCAGTAGTATTCAGAACCACTGAGAACGTTCCCAACAGGACAAATTGAAGAAACACATGCCCGGACCCGCGGCTGACAAACTGCGGGATGAAGGAAAGAAAGAACAGGGCTGTTTTGGGATTCAGGACTTCGGTGGCCACGCCCTGCCAGAGTGGATTTCCGGTTGCCGCATTGGGTGCCGCGAAATCGTTCGTAACGAACGCTTCCTGCTGGCGCGCATCCAGGATCATTCTGACGCCCAAAAAACACAGGTATGCCGCGCCAGCATATTTAACGGTTGAGAATGCGATTGCCGATCGGGCCAGGATCACGGAGACTCCGAGGGCCGCCGCGAAGACGTGCACCATGCCTCCAAGAAACGTGCCCAGCGCGGATAGCACGCCCTCGCGCCTGCCTCCGGCCAGACTTCTCGCCAGCACGTACAACATTCCTGGTCCCGGGGCGACAGCAAGTAAAATTGCTGCCGTTAGAAAAAGCAACATTCGCGGGGAATCGAACATGGTGAAGATTGTACGACAGGCGATTACCGTTGCAGCCAGGACTCGAGTTGCTCTAAAGATTCCACGCGAGGCACATCACGGTCACGGTAGGCGCCAGCCACATCCAACAAAACTGCCTGCATCCCAACGTTGCGGGCTCCGAGATAGTCCACGGAATACATATCTCCCACGTAAAGGCTGTCGTCGGGCGTTGCCTTCATGGCCGCGAGGGCGGCCTCAAAAATTTCCGCACGCGGTTTTTCGACGCCAACAATTCCTGAGTCTGTAATGCTCTCAAAGCAGTCCACAATGCCGCAACGCCTAAGCACTCGCTCAATCCCGCCGTCCGCATTCGAGATCACGGCGATGCGGAATTCCTTGCGCAGCCGGTCGAGGCAGTCGCGCGTGCCCGGGGGAACCTGATCCCAATTCGCCGAGTTCTGCGTATTTTCAACCAGCACGTCGCGGATGCCGTTTTCCTCTCCAAGTTGCTGCAGCAGGTAAGTGTGAAACGTCCACCAGAAACCGTGATCGACTCCGCCGTTCTGAATCCCCAAATCGAATTCCTTTTTGGTTCTGCGCTCCAGACTCTGCCACTGTTCGAGCGTTGGATGACGATCAATCGCAAGCGAGGCCAGCATCTTCGATCGGTTGGGGAAGAGAAGGGTGTTGCCTACATCGAAAAATATGAAGCGACGTTCTGCCATGCGTCCATCTTACCGAATGCAGCGGCGTAAATGACGGCGTATTGACGGGGCTGATCCCCTTTGGGTTGTCCCGCGATGACCCACGCGCAGAAAAATTGTAATATTCAAAGGAAGTTTCAGAGAGTGTTTTGCTATTCGATGCCCATGGATTTCTCTCCGACAACGTCGATGATGGCTGGCTTCGCGCGAGTCTCCCGTGCTGTGCTCTCGCTCCACAGCATGTTGCGGATACAGCCCGTCCTGATTGCCACGCTCGTATTATTGCAGCGGCATTCCACCCGCAGGAATGACGTTTACAACATTCTCTGGGCCGTGGTCTTCGGCTTCGCCACGTTAAACATTCTTAGCCTGGCCGCCCGGCGATTTGAGCCCAACCGCCGCGGGCTCACGTTCGGGGAGCTAATGGCCGTCCTCATTGTTCTGCTTTCGATTTTTCTGCTGGGCTGGGAATTGTTGGGTGTTTTCCACATTTTTCCCATCAAACTACGCCGTTGAACTTAGGGCTAACGGTTCTACAGCCACGATTCGTGGCCGCGGTACGTTTCGCCCGCTTTTGCGGTATCATTCGCACAATGGCCAAGAGTGCTCCAATGATCGAGGTCACCTGCCCATGTTGCAGCGCCTTACTGAAGGTTGACACAGCAACCGCAGAGGTCATCGCTCATACCGCCGCGGTAAAGCCCCGAATGTTCAGTGACATGGAGGAAGCAGCGCGCGCCATGAAGGAACAGAACAGCCGCCGCGAATCGATCTTCCGGCAGTCCGTGGAAGCGCATAAACACGCTTCGGAATTACTGGACAAGAAATTTCAGGAGGCGGTAAAGAAGGCCAAAGAGTCTCCTGACACCGGCAAACCTATCCGCGATTTCGATCTGGATTAGGCAGTGGCCAGTGATCGGTGGTCAGTGGCCAGAAAAACAAACTAATCACTGCCTACGACCGCTGCTTCTATGGCGAATCATCCGCTGCTGCTCGGTCATCGCGGCGTGCGTGCCGAGAAATCCATTCCCGAGAATTCACTGCCATCCTTCGACCTCGCGCTCGCTCAGGGCTGCGACGGTTTTGAATTCGATGTGAGATTATCGGCGGATGGGCAAGCCGTTATCTGTCACG
>JAOAPI010000129.1 GCA_025462865.1 Candidatus Sulfotelmatobacter sp. | reverse complement strand
TGGCACTGGGCCGATGCGAAGATCGAGGGCGATTCGGTCATCGTCTCCAGCAAGGAAGTCGAGAAGCCCGCCGCCGTGCGGTACGACTGGGCCCACAACCCGCAAGGGACCCTGTACAACAAGGCCGATCTCCCCACCGTCCCCTTCCGCACGGACAATTGGCCGGGCGTGACGGCGAAGAATAGGTAATCTTGCGATTCGTGTGTCGCCCTGCTGCCTCTGTCGCGGACGAAGTCCAGCAGATAGTTAGGCTCTCCGGGTTGGCCGCTCTATCTGCGGGGCACAATGCGGAATGCTGGAGGAGCAATGGCTGAAAACGAAACGGGGACCTTCGAACGATCAGTAGCGAGCTTTGGGAGCTTTGACCAAATTCTTCGCAAGATAAAATTCGGGCTCCCTCAGTTTGGTCGCGGGATCACTCCGTTCACGGTGCGCGAGGTCTTGGACGCCGTCGCGGATGACCGCGTAGATTCCCGATCGCATCAATCCTCTGAATTGAATGCGGAATGCCTTGAGGTCTGCAAAGGCGATGTGGACGCCGCTATCGCGTGGTCGCGCAAATTCCATATTGAGAGGGTCGCATTTTTCGTAAAGAACGGATGGGATGATCCGATCGAATTGACCGAAGACAAGTGGAGCGATGGTTCCCACCGGCTGCTAGCAGCCGTTGTTAAGGGCGACATCACCATAAAATGTTATGCAGCCAAGTAAACTGCCAGAAGTTTATTCGGCAACGTTTCGTGAAGAATGATCTTGGCCCTTGCTCCTTGACCAGGGTGAAGTACCACACGAGAAAGTGGATCGATTCCGGTCGAGCGTTCACATGAATAGTCGAAAGTCGTATGAGCTTGAACCGAAGCGTTCCAGCAAACTGCCGATGCGGGCAATTTCGTTGGAGGAGTGAACTGTCGCGGGGAGCTTTGTGTAAAGGTCAAACGTGTTCCAGTTCATCTTGGAGAGCCCAGTGATTTCCTCGGCCACGAGTCGCAAATCCGAAGTGCCAGCGTGTCGCCGTACCACGAGCGGTGCCGGTATCCGACGTTTGCCCTGAAAATACGGCCGCGAACCTCCCACTACTAACGATGCCCCATGTACCCAGACAAGAGCGGTGTATCCGTCGAGCTTCACAACGGTACCTCGGCGGACAGGATAGCCGTCTACGCCCAATTCGCCGCGGCCATCGACGTGTGAGGCCAAATAGCGGAGACTGTCGTCCACCACGATCTCAAGCATCTCCACGTTCGCGACGCCGCTCAAGCCTTCCCGCAAGCCAATTCTTTCGTCATTCCGAAACGGCGTCCGTTTGTGAATGACCACTCGTGAGGGAAGTTTTGAGCGGGATTCGAAAAACAGTTCACGAATGCGTTCGCCGACAAGGCGCGCATCCTCCTTCGATAAGAATGGATTGCCGCCGAAGAAGACAGGATTTTCAATTTTGCTCAACCGGTACTGCAAGCCCTCACCGCGAGAACTGTAAATATGACTGCATCCAAGAACGATATGTTGCCCACTCGCTGCGGCCTGCCGAACGCTGTATCCCAACCCGACGAAGGCGGTATCGGGGTCAAGGCCGTCAAGGAGCCACGGTGTCCGCATACTCTTCACGTACATTGCGAGCGATAGCCACCACCACACTCGACACTGGGTCTCGTCAGAGAGAGTGCTCTGATCTAAAAACTGAGTGCCAAGCCCTCGCTGCACGGCGTAGGCTTTCACGAAATGGTGAGTGTTGAACTCTTCCTCGTCCGACTTGTACCCGCGTGCTTTCTGCCATCGTTGCGGGAAGAAAATGAGCACGACGTTGGGCAGGTACGTTGCCCGGAGATCGTCCAAAGCTCGATTGATGTTTCTTCCGGCTTCCACGGACTGAGTACGTTCGTCTGCCGATACGTCGAGTTCGGGACAAGTCACCCATCCTGCAGAGCCAGGTTCAGGAATCTCACTTGGAAGTCCAAACGCCGCTTCGAACCCAGGATACGTCGGCAAATAATCCTTCTCGTATTTCCCAGGTTCGATCCGCTGGCGGGCATGTTGCAAGTAGGATTGAAGGATTCTTGTCTCGGCTTTTGGGCAAATCACGCCAATGCGGACCTGCGGAGCAAAGCCTTGCGTCGTGAGGGCATAGTCAAAGGGTCGATTTTTGACGACGCCAAGAACCGGATGCGTGTCACGAGCAATTCCACTTCCGGTACGATTCGAAAAGACAAGTTCAGGCTCCCTTAATTCGACCCCGTGCTGTTTCATCAGGTGCCGATATTTCTGGTGATACTGCAATTCTGGGCCATTTCCGTCGCGTCCAACGACTGCGAAGACCGGCGATTTGCGGATGGCAAAGCGAAATGTTGAGCCGCAGTTTACCGGAAATTCGTAGATCTTTTGCCCTTGAACTGGCCCGGTGGTGAGGAGCTTTCCACGCCATGCGTTCACGGCATCGTTGAACTCACGGTTGTGCTGCCAACCTAAGACTCTGAGCTTGATTGGATTCACCACTTCGAGCGGCACAGGGGTGTCATCGGCTCCTCGAACTTTCACTGAGGGTTTCAAGACAAGATGTGTTCGACCGGTAAATTTGCGGATGAAAAGTTGCACTGACTCATGCACTGAATATTCAACGCCGGCAGGGCGGACCCGCTCTTTGATCTTGTTGAACCAAAGCTCATGTTTACCGTCGGTCGCAATATCAGTTACATTCGCCGCCATCGAGCGAACCAGTGCTTCCCGCATGAGAGAGACGATTGCGCCGTCTTCGTAGCGCAAATCCTTCTCGGTAACTGGGACACGCTGAATCTCGCCTTTGATGTTGTTGCCAAAGCACGCCTTCAAATCGTCGACGGTCCCAAGAGCAACGATAGTCCTGTGGGGAACCGCCACAACTTCCCTGCCTGCCGTTTGCTTCCGAACCCATTGCCAAACGTGTTCCTTCGGCCAATCTTTCAAGTCAAAGGCAAGCACCTCAGATGGACACTCTATCTCAAATGCGTTGCTCTTCACGATCGCTGAAGTTGCCAGGTCGTGAATCTGGAAATGGGCGGTGACGGTGTCGACGTCGCCAACGCCGTACGACGTGATCGCGGCAACACGCGGGCGATCGCTTTCGGTCAGACAGTGCAGCGCCAAGCGCGTGAGAAGATTATCAAAACCCTGAGCTGAGACGAGAAATGCTTGACGGCCCGCATTACGTGCCGTCTCTATCAATTCCAAAACCACAGGGGGAATGTGATCGATGTCGTGAACGCACCAGTAGAGCGTGCCCGTTCCCGGGGCCATATAGGCCGCGCGGAACGCTTCCATCAGTGAGGCGTCACGTCCGGAATAGCCGGATACAATGAGCGATGAGCCAGTACACTCCTTGACTAAGCTCTCCCGTAGCGACTCCTCCTGAGCCGCAAGCTCAGTCACCGTGTTCTTTAGCAAACGGTCGTAGCGATAATCCCCATGCAAGGAGACAACAAGAAGCTCGCCGTCGCGGGTCATGCGTATTGCGCGCTGCTGGCAATCTATGCCAACTTCGACGGGCGCAATCTTGAACGCTGCGGCAGCCCTGCCAACGAGACCGTCAAAATTGGTGGTCCACACGGAACCGACAAGGCCGGTCTCAGCTAATAAGCAGAGCAACTGATAGCCGACATGCGGTTTTGCGACCCGAGACTTCTCCTGAAAGAAGACACGGCGGTTTTCTGGAGAGTTTGGATAGCAGGCTTCAATGTAAAAACTGTATTCTTCTGCCGAGCCATCGGCTGGATATCCGCCTCTGCGGTCCAGCCATCTTTGGATTCTTTGGCGAACACCGGCCAGCGACAGTTCGCCAAACTGTGCCTCAAGCCCAGGATTGTTCGTTACGAAGATGTCTCGTTTCCATTCCCAGATGCATGCCTGAGCTGAGGGAATTCCTGAAGTTATTGAAGCACCAGCTCCCAGAAAAAAAGCGTGACGAGCACCACGATTGATCCCGACAGCACGCACGAAAGCATCCAAGGGAAGGACATGGCCGTTCATGAGTGACTAGCATACTGATGCGTAGAGCATCTAACAAAACAGGAGTCCGAAAAATGGGAAAACGGCGGAAAGTTGTCCCACTTTTAGCTCAGGGACCAATCGATCTCCGGCTTCCCCGCTCCGCGCAGTGCCGCGTTGATCTTGGAAAACGGCTTGCTCCCGAAGAATCCGTTGTGCGCGCTCAGCGGCGACGGGTGGGCGGATTTGATGATGATGTGCCGGGAGGAGTCGAACAGCTTTTCCTTTTTATGGGCGTAGCCGCCCCACAGGACGAAGACGACGTTGTCGGGCTTTTCGCCGACTATTTCGATGATCTGGTCCGAGAACGATTCCCAGCCTTTTCCCTTGTGCGAGTTGGGCTGATGTGCGCGGACGGTCAGCACCGCATTGAGCAGTAGCACGCCCTGCTGCGCCCACGGCGTGAGGTTCCCCGTCTTGGGGACGGGCACGCTCAGGTCGGAGTGCAACTCCTTGAAGATGTTCACCAGCGACGGCGGAAAGCGCGTGCCGGAGCGCACGGAGAAACAGAGGCCGTGCGCCTGGCCCGTGTCGTGGTAGGGGTCCTGGCCGAGCAGAAGCACATTGACGTTTTTGTAGGGAGCGAGCTTCAGCGCGTTGTACACATCCCCCTCGGGCGGGAACACCTCGTGCTTGCTTCTCTCCTCGGCTACAAACTGCGCGAGGTGATGGAAATACGGCTTGCGGATCTCATCGGCCAGCAGATCTTTCCAACTGGGGGGGATCTGGTAGATGGGTCCTTCGCCGGCTTCCCCGGCGGACTCCTCGGGGAAGAGACCTTCTTCCGTTTCGTGAGCG
>JAOAPI010000113.1 GCA_025462865.1 Candidatus Sulfotelmatobacter sp. | reverse complement strand
TCCTTTGAGCGGCCTTGATTAACTGCCGTGCTGTCTTGGCGAGTTGTTTCTGCTCCTCAACATCGAACGTGAGAATTTCCGCTTCGCTAAAGCCCAGACTCGTTATGTCGCTTACGTTGCGCTCCATTGTGTCGGCTCCTTGAAAGTGCGATTTGACTTCCGCCAGCAGGCCCACTCTAGTCGAAGCCGAAAATCCAGCAAGATGCCGTTCGTTACCAGCGCCCGCTTTTTCTCTGTGTACTTTTATTTAAACCATGGAAAAGAAATCGCTGGTTAGTTTTCAGGAAGCCTTCTGTTTATTTTTGTCGATGGTGGTGATTTCACTTCGGCGGGTGCCACACAAGACTTCTAACCCATCGAGCAGCTTGCGGGCCTTATCTATTGCGGCTTGGGAGCGTTCGCGGCTCCCTGTTTCAAGTGAAGTCGTAATAATCTGACACTGATTGATGAGGTCATTCATGATTTTTCTTTTCAATCCGGCTCTCCGAGCGGCAGAATCGCTGAAGACCGGCTGCGGGCGCAATACATAGAAATACCGTCGAATAAAAGGAATCCCAAATTTCAACCAATCACATCTTGAATCGTGGTTCGCCTACTTTGAAATCGTTTTATTGTTTGTTATTCATCATGTAAACATCCTTTCGAGATTCTAACCCCATTCGAACTTACTATCCCAACAATCTCACTTGCTGACAGTCTTCGCTTCCAACATCTTCAACCCCATCAAAGCAACTTCGGGCAACTGGCCTTCATAGTGTTCCTTGGTGATGGCTTCGTCTTCATGACCTAGCACATCGCGGCCTGCTGTGCTATTGCCGGTGATCTGCCGCAACGCTGTACCGAGGCCGCGCCTTCCCGCGTGAAATCCCTTCCACTCAAGTTTCGCTTTGGTGAGGGTTGGTTGAATGGTCTTGCGTGCGTGGGTTATCAGACTACGGTCGAACACCCTAACTGCGTCCGGCTTACACTTGTCACGCCACATCACCAACAAGCCGAGCACAGGTTGAATAAGTGGAAGTGAGCGCACAGACTTCTTCGTCTTCGGTGTGGTGATGATACCTCGCACAATGTTGCGTTTGATGTGAACATAACCACCGTCAATGTCGTCCCATTGCAAGGCATCAATCTCACCTTTGCGTAGCCCCAAGAAGAACGCAAGGGCCATGATAAGTTGACAATCAACGTGGTTCACCAATGCACCTATGATGTTTTCGATTTCATCGAGCGTGTAATGCTTCGTCTTCCCCGGAGCAATGGTTTTGCCGAGCACCTTCGCATCGTGCCAAGGATTTGTTTCAATGTATCCAACGTTGATAGCGTGTGTGAAGATGCCGCTGCATAGGCTCTTGATGTGTTGAATGGTGCGATGCCCTAGCGTGCTTTTGAGGCTGGTGAGGAAGACACTGCCGTGATGGGTTCGGTACTCACGCAGCGTCTTCGTGCCGAAGTGTGGTTTGAGGTGCAAATCCCATACCTGTTTGTATCCTTGGTAGGTGGAAGGCTTGCATTCTTTTTGCACATAAGGCCAGTAGGTGAGTTCCCAAAATGAGGCAACAGTGAAGGCTTCAGGTTCCGGCGTACCCGGCACCTGAGCGTTGACGGTCGCCATGAACTCATCGCACAGACGGCGCACCGATTTGTGCGATGGGGAGGGGTGCTGTTTATCCTTCGCGCAGAGGCGTTTGGAGTGTTGCTTCCGCACCAATTGCCCGTCTACAATCGCTTCAAGCCGGTATCGCACATGAAAAGCACCGAACGCCGTGTAAATGTATCCGCGTTGATAGCGTCCCATCAGGATTCTCCTTCACTCAGGGGCATCCTACGCGAAAGTGCGATTCAGTGCGATGGTACTTTAGTGTTGATTACCGATAAGCTGTTTTGTTTGTAAAGGCTTGGAGAGGTGGCCGAGTGGTTTAAGGCACCGGTCTTGAAAACCGGCGAACCGAAAGGTTCCGTGAGTTCGAATCTCACCCTCTCCGCCAACACTTTTGCCGCGAAGTCCTCGCTGCTTTTCCCCAGAGCGTCTGGTTGCAAGATTTTTCATCTTGACAGGAATAAGTCCTTCACTATGATTGCCGGGATCATCCCGGGCGTTTCCCCCCAGAGTTCGCCCACCTGCTCTGTCGCAGGTCTTGGAAGATGCAAGAAATCTCAAGGGCCCAAAAATAGCTGACCGATTTCTCTTTCGCACTGGAGCATTGCCATGGGCGCAGTTTTTCCACGCGTAATTGTGAAGTGGATGTGTGTGCCTTCCGTCCTGCTGGCTTTCTTGGCTTTCGAAAATCTTTCATTCGCTCAATCGCGTTTCGTTTCCGGCGATAAGCCTGCACCCCGCCACTCGCTGAGCAAACGGAAGGTCATTCTTGCGCCAGCGCCGGCACATCTCAGCGCGAAAAGTTCCAGTCAGCCGCCGAACACTAGCGACAGCTGGACGGGCGGAGGCGACGGCACCAGTTGGAATAACGCAGCGAATTGGTCCGCTGGCGTGCCCAACAGCAGCACCGTCGATGTCACTATTGGCACCACGACGGCCGCCGTGAGCGACAATCTGGTCAATGCTCAGATAGCAAATCTCACGTTGAGCCACGCCGGCGACAGTCTAACCATCAACAACGGAATAGCACTCGATGTATTTGGCCCCAGCATCAGTAACGCTGGCACAATCACGGTGGGTTCGGCGGGCTTTGGCACCGATTTAGTTCTGGAAGGCAACGTAACCTTGAGTGGCGCCGGCACGCTGACCCTGACCAACAACACCAGCAACTTTATTTTCGGCGCAGCCTCGGCGGACACACTGACCAACCAGTCGACGATCCAGGGCGCAGGGCACATCGGCAACGGCTCGATGGGTCTGGTGAACTCGGGGACGATCAACGCCAACCAGTCGAACACATTATTTGTTCAGGCCAATGGCACGGGTGGAGGAGCCACCAATACCGGCACCATGGAAGCGACGGCGGGTGGGACGCTGCAGTTGTTGAACGCAACCTTCGCGAATGCGGGAGGCACAATCTCGGCCAACGGCAGCACACTGCAGGTGAATGGTTCGACGGTGAACGGCGGAGCGGTAACGCTGATCGGTGCGTCGACGTTGCAGTTAAACACGGGCACGATTCACGGTGGAAGCACGCTGACCAACAGCGCGACCGGAACGATCGAGGCAGCGAGCGGTGGCAGCACGCTGGGTGGATCGATCAACAACTCGGCGGGGGGATTGCTGAAGATCGACAACGGGGCGCTGTTGAATCTGGAGACGGGGACATACTCGCTGGGAACGGTGCAGCTGAACTCAGCGGGCTTCGGTACGACTTTGGAATTGCAGGGGAACGTGACCCTGAACGGCGGGACCACGGTCACGATGTCGAACAACACCAACAATTTTATTTTTGGGTCGACCTCGGCGAATACTCTGACCAATCAGGGGACGATTCAGGGGGCAGGACACATCGGCAACGGGACGATGGGTCTGGTGAACTCGGGCACGATCAATGCCAACCAGCCGTCAACACTATTCATTCAAGCCAACGGCACGGGAGGAGGAGCCACCAACACCGGCACGATGGAAGCGACGGCGGGCGGAACGCTACAGTTGGTGAACACAACCTTCGCCAACACCGGAGGCACGATATCCGCCAATGCAAGCACGCTGCAAGTGAACGGTTCGACGATCAACGGCGGAGCGGTAACGCTGACCGGTGCGTCGACGTTGCAGTTAAACACCGGGACGATTCACGGTGGAAGCACGCTGACCAACAGCGCGACCGGAACGATCGAGGCAGCGACCGGTGGCAGCACGCTGGGTGGATCGATCAATAACTCGGCGGGGGGATTGCTGAAGATCGACAACGGGGCGCTGTTGAATCTGGAGACGGGGACCTACTCGCAACTGGGAGCGGTGCAGTTGAACTCGGCGGGCTTCGGCACCAGTCTGGAGTTGCAGGGAAACGTAACCCTGAGTGGCGGCACGGTGACGATGTCGAACAACACCAACAACTTTATTTTTGGTGCGTCCTCGGCAAATACTCTGACGAACCAGGGGACGATTCAGGGTGCGGGACACATTGGCAACGGGACGATGGGTCTGGTGAACTCGGGCACGATCAATGCCAACCAGCCGTCAACACTATTCATTCAAGCCAACGGCACGGGAGGAGGAGCCACCAACACCGGCACGATGGAAGCAACGGCGGGCGGAACGCTACAGTTGTTGAACACAACCTTCGCCAACACCGGAGGCACGATATCAGCCAATGCAAGCACGCTGCAAGTGAACGGTGCGACGATCAACGGCGGAGCGGTGACCCTGACCGGTGCATCGACGTTGCAGTTAAACACGGGCACGATTCACGGTGGGAGCACGCTGACCAATAGCGCGACAGGGACCATTGAGGTGGCGACCGGAGGCAACACGCTGGGCGGAACGATCAATAACTCAGCGGGCGGAACATTCAAGATCGACAACGGGGCGCTGCTGAATCTGGAGACGGGTACGTACTCGCAGCTGGGAGCGGTCCAGTTGAACTCAGCGGGGTTTGGGACCAGCTTAGAGTTGCAAGGGAACGTGACTCTGAGTGGCGGCACGGTGACGATGTCCAATAACACCAATAATTTTATTTTCGGATCGTCCTCGGCGAATACTCTGACAAACCAGGGAACAATTCAGGGAGCGGGTCACGTCGGCAACGGCTCAATGGGCCTGGTGAATTCGGGCACAATCAATGCCAACCAGACGGCAGGGATGACCATACAGGACGGAGCAGCAGTGACGGCCACCAACACCGGGACGCTGGAAGCGACGGCGGGATCCACTCTGACCCTGGCGAATACGACTTTCACTAATACAGGAGGTACGGTTGCGGCGAATGCCAGCACCGTGAATGTGTCGGGTTCGATTATCAACGGAGGGAATGTGACGTTGACGGGTGCGTCGACGCTGCTATTGAATACCGGGACGATTCACGGCGGGAGCACGCTAACCAATAGCGCGACCGGGACGATTGAGGTGGCGACCGGCGGCAACACGCTGGGCGGAACGATTAACAACTCGGCGGGCGGAACATTCAAGGTCGACAACGGTGCGCTGCTGAACCTGGAGACGGGTACGTACTCGCAATTGGGAGCGGTGCAGTTGAACTCAGCTGGCTTCGGTACCAGTCTGGAATTGCAGGGGAACGTAACCCTGAGTGGCGGCACGGTTACGATGTCGAACAACACCAGTAATTTTATTTCCGGAGTCATCTCCGCGAACACGCTGACGAACCAGGAAACGATTCAGGGGGCAGGACACATCGGCAACGGATCGATGGGTCTGGTGAATTCGGGCACGATCAATGCCAACCAACCTTCGCTGCTCACGATTCAGGCCAACGGCACCGGAAGCGGAGCTACCAACACGGGGACGCTGGAAGCGACGGCGGGAGGAACCCTGCAGTTGTTAAACACAACCTTCGCCAACACCGGAGGCACAATCTCCGCCAATGCAAGCACAGTGCAAGTGACGGGATCAACCATAAACGGCGGAGCGGTGACCCTGACCGGCGCGTCGACGTTGCAGTTAAACACAGGAACGATCCACGGCGGAAGCACACTGACCAACAGCGCGACCGGGACGATCGAGGTGGCGACGGGGGGCAACACACTGGGCGGGACGATCAATAACTCAGCGGGCGGAACATTCAAGATCGACAACGGTGCGGTGCTGAATCTGGAGACGGGTACGTACTCGCAGCTGGGAGCGGTCCAGTTGAACTCAGCGGGGTTTGGGACCAGCTTAGAGTTACAAGGGAACGTGACTCTGAGCGGCGGCACGGTGACGATGTCCAACAACACCAACAATTTTATTTTCGGTGCTTCTTCGGCGAACACACTGACAAACCAGGAGACAATTCAGGGAGCCGGCAACATCGGTAATGGGCAGATGACGCTGGTGAACTCGGGGACGATTCTCGCGAACGCGAGCAACAACCTCACCATTAGCGTCGGCAGCGGAACCGTGAACAATACCGGCACACTCGACGCGGCCGGGGGGACGCTGACTATCCAAGGATCTGGGACAACTTTCTTTATCAACGACAACCAGACCACTAACACCCTCACCGGTGGTACCTACATCGCGAACGGAAATAATATTCAGTGGGCTGCCGGATCCGGCGGCATCAAGACGCTTTCAGCGAACGTGGTTGAAGAAGGCGGTGGGCAGCTTATCAACACAAGCACGGGCAACACTAACGTCCTCGCAGGTTTGACCAGCATTACGTCCGTCGGAGCGCTGACCATTGGCGGGGTGGCATTCAGTGATACGGGCAGTTTCAGCAATGCGGGCTCGCTTACGATTCTTCCGGGCGAGAGTTTTACGGTAGCCACGCTGGCGCAGATCAGCGCCGGCTCGCTGACTGCGGGAACCTACGTACTCGACGGTAACCTTAGCTTGTCGGGCGCCACACAAAGTGTGACTACCAACGCGGCCAATCTGACGTTGGCGGGCGGAACCATCGTAAATGCCGACAGCACGAACGCATTGGCTGCCCTGGCCAGCAATACCAAGAATCTCACGATCGCAGGCACGAGCAACAACGTTTCCAGCACGGCGGCCAGCTTCAGCAATACCGGAACTCTTACCATTAACGGGGGCGACAGTTTCACTACCGGCAACCTGACCCAACTCACTGGGACGAACAGCAACAAGACCCTCTCCGCAGGCAGTTACGTTCTGGCCGGTAACCTGGACCTGACGACCAGCGGCATCAGTATTACGAAGAATTCGGCAACATTGACTCTGGAAGGTGGCACCATCAATTCCGGTGGCAGCAATGCTCTAGCGGCGCTGGCTGCCAATACTAAGACGCTGACTATCGCAGGCACGGGCACGAACGTTGTGACCACAGCGGCCAGCTTCAGCAACACCGGAGCGCTCACCATCAACAGCGGCGACAGCTTCACCGCCCCGGCATTGACGCAGATCAGCGGCGGAACTCTCACCGGCGGCACTTACGTTCTGGGCGGGAACTTGAATCTGACCTCAGCAGCCACCGTCACAGCGAACGCGGCGAAGTTGACGCTGCAAGGCGGAACCATCAAGACGGGCAGCACCAACGATCTGGCAAGCCTGAACACCAATACCGGAAGCTTGACTCTGGCGAGCAACGCGAATTTCGCCACGGCCGGGAGCTTCACCAACTCCGGCACTCTAACCGTCAACAAGGGCAGCAAGTTCAGTGTAACCACTGGAACACTCACCAACCTCAGCGGTGGCACTCTCGCTAACGGCACCTTCGTCATCGGAGGCACGGTGCAGCTTCCCAGCGCCAACGGTGGAATCGTGACCAACGCGGCGAATCTGACCTTGAGCGGAACCGCAGCGAAGATTCTCGATGGCACAGCGAACGCATTGGCCGGTTTTAATAACAACACTGGGACCTTCGCGCTCTCTACCGGCGCAGCATTCACCGCTGCTTCCAGCACCTTCACAAACACCGGCACTGTGACTGTGGCCAAGGGTACTACGCTGACTGTCCCTGGGACGGGCAGTAGTTACAGTCAGAGCGCTGGTCAGACTACGATTGACGGAAGTCTGGCGGGCATCAGCGGCGGCGCCAACTTCACGGGGGGCACGATTCTCGGCGCCGGCTCCGTAAAGGGCACCCTCTCGGTTGGCAATGCCAGCGGAAACACGGCCACCATCAATGTTGGCGATAACGCAAAGGCTGGGTTGCTCTCAATTACCGGGACCTACACACAGCTAGCCACCGGCACGATGACCGGGCTAATTAACGGAACTACGGTAGGCTCGGGATTCAGTCAACTCCAGGTCACGGGCACGGCAGCTCTAGCCGGGACAATTAACTTCACTGTGGCGACCGCTTTCCAGCCCAGCCTAACAGTGGGCGAGACCTTTACGGCACTGACGGCCAGCAGTGTTACGGGAACATTTTCCAACAGCACAATCGCTATCAACTCCAGCTTCCACTTTGTCGTGTCTTATACCTCCACGGGCGTGGTACTAACCGTCGCCTCAGGTCCGACAGCACCGTCAGGCCATTCGTCCGCACTGTTGGCCTCTCGAGCGGCGATCGTGAATACCAGGCAGACAGTCGGGTTTGCCAAGCGGCCGATCCCGATCAGCGGGTTGCGCAGCGCAACAAGCAGCCTCGTGAAAATGTCTAAGCCTTTTTTGGTGATTGGTCTGCGACCCCCAGCGGGACGCTCCGCGGCAATCATGGAGCGGCCATGGGAGCGCAACAGTTTCCGCACAGCTCAGCCAACACCAGTTCTTTCCGGCATGTCCCGAATTCCAGAAAAGCCTATTCGGACAGTTGCGACCGCCAGCGCTCCACGCCCGACATTCACGGCCTCCTCAAGAGTGGGAGGGATGAAGCCGAGCGCGAATGTGATCCGGACATTTGCTGGCCGGCTCGCCCCGGTCACAAATCGATCGGCGATGACGCCGCGAATGTTACATACGCGCTTGCCAATGACGAGATTGGGGAGATAACACTCGCATCCGGAACGCCGTCTCTCACAGCTCAGCCAGCCTCCGCGATAGAATGGTAAGGCCTCTGGAATTCCGGGAGGCGGGCTCTCAAAAGTTGCGCCCGGCGACTGCTCCACTTCACCCATTCTGGAATATATGATCGGACTTCTGTCTATCCTCGCAGTAGGTTTTTTCCTGGGGATGCGCCATGCCACTGATCCGGACCACGTCATCGCGGTCACTACGATCGTCAGTAATCAGCGCAACAAGGTTCGTGCTGCACTGATTGGAGCATTTTGGGGTGCTGGCCACACCGTAACGATCTTTCTAGTTGGAACTGCAATCATTCTTTTCAATCTGGTGATTCCGGTACAGCTTGGCCTCAGCATGGAGTTGTCCGTAGCGGTGATGCTAATTATCCTGGGCCTGTTGAACATATCCGGGTTTTTGCGCTCGATGCCTGCCGTGGGAACTCCGGAAAAGATCGTGCATACTCATTCCCACAATCACGGCGACCACGTTCACGAACATTCCCACAGCCACCAATCCGCGGGCCATTCGCATGCGCCACCCGTCTGGATGGACCGAATATTTGGCAAGGCCGGGCTTTACCCGTATCTTCGGCCGTTTGTGGTTGGAGTGGTTCATGGCCTGGCTGGCTCAGCAGCGGTGGCATTGCTGGTGTTGACCACCATCCGAAACTATCACTGGGCGATCGCTTATCTGTTGATCTTTGGCGTGGGCACGATCGCCGGCATGATGCTGATCACCATGAGCCTCGCCTCGGCATTCACGATGGTGGGAAAAGGCCGTCAGAAATTTTCAAGCAGACTGGCATTCGCTTCTGGGCTTCTGAGTCTGGGCTTCGGTCTGTTCGTGGCCTACCAGATCTGTTTTGTGAACGGCCTTTTCACCACGCATGCCCGATGGATTCCCCAGTAAGCTCGGCGCGTTCCATCAACAGATTAGCGCGATGCGTTTGGAAGTTTACGGGAGGGCTGCGCCCTTCCCAGAACCAGTTGGCAAAGACGGTCAACAAAATCCGGCGTCATCTTGTCGTGACGGATAAGAAATCGCATGTAAATAGGGCCGTAGAGCGAATCGAGAAGCAAATCCATATCGACGTCCTTACGAAGTTCGCCGCGACGAATTCCGCGACGAAGCGTGGCGTAAGCTTCCAAACGCCGGGGCATGAGGAAACGCTCACGGAAAGCGGCGATGAGATCTCTGTCGCTTTGGCCGCCGCTAAGAATGGCGGAAACGATTCGGCCGCGCCGGCCGCGAAAGACTTTGACCAACTGGCGCATCTGCTGGCTCATATCCGTAAAGAGGGCGCCGGTATCGGGGAAGTGAAGCGCACGTGTCGTGCTGTTCGCGAACGCGTCTGCGATCAGGGCAGCCTTATTGGGCCACCAGCGGTAAACGGTCGCTTTGCCGACACCGGCATGAGCCGCCACCTCTTCAATGGTGAGATCGGAAAAACCATGTTTTCCCAGAATTTTCAGAGTACTGCGCAGAATGGCAAGGCGCGCCTGCTCACTGCGCGGACGCCCAGGACCACGAGCGTTGCGCCCGCCGTGGTCGTTATTAGCCGCAGATACCTGGCGCATGGTGTTACCCTATCATATAAATATACGGTGGTTTAGAATCCAATACGATCAGTATCGAATCTAAATTCGCCTGCGGAATTCCTGCCCGGTTTCATGCAGCGCAATGCCGCTTTGCATTTGACCTCTGGAGTGGTGCCTAATCGATGTGGATTGTTGCGTTAGCTCTCAGGCGTCCTTACACATTCGTAGTGATGGCGCTCGTCATCATTATTTTGTTTTTCGTTACGATTTTCCGCACCCCGATTGACATCTTTCCCAACATCGACATCCCGGTGGTATCTGTGGTCTGGTTTTATACCGGCATGTCGCCGCAAGATATGGCCGACCGCATCGTCGCCAACTCCGAGCGGGGAATTACCACGACCGTTAACGACATTGAGCATATGGAGTCCCAGTCTGTAAACGGCCTGGGCGTCATCAAAGTTTTTTTCCGGCCGGGCACGAATGTACAGGGCGCCATCGCACAAATTACCGCGATTGCGCAGACCACCGTCCGTGGCTTGCCCCCCGGCACCACGCCACCGCTGATCATTTCTTATAGCGCGTCGACCACGCCCATCATTCAACTTGGACTGAGCAGCAAGACGCTGCCCGAGCAGCAACTTTTCGACCTTGGCCAGAATTTTCTGCGCAATTTTCTCGCGACCGTGCCAGGAGCCGCCACTCCCTATCCTTACGGCGGGAAAATTCGGCAGATTCAAGTCGATTTGGATCTTCCGAAACTTCAGGCTTATGGTCTGGCGCCTACCGACATTGTGAATGCGGTCAACGCGCAGAATCTTATTCTTCCCAGCGGCTCGGTCAAGTTTGGTCCGCTGGAATACAACGTTGAAATGAATGGAACGCCGCAGACCATTGCGGAATTAAACGACCTGCCGGTGAAGACCAGCAATCGTTCTACGCTTTACATGCGGGACGTAGCGCACATACGCGACGGCTTTGCCCCGCAGACCAACATCGTGCGCCAGGATGGCAATCGCGGCGCTCTGATGTCGATCTACAAGAATGGGAATGCGTCCACACTGCAAATTGTCGCCGGTATAAAAAAAATTGTGGGAGAGGCCGCAGCCTCCCTGCCGCCCGAACTGAAGATTACCGCGCTGTTTGATCAATCGCTTTTCGTACGAGCGTCAATCAACGGCGTAGTGCGTGAAGGTGCGATTGCCGCGGTTCTCACTGCCGTAATGATTCTCACTTTTCTGGGAGACTGGCGTCCCACCATAGTCATCCTGATTTCCATCCCCCTCTCGATCTTTGTTTCAATCATCGCCCTCGGTGCCATCGGCGAAACCATTAACATCATGACCCTTGGGGGGTTGGCGCTCGCGGTCGGCATCCTGGTCGATGATGCCACGGTAGAAATCGAAAACATCGAGCGCAACCTTGCCTTGGGCAAGGAGATGAAGCAAGCAATCCTGGACGGCGCGCAGCAGATCGCAGTGCCGGCTCTGGTCTCCACGCTAAGCATTTGTATTGTGTTCGTTCCCATGTTCTTTTTGAGCGGTGTGGCTAAATTCTTGTTTGTGCCCCTTGCGGAAGCCGTAAGTTTTGCCATGCTGGCAAGCTACCTACTGTCGCGAACGCTCATACCAACGCTTGTGATGTTCATCATGCGCGGTCACGAGCATCGCTCCGAGTCGCCCAAATCATTTCTGGGACGATTTCAGCGGGGCTTCGAGCGTAAGTTTGAAGACTTTCGTCGCGGCTACGAGCAGTTGCTGGAGACCACGCTTGAGCATCGTGGCATTTTCATACTTTGCTTTTTGGCTTTCTGCCTGCTCTCACTTGGCCTGTTCGTGTTCCTCGGGCAGGATTTTTTCCCGCAAGTGGATGCGGGCCTGCTGCGTCTGCATGTACGGGCCCGTCCCGGCCTGCGTGTGGAAGAAACGGCGCGCCTGGTCGACCAAATCGAGGCTGCGCTGCATCAGGAGATTCCGAATGGCGAATTGCAGACGATTCTCGACAACATCGGACTGCCGAACTCCGGCATTAATCAATCTTACAGTTCCAACGGAACCATCGGCACCAGTGACGCTGAGATTTTGATAGCGCTGGATCCCGAGCATCACCATCCCACCGCGAACCACATCCGCCATCTACGGGATGTACTGCCTCGCCGCTTCCCAGGAGTGGAGTTTTTCTTCCAGCCGGCCGACATTGTTACGCAGATTCTGAATTTTGGCCTGCCCGCGCCAATCGATGTACAGATCGTGGGAACGGACATGGCCAACAGCTATCAGATTGCGCAGCAGATTGCGAACAGAATGCGCCACATACCCGGGGCCGCCGACGTGCACGTCCAGCAACTGCTTTCTTCGCCTACGTTGCATTTGGATATCGACCGCACTCGCGTCACGCAGGTCGGGCTTACAGCTCGCGATGTAGCGCAGAGTGTACTGGTATCGCTGAGCGGAAGCTTCCAGACGGCGCCGAACTTTTGGCTGAATCCGCGCAACGGTGTTACCTACCAAATGGCGGTTCAGGCGCCGCAGTACCGAATGACTGATCTGCAGGACTTGATGTCAGTACCGGTTAATTCGCAACAAGGCGCACAGCTGCTGGGAAACCTGGTGCAGTCCTACCCGGTGGCGCGGCCAGCTACCATCAACCATTACAACGTTCAATCGGTCGTCGACGTGTATGCCAGCACGCAGGATCGCGATTTGGGCGCGGTTGCCGCCGACACTGACAAACTTCTCAAGACTTTCAACGATAAATTGCCCCGAGGCACTCACATCGTGGTACGCGGACAAGTGGTCACGATGCGCTCTTCGTTTATCGGATTAGGACTGGGACTCGTGGGAGCGATTCTGCTGGTCTATCTGCTGATCGTCATCAATTTTCAATCATGGCTAGATCCCTTCATCATCATCGCTGCACTGCCGGGAGCGCTGGCCGGGATCTGCTGGTTCCTACTGCTTACACGAACCACGCTGAATGTGCCATCGCTGACCGGTGCGGTCATGTGTATGGGCGTTGCCACTGCCAACTCGATCCTGATGGTCAGTTTTGCGCGAGAGCAAATGGAGGAAGGAATTCCTGCGGTACAGGCTGCGATCGCTGCAGGATACACTCGAGTGCGTCCCGTGCTGATGACCGCACTGGCAATGATCATTGGCATGGTGCCGATGGCGCTGGGGTTTGGTGAAGGCGGCGAACAGAACGCTCCCTTGGGACGCGCCGTCATCGGGGGTCTACTCTTTGCCACCGTGGCTACTTTGTTCTTTGTACCCAGCGTGTTCGCAATGTTTCACAGCCGCCGGGAAGCGAAGCGGGCGCGGCAGGAAGCGTAAAACAGTTTCGGGATAATCGGAGTCAAGATGAGTCCAGAGAACGATTTAAGACAGAAACCGGTAGACGACCAGCGATCTCAGCAGAATCGCGAGATCCAGCCGTCCCCAGAGGGCGAAGAACATCGCACATCTGGCGGGCAGGCCCAGCGCGATGAGGATATCGAACGGATCCAACAGCAATCGCGCCATCAGCGAGTGGCAATCCTGAAGCCGCCCGAAGTTCCGCCTGCGTCTCCGCGTAAAGCCTTAATGTTTGTGGCTGTATTTCTGTTCGTGCTGCTGATCGCCGGCGGCGTCACACTATGGGACCGCGTGACCCATGGACGCGCCTTAGCCAAAGAGACAGAGCGCGAGACCATACCTACGGTCGCGGTAGTTTATCCACAATCAGAAAAGCCTGACGAGAATTTGATTTTGCCTGGATCTCTGCAGGCCTATGAGGAATCTCCGATTTATGCGCGCACCAGCGGCTACTTGGTGCGCTGGTACAAAGATATTGGCAGCAAAGTAAAGAAGGGAGAATTGCTGGCAAAGATCGACGCTCCCGAGGTTGATCAGGAACTCAATCAGATGCGTGCGGCGCGCCAGCAAACTCTGGCGCAGATGGAACTGGCCAAGATCAGCTCCGACCGCTGGGAAAATCTGCGCAAGAGTGACTCCGTCTCGGCGCAGGAAGCAGACCAGCAAGTCAGCGGATACAAGCAGGCTCAGGCCAACCTCGCTGCCGCCGACGCCAACGTTCGCCGCCTGGAACAGCTTGAAGGATTTAAAGACGTATACGCGCCCTTCGACGGAGTGTTGACACGTCGCAATGTGGATCCGGGCGCGCTCATCAACGCAGGAGCCGGCGTCGCGGGCCGGGAATTGTTTGATATTGCGCGCGTCGATCCGCTGCGAGTATTCACCAATGTTCCGCAAGCTTACGCGCCAAGCATTAAGGTCGGAGAACAAACTATTGTTACCTTGCAGGAATTCCCGGGACAACAGTTCATGGGCAAAGTGGCTCGCACCGCCGAGGCGATTGACCCCTCAACCCGGACTCTGCTGACAGAAGTTGATGTGCCCAACAAAGACGGGCACTTACTACCAGGCTCCTTTGGAGAGGTGCACTTCGCCGTCGGTACGAACGTGAATAAGGTCACCGTTCCCGTGAATGCCATGCTGTTCCGCGCGGAAGGTCCGCAGGTTGCGGTCATTGGTACTGACAATAAGGTCCAACTACGGCGCATTAACATTGGGCGCGATTACGGCAGCACACTGGAAATTCTTGGGGGCGTATCCGGCACAGATCGCGTTGTGATTAACCCGGCAGATTCTCTGGAAGACGGTCAGCAGGTAAATGTCGCACAAGGCCCGCAGAACCAGCAAAAGCCGAGTCAGCCTGCATCACAAGGTCAGCCGCAAGGGCAGAACAATGATCAACAGAAAAACGATCAGCGGAAGAAGGATCAACACGGAAGCGGTCAACAAAGAAACGACCAGCAGAAAGGCAAGGGCCAGTGAGGCGTGCCGCTTTATCGCTAATGATGGCGCTTGTCGGCCTTGCGGCTGGCTGCACGGTCGGTCCGCGTTACAGCCGCCCTGCGGCTCCGGTACCGGCGCCCGACGCCTGGAAGACGCAGCCACCGTGGGAGCAGGCCGCGCCGAAGGATGCGATCCCCAAGGGTACGTGGTGGCAAATTTTCCACGATCCCGCACTCGATGCTTACGAACAACAGTTGCTTCAGGCCAATCAGTCTCTGGTTGCCGCGCGTGACCGGTTAAGCCAGGCTCGTTCATTGGCGCGGGTTGCCACTGCGGAAATGTTTCCGCAAGTGTCAGCGGATCCCAGCGCCATTCGCGAGCGCGGCTCCGCGAATCGGCCGCTAAACGGCTTCACGCAGCCAGTATTGCCGTATACGCAAAACGTTTTTACCATTCCTTTTTCGCTGAGCTATGAGGCCGATCTCTTTGGGCGCGTGCGGCACAATGTTGAAGCCGCCAATGCCTCGCTTCAGTCCACCGCCGCCGATCTTCAAAATGTGCAACTCGTATTAACGGCCGAACTTGCCGCCGACTACTTCACGCTCCGCGAATTGGATGCCGAGTATCAAGTCGTGCAGGATTCTGTCGGCTACGAGCGTAAGGGACTGGACCTGGTGAATAATCGCCATGAAGGCGGTGTTGCCAGTGGATTGGAAGTAGCGCAGCAGGCCGCTCTGCTCGACTCCACCGTGTCACAACTATCGCTGGTGCAGCAATCGCGCGCACAGTTCGAGCATGCCATCGCGGTATTGATAGGACAGCCGGCTTCCAGTTTCAGCGTGCCCGTAGGGCCGTTACGGGAAGCGCCGCCACCAGTCCCGCTCGGCGTTCCCTCCGGCGTTCTCGAACGCCGCCCTGACATTTCAACCGCAGAACGGATGATGGCTTACCAGAATGCGCAGGTGGGGATTGCCCGCGCAGCATTCTATCCTCATATCACTCTCAGCGGTTCTGGTGGATTGGACAGCAAAGATCTCGCGTCCCTTTTCAACGCATCGAGCTTGATTTGGTCGCTTGGGGCTGACGCCTTTCAACCGATCTTTCAGGGTGGCAGAAATCGCGCCAACCTGGCCGCTGCACGCGCGGCATACGATCAATCCGTTGCCAATTATCGCCAGTCCGTGCTCACTGCATTCCAGCAAGTCGAGGACGGCATTAGCAATCTGAGCACCCTCTCGCAAGCTCTAGCGACTCAATCTGCCGCCGTCGAAGATGCCCGCCGGGCATTGACGATCGCCAACAATCGCTACGTCGGCGGCGTCACCACTTACCTCGACGTCATCACCGCTCAGACCGTTCTCCTTACCAACCAGCGGCTGGCAACTCAATTGCTCGGTCAACAAATGGTCAGCGCGGTTTATTTGGTGAAAGCCCTTGGGGGTGGCTGGGACGCAAGCGACATTAACCATGAACAAGTTCACCCGCAGCCCGGCCAGATTGTGCAGCAATAAAACGAATGCCATCGGATTCGCAAACTACACAACACACACCTTCCCCTGCCAGCAAGTCGCTAAACGTTGACAATAGCCGCGTTTGAGCTTAGTATCGTAATTGAGCTCGCATTCCTTCTTATCTTTCTTATTTACTCTTTCAGGCTCCTTGGAAGTAGCCACCTTTCTAATCTTTGATTAGCACTCCGTGAAAGAGTAATCGTTTGCAGCGACTAAAACAGTTTGGAAGCGTTCTTGCTATACCACCGTTCGTCCTGAGCCCGGAAAGGAAACCATGACCAATACGAAGTTTCTTGTGAGAGTGAATCGCAGCGGAACCCGCGCTCCCGAATACGTCCAGCGCATTGATCGCACTCCAATTCAGACAACCACCAATCGCAAGCTGGCGCTGGCGATGGGAAGATTCACGGCAGAAGATGCGGTTAAGTCCATCCAGAATTCGCGCTGTAACCCGGAGTTGGTATCGGTTCAGGTTAGCGCTCAGTAGTATTGGGATCCGAGTCTTCGGGTTGTAAGAACGCTCGACACGAAATCCAAAACAAGAGCCTCAGCTTTTTGCTGGGGCTTTTTTCTTTAGGTCACGCTAAAAGAAGCAGTCTCATTCCCGCCGCACTGTTTTAAGTTTAGGAAAATCAACGTTCGGCACGAGCAGAAATATCCACTCTGCGTGAACTGCCGTAGTATTCTCGCCAGGAACAAATTTCTTGTTTCTCCTGTGGCGAAAGGACTGCGAGCGTGGAGAGTAACGAAAAAACCAGCTATAACCGTTTTCTCCTTCTGGTGGCAGGGCTGGGCGGGTTGCTCTATGGAGTGGACGTGGGCATCATCGCGGGCGCGCTCCCCTATCTGGAGGCCACTTCCGGGTTGACCGCGGGCCAGCTTTCAATCGTGGTTGCAGCTGTGCTGCTGGGCAGCGTGATCTCAACTTTGTTTGCCGGAGTTCTCGCCGACTGGATGGGACGCAAGCTCATGATGACCCTCAGCGGCGTTCTATTCGTTGTCAGCATTCCTGTGATTGCTCTCTCTCATGGTTACGAAGCCCTCGTGCTTGGCCGGCTCCTGCAAGGCATCAGCGCCGGCCTGATCGGCGTGGTGGTCCCGCTGTATCTGGCGGAGTGTCTATCAGCATCGAGCCGTGGCAAGGGCACAGGTATCTTCCAATGGCTGCTGACACTCGGCATTGTGACGGCGGCGGTTGTCGGGATGTTTTTCAGCATTCGGGTTGAAGAAGTCGCAAAGCTCGGCGACGCCGCCAGACTTCTGGCATTTAAGGACACTGCCTGGCGCAGTATTTTCTGGGTGTCGCTGCCACCTGGCATCTTGTTCGTGATCGGGAGTCTGATGGTCGCAGAGTCTCCGCGCTGGCTGTTTCGCCGCGGAAGACGCGAGGCCGCCTATTCCGCCCTTCTGCGTTCGCGCACTGTCGATCAGGCAAATCTTGAACTCGCGGAAATGGAACAAGCCGCCGCCGCTGAGGTAGCCAATACTTCCACGGGAGCGAAGGCCAAGGAGTCGCTTCTGCGTCGAAAATACGTGATTCCATTTGTGCTCGCCTGCGTCATTCTGGCGTGCAACCAGGCTACGGGCGTCAACTCAATCATCGGATACAACGCCAACATTCTATTGCAGAGCGGTCTCTCCGATGTCCAGGCGCACTGGGGCTACGTTCTTTTTACTGTCGTCAACTTCCTGATGACAATCGGCGGCGTCCTGCTGGTGGATCGCAAAGGACGCAAATTCCTGCTATCGCTGGGCAGCGCGGGCATTATCGTCTCGCTGCTTTGCACCGGCACGTTGTTCCGCCGCACCGAGAAGCTGCGCGTGGATTCTCGAGATGCGGTGCAGTCCATGGTCAGCAATGGTCAGAAGCTTTCATTACTTTATGATAAGAAAGCCGCTGATAAACTGCTAGCGGCAAGCGGAAATTCAGGCGACGCTCTGCGGAACCGGACTACTTCGCTGATCGTCATTTATTCCTGCGGAGATTTTCGCGCCGCCACCAAAGTGGCGCGTTCTGACGATACCGCGGCGAAGCCAATTGAAATCACGCGCGACGGCTGCCTGCCCGCCAACAAGGTGGTGGCGTTCTTCTCAAATCCATTCAGCAATCTGGACGCTTCGCGCCAGGCGCCCCTTAGGATCGACAACGCGTTGATCAGTCCGGTGCCGAGTACCCACAACGGATGGATGGTGGCCATAACCCTGTTCATCTTCATGGCGTTTTTCGCGATCGGTCCGGGCGTGTGCGTGTGGCTGGCGCTCTCGGAGCTGATGCCGACCCGTATTCGCTCCAACGGCATGAGTATTGCACTTCTGATCAATCAGGCCGTGTCTACGGGCATTGCTGCTACGTTCCTGCCCACGGTCGGAAGGTATGGCTACTCGACGATGTTCTTCGCCTTCGCGGCGTGCACGGTCGTTTACTTCATCACCGCCGCTGTATTCCTGCCTGAAACAAAAGGAAAGACGCTCGAGGAGATCGAGGCCCATTTTGAGGGCGCCAGTAAGAAGCCCGGACTGGCAACTGCCTGACCGGACTCCTATGTGAGAGCGCGTTTGCTGTTCGGCTTGGAGCCGCTCAGCGCGAAAAATAGAATATAGAGGTAACAGATCACTGGAAGAAAGAAAGCGTGGTGAATTCCGATCCTGTCGGCGACCGCGCCCTGCGCCAGAGGAATCAAGGCTCCGCCAACGATTGCCATGATCATGATTCCTGAACCATCTCCTGTCAGCGGGCCAAGCTCCGCAACACCCAGGGTAAAAATGCTCGGGAACATGATGGAGTTGAAAAGCCCGACCAGAATGATGCTCCACATGGCAAAGTGCCCCGTGCTCAGCATGGAAATTGTCACCAGAGCAGCAGCACACACCGCGCAAATGCCCAGCAGGCGCCCCGTTGTCATCTTTTGCAATAGCGCGGAACCGATGAAACGACCGACCATCGCTCCACCCCAATAGAAGGCAACGAAACTGGCCGCAACTTTTTCCGTGAAACCGCCAATCTCGGGCTGGCTGAAATAATTCACCAGGAAACTTCCAATGGAAACCTCGGCGCCGACGTAAACAAAAATGGCGATCGCGCCGAAGATCAGATTTGGGTGGTTCCAAATGGAGTCATTCACCTTTTCCCCAGCTTGATGCTGGGCGTGCGGGATTTTTGGCAGCTTGAAACTACCGATCGCAATGGCCAGCAGCACCAGCGCAATCCCCAGACCAATGTAAGGAAGCTTCACTGTCGCCGCCTCGTGCAATCGGTACGCTTGCAGGGCATCAGGCGCTAGCGCCCGGATTTCTTCCATGGTCTTCGGGGCCGCGCTCAGAATCAGCAGTCCACCGAAAAAAGGCGCTAGAAATGTTCCCAGCGAATTGAACGCCTGGGTCAAATTTAGGCGACTGGAAGCTGTTTCAGACTTGCCCAGCACAGTCACATAAGGATTAGCCGCAACCTGCAAACACGTAATCCCAGCCGCAAGTACGATCAATGCCATCAGAAATAGCGGGTACGATGGAACGCTTGCCGCCGGCACGAAAAGAAATGCCCCCAGACCCATCGTCAGCAAACCCACCACCATCGAGCGCTGATAGCCAATCCAATCAATAATCTTTGCCGACGGTATAGAAAAGAGAAAATATGCTCCAAAGAAGGCGAACTGAATGAGCATGATCTGTGTGTAATTCAGATCGAAAATCGGCTTCAGGTGAGGAACAAGGATGTCGTTGAGGCAAGTGAGAAAGCCCCACATGAAAAATAACGTAGTGACAATCGCCAGCGGAGCCGCGTAAGACGCTGACGGTTCGGAAACCGAAGTAGTTCTGGAAGTGTTAGGAGCAGCAATTGCCATGGCTTGATGTCCGCCCGTGATCAGGGATTTCAGCCCACATGCCCACCGATCATAGCATCGCGGGCTACCCTTCGGCACACCCCATAGAAGGACAACGAGGTTTTCGCCAAGGGCATTTTTTGCCCCGGGCAGAGTCTTTAGCAGCAACTAAGGCGCGTTGAGATCCTCGAATCACTGTTGCGCTTGGATCTTCACCAGCCAGTTCGGCGGCTCAGGCAGAATCGCGAATGTAGGAAGCTTGCCTCTCACCATAGCGACTTCGTCGCAGTTGTGAAATCTGGGACAAACGTGGCAATCCTTGTAGATCTTGTCTGGCAGGTCCTCCCGACGCGCCATCTGAAACCCTTGCCGCGCAAAAAATTCTGGAGCCCGTGTAAACAGACAGATGCAATCCACCCGATGGCGCTTCGCTTCCGCCATCAATGCCTTCATCAGCCGGCTGCCTCCCCCATGTCCTTGCGCCCGAGGTCCTACTGTGATGGAGCGAATCTCAGCGAGATGTGTGCCGTAGAGATGCAGCGCCCCGCATCCGATAATGCGGCCTTCATTTTCCAGAACGACAAAATCTCTGACGTTCTCGCAAATCTCCGCCAGTGTTCTGGGCAGCAAAGTGCCGTCACTTGAGTAGGCTGAGATCAGTTCATGGATGTGGTTTGCATCTGGCAAGATAGCTTTACGCGTGCGCATGGATCACCTCTCGCAGCGTACCGATTTTCTTTTTTGCCGCCGCAATTGCCTTGTGCACACGGGCCGGGGCCGTTCCTCCCGAAACATCGTGGATTCCCAAAACACTAGCCGGCTTAAGGCAGTCTCGAAAACCTTCATCAAACGCCGGATTCAGAGTTCGCAACTCATCGAGTGTCAGATCCTGGAGCTCGCAGTTTCTTTCGACACACAGCTTCACAGCCTTGCCGATCTGTTCGTGTGCGAGTCGGGAAGGAACACCACGGTTCACCAGGTAAGTTGCCCCAGCCCAGGCGTTCATGAATCCAGACTGCGTCGCATCGTTCATGCGCCAGTGCGCGAATTCAACCGTCTTCATCCATCCTGCAACCATCGGCAACATTCCAATCGCCGTGTCCGTGGCGTCGAACAGAGGCTGCTGGGTTTCCTGCAAATCTTTGTTGTAAGCCAACGGTAGACCTTTCAATGTGATCATGAGCGCTGTTGCACTGCCGATGACCCTGCCGGTTTTGCCTCGCACCAGTTCCAGAAGATCGGGATTCTTCTTCTGCGGCATCGCGCTGCTTCCCGTGGAATAAGACTCTGGCAACTGCACAAAGCCGAATTCCTGGGTAGAGAAAATGATCATCTCCTCTGCCCACCGGCTCAAATGCAGGCACTGTAGCGAAAGCGTGTTGACAAATTCGAGAATGAAATCGCGGTCGCTGGTAGCATCGATACTGTTTGCAGTTGCAGAATCGAAGTCCAGTTCGTCAGCCATAAGAGCGCGATCCAGTGGTAGCGTCGCTCCGGCCACCGCGCCCGAGCCCAGTGGGCAAAGGTTCAGCCGCTTGCGGCAATCGGCCAGCCTGTCCGCATCCCGCAGAAACATTTCGACGTAGGCCAGCAGCCAGTGGGCAACCAGCACTGGTTCAGCGCGCTGCAGATGTGTATAAGCAGGCATCGCGGCGGTTCCGGCTTGTTCAGCGCGATCCGTGAAAGCCGCACAGAGTTCCGCGAGTTCGCTATGCAACTCGTCAATCGCCGCCCGCACATACAGTCGCAGGTCGGTGGCAATCTGCTCGTTGCGGCTGCGGCCGCTGTGCAACTTGTATCCGACCTCGCCGATGCGCGCCACCAACTGCTTCTCGACAAAATGATGCACATCCTCAGCTTCATCGTCTTCAGCTAGGCCCTTCGCGGCAGTGGCAGTCCCGCCAATCTGTTGCAGACCTTCGAGAATGCTGATGAGCTCATCCGCGGAAAGAACGCCGGCGCTTTTGAGGGCACGAGCGTGGGCAGCGCTCGCCGCCAGTTCGTAGCTCAACAAGCGGCGATCGAATTCAAACGATCGCTGCCAGCGCTCGAACTGCGAGTCGAGAGGCTCCCGGAAACGTCCCGACCACATCTTCATCGCGCAACCTCCATCCGAGCACGCGCGCGCGTGCGCGACGGCAGTCCAAGGATGCGAATAAATCCGGCGGCATCCTTCTGATCGTAACTGTCACCCATCGTGAACGAGGAAAGGTCAGTGCGATAGAGCGAGTGCTCGGATTGGCGGCTCACCACCGAAACATTCCCTTTGTACAAAGACAACGTCACGCTGCCGGTGATCTCCGTTTGCGTGCTGGCGACAAATGCATCCAGCGCCTCGCGTAGCGGCGTGAACCACAATCCAAAGTAAACGAGCTCCGCATACTTAAGCGCCACATGCTGCTTAAAGTGCGCGACCTCGCGTTCCAGGCACAATGCCTCCAGCTCGCGATGCGCCGCAATCAGCAAGGTTCCACCTGGAGTTTCGTAGCAGCCGCGCGACTTGATTCCCACGAAGCGGTTCTCCACCAAATCCACCCGGCCGATGGCGTTCCTCGCCCCAACTTCATTCAGCAGCTCGACTAGCGACACCGGATCCAGCTTCATGCCATCGACAGCAACCGGTATCCCCTTCTCGAAGCCGATCGTTATTTCTTCATTCTTGTCTGGGGCTTCTTGTGGCGACCGCGTCATCTGCCAGGTCGTAGACAGCGGAGCATTCGCAGCCTCCTCAAGTTCTCCGCCTTCGTGGCTAAGGTGCCAGAGATTGCGGTCCCTGCTGTGGATTTTCTCCCGGCTCGCCGCCACCGCGATGCCATGCTGCTCAGCGTAATCGAGGCAATCCTCGCGTGACTTCAGCGACCATTCCCGCCAAGGCGCGATGACTTTCAAGTCGGGCGCGAGCGCCTGATACGTCAACTCGAAACGGACCTGATCGTTCCCCTTTCCTGTACACCCATGAGCGACGGCTGTGGCTCCTTCGCGTAGCGCAACTTCGACCTGATGTTTCGCGATCACGGGTCGCGCCAGTGATGTGCCCAGCAGATATTTATGCTCATACACAGCGCCGGCCTGCAATGCTGGAAAAACGTATCCAGTCAAAAACTCCTCGCGGAGATCTTCCACGATCACCTTGCTCGCGCCGGTGGCGTAAGCCTTCTCTACAACTGCCTCGACGTCATCCCCCTGCCCTACATCGCCCACCATGGCGATGACGCTGTAAGAGTAATTTTCCTTAAGCCAGGGAATAATGATGGAGGTATCGAGTCCTCCAGAGTAAGCGAGCACAACTTTTTCAGACATAAGCACTCCTTGCGGGCAGGCGATCGCCGCCCCCCAGTAGCAGATAAAGAATCGCTTTCTGTACGTGCAGACGGTTTTCCGCCTGCTCAAAAATTACTGACTGCGGAGAATCCATAACTCCATCGGTCACTTCCAACCCGCGGTGAGCCGGCAGGCAGTGCATAAACACCGCATGGGGAGCGGCTTCTGCCATGAGTTCCGCATTCACTTGATAAGGCGGGAAAATCCTGGCTCGCTCGTCTTCTTCCTTCTCATGTCCCATGCTCGTCCATGCATCGGTGTAAACAGCGTCGGCTCCGGCAACTGCTTCCCGAGGATCCGTCAATAAGTAAATTTCGGCGCCGGTTTCCGCGGCAATCGCCCGCGCGTCGGCCACGATCTGCGGATCCGGCGCATACCCTTGTGGTGTCGCGATTCGGATCGACGATCCCAGACACGCGGCTGTTAGCAGCAGAGAATGCGCCACGTTGTTGCCATCGCCAACATAGGCCAGGCAGCGGCTCTTTGCGTCTCCGAACCTCTCTATCAGTGTGAGATAGTCTGCCAGCGCCTGACACGGATGCTCCAGATCGCTGAGCGCATTGATCACCGGGACGCGGGCGTGCTGCGCCATGGCGTCAATTGTGTCCTGCGAAAAGGTACGCAGCACAATCAGATCGACCCAGCGCTCGAGATTGTGCGCCACATCGCTCAGCTTTTCGCGGGCATCCAGGCGTTCGTGGGTCTGATCAACAAACATGGCGGAGCCGCCCAAACTGACCATTCCGGCTTCGAACGTCAGGCGTGTCCGTAGAGACGGCTTTTCGAAGAACATCACCATTTGCCGGCCCTTGAGGGTCTCTTGAAAGTCCGTAGGACAAGACTTCATGATTTCAGCCAGACGCAAAATCGCTTCTACTCCGAGAGGCCCGAGATCGCGGGTCGAAACCAGGTCGGGACACCAGAATTGTTGTGGAGCTCTCTCGGACGCACGACTCGCTGCTGCGCGCCTTGGCTTCGAATCCTTTTTCTGCCCTTGCGTACGCGCCAGTTGCGTTTTGTAACCAACAACTCCTGTCGAACTCATGAATAGGTAACCTCCGTGCCGCATGAAAGCTTTGTGAGATAAAACTGCGGCAACAGTTCCGCTTCGATTGCGGGAAGAATTCTTACCCTCCCCACGCCTTGTTTGAGCGCGTGTCCGCAAGCCTGAAGCTTGGGCAGCATCCCCCCGCTGATGACGGCCCCTGCCGCCAGTTCGGCCGCCTGTTTCGTGCTCAGCCACGGCATCACAGTTCCCGCTGCGTCTCTCACGCCAGCCACGTCCGTGAGAAAGACCAACGTGTTGGCATGGCACGCAGCAGCACACGACGCCGCCATTTCATCTGCATTCACGTTGTAGTATTCGCCGTCGGCGCCCAATGCCAGCGAAGCCAAAACTGGAATTCCTCCCTGCTGCCAAAGGGCCTCGATCCAGCACGGTTCCGCAAAGCAAATTTCGCCAACGAAACCCAGGTCGCGCCCACGAACAAACTTCTTCCGTGCGCGGAACGTCATACCGTCTCCGCCACAAAAACCGATTGCCGGCATGCCTGCGGCCTGAATTGCTGCCACCAGCTTCTTGTTAATGATTCCAGCTAATACCATCAGTGCCACATCGCGCGTTTCAGCATCGGTGACGCGCAACCCGTCCACAAACTCGCTCTTTTTCCCTAACCGCTCGAGCATGCGAGTTAATGCGCTACCGCCGCCATGCACCACAGCCACGCGGTGACCATCCCGCGCCAACTCCGCGATGGACTGGGCGCACTTGCGCAGCGTTGCCGCATCTTCGATGGCCGAACCGCCGACCTTCACCACAATCGTCACTGCAAACCCTCCCGTTCTCCCCACCCGTACATCAGGTTCATGTTCTGCACCGCCTGGCCCGCCGCACCTTTCAGCAAATTGTCCAGGCAGGACAGAAGCACCAGCCGCTGACCATCCTCAGCTAGACAAAATCCCAGATCGCAGTAATTGGTATGTAAGGAGAACTGCAACTCGGGCAGCTTCGGCGTCGCGAACACGCGAATCCAGTGTTTGCCCCCATAGAAATTTCGCAGACAGGATTCAACTTCGGCCGGTTTCATTGCTTTCTTCAAGTGCACATAGATGGTCGAGAGAATCCCACGCGGAATCGGCAGCAGATGCGGTGTAAAAGTCAGCTGCGTATCGTTCAATCCCAACTGCTCCACCATTTCTCCAAGATGCCGGTGATTGAAAACCGAATAAGCGGAAAGATTGTCGGCTACAGAAACGAAGTGAGTCCGCGAGCTAGGCGCCTTACCCGCTCCCGATACTCCGGATTTCGAATCGGAAATAATTCCACGTTCCTGATCGATCAATCCACTTTTCAAGAGCGGCAGCAGTGCGAGGATTACCGAAGTCGCATAGCAACCTGGATTCGCCACCAAGTGTGCCGATGCAAGCCGGTCGCCATTTAATTCCGGCAAACCGTAAACCGCCCTCGATGTCAGTTCAGCGGCGGTGACTGCGTCCGCATCCTGGAAGGAGTAAATGGCGCGATGCTGCGCTTCTTTCAGCCGCCACGCGCCGCTCAAATCGATCACGCGCAATCCCTGCGCGACGGCTTCCGGCACCAGCGCTCGCGAGGCTGCATGCGGCGTAGCCAGAAACAACAACTCAATCCCTTGTCGCTTCACTTCCGGCCATGAGAGCGCCCGCAGCGGATAACCTCCGTTACCCGACAACTCTGGAAAAATCTCCGCCAAGTCTGCCGCGCCGTCACTAGCTTCTCGCCGCAACAAGCTCGGCTTCTCCAGGCGGGGATGGCGCTCGAGAATTCGTGTGAGTTCCAGGCCGGTATAGCCGCTGGCTCCTAACACCGCCGTTTTGAGTTTCGCACCCGTCAGCCGAGCATCTCCTCGATCCGCCCCGCAACTTTTTTGGCGGCGTCCTTATCGGGACAAACGATCAAAATCGCGTCGTCGCCGGCAATCGTTCCCACAACTTCCTCCCATTCCTGCTCATCCAGCGCTGCCGCCACGGGCTGGGCGCTACCGATAATGGTTTTCACCACCAGCAGGTTCTGCGCCGGCCGCACATCCAGTACGAACTCCCGAATCAGGCGTTGCACCGGGGGCAAGGCCAGACCAGCGCCGCCTTCCGCTTGCGATAACGTATAGCCCGTCGAAGTCTTGCTCAGGTTGAGGTCGCGAATATCCCGCGACAACGTTGCCTGACCCACCTTGAAACCGCGCTTGCGCAAAGCACGCTGCAATTCTTCCTGGCTCGTTATCGCCCCATGCCTTAGCACTTCCAAAACCGCTCTTTGCCGCAGTGCTTTATTCATTGTGCATATTTATTCACATATATGAATAAATATTCTCTATCTTATAGAACGTGGCAATCCTGTCAAGTGGAAATAACTTGAAAATCTTGCGCACTCAGGAACTCGTAAGGAAGAAGCGCTCGGGAGTACGCTCCAACTTGACGTTGCCGGGAATCCGCTCACTCGAAAACCCGTAAAAGCCGAACTCAGTTTCAATTCCTTGCTAGACTACTCGCGGTTCGAAAACCTTAGACAAGCCGATTTAGGAGCAACGCATGAACATCAGGCCAAGCCTGACTGCCCAGTTGATTGCTGAGTTCATGGGAACCTTTGTCTTAATTCTCTTCGGCACCGGGGTGGTCGCCATGGTTGTTCTGTTCCCTTCGAACACTCCAGCCGCCATCATTCACGGCGGCTACACCAACATCACATTAGGTTGGGGACTCGCGGTAACCATGGGAATCTACATTGCGGGGAAAATTTCCGGCGGCCACCTGAACCCGGCAGTCACTCTCACGATGGCGGTGTTTCGTGGTTTTCCCTGGCGCAAAGTCGTCCCTTATTTCATGGCGCAGACAGCAGGCGCGTTCTTCGCGGCAGCGCTGGTATACCGAAATTATCTGCCTGCATTCCGTCAGTTCGACCCTGAACTTGAAAGAACCGCGGGTGTGTTTACCACTTTCCCGGCGTTTCCATCGTGGCCGCAAGCGGGCTTTTTGGATCAGGTTATCGGTACGGCTCTTCTGTTGCTCCTTGTGCTGGCCATCACCGACGAATTAAACGTTCCGCCTGGAGCCAACCTCGCGCCTCTAATGATCGGATTGGTTGTCGTCGCCATAGGCATGAGCTTTGGCGGCATGCACGGATATCCAATCAACCCCGCGCGCGATTTTGGACCGCGCCTCTTCACCGCCATCGCTGGATTCAAGAACAACGGTCTCACCGACGGCGCGCGGATCTGGTGGGTGCCGGTCATTGCGCCCCTGCTGGGCGGCCTGCTCGGCGCGGCCATTTATGATTTTGGTATTCGACGATTCCTAAGAATGTCACAGCCCTCGGCTTGATCACCGCTAAAAATTAGGAGGCTGTTTGCGTTACATCCTTTCTCTCGATCAGGGCACAACCAGTTCCCGAGCCCTCCTGTTTGACGATCTCGGCGCGGTCCGTTCTGTGGCTCAGCGGGAATTTCAGCAGATATTTCCCCAGCCTGGATGGGTCGAGCACGATCCCGAAGAAATTGCGGCAGCACAGATCGCCGTGGCCTTGGAAGCCTTATCCAAAGCCAGAGTACAAGCTAGAGACATCGCCGCGATCAGCATCACGAACCAGCGGGAAACAACCATCGTCTGGGACCGGTCAACCGGCAAGCCCATTTACAACGCCATCGTCTGGCAGGATCGCCGCACTGCCGCGTTCTGTGAGCAGCTCAAAACACAAGGCCACGAACCTCGGATACAGCAGCGCACTGGTCTTTTAATCGACGCGTACTTCTCGGCCACCAAGATTTCCTGGATGCTGGAGAATGTTCCGAACGCGCGGCAACTCGCCGAAGCCGGCCGATTGGCGTTCGGCACTGTCGACACATGGCTGCTTTGGAAGCTCACTGGAGGCCGGGTGCACGTTACCGACGCCAGCAACGCTTCCCGCACTATGCTTTTCAATCTTCAGGCTGGCCAATGGGATAGCGAATTGCTCGAGCTATTCCGTGTTCCAGAATCAATGGTGCCTGTGGTTCGAACCTCCAGCGAGGTTTACGCGGAGGTAAGTAGCGTCCCAGATCTCAACGGGATTCCTATTGCAGGAATTGCCGGCGATCAGCAGTCGGCATTGTTTGGACAAAGATGCACCAGCCCCGGCCTTACAAAAAATACTTACGGAACGGGCTGCTTTATGTTGCAGAGCACCGGCAAACGCGCCGTCGCATCTTCCAATCGCCTGGTGACCACGGTGGCCTGGAAAATTGGCGACCATACTGATTACGCGCTGGAGGGAAGCGTATTTGTCGGTGGCGCCGTGGTCCAGTGGCTGCGTGACGGCCTGGGAATCATTGGTAGTTCTTCGGATGTAGAGGCGCTGGCGAATTCTGTTTCCGACAATGGCGGAGTGTTTTTCGTCCCCGCCTTCGTGGGCCTGGGCGCTCCGCACTGGGACTCTTTCGCCCGCGGTGCAATCTTCGGCCTTACGCGTGGTAGCAAAGCGGGCCACATCGCGCGCGCCGCTCTGGAAAGCATCGCCTATCAGGTCGCCGATTTGATGGATGCAGTTCAGACCGATACCAACACTCCGCTTCAGGAGTTGCGGGTAGATGGGGGCGCAACCGCCAATGACGCTCTCATGCAATTTCAGGCGGACATTCTCGGCGTTCCGGTAGTTCGCCCTTCGATGACGGAGACAACCGCTCTGGGCGCCGCATTTCTAGCTGGATTGGCTGTTGGTTTCTGGGATGGAATTCAGGCAATCTCCGAATTGCCCCGGGCGGAATGCCGTTTCGAACCACGCCTTCCACCCTCGAGAGTTAGGGCGCTACGCGAGCGTTGGGATGAGGCCGTATCCCGCACCAAGTCCTGGGAGCGTCCCTAAAAAATAATCCGGCCGTGGGAATTGTCACGGCCGGACCAGTAACCAAATTGTTGGCTTTACAGTTTACTTGCTTAGCTCTCCAATAAAAACGCCATAAGGATCGAGAGAAACTTCATCTCCAATGCCGGTGGAATTCCCTGTCGCTAGTAGACTCTTCACCTTAGCAAAGCCGTTCCCTTTCAATCCGACGCCTATTTTTTGCGGAGCGTTTGTCATATTGAGTGCCACAACAACGCCATGGTCTTTGTATACGCGCAGATAAGAAAGCACATTCTCGTCGGTCTCATTAATTGCTTTGTAGTTTCCTTCCAGCAGCGCCGGGTTGTTGTGCCGCAGCTTCAGCACGTTCTTGTAGAACTCCAGTGTGGAATTGGGATCCTTCGATTCCTCCGCCACGTTATGCGTTTTGTAAGTCGGTGGAACTGGCAACCACGGCGTCCCCGTTGAGAAGCCGGCGTTCGTGCTGCCGTCCCATTGCATTGGAGTGCGCTCTCCGTCCCGGCCCTTCTCCTTGGGCCATCCTGTACGCCCAATGGGATCCTTAACTTCTTCCTTGCTGGTCGGCGGAGTGGTTTTCATTCCGATCTCTTCTCCGTAATACATAATCGGAGTTCCGCGCAAAGTGAGATAAAGCGCCGCCATCAGCTTCGCGATCTCATCGTTATGCTGGCCGTCGCCATAGCGGTCGTAGGCTCGTACCTTGTCGTGATTGCTGAGCACGAAAGTGGGCCAGCCAGCGGCTGCATTCACAGCGGCAATCTGCTTGCGGAATTCTGCAGGCGACAATTTGTCGACCGTCATGAAAAGGAAATCCATTGGCATCTGCAGTTCATCATTACGCTTGCCGTAATACTGATTAAGCTCGGCGATGTCCGCCGTCCAAGTCTCGCCGATGAGAACCGCGTCGTATTCGTCCGCTACCTTGCGCAATCCGCGCATGACATCGTGCACTTCGGGCAGCTTCGTGTTGTACTTCTTATCTTCGAGCGGATCTCCGAAGGCGTTGGTCCCGGGCTGGAGAATAGGATTGTCCTTCAGAGCGGGATCCTCAAACAAAGTATCCACTGCATCCAGCCGGAACCCCGATACGCCCCGCTTGTACCACCAGCTCTCTACCCCGAACATCGCATCTTTCACCGCCGGATTCCGCCAGTTTAGATCTGGCTGCTCCGCATAGAAGTAATGGTAGTAGTACTGATTGGTTGTGGGATCAAACTTCCACGCCGATCCGCCGAACGTAGAGGCCCAATTATTTGGCGGTTGCCCCGGCCCTTTTCCATCGCGCCAAATGTACCAGTCGCGATGTGCGGCGGTACGCGACGACTTCGAATCCAGAAACCACTTGTGCTGATCGGAAGAATGATTGACGACAAAATCGAGGATGATATGAATTTTTCGTTTCTTGGCTTCACTGGCCAGCAGATCAAAATCCGCCAGCGTCCCGTACATAGGATCAATGTTCTCGTAATCGGACACGTCGTAGCCAAAGTCCACCTGCGGAGATGGGAAGCACGGCGAAATCCAGATTGCATCCACTCCCAGATCTTTCAAGTAATCTAGCTTGGAGGCGATTCCCTTGAGATCTCCGACGCCGTCGTTGTTGCTATCAGCGAAACTGCGCGGGTAAATTTCATAAAACACCGCGTGCTGCCACCACTGATGGCCTTCTTTATCCACGGCATGCGCAGGCGACTGAGCGAATCCAGTCGGACTTAAAATGCAGGAACAGATTAATAGCGCGGACATCCATAAACTGATCCTATTCATCCCAAGACCTCCGTCAGAGATAGGCATCTCAATGCCCATTGAGATTGAACTCTTCTTTCCGGCGAGTCAAACGTTGCTCGTCAGACGGTCCGATCAAACGCTTTCTAACTCTTACCCTTACCGAAGTGAATGATCACAGTCTGGTGTGAATAGTCGGTGCTTCGTCCCGCAGGAATTTCGACGTGAATTTTCCCTGCCTTCGTCAGAACGGCATGGTCAACTGACGTAATCTCTTCCGGGTTCCACACACCGAGTTCATAGCCGGCGCCTGGGACACCTGAAACTTCTACCGTCAATTGATCGCGCGCAGGATTCCACGAATCAGAAATCACGCGCAAGCCACGACTCGTGCTTCCCAGCGGCGGAAGCCCATTCGCCAGCGCCAGCCCGAAATCATTCTTCACCCGAATAACGATGCGGTTCGTCCCGGCATATACCGGAAAGCGCATCGATACATGCTGGTCTTGCTCGTTGGACTGAATCTTGAACGGCAAGGGCTTTCCATTTAGCTCGACTGCGACCACTTTCGTGCGCAAACTGAAGGCGGGCGACAATTCCACCCAGCAATCGCCTATGCCGTTGCGTGTGGCCTCAACAGTAATGCTGTCCCGCGTCTTACGAAATTGGAAATCCACGCCCAGCTTTCCCAGACGAACATTGCGAATGCCAAACGATGTCCAGTCCGCGGGCACATGGGGCTCCAGAGTAATCTGATGATTCTCGGCGTCCGTCTGCAAGCCAAACAATCCGCGAAGCATTGAACTGACCACCATCGCCGCGGACCATATCTGATGCGGCGAACTGGTCGAAAAACCCTGGTAGTAATCTCCTGAAAGAACTTCCGTGAAATGTCCCAACGCCCCGTCATTCACCATCAGTGCATTGGCCCGCAGGTTCGAATACGCCTGAAGCTCACGATGATAGCGGTACTCCCCCACGGAAGCCCATCCGGTGAATAGCGGCCAGACCGCACCAAAATGATAGCCGGAACCGTCGTATACCTTGGAATGCGAGGAGATGATACGCATTCCCCAATCCGTTTCCTGATCCGCATCCGCCAGCCGCGTAATCATTTTTTGTGCATGATCGGCATCAGGCAATCCGAACCACATGGGCACGGTGGCGAGCACACTGGGTTCGTCCACGCGCTGATTATTCTGATTCAAAGCGAATGCGTAGGATTTTGTCTCCGGCGACCAGAACGTTCGATCCAGCGCCGGCTTCTGGCGCCCGAATTCGGCGGCCAATTCTTTCTTCACATCGCCTTTACCGGCTAGTCCTGCCAGGTTTGAGAGCGATTGCAACGCCTCCACGCCCAGCCCGCTCTGATAAAACTCCGTTCTCACCGGCAGCAATGGACCGCCTTCCACCCAGCCGTGCCCAACACCAGCATTCTGCGCGAAGCCTCGAGCATCATAGGTCGAGCGCAGGAACTGATAGGCTTTCCACACGTTGTCCCACTTTGTGCGCGCAAACTCGACATCCCCGCTTCGCGTCACATAATCATTCATTGCAATGATGAACAGAGGGGTGGCATCCGCCGAAGCATAAGGATATGGATAATCCTTGAACCACGAAACAAAACTCGCTCCTTGCGCGATCTCGTGCGGAATCTTTCCATCCTCTCGCTGGTATTTGCTGATGAATTCCAGAGCAGTGCGGGTTGTGGAGTAGTCTCCGGCGGCATTCAGAGCAAACGACGTCCACAACGAGTCGCGCCCAAAAAACCAGGCGAACCCAGGCCGCTGGCTTGCTCCTGACGTTCGGTACCCCGCGACCAATCCCGTGCCCAGGTAAGGATTGGTTACAAGTCCCTGGATCGTGCTGATTCGCGACCAGTCGTAAGCCTGCTGCAAAGCGTTGTCCGGAAGTTCGAGGCTGACCGTGCGGGCCAGATAGCTGCGATAGTATTCGTCGGAATCGCGCTGTAGTTGGTCGTAAGAAGAGGCCAGATGCTCGTAGGTTTTCTGGGCGTCTTCGCGCCCGGCCACCGAAGCAGCAATTACGAGCACTTTTGTTTCGCGTCCTTTTTGTGTTACTCCCAGGCGAAACGAAGTCTCTTCCGACGAGGAATAATTGGTTTCATAAGCCAGATGGACGTCGCCCGCGGTTGGAGACCCCACAAGGGCAGCGAATTTTTTGGTCTCCTCCCCAAAAACTACCCCCCGCTGACTCGCGTCCCACTGCACATACGTGCCCCCAAGCGCAGCGGGCCACTCCAGCGCGAAGTCACTTACAAAATCGGCTTCAACTTCCAGCGGTTGCGCCGTTTCAATTTCCAACAGAATTACGGCGCCCGCCTCATGCACTGGCACGACCAGCGTTTCCTTCACTCGAAACGAATCGCCGGCATACAAGAGCGTCGCTGATTCGGGCCGAACCGTCAGAGTTCGCGACAGGCTCTCCGCTCGGAGCGCCCGGCCATCCACGTGGAAAATCAGATGGAAATTCCTGAAGATTTTCAGGGGATAGACCCAGGCCTCAAAGCGCCCACTTTCATTCCCAAACAAGCCCGCGCGCGTTCCAACTACGGGCAAGAACTCCCACGACCGCACCGTGCGCGATAACTCCAAACTCGGCGGCGCCTGCTGCGCCATCGCGAACTGAGCCACAAGGACGAGCGAGAGGATTAGAAAATAGATGCCACGGCGACACCGCTGAAGAAGGGAATTCGGCATCCCTGATAAAGAAGACGGAGCGACCGTCCGCTCGCACCAGCTGCCGGAGCTTGCAAAGATAGGGTTCACTGAATATAAGAAGTAGGGGCGAATTCTAGCACGAGCCGAAATGGGCCAGGTAGCGACCTCTTGTTCCCTTCACGCCGCGTATTTCTGAAATCTCTCAGCCGGTCAGCGCTGGTTCTATCGCTCCAAGGCGTGTTGGAATTGGTTCGTCCCACCAAGGTGCGCGCCTCAGCTTCCGCTTTCCAGAAAAGTGATTCCAAGGAACCAACTCCTCCATCCCCTGACCTCGGAGTGAGCTTCCTGAATATTGCCCGCGAATCCGGACTGAATGTGAAAACTATATTCGGCGGGGAACACAAAAATAAATATCTGCTCGAAACCACCGGCTGCGGCATTGCGTTTTACGATTACGATAACGACGGATGGCTCGATATTTTTATCGTAAACGGCTGGCGTCTTGAAGGCTTTCCCGCCGGCAGCGAACCGACGTCACATCTTTTTCGTAATAATCGCGACGGCACTTTCACCGACGTGACCGCCAAAGCAGGAGTCGCGCACTCCGGCTGGGGACAAGGAGTTTGTGTCGGTGACTACGACAACGATGGCTGGGATGATCTTTTCGTGACGTACTACGGCAAGAATATCCTGTATCACAACAACGGAGATGGGACGTTCACCGATGTCAGCCAGAAAGCCGGTGTGGCCGGCAAAGGCACGCGCTGGAATACCGGCTGCGCTTTCGTTGACTACGACCGCGACGGTCGGCTCGACCTTTTCGTCGCCAATTACATCGACATGGATCTCGCCACTGCGCCTGTCCCCGAATCGGGCCCGTGTCTTTACAAGGGCGTAATGGTCGCTTGCGGACCTCCCGGTCTTCAGGGCGGCAAGAACATCCTTTATCACAACAATGGTGACGGCACTTTCACGGACGTCTCGGAAGCCGCAGGAATATTCCGTGCCAACGGCACGTACGGCCTTGGCGTCCTTACCGCTGACTTCGATAACGATGGCTGGCCCGATATTTACGTCGCGAACGATTCCACCGCCAGCGCCCTCTACCACAACAAGAAAAACGGAACCTTCGAAGACATCGCAATTGAAGCCGGCTGCGCGCTCAGTCCGGATGGCAAGCCGCAAGCCGGCATGGGTGTTTCCGCAGGAGACTACGACCTCGACGGTAATCTGGACCTTGTTAAGACAAACTTTGCAGGCGATACTCCGTCGCTCTACCACAACATCGGCGGCGGTGCTTTCGAAGATGCTACTTTCGTCGCGGGCCTTGGCGCGCACACGCAATTTCTCGGCTGGGGTTGCGGCTTCTTTGATTTCGATAATGATGGATGGCCCGATATTCTCATCTGTAACGGCCACGTTTATCCCGAAGTCGAGCAACTGAAAACCGAAGCCGGCTATGCTCAGCGCAAGCTTCTTTACCACAACTTGCACAACGGACATTTCGCTGACGTATCGCTTCAGGCTGGTTCCGGAATTTCCGATCCTGTTCCGGCGCGAGGTTGCGCCTTCGGCGATTTTGATAACGACGGCAACATCGACGTGGTCGTCAATACCGTCAACGACTATCCCCAGCTCTTACATTGCAGTTCGAAACTTGGCAACAATTGGATCAAAGTGCGTACGATTGGCACGAAGTCCAACCGCAGCGGTATTGGCGCGCGGCTCATCTGCACCACTCAACCGTCAGGCGAGACCAAGCCCCACCGGCAGATCGATGAGGTCCGCAGCGGCGGCAGTTATATCTCTCAGAATGATTTGCGTATTCATTTCGGCTTGGGAAAAGCCGAGAAGGTTGACTCGCTCGAAATCCGCTGGCCTAGCGGCCAGGTCGATACACTGAAAGATGTTAAAGCGAATCAATTAATTTACGTGAAGGAAGGCGGCGGTATTTTCCGCGCCATGCAATTTCCCGCGAGTTCCAAGCCTATGCAGCAGAAGCCTACAAAATGACTGCCGCAAAATACACCATCGTAGGCTTAGGCGAGTTGTTGTGGGATCTGCTTCCTTCCGGCAAGCAGCTTGGCGGAGCGCCCGCCAACTTCGCCTATATTACGAATCTGCTCGGAGATAAAGGAATTCCCGCCAGCCGTATCGGCAACGATTCACTGGGCGATGAGGCGCTCGAGAGGTTAGCCAATCTTGGATTGAGTGCTGACTTCGTTCAGCGCGATCCCATCCATCCCACCGGAACCGTCAAGGTTGAAATCGAGAGTGGCCAGCCTCGCTTCGATATCGCGCAGCCAGTCGCCTGGGATTTTATGGATTGGACCTCACAGTGGCACGAGCTAGCCCGCGAGGCCGATGCAGTCTGCTTCGGGTCGCTGGCCCAACGTTCCGAACAGAGCAGGTCCACAATTCGCAGGTTCGTCAATGCCACTCGCCCGCAGGCGGTTCGCGTCTTCGATGTGAATCTCAGGCAGAGTTTTTATTCCACGCAAGTGTTATCTGAGTCGATGACGCTCGCGACCATTGTGAAATTAAACCATGAGGAACTGCCGAAGATTATGCATTTGTTTGGATTGGAAAATCGCGGCGAAAAAGAGGCCGCGCTAAGTTTGCTCTCCGCGCACGGTCTGAGGCTGGTCTGCCTTACTCGCGGTGATGCGGGAAGCCTTCTGGTCTCCGCTGATGAATGCAGCGAGCACTTGGGTGTGAAGGTAAAGGTTGCCGATACCGTCGGCGCGGGCGACGCGTTCACCGCAGCCTTGGTGCACGGATATCTTCGCGGAACACCACTCGCGCAAATCAATGAGACCGCCAACCGCGTCGGTGCGTGGGTCGCCAGCCAATCGGGAGCGACGCCAGATCCTAAAACAGCTGGCTTGGCCCTAAGCTGAGATCGCCTGGCACTTCCCGCCTGCCGTTGGTCAGCCAAACTTTTCTGCAGCTCCGCCCATCACTGCGGTTTTTAGTTTATTCTGACTAGTTTGCTTTTGGTGTCTTGGGGGCCAGGTGACCACAACCAACGTAGTTCTCCGCTTACTCGCGTGCATTTCCGTTTTCTTCTCCATTGGATCGAGCACCGCACAGCAAATTCCCGAAAATCTCTATCAGGATCTGCATTGGCGCATGATCGGGCCGTTTCGCGGGGGCCGCACCCGCGCCGCCACTGGCGTTCCTAGCCAGCCAAACGTTTTCTACATCGGACAGGTCAATGGCGGAATATGGAAGTCTGACGACTACGGACGTACCTGGGCGCCTATTTTCGACCACGAGTCCACGCAGTCGATCGGAGCTATCGCGGTAGCGCAATCAAATCCAAACATCATTTACGCTGCGAGCGGTGAAGGCCTACATCGCCCTGATCTCTCGGTGGGCAATGGCATCTACAAATCCATTGACGCCGGAAAAACCTGGACGCATCTCGGACTGCGCGATGGCTTGCAGATCCCTGCATTGGCTGTCGATCCTCGTGACCCCAATCGGATATTTGCTGCCGTGCTTGGGCATCCCTACGGCCCGAATGAAGAGCGCGGTCTCTTCGGTTCCACCGATGGCGGGCAAAGTTGGAAAAAGTTGATCTACAAAAACGAAAACACCGGCGCCTCCGACGTCGAAATCGATCCCTCCAATCCGGATGTGTTGTACGCCTCGATGTGGGAAGCACGCGAAGGCCCTTGGGAAGACAACAATATCGTCAACGGAACCGGCGGGGGAATGTTTAAATCCACGGACGGCGGGAACACCTGGCACGCTCTCACCAATGGCCTGCCGAAAGATCTCGCGCAGATTTACGTCGCGATTGCCCCGAGCGATAGCCGGCGTCTGTATGCGACTGTCGCCGTCTCCTCGGGCCCGCTCTCGTTTTACCGCTCTGACGATGCCGGCGAAAACTGGTCCAAAACAACGGACGACCCCCGCCCTTCAGGCCGCATCGGCGGCGGTGACCTTGCCATCCCCAAAGTGGATTCGAAGAATGCAGACATCGTCTACAGCGCCAGCACTGTCACCATGCGCTCCAGCGACGGCGGCAAAACGTGGTCCGGATTTCGCGGCGCGCCCGGGGGCGATGACTACCAGAATCTCTGGATCAATCCCAACGATCCAAACATAATTCTTCTCGTCAGCGACCAAGGGGCCCTCGTCACCGTCAATGGCGGCGCCACCTGGAGTTCCTGGTACAACCAGCCGACGGCGCAGATTTATCACGTCGCGGTCACGCCCACGTTTCCGTATAGAGTCTGCGGAGGCCAGCAGGAGAGTGGTTCCGTCTGCATTTCCAGCCGCGGGAACGATGGGGCTATCACATTCCGCGACTGGCATCCCGTTGGCGTGATTGAATACGGCTACGTCGCGCCCGATCCGCTCGATGCTGATGTTATCTACGGCGGTGGCAGAAGCGAGGTCTCAAAATTTCATTGGTCGACGGGCGAGGTGCAAAACATCACGCCCATCCCACTCCGCAGCGCGAAATATCGCACTGATCGCACGGAGCCGCTAATATTTTCGCCGCTCGACCCGCATACGTTATATTTCGCTGCCAACGTACTCTTCAAAACTACTGACGGCGGAAATTCCTGGCAGACCATCAGCTCCGATCTTACCCGCGAGAATCCCGGGGTCCCCTCCAGTGTGGGCAGTTTCATTCCCAAGGGCGCGGAGAAGCAGCGTGGAGTCATCTACGCTCTCGCTCCTTCTTTCAAGAGTATGAACACACTGTGGGCTGGGACTGACGACGGCCTCGTCTGGCGGACTCGCGACGGCGGCAAAAACTGGAACGATATCACTCCGAAGGATCTCACCCCGTGGAGTAAGGTCACGCAGATCAGCGCCTCGCGTTTCGATGACGTATCTGCCTACGTGTCAGTGAGTCGCTTCCGCATCGACGATGAACGTCCATATATTTATCGCACTCACGATGGAGGCAAGAGCTGGAAGATGATCACCACTGGCCTCCCCGACTTCGGCCCCGTCGACACCGTCCGCGAAGATCCAGTGCGCAAAGGCTTGCTATTCGCGGGAACGGAGAACTCAGTCTGGGTTTCGTTCGACGACGGCGAGCATTGGCAATCTTTGCAACTCAATCTGCCGCATACTTCCATGCGCGATCTTTGGATTCACAATGACGACCTCATCGTCGCCACGCATGGCCGTTCTTTCTGGATTCTGGATGACATCGCTCCGCTGCGCGAAGCCAACGCTTCGCTTGCGGGCACCGACGCCCACCTCTTTACTCCGGCGCTCGCGTATCGCGTGCAGCGTGACACCAACACCGACACTCCGCTTCCACCCGATGAGCCTGCAGCTGCCAATCCTCCCGATGGCGTAGTCATCGATTATTATCTGGCGCGCACCGCTTCAACTCCTGTGAGACTCGAAATTCTCGATGCTCGCGGCCAACTGGTTCGCAGCTTTTCCAGTGGGGACCACCCCGATGTAACCGAAGAGGACCTGAAGAAGCAACTCATCCCTCTCTACTGGCTCCGTACTTTCCACGCTCTGTCATCCGAGGCTGGCATGCACCGGTGGGTTTGGGATCTGCACTACGCCTCTCCTATTTCCGCGCGTCACGAATATCCGATAGCGGCAATCCCCGGGAATACTCCTCGTTTCCCGCTCGGTCCTACGGCTTTGCCGGGGTCGTACACAGCCCGGCTCACAGTGAACGGAAAAAGTTATACAGCGCCGTTTACCGTGAAAATGGATCCCCGCGTGAAAACCTCCTCTACCGCCCTCGAGAAAAAATTGCAGACTGAAACACGGCTTGCCTCCCTCTTGAGCGAAACCTCCAAAGCCGTAATGCAAGCCGGGTCGCTTCGCGAGCCTTTGCAGAAACTGAGCCAGCAAGCCAGCGATGAAACCCGTAAAACCGTACAAGATTTCCAGAACAAACTCTCAGCTGTTCTCGGGGGTTCTCCGGGTGTCGGTACACCATCTGCAGACGCGGTCACACTCACTCGGGTGAACGGACAGGCAGCCACGTTGTATGGCCAGGTATGGCAAGCGGACGCCGAACCAACATCAGCGCAGTCAGAATCGATTGCCGCCGTCGAACACGATGCGTCGGACGCAATGACGCGTTGGGATTCTCTCAAGAACACAGACCTTCCCGGACTCAATCGAACACTTCGTGGCGCGAAATTGCCCGAAATAAAAATTGAGTCCGACGCTCGCAAGGATGAAAGTCTGATGGACGAAGAATAATCGTCGCGCACTTCATTTCCTTTCACTCAGAGAGCTTTCCCTGTAGACGGAAGTCTCCAATTCGGCTCACCAACTCACGCAAGGTTGCAAGATCTTGCAAGCTTTCTGCCTCTCCGCGCGTATCGCATAAATTAATTGTCAAATTTTTTTACGAATCAAACGGAATCGCTGGGAGGCGCGGTATAATCCGGCGGCCTTGAGATCAGGCCAGATACACGTCTCGTAACTTCCTTCCTGCGGCGTTTGCATTAACTAGGAGAGTGCCAAGGGTGGTGGTCTCAAAAATTCCAAATCGAGGGGAACTACAAAATGAAATTACCATCACCATCTAGGATTTTCTTGGCATGTCTTGCACTGATCGGCTCGGTTGGAATAGCCAACTGCCAAACCTGGACGCCATTGACGCATCCCGCTCCCGTATCAATGGGCATAATGCTCTTGCTTACTGACGGTCGCGTTCTTGTGCACGAAGAGCCCAACTGCAGTGGCACAGGTTGTGTCGGCAAAGACTACACCGCCTGGTACACGTTGACTCCCGACTCTACAGGTAGCTATATCAACGGTACTTGGACCAAGGTGGCGTCACTTCCGACTGGCTACGCACCTCTCTTTTTTGGATCAGCCGTTCTGCCGGATGGAAAGGTGGTAGTTCAGGGAGGCGAATACAACTGCCCGGGTGGCAGCTGTGCTGGAGTTTGGCAAAATCTGGGTGCCCTGTACGATCCCGCTGCGAATACCTGGACGAAAACAACACCTCCGTTTCCTCACGTTGGTGACGCGGAATCGATAGTCCTACCCAATGGAACTTGGATGCTGGCGGATTGCTGCGCGAGAGCTTTCGGCGACGGCGCGTTCCCGCTCTATGCGTATTTCAATGAAAGCACGTTGAACTTCACGCCGCAGTCGAACGCCACTGACGGAAAATTTGACGACTTCGACGAAGAAGGTTGGACCCTGCTTCCCAATGGGAATATCTTGACAGTGGATGCCTACACCAGCAATACGAACAACAGCGGCACGAATTCGGAACTCTATAACCCATCCACTAACACATGGGCCACCGCCGGCAGTACGATTGTCCAACTCTGGGACTCGAACTGTAAGAGGGGTGGTGGCAGCTTTGAGGTCGGGCCCGGGGTCTTGATGCCGAACGGTACTGTCTTTTACACCGGCGCGAGCGATTGCGCTCCCGGCAACATCGCGACCTACGATTTAGCTACCGGCACATGGACGGCCCAGTCGCCCTTTCCCAATAAAGATGCGGCAAACGATGCACCCGCCGCGATCGAACCCAATGGCAACGTCATCGTAATGACCAGTCCCTTTTCTGGCACATTCTCTGCGCCCAGCACCTTCTACGAATGGAACGGCAGTTCCCTGAATGTTTTCCCTGGACCAGCCAATGCCGTCAACGACCCCTCGTTTGTTGGACATCTGCTTGCCCTGCCGTCCGGCGAGATCTTGTTCACGGATTACAGCACTGGTGTCGAGGTCTTAACGCCGGTCGGTACTTACCAGCCCTCCTGGCAGCCTACAATTACCACTGCCCCGGTCAGCATGAGTCCTGGAAAGACCTACGCGATTTCTGGCACGCAGTTCAATGGCTTATCCCAAGGGGCTGCCTACGGTGATGATTTCCAGGACGCCACCAATTACCCGCTGGTGCGAATCATAAACAAAGGCACAGGACACGTGTTTTACGCCAAGACTCATGGACACAGCACCATGGGCGTGGCGACTGGAACGCTGCCCGTATCCACCAACTTTGACGTGCCGGTGGGAATTGAGACGGGGGCTTGTTCGTTGTATGTCGTGGCGAACGGCATCCCATCCGACGCGAAGGCCTGCAGTGTGGGTTTCGCGACTGCCACAGCATTAACTTCCAGTCCCAATCCCTCCTCCGTAGGGCAGGCTGTGACATTTACGGCCACAGTCTCCTCGTCATCGGGAACTCCCACAGGCAAGGTTACGTTCTTGAACGGGACCGCGACGATGGGAACGGTCATATTGTCGGGCGGTGTAGCTACATTCACCACCTCATCGCTGACTAAGGGAAGACACAAAATCACCGCTCGATACAGCGGCAGCAGCAAGTTTGCCCAAAGTTCGGCGGCGCTGATACAGACAGTACAATAGGGGCCGGACATTTCGGACCCTTCGACCGCCGCAAACTAGGCTAGCGCCGGGATTCGCAATCGAATCCCGGCGCATTTTTTATAGCGCTTTGACTGCGCTCTCCAACTGCTCGGCAATCCGCTCTGGTGCGATTTCCGGCGCAAATTTCATCGGTGTCCCAATTCGCACCTGAATCCTCCCTGGAGAAGCGAACTTTTTCCCCGACTGCTTCACCTCAAACAATCCGACGATTCGCATGGGCAGTACTGGAACGCCTAAGTTTTTTCCCAGCAGCCCAATCCCCGCGCGAAACGGATTGATCTTGCCATCCACCGTGTGGCGGCCTTCGGGAAAGACGAGCACGCTGTATCCGCGATCAACTGCCTCGCCCGCGTAAGCAAAACTCTGCCGGAAACCGGCTTCTCGCGGCAACGGAAAGAGGTTCAGCAGAGAAACTCCCAGCAGCCACTGCATCCGGTCGTAGATTCTGCGGAACATGCTTCTGTCAGAAGCAGGCGTACGCAATGCTTCCAGGGCCTCTCCCCCCGTTGCGGTTGCAATCCGATGCCGCCATCGCCAAGGTAGCGCGCTTTGCACAAATCCGACATCCACGTCCGCAATGTGATTGCAGACCACTAACATTGGGCCGTTCCACTCCCTCAAGTTTTCTCGCCCTTCGATTCTCGGCCTGCCTAACAGCATCATCGCCGGCTTCATCAACAAATAATGTGCCAGCCATCGCATCCAAGGCACCGGCCATTGCAAAACCCAACGCGGATAGTGATATACCACGCGCCGCCGCTCTTCGCCGCTCAACATTCGCTCCACGTCGCCCACGGTCCGCGCCGCGCTGAACCGCATCTCGCTTAGATCCACTTGATATCGATCTTCCAGTACGCTGATCAGCTCCACGCGATCCAGCGAGCTCAGTCCTAGATCAGAATCGAGCGTCGTTTCAACATTTAGCGCGCCGACGCTTCGTCCCGTGACGCGGCTGATCAAATCCGCCAGCGGACTCTCACTCTGAATCTCGTTACTCCCGGCTTGCAAAATCTGTTTTGCGGCGAAGTCAGCGATCACGTTTCGTCGCGGCTTCTGCGTGCTGGTTCGTGGAAAGTCTTGCTGCGGCCACCGCACCCACATCCTCACGCGCTGAAATTCCGCCAGCGATTGGTTCGCGCGTTCCACGACTGTTTCCACGCGTGCATCGTCACGCACGATCAGCACCGCACACGGCTCTGCGTTTCCTCCACGTTCAAGCCCGACCACCACACAATCTTTCACCTCTGGCTGAAGCCGCAGCGCAGCTTCCAAATCTTCTGGATAAATATTCAATCCCGCCGGCGTTACGATCACTTCTTTTTTTCGCCCCTTGAAATAAAGATTGCCGGCTCCATCCAGAGCGCCCACATCTCCGGTGCGGTACCAGCCTTCTTCGTCGACAACTTCCTCGTGCTGGCCTGCACTCCAATATCCCGCAGCCACTCCGCCACCGCGAATCAGGATTTCGCCATCCTCCGCCAGTTTCACCTCCCGGCCTGGCAGCACTTTTCCGATCGAGCCCTTTCCCAACTTAAAAGGATGGTTCACGCTGATCAGCGACGTCGTCTCCGTCAGCCCATATCCCTGAATCGCCGCATAGCCCAGCCGGTCCCAGAACTGTTCGCTCTCCGCATCCAACGCAGCGCCGCCGCAAATGAACGCCCAGAACTTCCAGCCAAACTGTCGGCGAATCGCTCGAAAAATCCACCATCGGCGCAGGAAGTGTTTTCCCTCCGCTGCCCGGAACCGCCGTCGGAATTCTTCCTCTTTCCCAGATTCCTCCAGATCGCGCTCAACTTTTTGCTTCAGACCCTGCAACACTCTGGGCACACTTACCAGCACAGACACTCGCTCCCGCCGAATCGTGCTCACGATTTCCGAAGGCTTCAGCTCCTCCTGAAAAATCACTGTCCCGCCCAGAAGCGGCGGCAAAAACATTCCCAGAAATTGCCCGAATACATGGCTCAGCGGCAGTAGATTCAAAAACCTCACCGGATGCACCCACCGCTCGTACTTCAAGTACCGCTGTATCTCCCGTTCTAGTGGAACGATGTTGGCAAGGACGTTTCCATGCGTAATCACCACCCCCTTCGGTTCAGCAGTAGTCCCAGAGGTGAATACGATTTGCAGAGGGGAATTGCCGCCGAGCCCCGCGTCCGGCACAAGATTAAGAGGGGATTGGCCCAGTTCTTTCGATAAATCATCCAGAACAAACGCCGGTATCCCGCCAAATGTATCCGCGTGCTGCACCCAGTTCCGCTGCGAGCAGACCCAAAGCCTCGCTCCGACATGCCGTGAAACTCGCGAGGCAAAATCCCTCGACGCCCCATCATCCATCGGAACCACGATCACGCCGCTCGTAGCGCATCCAAAAAATGCCGCAACCCACTCCCCGGAATTCTCGCCCCACAACATCACCCGCTCGCCCCGGCCGATCCCCCGAGCCTCCAGTTCCCGGCAAAACTTCGAGGCCATATCCAGAACTTGTCCGTATGTAAACCAGACCATGCGGTATCCCCGGCGCTGCCCGTAAGCTCGCTCGTTGGGACGCGCCTGAAAATTCGCCAGGAGAAATTCTGATAAAGACTCGGCCATGGATGAAGGTAGGGTGGGACCTCTATACAATCGGAAGTCTTGCCGTTCAGATCACGAAGACTTTATTTACCCGAATCGGATTCCCAGGCGCTCGGCATGGCGCGGCATATGTCTCAACTGCCGCTCAAATAGGCTTGCCGCGGAAGAAGTAGATGAGTTCGATGATCAGAATGATCACCACCAGCAGTTCCAGTACGAAGGCCCGGCTTTGATTAAATTCCTCGACCATGAAGCGGTAGAGCTCCTCGGCGGTCCGCAGTTTTTCCTGCACCAGGTCTTTGTAGTCCGGCACACCAACTTTTGAGGCGGCCAGCTTGTAAAGGCGGGCAGAAAACATGTCGCTGAGGAACTTAATGGCGTTGTCGGCACGCTCGGTCAATTCGCCCACGTCCAGCAGGACGGTGTGCAGCTTCGAGGCGGCACCGGCGGTACGCCATCGCGACCACCAGCCGCGAGCTCCGCTATCGAGAAAGTCGTAGACTTTTTCCAGCTCCGTCGTGAGCAGGTCGTCGTAGTGCCGGAACTCGAGCAACTGTGAGTTAGCGTATTGCAGGAGCTGGATGGCGGTCTCAGCGCCCGCAGGAGTGTCATAGATAAACGCGGCATTCCACCCGATGACAGCCAGATCGTTGGGGTAATAAGAAATGCGTGATTGCAGAATTTCCTGACGTTCCCCATCGGAAAGCGGCTGCGATTCGCCACGCACAACCTGGGAAATGAATGCGCCGTGAGTCGTGAGCACATCTGCTCCGGAGGGAGCTCCGGCAATTTCACGCAGATGGAAAATAAAGTAATCTTCCTTCAGCCACTCATTTGTATATGGCTTGACCAACGCCGGAGCGGCGAGATCGAGTTTTTGCTTCACGATGCGCGTTGCCAGACTCTCGAAGTTGGTGTCCCATATCCAGCGGCTGGAAAGTTGAACCAGCTTGTCCCAGTCGCCCGAAAAAGGCAATTCGAAGATCACGCTGACGACGCCATAGTCGAAGTACTTGATGTCCCCCTGCAACCTCTCTCCGCTCTCGAGCACAAGCGGATCGAGAGCCTCCTCTACCGGAGGCCGCTGGTACCGCACATAGCCGGGCGCAAGGTGTTTGAAGCTGGCATCGACAGTGCGTGCGCCGAGGATCTCGCGAAGCTGGTCGAGTCGGATTTCTTCGCATACGTCGAACTGGATCAGGACCAATACTGAGCCGCACAAGGGAGCGTTTGGCGGTTTGGCCGCCACAAGTGTGGGCAGCGCCTCAGCTGGAACTTTGCCAATTTTCGGTGCAGAGATTGTAGTTTCGAGATCCATACTGCAACCAGACTTTCAGCGTGCAGACCTTCCCAATGTTGGGAGGACAAGCGGACAAGCGGCGAGTACCTTAATTGTCCCAGAAGAACGGCAATCTGGCGAGGGACTGAGTTTAGCATTTAGCTATAAAAATGCGATAAACAGCACAGACTCAATGATTTCCGAGGATTCGCCATAAGAGCGCTCCGCCCGCTGCAAGGGTCGCCAAGCCGATTCCGGCACGCTGCATCGACTGCATTACCGAGAGCTCGCGCTGCCGCGCCAAGGCCGACTCGGGATAAGGATGCGCGCCCGGAACCTCCAGGACGTTGCTGCTGGCCCTTAGCGCCATTTGCAATATTTCGGCTAAGTGCAATGCCCTGCGGGGCGTGGCCTGAGCGATCTGTTCGCGGCAACTGAAGCCGTCGGCAATAATCAGCCAGTCGCGTGGGGCTTGCCGCACGGCTGGGAGCAGTTCGAGTTCTCCGATGGCGATGGAGATGTCGTACTTTTCCCGTTCGAAGCCAAAGGAGCCGGCCATGCCACAGCACCCGGGAGCAGGACTTTCAAAGTCGATTCCAAGGCGCCGCAACAGGGCCTCTTCGGCGGTCATTTTCATCAGTGACTTGTGATGGCAGTGCCCGTGAAGAATAGCTTTGCGCTGAAGCCGGTGCAGGGGCAGATTCTTTGCATGAGTTTCCAGAAATTCGCTGAGCAGGAAAGTTTGGCCCGACAGGGCGTGGGCACGCTCATCATGAGGAAATAGATTTACCAGCTCGTCGCGAAAGACCGCGACACAGCTGGGCTCGAGGCCGACAAGAGGAATACCGGCTTCGATTTCGGGCGAGAGTTCATCGAGAATTTGAAGTAGAAGCGACTGCGCACGCTGCAGCATGCCGTGGTCATAAAGCGGACGGCCGCAGCAGAGATTGGCTTGAGGAACGGTGACGCGGAATCCTGCCGCTTCCAGGACCTCGACGGCGGCTTTCGCTGTAGACGGTAGAAAATAGTTGTTGAAAGTGTCGGGCCAGAGAAGAACTGTGGGCCTGCTTTCCGCCGCTCTATTTGGCGTGGACTCTCGCTGGCGCCGGTTGAACCAGTTTTTGAAGGTCTCCGGTGCGAATGCTGGGATCGAGCGCTGGTGGGGTATCCCAGCAACAAGCTTTGAGATGTCACGAAGAAGCGGAAGTTGCGTCGTCAGGTTCGCGAGGCCGGGCGCGTACGACGCCAGTCGCGCCCAGCGGGCGATGTTGCCGAAAGCGTAAGCACTGCGCGGGCGCAGGCGGCCTTCGTAGTAATGAGAAAGAAATTCGGACTTATAAGTGGCTACATCAACGCCAACGGGACAATCACTCTTGCATCCCTTGCAGGCGAGGCAAAGATCCAGCGACTTTTTTACTTCTTCACTGCGCCAGCCATCGCGGATAACCTCACCCTGCGTCATTTCCCAAAGCAGGTGAGCCCTGCCGCGGGTGGAGTGTTCTTCGTCGCGGGTGACGCGATAGCTGGGACACATCAGGCCGCCTTCCTCGCGGCGGCACTTGCCAACTCCCACGCAACGCAGCGTAGCCTCAGCGAGGCTGCCGTGGTCGGCGGCGAATTTAAAATTTGTCTTTGGTTCCCACGGAGCATAGCCGGCGCCGAGACGGAGATTTTCGTCGAGCTTGTAGGGCTCGATCAGCTTTCCGGGATTCATCCTCCATTCAGGATCCCAAGCCGATTTGAACTCGCGGAAGGCCTGCACTAACTCCGAACCGAACATCCTTGGAAGCAGTTCGCCACGGGCTTGGCCGTCACCGTGCTCGCCAGAGATAGAGCCTCCATAGCTGACCACGAGATCGGCAGCCTCTTCCATGAACTTTCGGAATTTGGCGATGCCATCTTTCGATTGCAGATCGAAGTTGATGCGAGTATGGACGCAACCGTGACCAAAGTGGCCGTAGAGCGAGCCCTTGTAACCATAAGCGGCCATCATGATGCGCAGGTCGCGAAGGTAGCCTCCAAGTTTTTCAGGAGCCACGGCAGCGTCTTCCCATCCCTCCCAATTCAACGCCTCGCCGGACACGTGTGAGGTCACGCCCAGGGCTGACTCGCGAACTTCCCAAACGCGTTTGATCTGTTGCTGGTCGGTATACAAGTGCATCTGGGGAGCACTTGCGCCGCGGCCGAGGGCCTGCATCAAGCCGCGGCCCTGAGATTCGGCCTCCAGCGCGGTAGAAGCGCCGAATTCCACCATCAACCAGCCGCCACCTTCAGGCAAGAGCGCAAGACCTTCGGAGTTGATGCCTTTCGCCCGCGTGTATCCGACCAGAAGATCGTCGAAGCCTTCCAGCCCGATTGGCTTGTGCGCCATGATTTCGGGGACATGGTCGGCGCACTGGTAAATGTCTGGGTAAGCGATGACCAGCAGCACACGCTGGGGCGGGCTTTCCACCAAGCGGCACGTCGCTTCGAGAACTGTGACGCAGGTGCCCTCGGAGCCAACGAGAGCCCGCGCGACGTTAAAGCCATTTTCGGGCAAGAGGAAATTTACGTTGTAACCGGAGACCCTCCGGGGAATGTTGGGAAATCGCTTGCGGACTGAATCGCCATATGCGCCGGCGATGGTCTGCAGTTTAGTATAAATTTCGCCGCGGCGTGACTTCTCTGCACAGAGGCGTTCTAGTTCCTCAGCCGAAGTCGCACCAACTTTCATTCGCAGGCCGTCGTAGGTAAGAATATCGAGTTCCTCAATGTTGTCGTCGGTCTTGCCGGCCATGACCGAATGGACCCCGCAGGAATTGTTGCCAATCATTCCGCCGAGAGTGCAGCGATCATGCGTGGCGGGGTCGGGCCCGAAAGTCAGATGATGTTTCTCGGCGGCGGCACGGAGATGATCGAGCACCACTCCGGGCTGCACGCGGGCGATGCGGCGGGCGGGATCGATTTCCAATATGCGCGCCATGTATTTCGAAAAATCGAGAATGACGGCGACGTTGCAGCATTGTCCTGCAAGAGACGTGCCACCTCCGCGACAGAGTAGAGGCGCCCCGAACTGGCGGCAGAGTGCGACCGCTGCCATAACATCGTCGGCATCGCGCGGGAGGATCACACCGATCGGGACTTGGCGGTAATTGGAGCCGTCGGTGGCGTAGAGAGCGCGAGTGCCACCGTCGAAACGGACTTCGCCTCGGACTTCAGTGCGCAAAGCTTCGGCTAAGCCGGCAGCATCAACACGAGCGGTCTTCGAAGCGTGCGCTAGTTCTGCGTGACTTGGCATTGACCTTGAGTTCTGTGGATCGCGCGAGTATATCGCGGATAGGGACTTGAGACTTCGAGCGGCATTCCAGAAAGAAGTTCTAGCTCCAGAGCCGGGTCGCGTAGTCGGTCATCGTCAGGCCCAATAACAGAAGCAGGAAGAACAACGCCCCGATCACGACCAGTTTGGTGAGTTTCTCACTGGCGTGCCAGACATGCATAAAGAAGAGAGCGACGAGAGTCGCTTTGACGGTAGCGATACCGAGCGCCACAGCCGCGTTGAACCGGCCAAGGTCCAGAGTCGCGGCGAAAACGGTTAGGCCGGTACCGACGAGCAGCGCAAAGAATACCGCGAAGTACATTTTCAGGGGCGACGATGATGATGACGAATGTGTAGACATGCAAGCCTCAAGGGTGCCGGTCAATCAGGTAGAGCAAGGGAAAAAGGTATATCCAGACAATGTCGACGAAGTGCCAATAAAGGCCACCGATCTCGACCGGAGTGTGGTACTCGGGCGTGAAGCGGCCCTTCCAGGCCATCATGAGCAGCCATAGGAAAATGCCCAGCCCGATAATCATATGCAGCGCGTGCAGGCCCGTCATCACGAAGTAAAGAGAGAAGAAAATCTGCGCGTGGTGCGGATTGGCGTATTGGCCTGGGTGACCGGGTACCGGCTCATTCTCGAAACTGAAAGATGCGCCCGGAACGTGATGCTCCACGAACTTGTCTCGGTACTCGATGCCCTTGATGCCAAGGAACGTTACACCAAGGAGCATCGTAATCGCGAGGCTGCCGAGCAGCAAAGTTCTGCGTGCGGTCTGTGCCGCCCATACTGCGAGCACTACCGTGAGGCTACTGCAGATGAGCACCGCAGTGTTAGTGGCGCCGAGAGGCATGCTGATGGTCTTGCTGGCGGCCGCGAAATCTCCGAAATACCAGCGGCGATAAATCAGATAGGCACAGAACAATCCGCCGAAAAACATAATCTCGGTGGCGAGGAAGACCCACATGCCCAGGCTGGAGGCATCGCGCTGCTGTTGGGGATCGGCGAAATGGTGCAAGAGCTCGGGGTGGTGCTGTTCTTCGTGATGAAGGCCGACGATCGTGCTATCGGGCAACGCGGACCTCCTCAGTGTGCGGCGCGTCCAACTCCTCGTAGTTGTAGGCCTCCCAAGTCACGACGGGTTCTTCGTCAAAGTTGAAGGTTGGCGGCGGCGAGGCTGTTTTCCATTCTAGTCCGGCGGCGTTCCAGGGATTGTCAGATGCAGGCTTGCCGTATCGCATCGACCACAGGAAATAAATCATGGGCAGCAAATATCCAACGCCGAGAACAGTTGCTCCTGCGGTCGACAGGACGTTGAGCACCTGAAATTCAGGCATGTGGCTGTAATCGTAATAGCGCCGCGGCATGCCCAGATAGCCGAGGATGAATTGCGGGAAGAAAGTCAGGTTGAAGCCAATGAATACGATCAGCGCGGCCAGACGCGCCCAGCCTTCGGGATAAAGGCGGCCGGAAATCTTTGGCCACCAGAAATGCATTCCGCCCAGATAGCCCATCACAGCACCTCCAACCATGATGTAGTGAAAGTGGGCGACAACGAAGTAGGTATCGGTAACATGAACATTGATGCCGAGCGCGGCGAGAAAAAGTCCGGTGAGGCCGCCCATGGTAAAGAGCCCGAGGAAGCCGAAGGCGTACAGCATCGGAGCGTCGTAGTGAATGGAGCCTTTGTAAAGAGTTGCCGTCCAATTGAAGACCTTGATCGCCGATGGCACGGCCACAGCGTAGCTCAACAGCGAAAATACCAAAGCCGCGTAGACCGACATTCCGGCCACGAACATATGGTGAGCCCACACGAGAAAGCCGAAGACCGCAATCGCGATCGACGAGAACGCGACGAAACTGTAACCGAAAATGCGCTTGCGCGAGAAGCAGGCAATGATCTCAGACATGATCCCCATCGCCGGCAAGATCATGATGTAAACCGCTGGATGCGAGTAGAACCAGAACAGGTGTTGAAACAAAAGTGGATCGCCGCCAAGTTTGGGATCGAAGATACCCAGGTGCAAAGCACGTTCAGCGGCGACCATCACAATCGTAACGGCGATAACGGGCGTACCGAGAAGCTGAATGATGCTGGTAGCGTAGTGCGCCCAGATGAATAGCGGAAGGCGCGCCCAGGTGAGTCCGGGAGCGCGCATGCGATGGATCGTCACCACGAAATTCAAGCCGGTAAGAATCGAGGAAAAACCTGCGACAAAGATTGCCATTCCGGCTTCGATGAAGTTCGTATTGGTGAAGTTTGTGGTGAACGGAGCGTAGAACGTCCATCCGGTATCAACGCCGCCGGTGAGCATGCAGTGCAGCATCAGTACGCCGCCGATAATGTAGAGATACCAGCTCAGCAGGTTGATGCGGGGGAAAGCGAGGTCCTTGGCCCCGATCATCATAGGCACGAGAAAGTTTCCGAGAACAGCGGGAATGGAAGGGATCAGGAAGAAAAAGATCATGACCATTCCATGCATGGTGAAAAGTTTGTTGTAGGTATCGGCCTGTACAAGATCGCCAGCGGGCGTAAGCAATTCCAGGCGGATGAGCAATGCGAAGAATCCGCCGATGAAGAAGAAGAACGTGATCGAGATGAGATAGAGCAGGGCGATGCGTTTGTGGTCGGTGGTGAGCAGCCACGACCATACGCCGTACTCCTTATTCAGATAAGTTTCACGCTCCGCGGGTTGAGGGATCGCGATTTCCATACTCATTGCACCTGACTTCCGTTGGGTTGAACTTTCCCGGCAGATTGCGGCGTGGCCGCGCTGGCGCTGCTCTTAACGCCTTCACCGGCATTGGCCGAGGATATCGACTTGATGTAGGCGACCAACGCATTCACTTGTTCCTCGCTGACCAAACCTTGAAAAGTTGGCATGATTGGTTGGAACCCCTTCACCCGCTTCGCTCCCGGATCGAGAATACATTCGCGAAGATAGTTTTCGTCGGCGGTGACAGTGCGTCCATCTTCCAGTTGAACCGGCTTCCCAAAAACTCCCTTGAGGTTCGGACCGCGCCCCCCCGCGTCGTTACGGTGACAAGTGGCGCATCCCAGTTCGGCGAACATCTTTTCCCCTGACGCCGAGAGCGGACCAGAAGAACCGCCGTTCATCCACGCTTCAAACTGCGCCGGTTCTTGTACGACGATGTCGCCAACCATTCCCGAGTGCTGGGTGCCGCAATATTCCGCACAGAACAAATGATAGATACCGGGTTTGGTGGCGCGAAACCACTCCACCGTGTAGCGGCCGGGCAGAACATCCTGCTTGATGCGAAAAGCAGGAATGTAAAAGCTATGGATAACATCCTGCGAAGTCATAATCAATTTGACGTCGCGACCTACGGGAACGTGCAGCTCGTTAATTTCACGCTGGCCTTCGGCGTGCTCCACTTTCCACATCCACTGTTTTGCCACGACATATACTTCGCTCGCATCCGCCGGAGGCGTCCGCTCTTTGAAATACACGACCGCTCCCCACGCAAAGATAACCATGAAGACCAGGAATGGAATCGCACTCCATGTAATTTCCAGCGGGGTAGAACCCTCGATCTGCTCGGCTCGAACTCCAGGACGATGGCGAAATCGTGCGGCAAAATACACGACGCAGATGAAGATCAGCAGGGTCATCATCCCCGTCACGATCAGCAGGAAAACATAAAGCGCATCCACCCGGCCTGCCAAAGTGGAAGCCTGCTGCGGCCATAATGGAAAATTATTGAGCATGTCCTCGTTAGTCGTTGGTCGTAAATCGTTGGTCGTTCGCCATTGTGCTTCGAGCCTTCATAGTGTCCTGGTACCGCCGTGTAGTGTCCTGGTGGGCACCGAACGATCCAGTCTCCACAAGATGAAAAGCAATCCACCCAGCAAAAGAATTGTCGCAGCCGCCGCTAATCGCAAAATATTGGCTACCATGGCGCCGTATTTTCCGGTCTGCGGATCATAGTGATAGCAATAGAGCAGCACAGCATCGACGGCGTTTCCGATTTTTCCCTGCGAAGCTTCCACCAAACCCATGCGCAAATCTTTCGGAGGAAAATCAACACCGTAGAAATAGCGCGAAATCCGGCCCTCTGGCGTGAGCACCATAATCGCCGTCGCGTGCGCGTACTGATTGCTTTTGGCGTCGTATTGATACTGGAAACCAACGGTCTTGGTCAGCGCATTGATCGAATCGGCCTGGCCGGTGAGAAAATGCCAGCCCGCAGCGGCGTTGGCGCGTCCGTAACGGCCCACGTAGTCTTTCTTTTTAGCGGCGGCCATCTCAGTGGTTTCGCGCGGATCGAAGCTGACCGTGATCACGTCGAACTGGTTGCCCACATCGAACTTAACTAGGCGCATCGCACTGGAGAGCCCAGCCAGAGCCTCGCCGCATAGCATGGTGCAGTTGTAGTAAACCAGATTCAGGATCATCGGCTTGCGGCCGAAGTAGTCGCCGAGCTTCACCGTCTTCCCCGTATCGTCGCGAAAGATAAGATCGGGAGCCACCTGGGCGTCAAGATGCTGCTCGATGCCAACGTTTTCCAATCGCGGCGGGCGCGTGTTCGCGGGCGGGGACATCATCCCGCTGTTCATCTGCGCTGCGGCGGATGATGCGAGAATGACGAGCGCGAATACAACTGCCGCAGCTGAAACCGAATTGTTGTACTTAGCGATCACTTCTTTTTACCCTTGCCGACGTTTTTACTGTTATTCGACTCTTGAGGACGTCTTTCTGCCGTTGCAGCACTAACTTCGCCTGCTCCGCCTTGCGGACGTACCGGCAGGCCGCGCTGCGCCACCAGATCCATAGCGCGCTCAATGGGAATGTGCAACGTGCCGGCTTTCTCGTCCACCCAGCCGTAGCTGTAGAGTTCCCTCTCTTCGTTCATGCGGATGTCGTTCAACTGACCGCGCTCGTCTTCCTCCAGTTTTGGATTCGGGAAGGCACTCTGCGGATATCCGGGTGCGACGTGACGCCTATCTTCAGGAACATTGGTGATCAGCGGATTTACGGCAGGCTGCGAGCCTTTTGCGTAATGTTCGAGATAGGCATAAAAACCGCGAATGCCAAACAAGCAGATCACCGTGATCACGATCAGCGCCAGGAGAAAATAGAGAATGCCTGACACCTGCAGATCCTGGCGCTCATAGCTTCCATGACCGTTCACGTTCTCGTGTTTGCTGGTCTCGTTGCTCATATCTCCGTCACTCGTACATGTTTACTCATGCGCCGGCTGCAGAACCTCATGGGCATCGGGGTCATAGGCCGGCAGTAGCGGCAATTCAGCCAGGTTACGGAAAAAATACCAAAGCCAGATTCCGCCGATAGCAATAGGCACAACGATGTCGGCGATGGTCACGGTTAATGTTTTCGAGAAATTCGGCTCGATGATCCAGAAAAGATCGATGTAGCGGATCACCAGCAGCCAGACTGCAAGCCACACTAACTTTCGGATGTTGCGCTTGAAGGGACGCGATAGCAAGGTTGCGAAAGGGACGACAAATCCAAGGAAAATCAAAACCAACCCAATCGACATCCAGCCGCCGTTCAACCGCCGCAGATAAAAGGTGATTTCCGACGGCAGGTTGCCCGCCCAGATGATGAGCCATTGCGAGAAGTTGAAATACGCCCAGACCATGGTGAAGGCGAGCATCCACTTGCCGTGGTCGTGGACGAAGTCGGGGGTTAGCATCTCCGACATGGGTTTGTAGTTGAAGAGGATGCGCTCGACCACGACCGCGAAAGCCATGGCCGAGAGCACTTCGCCGATCAGGATCACCAAACCAAAGATGGTTGAAATCCAACTGGGATCAAGCGACATGACCCAATCGATGGCGGCGAAAGAGATTGTGAATCCGTAAAGGATGAGACCGGGGCCGCTGACGGCTTTGAAGCGCCCGCTGTTGTCGGGCGCGCCGGGACGATCGGTTTCCTTCGACCACTTCGAGAGCAGGAATGACAGAACGTTCCAGACTGCAAAATAAAAAATGGCGCGGATAACGAAGCCGTTCCAGGTCAGGTAGGTCTGGGTGATCTGTTCCAGGTGCTCGCGGAGACGCTTGTCTTCGATGTTGGAAAGCGGTTGCGCCCAGATATAGAGATGGCGGATTCCCAGAATTACAGGAATAAAGAGAGCGGCCAGCAAGGGCAGCGTTCGCATGGCCGCGCCCAGAATGCGGCGGATGACCGTACCCCAGCCGCCGCCGGTGAGGTGGCGGATCATGAGAATCGCCATCGAGCCGAGAGCCACTCCCAGCCAGCACATGAAGCCGAGCAGGTAGGCACGATAAAACTCGCCCGGACGGATCAACGCCAGCACGACGGAGATCACCGCGAAAACCGCGCCGATGGCGAGCGACCGCTGAGAGATCTTTCTTACAACCTCGGGCGCCGTCAGATCGAGATGTGGAGTGGCTGCGGCGCTCATCTATTTTCCTCGGAGTGCGAAGCAGATGCGGAATCGACAACAGGAAGCGTCGCGCCTGAGCCCGGTTGTCCGCGGAATTGCGGCGCCAGGGAAGGTACGGTTTGCCCCGCGGGAACATCGGCGCGGGTTGCGTTCTGACTCAACTGCAGCGCGCGGATGTAGGCCACGATCTTCCAGCGATCCTGCGCCGAAATCTGCGAAGCGTAATCGGGCATAATGCCGAAGCCGTTCGTCATCACATCGTAGAAGTAACCAAGCGCAGCTTTTTGCAGCCGCTGGTCGTGGAATGATGGGGGCTTGCGCGAAAAGCCGCGCGAGGGGATGAAGCCGTTGCCGTCGCCCACGCGTGAGTGGCACGGAGCGCAATAAATGTTGTAGCGCTCGCGCCCGCGTTCGAGAACCTCTTTGGTCACGGGAAATGGCATGTAGTCGCCTGGAGTACTGCCATTTTTTCCGCTGTAAAAATAGGTGTCGTCATGCAACTGGCCTCGCGCTACGGTGCCTTCTACCGGCGGGCGCTCGGAGCGTTGGTCGGCGAAGAAGTCACTGCGGGAAAGCGGATTCTGCCGCGGCTGCACATGCATGTCGATTCGGCAGGCAGAGGACAGAGCGATTGTCGCTAACAGAATTCCCGTCGCAAGAAAACCCCAAGCGTGAGACCTCCGTGGAATCCCACTCTTGCCCAAAGAACGCGCAAGAATGGGGCACCCGACGCTTGATGAGGCAACCGAAATTTGGCGGAGCCACGGCATTTTAGCTGGGCACCTCCGAAATCGATCGCGGCTGCAGGCCAGCGAGAAAATCACGCGTGCCGGCAGGATCGTATTTTTTGTCCGAAGAAAACACGATCAAGAAGAAGCGGTCTTTCGATGCCAGCGCAAACCGAGGCACATTGAACACCGGATGGTACGGCATGGGCAGGCCATTCAGCGCGAGCATGCCGAACACGGCCGAGATACCGGCAAAGAGGATCGTCATCTCAAACGTGATGACGATGAACGCGGGCCAGGAATGATAAGGCTTACCGCCGATGTTGAGCGGGTAGTCTACAGCGGACATCCAGTACTGCATGAGATAGCCAGTCAGGCCGCCTATAATTCCGCCAATCAAAACTACGAGCGGAACTTCATCGCGGTGAAAACCAATTTCCTCAGCCAGTCCTTCGATGGGAAACGGGCTGTAGGCGTCGATCTTGTTGTAACCAGCCTCATGCGTCCGGCGCGCCGCGGCAACAAGAGCCTGGGGAGAATCGAACTCCGCCATGATTCCGTAAATGCGCTCGCGCTTCATTCCGCCTTGACCTCCGCTTCCGGCAGAAGGGTTCGCATCTCAAAGATCGAGATCATAGGCAGCAGGCGCACAAAGAGGAAAATCGCCGCCAGGAACATCCCGATGGTCCCGATGTAGGTCATCCAATCCCAGCGCGTGGGGTAGTACATGCCCCACGACGAGGTAAGAAAGTCACGGTGGAGACTGACGACAACAATGATGAACCGCTCCAGCCACATGCCAACGAGAATCACGCCGGAAACCAGGAACAGCGCGACCGGACTCGTGCGGAGCTTGCGAATCCACAGCACTTGCGGGATGAAGATGTTGCAGATGAGCAGCGACCAGTAGGGGATGGCATAGGGCCCATGCAGGCGATTCCAGAGTGTAAAAGCATCATAGCGATCGCCGCTGTACCAGCCCATGAAGGCCTCGATGCCATAACCGTAGGCGACGATCAGTCCCGTGGCCAGCATCACTTTCGCTGAGTTCTGCAGATGCCGCTCAGTAATGAAATCTTCCAGGCCGTAAATTTTGCGGATTGGAATCGCCAGCATCAGCACCATCGCAAATCCCGAGTAGATCGCTCCGGCAACAAAGTAAGGCGGGAAAATAGTCGTATGCCATCCCGGGACGATGCCGACCGCAAAGTCGAAACTCACGACGGTGTGGACGGAAAGCACGAGCGGCGTGGCCAATCCCGCCAATAAAAGATATGCGGTTTCGTAACGATGCCAGTGCCGTGCCGAACCACGCCAGCCCATCGAGAGCATTCCGTATGCGATTCGGGCCGCGGGATGCGTTGCCCGATCGCGCAGCGTCGCCATATCCGGGATCAGTCCAATGAACCAGAACAGCGCTGAAATAGTTGCGTAGGTAGAGACCGCAAAAACATCCCACATCAGTGGACTGCGGAATTGCGGCCACACGCCCATGGTGCTGGGATACGGAAACAGCCAATATGCGAGCCAGGGGCGACCGACGTGGATCGCAGGGAAGATTCCGGCGCAAGCTACTGCAAAGAGCGTCATGGCCTCGGCGAAGCGGTTGATGGAATTCCGCCACGACTGGCGCAGCAACAGAAGGATCGCCGAGATAAGCGTGCCGGCATGGCCGATCCCGATCCACCAGACAAAGTTAACGATAGCGAAGCCCCAGCCGATGGGAATAGTCACGCCCCAGATGCCAATGCCCTTCAGCACGAGGTAGCCGATGGAATAGAGCAGCATCATCGTCAGCAGAAAGGCGATGCCGAAACCTACGAACCATCCGTTCGACGCGGGACGAGTCAGCACGATCGCGCTGATTTTTTCCGTGACGGTGCCGAAGGTGTAGCCCGGCTCAATAACGGGAGCTCGCTCCGCGTCGACCGTCATTTTGTATTGCTCGTCCATCTACCCCTTCAACTCCGGATTTGGATTTCTCACTTCCGCCAGATACGTTGTGCGCGGGCGAGTATTAAGTTCGCCCAGCAGACTGTAATTGCGAGCCTGTGCCTTCAACCTCGAGACCTTGCTGTCCGGATCGTTAATATTGCCGAAGATGATCGCGCCCGCCGGGCACGATTGCTGGCAAGCGGTCTGCAACTCGTCGTCGTTGATCTTGCGGTCTTCACGTTCGGCGTCGATACGGCGCTCGTTAACGCGCTGCACGCAGTACGTGCACTTCTCCATTACGCCGCGACTGCGCACGCTGACGTCGGGATTCCGCATCATCTTGTATTGCGGCGTCTCCCAATCCTGGAACAGCAGGAAGTTAAAGCGCCGCACCTTATACGGGCAGTTGTTCGAACAATAGCGCGTGCCCACGCAGCGGTTGTAGACCATATCGTTCAGGCCTTCGCTCGAATGGTTGGTCGCGCCCACGGGGCAGACCACCTCACATGGCGCGTTCTCACATTGCATGCACGGTACAGGCTGGAAAAAAGCTTTGGGATTGTCGCGGTCGCCCTGGTAGTAGGCGTCGACGCGAATCCAGTGCATGTGGCGGCCGATGACAGTCTGCTCTTTGCCAACGACGGCAATGTTGTTCTCCGACTGGCATGCAACCATGCAGTTGTTGCAACCCACGCAGGAGTTCAGATCAATCGCCATCCCCCACGCGTAGTCTTCCTGCTTGTATGGATATGGCTTGTAGAGGGTGAGTCCGGGCGCGGGCTCTTCTTCCTGCGCGAAGGTCGGCTCTTTGCGATATTCCTCAAGCGTGGTTTCGCGGACCAGCGGACGGTGCCCGCCATCGGGCGTGTCCATGCTCTGGTAGCCCTGCGTGGATGCAAGCTTGTACGTTTCTCCGGTCTTGCGGATTTGCAGGCCGGTGGCGATCCATGGCGCGGCGCTTGTGCGTAACGCATACGCGTCGAATCCCTGCGCGGTTCCGACCCGGCCTGCGCGCTTACGGCCGTAGCCTAACGTTACGGTGACGGAGTTGTCGGGATGTCCGGCTTGAATCCAGACCGGGCCGGTGACTTTCTTTCCGTTCAATTCCAGCTCGACAACATCTTCCACTTTGATTTGCAGCCGCTCCGCCATCTTGGGACCGATGAGCACGGCGTTGTCCCAGGTGAGCTTGTTCATGGGCTTGGGCAATTCCTGCAGCCAGCCGTTGTTGGAGAATTGACCGTCGTAGATGGTGGGGTCGCGCCGGATGTTGAGCTCGATGGCGTTTGTATCGGCAAGCGTCACGCCGAAGTGGTCGGCCTTTGTGGCGACAGATTTGGGCTGGAAGGCAGTGCCCTCGATCCATCCATCATGCAGTGACTTGCGCCAGAACTGCTCGAAGTCCGCGTCGGAGTGCTGTTTCTGCCAATAGGCGCGAACGAGATCATAGCCGGTGGCGTCGGCTTGTCCGGAAAGCAGCGCGACGAGTTCGAGTGCACTCTTGCCGTTGTAGAGAGGAGCGATCAGCGGCTGAATGATGCTGACCGTGCCGTCGTAAGCGCGGGCATCGCCCCACGCCTCTAGTTCGTGCGCCTGATTGATGTGCCACTGACAAAGTTCTGCGGTTTCGTTCTGATAAAGCCCGAGATGCACACGCAATGGAACCTTGCCATTCTTCAGGAGATTGGCGAAGTCGAGATCGGCGGGTGCGTCATAAGCAGGGTTGCCGCCGAGGATGACTAGCAGATCCACTTTGCCCGCCCCAATATCCGCCACGAGATCTTTGATGGAAGAGCTCTGATTGACCGGGTTCACATCGACGGCGTCGGTGTGGAACACGGTCTTGCCAAAGTTGCCTAACGCTTGATTAATTGCGTGAGCGAGAGCGTGAACCGGAGGGGGCTGATGGTCCCCTGCGATAACGAGGCTTGAGCTCCGAGAGCCCTGAACATCTTTGACGATTGCGGCCAAATACCTTCCCTGTTCGCCACCCGGAATCTTTGCGGCACCGCCAACCACTCCAAGCTCCCCCGCGACAGCCCACGCAAACGTTTCCACATCTCCCGCCCGCACAGGCAGCCGGTGATCCGCCTTCGCCCCAGTCGTGGTCGGCGTGCTCTCGACCATATACAGCCGGTTCATGTTGCCCTCGGGATTGCGACGTTTGGCGAAGTCGCGAATGTAGCGGACGTTTCCCGGGAAACCCGCATACAGGAAATCGGCGTCGAGCGAGACGATTACGTCGGCTTTGTCAAAATCGTAGCGCGTCTCAACCGGCTGGCCGAAGGCCAGCTTCGCGCCTTCGAGGACGTTGTCGCGATTGACTGGCTCGTACACGTGCCACTTGGCCTGAGGATAAATTTTCAGGAAGTTGCGCAGCTGATCTGCGAGCGTTGGCGAAGAAATGGTCGGCGTCAGAATGCGGATGCCCGCACCTTGGAGCGCCTTCTGCGCACTGAGCGGGCCGCGAATCGCAGTCAGGAATGACTGCCACGACCGCTGATCGCCCATCGACACCACACTCTGCGAGCGGTCGGGATCGTACATGCCAAGAATCGACGCTTGCGCAAAAATATCCGTGCCCCCCAGCGAAGCAGGATGCCGGTCGTTGCCTTCAATCTTTGTCGGGCGGCCCATGTGGCTCTCGACCAGCAGCGGGCTGGCATACCCGCCGAGCGTCATCGCCGTAGCGTAGAACTGAGGCCGGCCGGGAATCACATCCTCCGGCTGGCGCACGTACGGAACGATTGGTTCGAGCGGCAGACGCACACAGCCGGTCATTCCTGCGAGCGCCATGGACGCGCCCATCACTTTCAAGAAGCCGCGGCGCGAGACGGAATCTACCCATTCAGAAGCGCCCTTGGGGAATTCGCGGTGCAGCGCCTCCTGGAACGCGGGGCTGCCGGCGAGTTCTTCGAGACTGCGCCAGTATTCCGGGCCGGCCCTCTCGCTCTCCCCATCAATTTGCTCGCGAAGGGAGTCGAGATCCAGTTTTCCTTTGTTGCCCGGGCAAACTTCCTCGCGCTTGGCTCTACCGTCTTGTCTTTCAATCTTCATGAATAATCACACACCGTACAATTCACAACTTGTCATCCTGAGCGAAGCGAGAGTTCGCGAAGCGAAGTCTCGCGCAGTCGAAGGACCCCTGTAATGCCGATAGCGCCACGAACGCTGCAAGGCATTCTCCCGATGATTCTTCACGATGACACATTTCATACGTCGTTTACCGATGACACGTGTTGCAGCTTGTGATGTCTCCTACGCTGCGCACGCCGTACTTTTTCACTAGCGCCGAACCCAAACTCATCTGATCCATAAAGGTCTGACCATCGACGATGACTGGGTTCGTGCTCGTGGGCTGCTGGTACCGCATGTTGAATACTTGGTCCCGCGGCCGCAGGTTCTTTGCCGGCGCACGATGGCAATCCAAACACCATTCCATCTGCAACGACTCCTGCTGATACATCAGCGGCATTTGGTCTACCGGGCCGTGGCAGGTGTTGCAGCCAACGCCCTTATTGATGTGAATACTGTGATTAAAGAAAACGAAGTCGGGAAGCTGGTTCACTCGCGTCCACTGCAGCGATTCTCCGGAGCGGTAACTGGCGCGGACGGGCTCAAGCAACTGAGCGTTCGTCCAAATCTGCGAGTGGCAATTCATGCAGGTTTTCGTCGGCGGAATTCCGGCGAAGCTGGAAGTTTCGACCGAAGTGTGGCAGTAGCGGCAGTCTATCCCGAGTCCGGAAACATGGTGCTGGTGGCTGAACGGCACGGGCTGCGGCTTTCTCACGCCCGCATAGGTGACGTAAGGCGAGCGCTGAATCTCCATCGCCATCCATCCCAGCGCGGCAACCACAAAGACCGCGCCAAAAATTGTGGCCCGGGACATGGTGTTTGTGCTGCGATGAAAGATCTGCGACATGGCGTACGCACTTCAGACAATACGAATGAGACTTGGCAGACTCCCGGTTTTTGGAAGCGTGACGGTTACGGCGCAAAAGAAAACACCCACCGAAGCATTCGCGCCAGCTATCAGAACAGGAGATTATAAATATTTCGCGGTGAGTTGTCGCGCTTTTACCGTACTCTAGCGCAAATTCATCACCAGAAGTTTTGGCTCCGTCATTTCCTCGATCGCGTAGCGCAATCCTTCGCGGCCAAGCCCGGAATCTTTTACTCCGCCGTAAGGCATCTGATCGATGCGGAAGGAAGGAGTATCACCAGCCACCACCGCTCCCACCTCCAATTCTTCATACGCCTGGAAAAGCAATTTGACGTCGCGTGTGAACACTCCTGCCTGCAATCCGTAGTTGGAGTTATTGATTCGCCGCAGGGCTTCGTCAAAATTCTGGTAGGGCTCGACCGTCACCACTGGACCAAAGATTTCCTGGCAGTTCACTTTCATTTCGGGTCTAGTTCCTGTCAGCACCGTGGGCTCGACGATCGACCCATTTCGGCCACCGCCACAAAGCAAGCGGGCTCCGGCGCGAATCGCTTCCTCCACCCAGTTGGTTACACGGACCGCATCACTTTCGCGGATCAGCGGACCGATATCAGTTGATTCTTCCATCGGATCCCCAGCCTTCAGCTTCTTGACGCCGTCGACGAAGAGATCGACAAATTTCCCGTATACCGAGTGCTCCACGAGAATGCGCTGCACAGAAATGCAGGTCTGGCCAGCATAGCCGAAGCCGCCGGCAACGCAGCGTTCGGCTGCATAAGACAAGTCGGCATCGCCGTGGACGATAGCGCCAGCGTTCCCTCCCAGTTCGAGCGCAACCTTCTTTTTGCCGGCCCGGCGCTTGATGTCCCAGCCAACGGGTACGCTGCCGGTAAAGCTGATCAACTTGATGCGCTCGTCGGTGACCAGCAGGCCGGCATCCTCGTTGGAAAGCGGCAGCACGTTGAGGCCGCCATCAGGCCAGCCTGCCTGTTGCACGCATTCCGCCAGCAACAGCGAGCACAACGGAGTCTGTGGCGCGGGCTTCAACACCATCGAGCACCCTGCGGCGATTGCCGGGGCGACTTTGTGCGCCACCAGGTTCAGCGGAAAATTAAATGGCGTGATCCCAGCAATCGGACCGAGCGGAAAGCGCTTCACAATGCCCCAGCGCCCGGCAGTGAATTCCTGCCAGTCCAGGGGCAGGTACTCCCCGTTGATGCGCGTGGTTTCTTCGGCGGCGACATTGAAAATAAATACCGCTCTGTCTACCTCGATTCGCGCCAGCTTGATGGGCTTGCCGGCCTCCTGGGCGAGGGTGCGTGAGAATTCATCGCGGCGCTCGGCAATCGCCTGCGCCACGCGCCGCAGCACGCGCTGGCGCTCGAACGCCGGCAGTCGCCGGGTAGTGCCAAACGCTTTTACCGATGCCGCGATTGCAGCTTCAGCATGCTGGCGTCGCGCCTGGGTTACCCGCGCGATCACGCTTCCGTCGAACGGGGCGTGGATTTCAACGATGTCGCCGTCTTCGATCCATCGGCCGTCAACGAAAAAACCGTGGGTTGCGACTGGGGCGATCGTCATTTCCGGCATTGTCTGGAGCCTCCCGGGGGCAGGACTTTTGATTATAGGCCCCGGCATGTGGTTGCTTTTTTCTGCAAAGCCAAATCATGGCCCACGAAGTACACAAATTTTCACCAAGGAAGTCCATTGGCGTTCCTTCCTGGACCTTCGTGCCCTTTGTGGTTAGTAAGAAGTACTACCAATGTCTACTACAATGAAACATCCGATCCATGCCGATCCTCCAGACTATTGCTGACCTCTCCTCGCGTATGAAGCGGAAAGAAGTTTCTCCCATCGAACTGACGCGAGCTTGCCTCGATCGCATCGAGAAACTAAATCCATCCTTAAATGCTTTCGTCACAGTGACGGCAGAGTCGGCGTTGGCGGAAGCTCAGGCTGCTGAGGCGGAAATCGCCCGTGGCCAGTGGCGTGGCCCTTTGCATGGCATTCCGATTGCCCTGAAAGACATCATCGACACCGCCGGCACGCGCACCACCGCTGCCAGCGCGCTGCTCAAGGACCGTATCCCGAGCGAAGATGCCGAAGTGGTCCGACGCTTGCGACAGGCGGGCGCTGTGATTCTTGGCAAAAATAATCTGCACGAATTCGCTTATGGCGGTAGTTCGTTAGTCAGCTTCTTCGGTGACGTTCACAATCCCGGCAACACGGCGCACATCGTCGGGGGATCATCCGGCGGATCGGCTGCCGCTGTAGCTGCCGGCCTTTGTTACGCGGCGATTGGCTCCGATACCGCAGGCTCGATCCGCGAACCAGCGGCCCTGTGCGGCTGCGTCGGTATCAAGCCCACTTATGGGCGCGTGTCGGCACGCGGTGTGATTCCACTTTCGTGGTCGCTCGACCACGTTGGGCCGCTGGCCGCGACGGCGGCCGATGCTGCGTTAGTATTGCAGGCCATTGCGGGATACGATCCACTCGACACTTGCAGCGCCGATGTTCCAGTTGCCGACTATGTTTCCGCCATGCAGGATGGATCAAAGAAGTTGCGTGTGGGAATTCCACGGAAGTTTTTTTACGAAGATCTCGATGATGAAGTCCGCGCCGCGGTGGAGCAAGCTATCGCACTCATCCGAACTCTGGTCGCGGATGTTCGCGAGATGCAGATCGAGGTTCCAACCGACCGCACTTTGCAAGCCGCCGAATCTTTTGCCTATCATGCCGCGAATGTGGCCGCACGCCCCGAACTTTACCAGCCCGAGACGCTAAGGCGCATCCGCTCGGGAGAGAAAGTTTCGGCGGCGGAATACATTCAGCGCCGCCGCGAACTCGATCAGGAACGACGCATGGCTCATAAGCTATTTGCCGACGTCGATTTGCTGGTCACACCCACCATTCCCATCCCAGCCCCTGCCATCGCTGACCTCAAAAAAGATCCCGACGCGCTCCGTCCAGCGGAGCTTATATTGCTGCGTAACACGCGACCGTTTAACGTGTGGGGACTACCGGCAATCTCAATGCCTTGCGGATTCACAAAAAGCGGCCTGCCCATCGGATTGCAAATTGCAGGCCCACACTGGCGGGAAGACTTGGTATTTCGACTAGCTTGCGCCTACGAAGAAGCAGCAAAATAGCTCTGCTCGGCCGACGCGGGGGAATTGCTGACATGTCTGAAGGTTTTCCTCTAAAGCGCCGGAAAGTCCACCGTAGACGGCAATCCTAAAGTGCGATGTCAGCATCCTAACAATTGCGCAACTGCTGATGGCGAACCTGCCCGGCCTTGCGCACGAATTTTCACCGGCACCGACGTGTCATCCCGAGCAGAGCGAGGCACCTTGGTTTTTGCGTGAAGAGCCCGACTAGGCGCCACGAACCAAGGGCCCTCACGCCCGGGATGACGCGCCTAAGCATTTTCCATTTATCTCGCCGCACCGCTGGCAGTATTTTCAGTCCACCGTTCTTACATCATCCGGCAGCATCAGCACGAACGTGCAGTTTCCCCCCGCTGCCGAGCAGGAAAGAATCCCGCGGCGCAAGATTTTCACTGGCGTGTCGTCCGGAAAAGTCAGGCGGTACTCCGCAGTGCGCAGCGCTTCAGTAAATACTTTCAGCTTCTCTTCGCCACTGACAAACCTTACAGCCTCGGCTTTCGCGGGCATACCGGCACCGCCACTCAGCAGCACAAAGAACTCTGCGCTGCCCGTTTCCTTCGCCTTGCCTAGGTCGATAGATCGCATCGATTGCAGATCTTGTTTCCCATTTTTGGCGGCGTCATTAAGTTTGGCGTCGCTCTTTACGAGCGCGTCAATTCTTTCGTGCGTTTCCGGAATGGGCCGAAGTCCGGTGGTGGCAAGCGTATAGGTGAGCAGGGCCCGATCCTTCTTTCCTTCTTTCTCGTAAATCTGGCCGAGATGGTCGCCGACTTCCCCGTGCTGGCCAAGCCCCCATGCGGCCGCCACGTATTTTTCGGCCTTATCGAGATTTCCTTCGGTGAAATAGACCCAGCCCAACGTGTCCCAGTAGGCGATAAGGGAGGGCACGAGCGGCAACTCCTGCGGGGTGAGCCGGTCCAGCGTCACATTGCGCAGCTCCGCGGTGGTGGCCGATACCGCCGATTCGGCATATTGCTGCGCGCGGTCCAGATGTGATTTCTTCAGCGACAGCTGGTAGGCGATGTTATTCCACACCAGCGGCGTAGCCGATATCTCAACCGCGTGGTCGAACGTGGCCAGCGCTTTGTCGTCCTGACCAAGATTCAGATAGGCGTCGCCGAGGCTCACTTGCAATTCTGGATTATCCGGCGTGAGCGATGTGGCCTTTTCCAACTCCGGTGCCGCTTCCGCGTATTTGTGCCACTCGGAATACATGGCGCCCAATCCGGCGTGGGCAAACTTGTCCAGTGGATTGATCTCGATCTGTTTGTTGAAAGCAGACACGGCTTCTTCGTACTTGCGCTCCTGCCAGTAGGCGCGAGCCATGGCGTTATAGGCGTATTCATCGTACGGATTGATTTCGATTTGTTTGTTAAGCGCAGCGATAGCGTTATCATTCTGGCGCATACCAAGATAGGCGGCACCGAGGATGTTCCAGGCATATTTGTTCTTGGGCTCAACTTCCGTAGCGCGCTTGAGGAGTTGAACTGCCATCGCCAGGTTGCCGCTGTTCATGGCGGCGCGGCCGCTCTCTACCAGATCGTCCGCCTTCATATCGGCCGGCGGCGTGGGCGCTCCCGCCACTGTGTTCTCGACCGAAAGCACTTGCCCCAGGTCTGACCCTACGGCATGGCGGAAAGCTTGATAGTCCTCGGCGCGCGGGGCAGGCAGTTCGTCCTGTCGCAGCGTGAGCGTCCTCGATGCTGTGAAAGTTTTTCCTTCCAGTTTGTAAGTAGCCTGATAATCCGCATAGTCGCGCTTGAGCGAAAAAGGTAAGGGCGCGTGTGCAGTGTACTTGGCAGGCAGTTCGAGCTTGATTTTGTAAGCGTATTCCGCTTTGGGGCCGAGTTTAAGCGGTTCAGCGTCCACATCGCTATCGTCGCTAACCCCCAGGTCCGGCAGATTGAACTGGCAGAGCGGCAATGTTAGATCAGATTTTTTCTTGGACCAGTCCAGGAAATTCGGCTTGGCCACATCATAAGACATCGTGAACGGCTCACGGGTCGCGGCGGGATCGCTGATCTTCAAATGCGTGACCTCGCCTCCCATTCCCGCGTTCACATTTTCCACCACTCGTTGCCATTGCGCCTCCGGCACACGGCGGAAGATTGAGCGCAGCATCAATTCTTCATCTCCGCGGAACGTGTAGTGCACGTGTGCTTCGAGCTTGCCGATCTCATTTATTTTTCCACCCACTTCGGAAATCTCACTGTCGGGCATGGGAGTGTTGGCTGGCGTCTCCTCCAGGTGCGGAGTGCCATCTGCGGGAATTACCAGCGCTAACTTATTCCGCAGGCTGTAGGCCAGCAGCCGGAACGGAGCCACTTCGCTGGTCGTGTCCATCCAAACTTCGTCCTGGCCCACCGGCAGCATCGTGATGACGTGATCGAATTGCGCCGGAGAGGGCACGTCGGGATCAAGCTTGCGAGTCGAGTTAATCAGCACCGAAGATGCATGCAGGCCCTCGGCTTCGAGCAGTGACGCCAGCAGCGTATGCTTATCTTTGCAATCGCCATACTGATTGTGAAGAACGTCCCCCGCCGCGTGCGGTTGGTAGCGGCCCAAGCCAAGCGACAAACTCACATACCGGAAATTTTTCGCCACGAAATCGTAAAGCGCCTGAATCTTGTCAGACTCGTTGTCCAGACCCTTGGTAAGTTCCTGCGCCTTGGCGCGTACCTCCGGCGATGGTGCGCGGCGGTCCTTATCGAGTCCGGCATACCAGCGCCCAATCTGTTCCCAACTGACGAAGGTGGTTAACTGAACGTCAGATCTCTCTTCATCGGACTTCTTCTTCTTCTTTTTCTTTTTGCTTTTATCTTTATCCTTATCTTTCTCGTCGTCCTCGCGCTCCAGGTGAGAGCTGCTCCAGTGGTAGATACGGCGCCCATTCGCCTCCGAGATCTTCGGATCCATGCCCGGCTTGTTCTTCAATTTGATCGGACGGCCTAAGGGAACATCCACGTCAAGCTCTTCATTGAGCATGATGTTGTTTTTATCGAAATCGTAGTCCGCCCAAAACTGCCCGGCGGCGAGCGGCGTATGGATCACCGTGACCATGTCATATTCCAGCACTTCACCGGGACGGAGACCCGGAACCGTAATGTGCTTCTGGCGATAGTCCGTGTAGACAGGCGCCTCGCGTTCCACCGGCGCAGTCAGATCCTGTACGGCATCGTCCCCGGCCTTCACCATGCTGCCATCGGCCTTGATCACGCGCACGTAGGCAATCTCGACCCGCTCGTTGGCGGAGTTATATCCGATCTGAATCTGCCCCCATTGCTGCACCCCGGCTTCGCTCTGCACCCGGATGCGGGCGACCGTTTCGCGGCGTCCCGTTCCATCGCTTTCGAAACGAAACGTCGAGCGATATTGCTCGACCACAAATCCCTCCTGCGAATAGTCGCGTTTGGGTACTTCTGGCTTGGAGTCGGCTGGATCAGGGGACTTTTGATCGCTGACCTTCGCGCCTTTCTTGGCCTTCGCCGGAAGCGAGGAACTAGAAGGCGTTTGGCCTGTTTGTGCTGCGGCCGTAAACGGTACCGTCAGCGCGGAGGCGACAAGAAGCGGCAGAAGGAGACTACGCATAGGCTAATAGTAAGGCCTCCGGCCTCTGTAGCCAATGTTACGGAATCCCGCCCGGCAGATTATCCGGCCTCTGGATTTTTGCGATTCGGAACACTTTTCTGCCCCCGTCGGCTTCAAAACCGTAGTAAAATTCCGCCCAGATAGTCCTGTTTGGCCATGATGCCGGGCAGGCGTGACGCATAATGTACTTGCGCCACGATCCTTCCGTTCGGAGGTTTTTCTGGCATGGAAGATCGGGCCCCTGTTGTCTCTTCGGTTTCCCAGCAATCACATTCTCAGTCGTCGGCCAACCGGCGTTTTGCCGGACGCGGCGCTTGGGTTCTTACTGCTTACGGTATCTCCGGGTTAGCCCTTTTCGGGCTCCTCGCTTATTTCTTTTCGGACTTCATCGCTCGTTAGCGGCTGTCGGTAAGGACGAACGGGCGTGCGCGTCCGCGGAATCGGCGGTAGTGTATCGACGCGAGTAATGCCGATTCCTTATTCCCGGTCGCCCTTTGTCCGCTGTTGAACGTGTTACAATGAGCGACCTTGGAAGCTCACGCTTCATTAGGAATCCAGCGTTTTCCCACACTGAAGCACAGAGAGAGAGCCGCCAGAATCCGTGGCCAAAAACCCTACCCCCGCCGCACCTGTCACATACGCCGATGCCGGCGTGGATATTGACCGCGCGAACCGCACCAAGCAGCGCATCAAGTACCTCGCACACAAGACTTTTACTCGCGGGGTGCTCAGCGAAATAGGCGGCTTTGGCGGCCTGTTCGCCGTAGATAAAACAAAATACCTTGATCCCGTGCTTGTCTCGAGCGTTGACGGAGTCGGGACCAAACTCAAGATTGCCTTCGAAATGGGCCTGCATTCCACGGTGGGCGCGGACCTCGTCAATCATTGCGTCAATGACATTGCTGTACAAGGCGCCGCTCCGCTGTTTTTTATGGATTACCTGGCCACCGGAAAGCTGGAACCAACCATCGCCGAGAAAGTGGTCGAGGGGATTGCCGACGCTTGCAAACACAACGGCTGCGCCCTGATCGGCGGCGAGACTGCCGAGATGCCGGGTTTCTATCCTGATGGCGAGTACGATCTGGCAGGCTTCATTGTTGGCGTGGTCGAACGCGACCGGATCATCACCGGGAAAGACGTGCAAATCGGTGATGTCGTGCTCGGGATAGCCTCGAACGGCCTCCATACCAATGGATATTCATTGGCTCGAAAACTTCTTTTCGAAGTGGCTCATTACTCGCCCGATGACTACGTCAACGAGATCAAGAACAAAGTGGGCAACGAGTTAATGCGCACACACAAAAGCTATTGGCCGGCACTCAGAAAGCTCATTGACGCACAATGCGTATCAGCGCTGGCGCACATTACAGGCGGAGGCATAACTGAAAATCTTCCGCGTGTATTGCCACGTGGAACCGCGGCCGCCATTGACCTGGGCTCCTGGACCGTACCGCCGCTATTCGAGCATTTGCGGGAATTGGGAAACGTTCCGCAGGACGAAATGCTGCGTACTTTCAACATGGGCCTTGGAATGCTGCTGGTCGTGCCTCTGGCGAAATTCAAGAAAGCCCAAACCGTGCTGGAGCGCGTGGGCGAAAAGGCTGTTACCGTGGGCCGCATCGTAAAGGGCGAGCGCAAGGTAATCTACAACTAGCAGAATCATTCAGCAATGCATTCCCTGGGCATTCTTCTCTCCGGACGCGGCTCGAATTTCGTTGCCATCGCCGACAGCATCGACGCGGGCCGAATCGTCGGAGCGCGCATTGCTGTTGTTATCTCTAACAAAGCCGATGCACCAGGTATCGCCACGGCGCGCGAGCGCGGCTTGCATGCTGTAGTAATTCCATCGAAGGGCAGATCGCGCGAACAGCATGATCGCGAAGTTGTTGATGCGCTCAAGCAACATAATGTGGACCTGATCTGTCTCGCCGGATACATGCGCCTGCTCTCACCCTGGTTCGTGCAACAATTCACGCGTCAAATTCTCAATATCCATCCTTCGCTACTGCCCGCGTTTCCCGGACTCGAAGCACAGGAACAGGCATTCGCCTACGGGGTGAAGGTATCCGGCTGCACTGTGCATTTTGTCGACGAAGAACTCGATCACGGACCAATCATCGTGCAGAGGACAATTCCGGTCCTCGATGTGGATGACGAACACACCCTGCGTGCGCGCATTCTCGAACAAGAGCACATTGCCTATACGGAAGCAATTAACATTGTGCTGCAGGGAAACTTCCAAATCGCTGGACGTAGATTCAAGAAGAAATAATGGTCGCCAAACGCCTCGTGATATCAGAGCGCTTTGAATTCTCTCGTCATCTTTACGATGGGGAGAGTCTCTCCATTCCCAAGTGAAACCTCCAGGTTTTCTACGGCCGTATAGCCTTTTGCTGTGTAGAAGGCTACGCCGCTCAAAGTAGCGCCCATCTCAAGCCTCGAGAAGCCCGCTTCTTTCGCCGCGTTCTCGCAAGCTTCGAGAATCAACCCACCAATTCCTCGCCGCGCCCACTCCGGATGCACAAAGAATGCCCGAATCTTCGCCGCATCCAGCCGAGGATTCAGCAGGGAATCTTCGCGTCCCGTGTACTGGTCACCACCGTAGAGAGTTTTTCGCTTGCTCCATCCGCCGCACCCCACAATCTGTGAGTGATCCGGCGATTCCGTTTCTGCCGCGAAATACGTTCCGTCCTCGATCAACTGGCTATCCACGCCGTAAACCGACCGCAGCGCCCCTTCAATCTGCGCTGGAGAATAATCCCCGGCCTGCAAGCCTCGCACCGACGCCTCGATTACCTCCCGCAGTTTGGGAATATCGTTCGTGCTTGCCGGCCGTGTGTGGATCTTCATCTCTGTGCGTGAATTCACAACATTCTAACGTTCACACTCTGCCTTTGCCTCGCGGTTCCTTATAATGTCCTTTCGCATGCCAACCTTCCCCTCTGTCGACGAACAGCTGACGTATCTGAAGAAGGGCTCCGCGGAAATCATCCGCGAGGCTGACCTTCGCGCCAAGCTAGAGAAATCTCGCTCCACGGGAAAGCCCCTCCGCGTCAAGCTGGGCATGGACCCGACCGCTCCTGACTTGCATCTCGGGCACACTGTTGTTCTGCGTAAGCTCAAACACTTCCAGGATCTCGGTCACACCGCAATTTTTCTGATCGGAGACTTCACCGGCATGATCGGCGATCCCACTGGGCGCTCGGCAACACGTCCGCCGCTGACTCGCGAACAGATCGAGGAAAACGCCGAGACTTACAAATCGCAAGTCTTCAAGATTCTCGATCCGCAAAAAACCGTCGTCGACTTTAACCGGCGATGGATGGGCCAGTTCACCTCCGACGATTTCGTCCGCCTCATGGCGAAATACACCGTGTCGCAACTGTTGGAGCGCGAGGACTTTCACAAACGCTTTCATGACGAGAAGCCTATCTCCGTGCACGAGTTGCTCTACCCGCTGGTGCAGGGCTACGACTCGGTCGCGCTCGAAGCCGACGTGGAACTCGGCGGAACCGACCAGAAATTTAATCTGCTGGTCGGCCGCGAGTTGCAGCGCTCCTATGGTCAGGAATCGCAGGTAGTGCTGACTACACCAATCCTCGAAGGGCTCAACGGCGTACAGAAAATGTCGAAATCGCTGGGCAACGCCATCGGCATTCACGAACCGCCGTTGGAAATGTACGGCAAGATCATGAGCATCTCCGACCAGATGATGTGGCGATACTACGAACTGCTCACCGACGTACAGGTCGCCGACATCGATAGCATGAGGCGCGAGGCGCACCCCATGCAGGCCAAGAAAGATCTTGCGCGCCGGATTGTCGCTGACTTCCATTCGTCGGACGCGGCTTCGAAAGCAGCGGAGGACTGGGCAAGACAGTTTCAGAAAAATGAAGCCCCCGATGAATTAGAAGCTGTCGACGTAAATCTTGCTGACGTTAAGGTTGATTCCAGTGGCGACCGCCAAGGTGCTGTTGTCAAGGTCAGTCCCGAGACTTCTAATCCGAACAATAGACACCCCGTTCGGCATCTTGTCCGGCTCGATAAGTTGATTCGGCAAGCCGGCCTCGCCAACTCAAACAACGAAGCTGCGGGCAAACTCAAGAGCGGCTCCGTCAGCATCGACGGCGAAGCGGTTGGCGAAACCAACTTCATGTCGGATATGCCGCTTGACCACTACGCCGTTCTCCGCGTCGGCCGCCGCATGAAAAAAGTGCGCCTGATCGATCGCAGCCGCTAGCCCGATTCATGCTCGATCGCGAGAGACCGTGTGAACAGGCTTGATATGGCAAAGAGCGGGAAAAATCGTTACGCTAAGATATATCTAGCGAGGTTCTCTATGGCACGAATGACACTGGAAGTTTCCAAGCTGCTGGAGCGGGCGCTATCGCTGTCGGTTGAAGAGCAGGAGGCGTTGGCAGATTCTCTGATTTCGAACCTTGGCGGCAAGGTGGACGAGGGAGTTCAGGCGGCCTGGGAAGCTGAGATAGGCAACCGCATCGCAGATTTGGATTCGGGCAAGGCCAAGACTACGTCATGGGGGGAAGTGCGAAAAAGCAATTTGGCTAAGCTGCCCCATGCGCACTGATGCCGCAGAGTTTCATCAGGAGGCTACTGCCGAATATGACGCTGCGTTCGACTGGTATCTGGAGCGCAGCCCTGATGCCGCCCTCCGATTCGACGCTGAGGTGAATCGCGCGCTTGCGCAGATCATTGCCACACGAAAACGTTGGGCCATCGGCCCGCACTCTACTCGCCGGTTCTTACTCCGACAATTTCCATTTACTCTGATCTACCGGGAGCGAACTTCCGGAGAAATTCAGGTCGTTGCCGTTGCACACACGAGCCGGAAACCTGGATATTGGAAGGAGCGGCTGTAGTCCGCGCGGACTTGTTGAGGTCTGTGGTACCCACGTTTCGAAAACGCGAAATGCGGGGCATGGAAAAATCATGCCCGACAAGCAAGGTCGAATCGATGGTTGGTGGAACGACATTCCGCCGAAGACTGATTTAGCGTCAGATTTCCCAGGGTCTTGGTTCTCAACCCTCTCTGGCGAAAAGAGCGGTACTCATCGCACCGCCAGGAATTTTTTATCCTTGACACCGTCTTCGCTCTTATCGAGGGTACCCCCCTATCTGTCACGGTAGTATCGTGTATACCAATAGGCCAACGGAGATCGTAAGAGCCAGTGCGAAGATCAAATAAAATGTGATCCGCAGCGCCTTATCTTCATCTTCTTCCCGAATGTGTTGCGCATGGAACATGATGGAAACCTCGCCAGTGCGCCCAATGAACTCTGCCACTACTCGCTACAAGGGCCCCACAACGGTTCAGGGCGTCCCCGGAATTACATATCGTTGTACGATATAATTAGAACGCCATGCAACGGACTTGTCAATAGGCCGATCAGGATGTTTGCAGGAGAATTTTCTTCCGCACACTTACGCGGCTCGAGAGTTCCGCTTTTTCGCGAGCGTCCGCAGCGTGATTGAATACCGAAGTTCCTTCACCGCCGGAATGCTGTGCTGAAAATTCCAGCGCACCGGGCCGCGCATCACGTAAATCGAGCGCGGCTCTAGCATCACAGAAATAATCTTGCCTTCTCCCTGGTAGGGCTTCAGCCGCAGCCGGGCCGTGCTGCGCAGGGAGATTCCGATGACGGTTTCGAACTGCGGCGAGTCGCGATGCCAACCAATCGGAGTCCCCACGGAATACTCAGTGACCAGCGCGTGCGTAATCTCTTCCGCCGGCATTCCGGCAACAGCCGCCGCACGATCTCGGATCGAACACAAAAAATCGGGCAGGACGTCAGCCGTGATCTCCATGCGTCGAGTACCGGAATCATAGCCGCCTCCGTAGGCGACGACGCGACGTTTCGCAATGTAGCCGCGAAAATCGTAGGCGCCGAATTCCAGAGTTTCGATCGTGCGCAGAAGTTTCCCCTCTTCGATCTCGCTTAAGAAGTTCGGCTCGTAAATAAAACCCTCGGGTCGCTCCGCGGGACTCGTAAATCGTTTTGCCGGCATATAAACCTAATCAGTAAGGTGCCGACATCGAGCAGGCCGTTGTATCCCAGCGGGAAACCCCGCGCGTCCGCAGACGCGGATATATAGAAGAGAAAAGGCCATCGAGATTCCTCTCAACGGTCTCTGTTTACGACGGCGGTTCAGGCAGCTTTGATGCGGAACTCTTCTAACTCCGAGAAGTGCAGTGCCTTCATGAACAGCCGAAAGCGCACTCCCTTGCCGCAGCCGTGGCAGGGCGGGAACCGCTCGTTGGCAATGCAGGTGACCTCGTGATCCACCCGGTGATTGCGGTCGTGCATAATCTTGTAGATGCCCGAGTCGGGAACTTTTTCACCAGGCTTGAACAGGTTATCTTGCGCCATTGCGGCCTTCCTCCTAACTCCTCGGATTTCGACAAACTGGGTTCGATAAGTGAAAGCGTAGCGAAGCGGAATCAGACGCACAATTGTCCGGGAGATGGAGTTGATATTCATTCCAGAAAATCAGACGGATACGCGCGGTTAAGGGGAGACGCTCGTACGACTTCCGTCGCGGGGGCTCTCCACACTTTCCCGGGATTTGCGGGGCAAAAGGAAAAGGCCAATCTGATTTCTCAGACTGGCCTTTATTAATGCCGGCAACGACCGCAGTTTATCCTGAGCAAAGCCGCAGGAGTCCCACAGATTCGCATCCTCTCCTTGTCACGGGCTACTTAGTACCTTCGTAATCCTCCGCTCGCGAATTCACTAGGGTACGCGCATGCACCCGGCCAATACTTCTACTATGAGGAACCTTTCGATTTTCGCCGCGCTGCTGTTCTGCGCCTTGGCCGCGAACTCGTATGCGCAAAATTCCGTCGTCTGGACTCCCGCCAACAGCGAGACCATTCCCTTGGAGCCCGCCAGCCTGCACGCCGGCCGCGTCTATAGTCCCGCTGTCGGGGGCGGAGACATGCACGTGCAAATCGACTCCAGATACCCGGTCACCGTGGCCATGGCTTGGGCCGATGAATGGAACGCCGCCATGCGCCCCGGCGCCCCGGCGCATTTCAGCTTCCTCTGCGTAATGCAGCACGTCACCAGCACGATTTACGAGTGTCATCTTCCCTCCGAACGGCCGATGATCATCACCTTCCGCGATGAGCGCAGGCCCGAGAGGCCCGCTCTCACTACCATCGGCGCCATCCTCGGACCGGGAGCGCGGCAGTTCTTTCCCGCCAACGATCTTCACATCCAGTACTACAGTGTCGTTGAGCCGGAGTTCCACTGGCGCCGCATTCTCAACGAAAAATACGACATCACGTCGGCACCCAAGGTCTACAGTCTCATGACTCCGGACCACGACGGACAGGAACTCAGCGTGAAGATCAAGTCGCCTGTCCCGCTGACGGTCGCCCTGCTGCCATCGCATCTTGCCGACCAGGTCTATGACAAGACCGTAACCCTCACTGAAGCCCTCGACCAAACCGGCTGCAAGGAACGTGGCGTCCAGTCGATGAGCTTCAACTGCACTTTTAACGTTGCGAATGGCACGCAAACGCTGCTGATTCTCCCCGACATCGATTTTTCCGGTCACAAGAAAGCCACTGTCGAGGCCAACACGGTAAAGTGCGTCGAACGATGTGAGCTATTGCCTCTGCCTCCGAATCCATAGAGCGGAAAATCATGGCGCCAAAAGGAAAAGGCCAATCTGATTTCTCAGACTGGCCTTTATTTATGCCGGCTGCTTGAGGCGCTCAGAAGGCCTAAGCGGGCGTTCTTCCGCGCTGGTAGCCTTCTGCGGAAATTCTGAGCGTTCTTTGCGAAGGACCTGCCGCGAAAAAGAGCAGGCTACCAGGTGGGCAATTCGCTAGCGGATTTCGCGGCTCCGCTACAAGACTTTCCACACAAAATGCGCCAGGAAGCCGAACAGAAGCAGCATAAACACTCCACCCACCCAAATCAGAAAATTCAGCGTCATCTTTGGAGACCGAATCTGTTTTTTATCCATAGCTTCGGACGCTACCACAAGCCTGGCGCTTCCTTAATCCGTTCCCCACAGTAGATGCCAGTATTTCGCGCCGGGCGCAAGCCGCTTTCCGCCGCCCGTCCGTCTCAGATAGACTGCCAGCATCTATGACTCTTCTCCGCTTCTCTTTTGCATGCCTGATCTCACTTCGGCTGGTCGCGCCGGCGGCCATCGTCGCCCAAAATCCATCCCAGAAGCCGCAACCCGCGACTTCGTTTATGGTGCCGCCGCAGACTACGCAGGCCGACCAGCAAAATTTCCCGGCCCTTCTGTTGCAGCAGCTCTCAGCAATCAAGGCCGCCGCGCTCAATGACGACTATGCCTATCGTCAGGTAGCACATCTTACCGAGAACATTGGACCGCGACCCACCGGTTCGCCGCAGGCACGCGCTGCCGCCGAATACGTTGCCTCTGAACTTCGCAAACTAGGGTTGGACGTGCGCCTTCAGCAGGTGACCGTGCCGCATTGGGTTCGCGGCACCGAAACCGCATCCCTGGTCGACTATCCAGGGATGGTTCCGAGCACCACGCAAAAGATTATTCTCACCGCTCTCGGTGGTAGCTCTTCCACTCCACCTGACGGTCTAACCGCGGAGGTCGTCACTGTTAACACATTCGACGAACTCACAGCGCTCGGGCGAGACAAAGTTGCCGGCAAGATCGTCCTCTTTAATGAAGTGTTCGACAAGCAGAAAGCAGCGGCCGGACTCGCATTCGCCGCCTACGGCGAAGCCGTACGTTATCGCGCAGCCGGCCCCAAAGCCGCTGCGGACCTCGGCGCCATCGCCGCTCTGGTCCGCTCGGTCGGCAATGCCGACTATCGCCTTCCCCATACCGGTTTCAACTTTCCTGCAGGTATTCCCGCCGCAGCCGTCACCGCCGAAGACGCTGACCTCATCGTCCATCTCTCCGGCCAGGGCAAAGTCCGCATGCATCTCACGCTGACCCCGCAGAAACTTCCTGACGAAACCGGATATAACGTGATCGCCGACCTTAAAGGCTCTGACCATCCCGAACAGATTGTTGTCGTCTCCGGACATCTCGATTCCTGGGACCTCGGCACTGGTGCTATTGATGATGGAGCGGGCGTGGTCATCGCTATGGAAACTGCTGAAATTCTGCAGCGCCTTCACCTGCGTCCCTCGCGTACGTTGCGCGTCATCGCCTGGATGGATGAAGAAACTGGAGGCTCCGGTAGCAAAGCCTACACAGCCGAATACCTCAATGAATTCCCGCGACACATCGCTGCGATCGAGAGCGATGCTGGTGCGGCCCACCCTCTTGGTTTTGACGTTAAGGCCGTTGTAGCTGCCATCGAAGCCCTTCGGCCCGTGCAGACCGTTCTTCAGAGCATCGGCGCCTCAGTTCTACAACCCACTACTTATCCTCCCGGCGCCGACATCGCCGCCATGTCCGAAGCGGGGGTCCCCGCGTTCGGCATCATGCAAGACGGACGCAACTACTTCAGCTACCATCACACGGCCGCGGATACGCTCGACAAAATCGTTCCGTCCGAACTCCGCGAAAACGCCGCTGCCATGGCCGTTCTCGCCTATGCACTGGCCAACATGAAAGCGCCGCTTCCTCGATAGGAAGGAAACGGCTCGCCCCAGGGTTGTCGCGCTCCTTGTGCCGGGTCGGGACTTGAACTTCGATGTAGCCCAGTCGTCTAATCCGATCCTTCCCGCCAGACTGCAAATATCCGCGCAAACATTAGGCCTTGGACTAGCATCCAAGCGCCCGAAACATAGGAGAGATCAGAATGAAAACCTTTCTAGCAGCCTTCTTGCCAGTGGTATTGCTTACCGCAATGTCTTGCGCTCAACAAGATCAGCAGGCCGCCCCGCCGCCGGGCGACCAGAGTTCCTATCCTTCCACCACTCATAAGATGACGCCGGCCGAGAAGAAAGACACGCCGTCCGCCAATGGACAACCAGTCGACCTGAACAGTGCCAGCAAGAAAGATCTCGCGGCCCTGCCCGGAGTTGGTCCGGATTACGCGCAGACCATCATCGACGCTCGTCCGTTCAGTTCAAAGGAAGATTTGCTGAAGAAGAAAGTCATTCCTCAATCGACCTACGACAAGATTCAAGATCGCGTTACCACCCAGGGACCGAAAAAACAGTCCTTGCCTGAAGGCCCGAAACACTAGCCTATCCTGCGCTGCATACGGGCCGGCAGTCTGTTCGGTTTTCGTAACAGGATCAACTTTTTGGACACGGCCAAATGAATAGGTGAAAGACTTCCTCGTAACCGAGGGGGAAGAGTGGCTCCGAAAGACTGCCCACGTTGCGGCGGTAGCGGATATATCGCTCGGCCTGTGGATATCAGCGGTAAGGCCGAAGGAGTTGCATTTATCCGCTTGCAGTGTCCGGCGTGCGCAGGCAGCGGACGGAAAAAGTCGACGCCCCCATCGACCTCAGGCTGACCGCACGGCCTGTGGTGCTTGCGAAAAACGTACGGGCCCGGGGCGTCAGCCTCCCCATGGATGGGCGAACCGGGCCGTGCGTTTAACTTCCTATGCGATGCCCGCTGATTTGGCGCGAATCCGGCGCCGAGGCGCGACGGCTGTCTCGATCCGATTGCGCCCCGCATTTTTCGCGCGATAGAGAGCTTTATCTGCCGCCTGGATAACTTCTTCCGCGGAAGGGTTTTCCCTCTTCGAGGTTGCAACCCCAATACTCGCAGTGACTGAAATTTCGCTCGACGGAATGGACTGAGAAAGCTGGCGGATCGCATGGCCGGTCTGGATGCGGCCGCGCGCGCGCTGATTGCGGCGATCCGGGCCACGCGTTTCCTGGCGGCGGTCGGGCCCGCGCAAATGAAGTCTGCTGCCTTCAATGTCTGACCGAAGCTTTTCCAGGTGTTCAAGCACATCAGCAGTGGTCTTGCCGGAAAATAGGATGGCGAATTCTTCTCCGCCACACCGATAGGCTTGTCCTCCACCCGATACGCGGGCCAGTCGTGACGCAACCATGCGCAATACCTGATCTCCAGTGTCGTGGCCGTACGTGTCGTTGCACCGTTTGAAATGGTCGATGTCAACCATTGCGACGGAATACGGCGCTTCCAGGCGAAGCAGGGCATCATGAAAAGCTCGCCGCGAAGGCAGCATCGTCAACTCATCATGGTAAGCGAGAAGATAGGAAGTCTCGACAATCGAACCCGCAAGCAAGAACGCGGCGGCGGCAAAATAAACCGATGGAATTCGTCCGACTCCCCCAAAGCGAAGCGCCAGAAAGGAAGCCGCCAGCGCCCACAGCAAACCACTCTCCACCGGCTTGTGAAATAGAAGATAGCGGATGAGCAAGACCACGCCAGCGGCCCCGATCGCCAATTGCGTGGCGAAAGCTAGTGGTGCCGGCCAAAGACCATGATGGGAGGCGTGAGAGGTGGCTGACAACGAATCGGGCCGGCAAAGTACCGCCACGATGACCGACTCTATGAATAGCAATAATCCAATCGGCGCGAGGCTCGAGACAGTGAATCCCCTTTCTCTCTCGAACGAGATGAGCACGAAATCAAGGGGCAGGAGGATGCCGATCGCAGCCAGAGCCTTGATCCCCGGCGCGCCGGGAGGGACGTGTCCCCCAGAGAAGTATGTGATTGCTTGTTGCGCGAGGAACAGCACCAGCAAAGCAGAGAAGATGCGGGTCGAATGAAAGCGCCATGCTAGCAACAGTCCCGCGATCCACGCTCCATAGAAGGCGTAGCTGACAACCGCGGCGCTGGGCGCGATCAGGCCCGTATGCAGCAGGGTCGCAACCGCCAGCAAACAGATGCCGGGTATCAGTAGAGGCTTCATTGACGTTGGGCTCGTGGTTGCCGGAGGGAAATCCTACTCCGCCACGGGCTCCTCTGCCGATTATCTCTAGGGGACGGGCTGAGAGTAATTGACCGATAGGGTTCAAGGGCAATAAGCCATTCCTTTCTGGTTACCTCGACGTATCAGGGCGGGTCGTGTTCGCCCTGTCGCCGGCCTACAGAGAGACACTCCGCGACTACGATCCTGTTTTGAAACCTTGATCCATTTCTGCAAACACACACCTTCGTGCAAACGACTTTCCGTCTCAACTGAGCTTTCTCTAACTAGAATCACTCTGTGATTAAGGGCAACTCATGAGGATTTTGATTGCGGAAGACGATGCGGCTCTGGCCGCATTTGTACGGCAGGGGTTGCAAGGTGAGCACTACGCGGTGGATGTGGTCGAGGATGGAGAGCAGGCGCGCGCCATGGGAAGCGAGTTCGATTATGACCTCGTCATTCTCGACCTGAACTTACCCAAGCTCGATGGCATGAGTGTGTTGCGGCATCTGCGGCTGAAACGCCCGAGCCTGCCAGTGCTGGTGCTGACGCAGCGGGTGAAGGTGGAAGATCGGGTACAGTGCCTCGATACTGGAGCCGACGACTATCTCCCGAAACCATTTTCTTTCAGCGAACTTTCGGCGCGCATCCGGGCGCTGTTGCGCCGCAGCCATTTGCCCTCCGAGTCAGTGCTGGTGGTGGAAGATCTTCACCTCGACCGGGTGGAACACCGCGCTCAGCGTGCCGGGCGGCGCATCGACCTTACCTCCAAAGAATTCTCGCTGCTGGAATATCTGATGCGAAACGCCGGGCGGCAAGTCTCGCGAGCCATGATCATCGAACACGTCTGGAACCTGACTTTTGATACGACGACCAACGTGGTGGATGTTTACATCAATTACGCTTCATCGCAAGTGGATCACAAGAAGGTGGGCAAGCTTGCCTTGGCCATCCAAGTGGCATTTCAGGAGTTGGGAGTTTTTCCGGCTTCCAGTAACCAGACTGCGCTGGACGTCGATGATTCCATCTCATTCAGCGCATTGCAGGCCCTTCAAAAGATCAAACGTAATAATGAAGCGGGACACAACGCCTCCTCTCTTAAAGATTCTTTAGCGGCCAACTCTGAGCAAAATGACCTCGCTACGCTGCAAGAAGAATTGCGGCAAGCGCTGCGCGAGGAAATCGCGCTGCACGAGGTGGCTTTGCACCGAGTGAACGAGGGTCTGGTGGTGAGCTTGCAGGATTTTGGATTCTTCGACAGCGGATCCGCAACTCTTAAACCAGGGTCGTTGTCTGCTCTTGATCGCATCGCTTCGATCCTGGCGATTCGCACGTACCGGCTGCGTATCGAAGGTCATACTGACAATGTGCCCATTCACACTAAGCAAATGTCCTCAAACTGGCAGCTCTCGACGGCCCGGGCCACGGAACTGGTTCAGGTCTTGATCGTTAGGCACAATTTCGCTCCAGAGAGGCTTTCGGCAGCCGGCTACGCGGAATATCATCCGGTCGCAAGCAATCTTACAGCCAAAGGACGGGCGCAGAACCGCCGCGTAGATATTGTGATCTTGAGAACGCCAGTCGCTTCAGCGTCCCCTTCTTCATTCGCGCCCGACTCCGCAGCTAAGCCCTTGCCATCGCTGCCTTGAGTTGGGATAAAGTCCACGTTCCAGCAATCTTGCTGACGGCACATCAGCTCCTCTAAAGAACGCCACCCGTTAGCCGATGAAGTTCATGAGTGAGTGTCCGTCATGAGGGATACGACATGGACTCCAATATCCATAAGTCGCAAGCCGCTTCCTTGGCCTACGAGCCCAGGCAAGCCCACGAAGAGCTGCTTCAACTGGTGGGATTTCATGTGGGGGGAGAAGAATTTGGAATCGATATTCTCCATGTGCAAGAGATTATCCGCACGCAGCAATTGACGCGGGTTCCGAACTCGCCAGAGTTTATGGAGGGGGTGATGAATCTGCGCGGGAAGATTATTCCCGTGGTCGCCCTCCGAAAACGATTTGGCCTGCAACAAGCTCCTCCCGACAAACAGAACCGCATCGTAGTGGTCGAAATTCAGGGAACTGTACTTGGTTTCATCGTGGACGCCGTTTCAGAAGTCCTGCGCATTCCAGCTGGCACGGTTGAGCCGCCACCCCGGTTGGGATTAGTCGAGCGCGAATATGTCTCGGGCGTAGGGAAGCTTGGCGACCGGTTGCTCATTCTGCTCGATGCCAACCGGCTGATGAGTAGCTCAGAACAAGGAATGGCCGGCGCGGCCGGCGCACAGGCATAACCATCGGTTGTTTACGGGAGCACTACTTTTCCATGAGTAACGAGCTTGCAGACGATCCGTCGCTGGTGCAGGAGTTTCTTGTGGAATCAGAGGAGCTCTTGCAGCGTATGGACCAGGACATGGTTGCCCTGGAGTCATCGCCTGATGACGCTGACTTGCTGAACCGTATCTTTCGCGCACTCCACACGATCAAGGGCACTTCGAGTTTCCTCGGATTCGAGCCAGTCGTCCGACTCAGCCATTGCGCTGAAGATCTCCTCAACGCCTTGCGCAAGGGTGAAGCGCAGCTCATGCGCCCAACAATCGACGCTCTGCTGGCGACGCGTGATTATCTGGGCAAAATGCTCTCAGATATCCGCCAAGGAGGTTTGCAGGAATACGACACCACCGCCCTGCTGAAAGATCTTGAGGCCGCACAAAACGCGCGGCAGGTGCCTCCTACTCTTGGAGAACTGCTGGTAAAGCAGGAAATTATCTCCGCGGGAACCCTAGACGCTGTGCTGGCTGAACAAGCAGCCTCATCGCTGCCCCAAAGGTTGGGCGAGATGCTGGTAGAGAAAGGCCTGGCATCCGCCGCCGATGTCGGCGATGCACTGGTCCGACAGAAGGAGATTGCTCAGCCGCGCTCTGCCGTTCCCACCATGCGCGTAGAAGCCACCAAGCTGGACGATCTTATTAATCTCGTCGGAGAGTTGGTATTGGAGCGCAACTACTTACTCCAGCTTAGCCGCGACTTGTCTTCCACCAGGATCGGCATGAAGGAATTGAATTCCTCGCTCGCGCAGTCCGCGGCGCGTTTGAGCTTTATTACCGAGGAACTCCAGGCGGCGGGTCTGAAGACCCGCATGGTTCCTATCGAAACCGTTTTCCGCAAGTTTCCCCGCCTGGTTCGCGACATTGCGGGCAGCCTGAATAAGGAAGTGGACTTGGTGCTTCACGGGGAAGATACCGAACTCGATAAGACGATGGTCGAACTTATCGGCGACCCACTCGTTCATCTGGTGCGGAACTCTCTCGACCATGCCATCGAGCTGCCAGACGTCCGAGAAAAATCTGGAAAGCCCCGCCGCGGCACTATTCGTCTGGAGGCACGCCAGGAGGGCGATCAGATCGTGATTATCATCGGCGACGATGGCGCCGGAATCGATCCCGAAAAAATAGGCCGCAAGGCGGTGGAGAAAGGTCTAGTCACCGCTGAACGCCTGCGCGCCCTGAGCACTCGCGAAATTCTGGATTTCATTTTCCTGCCGGGTTTCAGCACTGCAGAGAAAACCACAGATCTATCCGGACGCGGCGTGGGCATGGATGTGGTTCGCACTAATCTCAAAAAGCTGAATGGTTCGGTTGGACTTGAAAGCCATCTCGGTCAAGGCACAACGGTGAAACTTCGGTTGCCTCTCACTCTAGCTATTCTGCCAGTGCTACTCGTTCAGGTTCGGGAGGAAGTTTATGCGTTGCCGCTCCGCTCGGTTGTTGAGACGGCGCAAATCGATCCCAAGCTTGTGCACCGAGTGGAAGGAAGGGAAGTTCTGTGTCTGCGAGGCCAGACGCTACCTTTGTTACGTCTGGAGCAACTCTTCCCTGCAGCGCCAATCCCCAACGCAGCCGACGATAAATCGTCCGTACACAGCGATGAGGGCCAGAAAGTGGTGATTTTGGGGGTGGCGGAAAGGAATATTGCAATTCTCGTGGATCGCCTGCTGGGGCAAGAGTCGACAGTAATCAAGCCACTGGGATCTTATCTTCACGGATGTTCGAGTCTCGCCGGTGCCACAATTGGCGGTGACGGACGCGTGCGCCTGGTTCTCGATCCGGCTGGCTTGCTGGAGAATCTGCAGGTCGCCTCACGGTCGGCGGCTCGAAAGGCCTCGGCGTGAGCCATGCATCGTCGATGCAAGCGACGCAGACCGCAGCGGGCCCCCCCCGAGCCTGACTTGGTTCGCATTCGAGACCTGGTGTATCAAGTGGCGGGAATTTTTCACCCGGATAACAAACTGCGACTGTTGCAGGATCGCTGTGGTCGCCGGATGAGGGAACTCAAGGTTCAAAGCTTGCGCGAGTACTTAGAGTGCCTCACCATCCGCCCCATACGACAATCGGAACTGATCGCATTGCTGAATGAAATCACCATCGGAGAAACTTGCTTCTTTCGCAACCAGCCCCAATTGGATGCACTGCGACGAATCGTCCTTCCCAATATCCTTCAAATCAAATCCAAGCTTCCACTTCGCCGGCTCCGGATCTGGAGCGCGGGCTGCTCTACGGGAGAAGAACCCTACACTCTCCGCATGCTGCAGATTGAGGAGGCAGGGGGCACGCTGAAAGACTGGGTCGTTGAAATTCTCGCCACAGATCTCAACGAACGCTCGCTCGCACACGCCAAAGCCGCCGTCTACGGCAACTACAGTACGCGCAACCTAACGACCGCGTGGCGGCAAAAATACTTTATTCCGCAAGGGGACCAATTCCAGGTAAATCCGCTGGCCCGCTCCAATATCAGTTTCAGCCGGCTCAATCTCTCAGACGATACCCGCATGACGTTCATGAAAGGTATGGACGTCATCTTCTGCTGCAACGTGCTGATCTATTTCGATCTGGCTTCGAAACGCCGCGTCATTCAGCATTTTTTCAATAATCTTCTTCCGCACGGGTATTTGTTTCTGGGACATTCAGAGTCTCTTTACGGAGTTAGTGAGGACTTTCGCCTGGTGCACTTACCCGGTGCTACGGCGTATGTGAAAGGTGAACGCGCGCTGCCCGGGGGCAAATCGATATGACGACGACATCCGTGAGCAAAGAGCTGTTACTGCAGCGACTCGACGGATTACGCCAGATTCCGACCATTCCCGCCGTTCTCGCTCCCTTGCTGCGTTACTTGCAGCAACCGGTTGAGCAACTCGACGTGCAGAAAGTCACAGACCTTTTGGCGCAAGACAAGTCCTTAGCGGCGCAGTGCCTGCAAATGGCGAACTCTCCGCTCTTTGGCCGGCAGAGAGTCGATTCTCTGCGCGGAGCGGTGGTCAGCCTGGGATTCCGTCATCTCAGCGATATCGCCATGTCGTGTGGGGTGATGAACATGCTTCCCGGCGACAAAGCCAGTTTGGACCCAGTGGTGTTTTGGGAGCACTCTCTTGGATGCGCGCTGGTGTGCCGAACCCTGGCCCGCAAGATCAATTTGAGTGATCCGACGAAGGCGTACCTTGCAGGCCTTCTTCATGATCTGGGGATCATCGTCAACCTGTGGGTATTGCCCGAGGAATTTCGGAAGGCTTATGAGATCGCGAAAGCGGAGGGCGTGCCACTACACGAAGCTGAGCAGAGATCATTGGGATTTACACATTGCGACAGCGGCCGTCTGCTTGCGGAAAACTGGGGACTCGCTCCCGACCTCATCGAGGTCGTGGCTTTCCATCATTCACCGGAAAAGTCGTCGCACGATACTGCTCTGGTAGCTCTCGTCCACATTGCTGACTTGCTTTGCCGCATGAGTGGATTGAACCACGGGTATATCGAACAGCGGCAGGTAAACCTGTTCGAAGACACAAGTTTCGGCCTGCTGGCGCAGAATTCCGCCCTCAAGGATTTTGATTGGGCCCGCCTCACTTTCGAATTGGATTCATATATGGACGAAGTTCACAGTTTGGTACGAGCCATTTACCGCGCGTGATGATCGAAGATAGCAAATCGAAGATACAGGTGCTGGTCGTGGATGACAGCGCCTTCATGCGCACGGCCCTCTCGCGGATGCTTGCGAGCGATCCGGAAATCTGCGTGGCAGGCACAGCGGCAAGCGGCACCGAAGCCCTGCAAAAAATTGTGACTCTGGATCCCGATGTGGTTACGCTCGACGTGCAGATGCCCGGCCTCGATGGTATGGAGACACTTCGCGGCATCATGGCTGATTTTCCCCGCCCCGTAATTATGGTGAGTTCAGTCACCGTGAAGGACGCTGAAACCACCTTCAGCGCACTCGGCGCTGGAGCCTTTGACTATGTGCCAAAACAACTCTCCTCCACATCCTTGAATATTGTTCATATCAGAGAAGACCTGATTTCCAAGATCAAGGCGGCCGCTGAATCGCGGCGACGTTCGAAGGAACCTGTCGTTCTGCCGCGAAAGCCACCTCGCGCTGTAGCGCTTTCGGTGAGAGAATCGCCGACCGTCGTTCCAGCGATTGTTGCTCTGGGAATCTCAACCGGAGGGCCGAAGGCATTGCAGGAAATTCTTCCGACTCTGCCAACGGATTTTTCGGTCCCGATTGTGGTGGTGCAGCACATGCCGCCCGGTTTTACCGCCCCTTTTGCTCACCGACTTGATACCCTTTGCCGCGCTTCGGTCTGCGAGGCGTCACACGGAGAGATCGTCCGACCAGGAGTTATCTACATTGCTCCGGGAGGACGTCAGTTAACTGTGGACCGCTCACCCAGTTCGCGGATTACGATCTGCCTTGCGGAGAAGCAAGAGAATCAATTGCACGTACCGTGTGTCGACATCATGATGCAGTCAGTCGCATCCTCATTTCGTTCGTTGGCCATGGGGGTCATCATGACAGGAATGGGATCGGATGGTGCGCAAGGAATGAGCGCAATCCATCATGCGGGTGGGTTTACCGTGGGCCAGGATGAGCCCAGTTGTGCCGTATATGGCATGCCTCGGGTGTGCGCCGAAATGGGAATACTCGATCGAGTTGTGCCACTCTCCCAGATCACCGATGAAATTCTGCAGGCTACCCGCTATCGCAAAACCATCGTAAGTTAAGCGCTTGCCTGCAACTGCAGAATTTGTAGCTCCTTACTTCGGAGTAGTGAGGATGGTCTCGTAAGGATCGAGCAAGAGCTTGTGAGTTCCTGGCGGTACAGTTAAACGAAATGAAGACTCAGCCCCATCGGCAAACACTCGGCCCGCGAAGACCAGGGTCTTGCTGGATGTTTCTGCATATATAGGAACGGACGTCACTAAATCTTCGGGAGCATTTTTTTGCCGTATAGTTCCGGTGCCAATGGTCGCATTGCTCCGGGTTGCGAATTTCACATTCTGCAATTCCAGCCGAGGTACAGAAGTCCCATTTATCCAGCCAGCCATGAACCAGTCGAGAGAGACCTTACCTTCATATCGCAACGACGTTGGTAAATCTTCGGCAAAGATATTAAGCAGTTCACGAGTACTGACGGATTTCCCCTCATAGCGCACACGGAGTTTCCGCAGCGCCCGGACGAAAGGCTCGTCTACAGAGTTTTGACCGGGATTTTTTAGGGCGGCATTTTGCTGGGCGTCATGCAACATAGAACGGAGCATGTGAAACAGCCACGTTGCGCGCCCGTAACTGATGGCTTCGTAACCTTCAGGAAAGTGCGATGAAAGCAGACGGCCTCCAAGCGTTACAGGGCCGGCATCTTTGGTGAAATTGCCGCTCTTATTCTCATTAGCTAATTCCCGCCGATATTTTTCCATGATCAGGTGGAAGCCGGCGGGGTTACTTTCCTGAAGCAACATTAACGAACAATAATTAGCTAAGCCTTCAGAAAACCACTGATCGCGGTAAGAGTTCCAGGTGATCAAATCTCCCCACCACTGGTGAGCTGCTTCGTGTGCGGGCACCAGTTCACTAAGAAGACTGTCCACGGCATCCATGTGGAGGTCAGTGCGTTCCTGCTGAGTCAGAAAAGCGAAGGATGAGAGAAAAACGAGGCCGGGCCAGCCCTGGCTCTCTCGCCCTGGATTCTGAGTCAACACCAGCTGGCTATAGGGAAACGGACCAAATTGCTCCGCATAATTGCGGATGGCGCGAGCCGTAGTCTCTGCGACAGTGGTCGCATTACGCGCCGGAGAAGGCGCGGCTGGGGCGATCAATGCTGGCGGGATCTGCGGCATCGGAGTTCTAGGATTGATCTGGACGAAGCGCGCCGGAGCCTTAGGGAAATCCCGCTCCACGCTGGCTGTTGCATATGTTTCAACCGTCACTTTGCCGGCCTGTGCCGACCCTCGAAGATATTTGCCGAGGTTGAATCCAGCAACGGGTATGGGTCGTTCGGAGACCCAACGGGAAAGTTGATCATTATCAGGACTCTGGATGGTTTGTGCAGACGTGATAGACGGCGTTGAGAGTGGTACAGGTTTGCCGGTTGCCAGAAGCGTCCAACCGACCGGATAGTGAAAGGTGAGATCGAAATCCGCCATGCCCAATCCGCGATTCGGATACCAGGTTCCTCTCGCCCCAACATAAAGCAGACCCTTGCCAGCCTCGGCGATCACCTCGCCGCCATAGGCAAATCGTAAGTTGATTTTCTGTCCCGTGATCGTCGCTGTGGGAAGGATCACGGCCACCAGATCGTTGCCGCTGCGCGCCAATCGCGTACCTTCCACCGCGGGATTATGGATGAATTCCACAGCCTTCCCATCCGCCTCGACCGACTGGACTTGAAGAAAGCGCGAAAGTTCGAAGATCAGAAAACGCGACCCGCCCCTCTTTACATCCAGCGCCACTCTCACCTGTGCATCCAGCTCTTTGGGCGGTTTTACGCGAGCCTCAATAATGTAGCTGCGAATAAGAACCGGCTCTGCGCGCGATTCCGTGGGAAGTGTCTGAGGAATGTCTTTTTCTGCCGCGCGGCTGCGTGCCGAATTCTCTATGGTGAATGAAGTCCAGACATCGTAATACGCGTTTCCATTTTCTGCCTTCCGTGTTTGCCCGGCCTCAACTTGTTCTGTGGCCGTCGAGTCGAAAAATATATCGAAGATTCCAAGTTTGTTTCCCTGTAGCCGCAGATGCAACATTCGGTCCTCAGGATCAATGGCTTTTGCGGGCGGTAGGTCTTTCGTTCCGCCAGAAAGGGACAGCATCTCGCTAAAACTCGCCAGCAACCTCATTGCGTCGCCTTGGGCCAGGTTACGCGCAGTCATATTCCACCGTGCTACAAAGTCTTGCGCGTCCTGTGGCGCTCTGAGCCCAGGTTGCAGTTCTGCGGCGGTATTGTCGTTGAAGCGGAAGTAGGCTGTGGAGAAGCGCTCTTCCAGAATTGCCATTCCTGTAAACAGACTCATCGATCTTCGTTCGACCTCGTCAGGCGGGACGAGCAGAACTTCTCCTTCACCCTCAAAGAAGGCTCCAGTGATTCTGCCGAGCACATCTTTAGTGAACCCGATCGTTCCATCTTCGAAAGTTATGTGGATCGAAGGCCGATCCAGCGACACTTCTCGCACGCGAAAGACTCGGCTGGCATCCAGATCGGTGGAACTGAGTTGCAGATAGAGAGCCTCCGCTGGTCCAGACTGGTGCGGTTGCGGTGAGGGAGTTTGTTCATTCTGAGCTGACAAGGATTGCGCAACTGCTAGAAACACGACCAGCGCCATGCCCCATTTGCCTAAGGTTGTCGGTACTTTGGTCACATGGGTTACAGGGCTACAGTTGCTAGAATGCGCTTCAATGCGGCTTCGTGTCACTACCTTCGTATCGATCTGGATGATGCTGGCTTTCGTGGCGGCATCGGGTGACACGATTCATTTGAAGAACGGCCGGACCATCCTCGCTGATCACGTTCGAGTGAATGGCAACCATTGTGAATATGATATTGGGGAAGATACTTATGCCATTCCCCAAAGTTCAGTGGAGCGCGTTGAAGCGGGTGGCGTTCCAGCAGTTCGATCGTCCTCAACCACTAAGAATTCCGGCGATCTACCGGTTTTTAGGCCGGTGGATGGCATTGCGAATGAAGGCGACCTTCCCAATTTAATTCTTAAGGATGGCAAGGTTGACGTCGAGGCTCTTGCGAAATTCGAAGGCAAAGGAAGTGCTGAGTTAAGCGCAACCGCCGATTTCATTGCGGGCAAATTTGAATACGAGCACGGAAATATCGATCAGGCGCGCCGATACTTCGAGAGCGCACTACGCTTCCAGTCGGAAAATGCAACCGTTCTAACGTACTATGCGGCGCTATTAGTGCGTACAGGTAACGCCTCGCAGGCACTCTCTTATGCCCAGCGCGCTACGCGGGCCGCCCCTGATTCGCCCGATGCCTACGCTGTGTTGGGATATGTGCAGCAGGCTTCCGACCGCACCAAGGAAGCCGTCTCCTCATGGAAGCATTCCCTGGAGTTGCGGCCTGATCCGACCATTCAGCACTACCTGGAAAAAGCTGAGCGCGAACAGAATGTCGAAAGCGATTTCGCGCAACGCGAGAGTAGCCATTTCGTCCTGCATTACGAGGGTAAGCAGACTTCCGAAGCATTCCGCGGGCAAATTCTGGCCGCGTTGGAATCGGACTATGAGGACCTAGCTCGCGATCTCGGCACGCCGCCACGCGACAATATTCTTGTGACTCTCTACACCGAACAGGCCTTTTTTGATGTCACACGAGCCCCCTCCTGGATCGGCGCTCTCAACGACGGAAAACTGCGTATTCCAATCAGCGGTCTCAGTTCAATGACATCCCAGTTGGCGCGAGTGTTGAAACACGAACTGGCGCACTCATTCATTAACCAGATTTCCTCAAACCATTGTCCGCCGTGGCTAAACGAAGGAATCGCTCAGCTCTTGGAGCCGAGGTCACTGGGAAGCGATGGGCGGCAATTGGCGCATCTGTTCAAGACGGAGCGCAACATCCCACTGAACTCGCTCGAAGGTAGTTTCATGCGTCTTTCTGGCACGGACGCATATTGGGCCTATGCAGAATCGCTGGCCGCAGTTTCCTACATAAACGATTCCTACGGCATCGACGACCTGCAGAGAATTCTGCAACGACTGGGCCAGGGCAGCTCCATCGAAGCTGCCTTGCGTTCGACCATTCACTCCGACTATGGCCAGCTTGAATCCGAGATCGGCAAGAATCTCTCTGACAAGTACGGCAAGTAATCCCAAGTTTTACTTTTTCCCAAAGAAGTGTTCATTTGCCCGTCGCCAACGCTTGTGCTAGTTTCGGCTGGTAGGTGGGTCACCATGTATTCTTTATTCCGCTCTCATGCTTCAGAGCCTCCGCCGGTGCTGGAGCCAGTTCCGAGCGATTTTCCGATAATTGATGGCGCTGAAATTGCTGCCACGACGTATGGAAAACGAGTCGCTGGAGATTTTTACGATTCGTTGCGAGTCAGTCCGGAAAGAATATTGTTCGGGTTGCTTGACGTCGCTGGCCGTCGCGAGACGAATCAGCGCATCCTTTCAACCGCGCAAAACATCTTCCACAACCTGGGAGCGGAACTTTTCTCGCGGGCTGACTTCAACGAATCTGAAGCCATGATCGAACTCTGTCTGCGGCTCAACCGCGGTTTGATGGAAGCGGCGGCTGGTGTTCATCCTTGTCCGGCATTCATCGGGTGCTACCACGAGAAATTTGGGACTCTCTGCTATACCAATGCCGGCCATACTGCGGGGCTGCTCCGCGACAGGACCGGCATCGTCGAACTTACCTCTACCGGCCTGCCGCTCGGACTGTTCTCCCATGCCACGTGTGATGCCCCAACTGTGGCTTTGGAGGGGGGCGCGGTGCTTCTGCTGGTTTCGCGGGGAGTAATTGAAGGCAGGTACAAGGACGACAGCGCTGAGGATCAGGAGTTTGGTTTGGAGCGGGTGAAAGAACGGCTTCAAAGCGAACCTTCGTCTAACGCTCAGACCTTGAGTGCGTCTATTTTAAACCGGGTCGGGCAGTTCATCAGCGAACCACTAATTCCAGACGACATGACTGCTCTCGTCTTTGCGAGGACGGCGTAGTCCGTAGCCCAGACCGCAGCCTGCTCCGCATCTTGCTGCGGATTCCAGGCAACTCGTAAACCATGTCTGTACGTCGCGTATTGGGGTCAACCCGTGGCCAGTTGAAAGTAGTAAAATATTCGAAACGTCTTTTGCTGGACGCATACATATCCAGGCCCGACTGAAATCATATGAAAAAACTACTTCTGATATTTGTTGCAGTGACATTTCTGACCGCACTATGCGCGGGCCAGGTGGTCGAGGAAATTATTGCTCGCGTGAACAGCCAGATTATTACCCGCTCTGAATTCGTCCGCAGCAAGGACCAGCTCAAAGATGACGTGAAGCAGCAGTCCCCTGCGGATGCGGATAAGGTCTATGGTGAACGCGAGAAAGACGTCCTGCGCGATCTCATCGACCAGCAGCTCCTGATTGAAAAGGGCAAGGATCTCGGCATCACCGGCGACACGGACCTGATTAAGCGTCTCGACCAGATGCGCAAGGACATGAAACTGGACACGATGGAAGAGCTGGAGAAGGCTGCTACTGCCCAGGGGATCTCTTATGAAGATTTCAAGCAGAACATGCGCAACCAGCTGATTACGCAAAAGGTAATTGGGGAAGAGGTCGGCTCTCATTTGAGCATCCCCAAAGACGAAGAGGCAAAGTTTTACGAAGAACACAAGAATGAAATGGAACAGCCTGAGTCAATAAAACTCAGCGAAATACTGATAGCTCCGAAAAAATCAGCGGCTAATAAGCCCCCTGCTGGCAATGCAGCCCCAGGTGCTGCCGAGCCCTCGACAGCAGCAGAAAATCCGAAAAGTCCTGATGCTGCTAACGATGCCGTTAAACAGGCAGAAGACGCGGCGGCTCTAACCGCCGCTGAAGCCAAGGCTAACGATCTGCTCACGCAGATTCGCGCCGGAGCCAACTTTGACGATATTGCCAAGAAATATTCTGATGGCCCTTCAGCCGGGCAGGGCGGCGATTTGGGAGCCTTCAAGCGTGGCACGCTTGCCAAAGAACTTGAGGATAAGACATTCGCCATGAAATCCGGCGAAGTCACCGACGTTATCCGCACCAAGCAGGGCTATGTCATTTTGAAAGTGACGAACCACCAGATGGCAGGCATTCCGCCGTTGAAAGACGTAACGCCAAAAATCCAGGATGCCCTGTACTACCAGAAGCTGCAACCGGCGCTCCGTGCCTATCTGACCAAGCTGCGCGAAGAAGCTTACATTGACATCAAGGCGGGCTACATCGATTCTGGGGCTAGCCCGAACCAGACCAAGCCGGTTGAGACCACAACGGCCAAGGCTTCCGACGCCAAGAATCTTAAGAAGAAGAAAAAGAAAGTGCTGGGTGTTCTCTAGAGGCTGCTATCCGTTTACCCCGATTTTCGTAACAGCTCCGCGATTCCTTTACGCCGCCTTTGCGTCTTCTGATTTACACTGATCCAGAATGAAAGAGTTTTACATCTGCGATTGCACGCTCCACGAGAACAAGATCATTACCTCGAATTTCGTCGTGGTCAGCAAGCAAATCAAACCAAAAAAGAGCGGTGAACCCTATATCGCTCTGACGCTGGGCGACCGCAGCGGGCAGCTTGAAGCCAAGATGTGGGACAACGTCGAAGAAGTGCTCAATGCCTTTGAACAGGAAGATTTTCTCAAAATCAAAGGGTTGGTCAACAAGTACAAAAACCGCTTCCAACTCACCATCCACAAGCTGAGAAAGCTGGGCGACACGGAAATTGAATTCTCCGACTATCTTCCCAAGACCACAAAAAACATTGATGAACTCTGGCAGGTGCTGACCGATTACGTTGCCTCTTTCCAGAATCCTTATCTAAAATCTTTAGTTCAAGCTTTTATGTCTGACCCAGAGATCGCGGCCGCATATCGCAACGCTCCTGCGGCGAAGACGCTACACCATGCCTACATCGGTGGCTTGCTCGACCATGTGGTTTCGCTTTTCCGCTCCTGCGACCTTGTGTGCCGGAATTATCCTCAGGTCAACCGCGACTTGCTGCTGACGGGCGCCTTTTTTCACGACATTGGCAAGATTCACGAACTGGCCTATAACCGTTCTTTTTCCTACACTACTCGAGGTCAGTTGCTTGGTCACATGGTTATTGAACTTGAAATGTTGCAGGCGAAGCTGCCACTAGTGCCCGGCTTCCCGGCTGAACTCAAGACTTTGCTTGAGCATCTCATCATCAGTCATCACGGGGAATATGAATTCGGCTCGCCGAAGCTTCCGATGTTTCCCGAAGCGCTCCTCCTTCATTATATGGACGACCTCGATTCTAAAATGGAGGCAATGCGCGCGCAGTTTGAGCGCGAGGCGGAGACGGAGAGCTCGTGGACCAGCTACAACCCATCCCTCGGGCGTCCATTGCTGAACACCGCAAAATTTCTCGGCCTCAAACCCAATCCTGTGCCTGCTCCAACTTCCCCGGCTGAGCTGGAACGCTCGGTTGAAATTCCTAAAGAGACCGCTTTGCCCGAATTCAAGCCCTGATCTTTCTACCGCGCCCCAAGGAACTCGTTGTCATTGCATTGCCCTTGGCCCTCAGATTAAATTGGAGTCGTACGACTGGAGGGATTATGCGCTCGCAATCTATTCTTTTGACCCTTGGTTTTGCTCTGATACTGTCCGCGCTGGGTTGCTCCCGCAAGGCGGCTTCTCCTGACAATGCGAACACCGCCAGCAACACCAGCAATACGAACACGGCTGCGGATGCGAACAGTTCTAATCAGCAGAACAATAATCAGCAGAATCAGGCTCCGGCCCCGCGGCCACCTCTAGTGGTGCCTTCCGGGACTACGGTCACCATCCGTTTAGGATCTGCGCTTGGATCCAAGTTGAGCACGTCAGGCCAGAGGTTCACAGGCACGGTAGCCCGGGATGTCGTGATAGACAACGCAGTCGCCATTCCACGGGGCAGTCGCGTTAGTGGAACAGTAGTGGACGCCAAGCCACTGGGAAGGTTTGCCGGGGGCGCGCTACTGGAAATTAAACTGGATTCCATCGACGTGAACGGCTCAGAGATGCCAGTTCAAGCGTCGGCTCGTTCATACTCTGAAAAAGGAAAAGGCAAACGCACCGGACTTATGGCGGGCGGTGGCGCTGCGTTGGGCGGAATTGTCGGCGGAATTGCGGGCGGCGGAAAAGGTGCTGCCATCGGGCTGTTGGCGGGCGGAGGCGCTGGAGGCGCTGGAGCTGCGTTTACTGGAAACAAAGAAATTATTTTACCTGCGGAGTCTGCGGTGGCTTTCGAACTTAGACGACCGGTTGAGATCAGGCAATAACGTTCCTGGAGCATCATTCAGATTATTCACCCGGCTTACTCCTTGCCGGAGAGAGTTTGTTTGTTCCCGAGATGCTTGACTTCAGCCGATTCGAAATTCTAACTTTTGATTGCTACGGTACCCTCATTAACTGGGAACAGGGAATTCTCCAATCGATCCATCGCATTCTGGCTGCTCACGGCAAGGATTCGGACGACGCTACAATCCTGCAGCTTTACGGCGACTTTGAAGCTAGCGCCGAACAGGGAGTTTATCGTTCCTATCGCGAGGTTCTCCAATCTGTAGTGGGACACTTCGGAGAACATTTCGGATTCGCTCCTACTAATGACGAAATTCGCTCGCTGCCCGAATCGATTCCGAACTGGAAGCCTTGGCCGGATACTCGCGACGCCCTGCGCTCACTTCACGAGCGTTTTCGATTAGCGATTATTTCCAATGTGGATGACGATCTGTTCGCTCGCACCCAGCCTCAACTCGGAGTGAAATTCGATCAGATCATCACAGCGCAACAGGCAAAAGCTTACAAGCCGTCACTAAAGATTTTCCACCTCGCGTTGAGTCGCGTCGGAGTTCCGGCTCACCGCATATTGCACATTGGACAGAGTATCTACCACGATGTAATTCCTGCGAAATCTCTCGGTCTTGCGACTGTCTGGGTTAACCGTCCATCACCGCGAACTGGCGTGGGTGCGGTAAAGGCGGCGCAAGGGCATCCCGACTTGCAAGTTTCAGGACTGGCGGAAATTGTTTCGTTCGCCGCGGGGCAGCCTCTCTAAAAATTTACAGGAACCTTCACAACTTTTCTTTGAATGGCACACATGACCAATTGAGCCTTATTGTGAATGCCAAGCTTCCGCATCAAATTGAACTTATGCGCGTCTACGGTTTTAATGCTCAGTCCCAGTACTGTCGCCGCCGCGCGAACGGTCTTGCCTTCGGCCAGCAACTTAAGGACTTCCCGTTCGCGGGCGGTCAGCGCCCGATCTCGCGGGCTCAACCTTGGACTACCCACGTTTGGAACGGGGCTCTGTGATTCACCGTCGGCTGACACTTCAAGATGACTCGTTTGATTGGTTGAACTCGCGTTCCTTACCATCATTACCAATTCGTCCGAAGAAGTTTGCCGCACCGCGCAGCTTGCCGATGCCAGCCTGGTTTCGCCCAAGGGCGAATCCTCCGCCTCGTCCTGAGGGCTCAAAAATACTATTTTGGTGCGGGGACATTCTTGAGCTACAAGACGCTCAGCTTCAGGGGGGGCCAAACCGAAAGTTGCGGAATCAGCCACCACAACATCAGGTCGCAAGTCTTGAATCTTGCGCAAACATTCCGCAGCATTCCCGGCCTCGCTAACCACCTCAATATCAGGCTCGTCTTCCAGCAGACGGCGTAGACCTTGGCGCAACAGGACATGATCGTGCACAAGTCCGCAACGAATCTTATTTTTTACAAGAAATGTCTCGACTAAACCTGTGCGTGGGAGCACACGGTCTCCTTATTTGGCCAGAAAATTTGCGAAATGACGCGCGCGGAAAGGCAGACCACGAACTTACTACGTGAGCATGAGAGTATTGTAGCAATCATTCACGATCATGCGCCTGAAAAACTGGGTCCAATCAAGTTTTCGGCGAGTCATTTGCCTTCCAAAACGTCATCATCTAATTCCAGAGAGATGCCGCATCAGGTAGAATCGAGCACTTATGCTGCGTTATTTCACAGCCGGAGAATCTCACGGCGAAGCTCTGGTCGCTTTCGTCTCCGGCCTACCCGCCGGTCTCAAGGTTGATCAGGCATTTCTCGATCGCGAACTCTGGCGCCGGCAGCAAGGTTACGGACGCGGCGGCCGAATGAAGATTGAGCGGGACACTGCTCATATTCTTTCTGGCGTACGCCATGGCAAGACCATAGGATCGCCAATTTCAGTGCAGCTCGAAAACAGGGATTGGAAAAATTGGCAGGAAGCATTGCCGGTGGCTGAGGGTGATCCTGCCCGCCATAAGCGTGTGGCGTCTCCGAGGCCCGGGCACGCGGACCTGGCAGGCGCCCTGAAATACAATTTTCCTGAAGCCCGCTACGTTCTGGAGCGTGCTTCGGCCCGTGAATCGGCGGCCCGCGTCGCTATCGGAGGCCTCGCCAAACTCTTCCTACGCGAACTCGGCATCGAAGTTCTCAGCCATGTGGTCGCCGTCGGCAATGTCACCAATGAGAAGGAAATCCCGTGGGAGCGCATTCAGGCTCTCAACAACCAGGAAGAGATCTTGCTGAGTTGTGCGGACCAAGAAGTCGAGCAGCGCATGAAGGGCGAAGTCGACAAGGTTCTGAAAAGCGGTGATTCTGTAGGTGGAGTGTTTGAGGTGGTTGCCCACGGGGTGCCGCCCGGTCTGGGTACTTACGCGCAGTGGGACGAGCGTCTGGATGCTTTGTTGGCCGGTGCCGTCATGTCGCTGCAGGCAGTGAAGGCGGTCGAGATCGGGGCGGGTGTCACCGCTGCCGCATCGCCCGGTTCGGCCGTACACGATGAAATCGGCTATGGTGACTCGGTAAACTTTACCGGCTTTACCCGCACGCGGAACAATGCCGGAGGAATCGAAGGCGGTGTTTCTAATGGAGAAGAGATTCGCGTGCGTGGATATTTGAAACCGATCTCAACTTTGCGCCGGCCCTTAAAATCTGTCGATTTCTCCAGCCGCGAAGCCGTAAGCGCGGCGTATGAACGCTCGGACGTTTGTGTGGTCCCCGCCGCTGGAGTTGCAGCCGAGGCCATGGTCGCCCTTACTTTGGCTCGGTGTGCTCTCGATAAATTCGGTGGTGACTCCATGGGAGAAACTTTGCGTAACTTCCAGGGCTACCGCCTGCAACTGAAGAATTACTGATGATCTATCCCATTGTGAAGTTCGGAAATCCCGTTCTCGAAAAGCCTGCCGAAAAGGTTACGGTTTTTGATGAGGAATTGAAGAAGCTGATCGAGGACATGTTCGAGTCGATGTATGCTGCCCGCGGGGTTGGCCTGGCAGCGCCTCAGATCGGAATTTCGCGTCGTATCGCGGTAGTGGACGTAACCTTCAAAGAAGACCCGAATGCCAAGCTCGTCCTCATCAATCCGGAGATTATCCATAAGGAAGGCCGCCACGCACAGAGCGAAGGCTGTCTAAGCATCCCGGATTTTCGCGAGAATGTAAGCCGGGCCAAGATTGCCACGATTCGCGCCCAAGATTTGACTGGAAGACTCTTCGAGAAGACTGGGGATGAACTGCTCGCCCGCGCCTTTCAGCACGAAACTGATCACCTGAATGGCAAGCTTTATATCAGCCACATCAGTGCGCTGAAACGGGACCTGATCAAGCGCAAAATCCGCAAACTGGTTAAAGCGGGAGAATGGTAGAAACCATTTGTGATTGGGTAATTGAGCGATTTGGCAGTTGCGGTTACCACCGGTCATTGCGATTGCTCAATTACGTAGTCGCAAAATTGCGCAATGTCTTCATCCCTCAATCTCGTTTTTTGTGGAACGCCTCGCTTCGCCGTGCCCACGCTTGAGAAGCTTGTCGAAGCTGGGTTTCATACACAGCTAGTGATGACGCAGCCGGACCGACCTAAAGGTCGCGGTATGGAAGTTGTGTCTTCGCCAGTCAAACAGGCCGCCTTAAAGTTCGGATTGCCGATCATCCAGCCCGAAAGCATCAAGAGCAACGTCGAATTGCGCGCGCAACTGACTTCCCTCAAACCGGACGCTATCATCGTGGTTGGCTACGGCCGCATTATTCCGCAATGGATGCTTGATCTTCCCCGTCTCGGCAACATTAACCTGCACGCTTCGCTCCTGCCGAAATATCGCGGCGCAGCGCCCATTCAGTGGGCAATTGCACAGGGGGAATCCGTGACCGGGGTGACTACGATGAAAATTGACGCCGGTCTGGATACTGGTGACATTCTCTTGCAAGCAGAAGTTCCCATTGCTCCTGAAGATACCGCGGAAACTCTGGCGCCAACGCTAGCGGCGGTAGGCGCTGACCTCATAATCAAAACGCTCAATCAGTTACAGGCTGGCAGCGCTCGTCCACGCAAGCAGGATCATGCGCAGGCTACGCTTGCGCCGATTTTGAAAAAAGAAGATGGCCTGATCGATTTCTCCCAACCGGCGAGTGAAATACTGAATCGGATGCGTGGATTTCAACCCTGGCCCGGCGCTTATTCGAAGTTCCGCGGAAAGAATCTTCAAGTATGGAAGGCATCCTCGGCGGATCGAGCGGTGCCTTCAGCAGAACTGAAGGTCGAATGCGATAATCTTCTGGTTGGCTGCGGCCACGGAACGGCGATCGAATTCCACGAACTGCAACTCGAAGGCAAGAAAAGGACCACCGGGGCTGATTTTATTCGCGGCTATCGGCCGCTGCCCGGCGAGAGGCTCGGTTCGTAAAGCAGCGCGAAGTCCTTTTCCGCGGCGGTTCTTGCGTCATACTGTCTAGAGTGAAACCAATCGCTCGAGAAACTCGACCTCCGATTTCTCCTGCTCGCGCTGCGGCATTCGACATTCTTCTGCGCGTCGAGCGCGAGTCCTCGTATGCCTCAGAACTGCTTCATTCCAGTACTTACGAACGCCTCACGCAGATCGACCACTCCTTGACGACGGAGTTGGTCATGGGCGTCCTCCGCTGGCGAAGTTGGCTCGACTCGCGAATCGCAGCGAGTTCCGCACAACCGATCTCCAAACTCGATCTCGAAGTTCTGATTGCACTCCGAATCGCGGTCTATCAACTGGGTTGGCTTAGCCGCATTCCTGTGCGAGCCGCGATTAACGAGAGCGTTGAATTAGTCAAGCGTGCCCGCAAGCGTTCTGCCGCTCCTTTCGTCAATGCAGTCTTACGTAAAATTGGAGCCAGCGATCTCAGCCAACAGCGTTCGCAGTCGATTCTCTCCGCATCGTCAACTGAAGCTCTTGCGGCAATCAGCGCTCATCCGCCGTGGCTGGTTGAGCGCTGGGTACAGGCGTATGGACTCAAAGCGGTTAGCCAAATTTGCGAATACGATCAGTCGATTCCTGTGCCTGCGGTCCGCATTCGTCATCCGGAGGCCGAAGGGCGGCTCCAAATTGAGGGGTTCGAACTTGTTGCGGGGGCTCTGCTTTCCTCAGCGCGACGGGTTCTGCATGGAGACATTGGCAGGTCCGCCACTTTCCGCGCCGGCCTGTGTGTCGTTCAGGACGAGGCCTCGCAGCTTGTCGCAGCCCTCGTCGGTACAGGCGCAAACATTCTCGACTGCTGTGCGGCTCCGGGAGGAAAAACCGCGGCCATCGCCGATCATAATCCTGGCGGAGAAATAGCTGCCGTCGAGTTCCATCCGCACCGCGCACGCTTGTTGCGGAAACTGCTCAACGCAAAGAATCCAGCGAGTGACGCTCAAGACCGTAATATTCAGGTGATTGCAGCCGACGCGCGGAATTTGCCTTTCGACAAAAAATTCGAGCGGGTTCTCGCCGACGTGCCTTGCTCCGGCACCGGCACGCTAGCACGAAATCCAGAAATTAAATGGCGTCTTACGCCGGCAGACTTGGACGATCTGCAGGTGCGCCAGGTTGCGATCCTGAGGTCGGCGATGGGCCAAGTCGCTGCAGGAGGACGTCTGATCTATTCGACATGCTCTTTGGAGAGAGAAGAGAACGAAGCCGTAATCGAACTGGCCATGGGGCTACAGTCATCGTTCCGTGTCATCGATTGCCGTACAGAGCTTGATCGGTTGCAACGCGAGGGAGAATTAGTCTGGCCGGGAGTATCTTCCCTCACGCGCGGCCCCTACCTGCGGACACTTCCTGGCGTCCATCCCTGCGAGGGATTTTTCGCCGCAATACTTGAGAAAATCTAAAGGGTGTGCACCTATCACGGGGGGGCATCATCATCGAACTTCAAAATTTAACACCGCCCCTGCTAGAACTTTTTGTCCAGCCGGTGGCCATTGCGTGACGATCATGCTGGCTGGGGATGGCTGTTGCTGCGTGGAAGAAGTCGAGGCTGCGTCGCTCGCGGTCGCGGAACTCCCGGTCGCTGCATTGGCCGGCGGCGGCGCTACACTGACTGTGCCGAGCCTGAAGCCCGCGTCCTGCAGCGTGCGACTAGCGCTGCCTAATGGCTGTCCCACAAAGTTCGGCATCACGAACGCGGGCGCTTCTGGGGATACCGTTACCAGCAGGCTCGTTTTCGGAGCCGCTACCTGGCTTGCGTTGGCTGGCGGACTCTGCGCCAGAACTTGGTCTGCAGGCTCTCCTGGCCACTGAATTTCTGCTGTCGAAGAGACTTCCAGTCCGCGCCGCCTTATGTTCAGTTCCGCCGCGCGTTCACTCTGATGGGTCACGTCCGGAATTGAAACGCGTTGTGGTCCCATACTTTGCGCGACGCGCAACTGCCAGCCGCGCCGAACCTTTGTTCCGGACAGCGGCATCTGAGTCATGATCCGTCCCTCAGGAATCGTAGGACTGTAATATTGCCGCTCCACCGTTATTTGCAAACCAAGTCCTGCAACGGCACGTTCCGCGTCCGAAGGACTGAGGCCAATGACTGCCGGCACTTGCACTTCCTGTCCGTGGATGGCAAATCGCATCGCCGTCAGCGCCGACACCAGCGCCACCACTACCAGGATAAGAGCGAGCATCGCAAATCGGAACAGGGGCTTCATCAGATGGTGGAGATTATAGTTTGAAAGAACATGAGCAACCTTCTGGGCGGACGAATGCCAGTCAAATCTCTCAATGCGTCTCATCAGTACTTGGCGATGTATCGGGTGTGTCCACTCTTTGCATAACCGTTATCGGCGCCTCGGGCGCAGTTTGAAAGTCGCCGGCATCTTTTCCTGCCATGGCGGTGCTCATGAAATTCATCCAGATGGGCAGAGCCGCATGCGCTCCGGTTTCCTTGGCGCCCAGGGTTTTCTTTTCGTCAAATCCCATCCACACTCCGCAGGTTATCGAAGGCGAGAATCCCACGAACCATGCGTCCGTGAAATCATTGGTAGTCCCTGTTTTCCCCGCCACGGGAAATGGCATCTTTGCCGCTGCAACTCCTGTTCCGCGCAGCACAACTTCGCGCAACATTGTCGTCATAATTCGCGCCGTGCGCGAGCTGATTACGTCCTTCACTTCGGGATAATCCTCTTCCAGTACTCGTCCCTCATAGTCAGTCACCTTGGAGATGTAGCGAGGGGTGACTCGAACTCCGTCATTTGGAAACACGCTGTATGCGGAGGTCTGTTCGAGCAGAGTGATTTCCGCTGAGCCCAGCGCCACGGGCAGGTAAGGCGGCAACTTGGCCGTGATTCCGAAGCGCTCGGCATAGTCAATCACGCTCTTGATCCCGATCTTCGCCGCCAGTTTTAGCGCCGGAATATTTCGCGATTGCGCCAGCGCGCGTCGAAGCGTGATTGTTCCTTCAAACTTTTCGTCATAGTTGTGAGGGGAATACGGGCCAGAGCCGGTCTCGAAAGTTATTGGCTCATCCAAAATTGTGTCATCAGGACTTCCTCCCTGGTCGATCACCGCAGTGTAAACGTAGGGCTTGAAGGACGACCCCACTTGTCGCAGTGCCTGAGTTGCGCGATCAAATTTTGATTCGCTGAAATCGCGGCCGCCAACCATGGCTTTGATGCCGCCGGTCGCGTTGTCGATCGCCACTAGTGCTCCCTGCGCCCCAGAATCCTGCTCCAGGCTTACGCGCGCAGCTCCGTTGGGAGTCAGAGACAAGATCTTTACGTAGCAGATGTCCCCGGTGTGCAACAGATTCTGTACCTTGCCTTGCGTCCAAGACACGTCTGCCTGGCCAATTGCCGCTGCATACCGCCCAAACTTGAGTGTCGCGATCCCGATTCCCGAAGAAGTCACAAGCGCATGGATGTATCCGTTTACTTCTGGCTCCTCGTCCCAATCGGGATGCTGATACTTCTCGACAGTGCTACCTTGAGCAGCAACGTTTTCCAGATGACCCTTCCATCCGTGACGGCGTTCGTAGGCCGATAGACCGTCCAGGACTGACTGGTTCGCAGCCTTCTGCAGATCGACGTCGAGCGAGGTGTAAACTTTTAGCCCACCCTGGTGTACTTGATCGGTACCATACTTGTTTTCGAGGTAACGCCGTATTTCTTCTACGAAGTAGGGCGCCAGCGAATTCGGATCGTGCTGCAGATGCAAAGCCACGGGGGACGAGCGTGCGTCCGCGGCCTGCGCGGCTGTGATCTTACCGTCCTCCAGCATAGAGTTGATCACGAGGTTCCGGCGTTTCATCGCCCGCTCCGCATGATTGATCGGCGAATAAAGTCCCGGACCCTTGGGCAATCCCGCCAGCAGCGCTGCTTCTGCCAGAGTCAGATTCCGGGCGGGCTTCCCGAAGTAGAACTCTGACGCAGCTTCGAATCCGTACATCCCGTGTCCCAGAAAAATCTGATTGGCATACAGAGTAAAAATTTGCGGCTTGGTGAACCGCCGCTCGATCTGGATGGCGAGCATTGTCTCTTGCACCTTGCGATGGAACGAGCGGTCAGGCGAAAGGAACAGGTTTCTCGCCAGCTGCATCGTCAAAGTAGATGCTCCCTGTACCTTGCCGCCGGATTCAATGTCGCGATATGCCGCTCCGACGATACGCCAGAAGTTGATGCCAGAATGCCGGTAGAAGTCCTTGTCTTCAATCGAGACCAGCGCCTCGCGCAATGTTGGTGCAAAATCGTCATAGGTAACTACGACGCGCCGCTGGAGTGCGAACGAACCGATCACGCGGCCGTGATCGTCATATAGTTCGGTAATCGAGCTGGGGCGGTAGGCCTCCAAAGCTTCTACTTGCGGCAAATCCGTGGTGTATACCAGCAGAAGTCCAGCGGCTGCTCCCACCAGGGCGGCGATGAGCACCAGCAGGCCCGTTAGCACACGGCCTACCAGCTTCCTTCCGGCAACCTCCACCGGTGGAACATCTTCGAAGAGCAATTTCATGACGAGATGGGTTCAGAATAGCAGGGGGTCAACGGAGCCCGGTAGTCGCAAGTTCGCAACACCGGTAGCCGTCGTCGGCAAGCGTATTGAGGAAGGCAAAAAAAATCGCGCACCGCAGGGTGCACGATTAGATCGAAATTGTGAACTTCGATTAGCTGGCCCTGCTTTTCAGCACCTCGACCGCCTTGTGTAACTGGTCATCCTGCGTGCTCTTAGGTTTGGCCTCAGGTTCAGCGGGAGCCGGCTCCTGTCCCTCATCATCGGAGATCGCATTTTCAGTTTCGTCCGCAACCAGAACATTGGGAGTAACTGCGGTTTCCTGAATCGCCTTCCCGCTGGGCGAATAATATTTTGCCACAGAGAGGATGAGTGCCCCGCCGTCCGGCAAATCTATCGTCTTCTGCACAGAACCGTCGCCGAAAGTCTTGTCACCTACTACGTCGCCTCGAGCATTCTCCAGGATTGCCGCCGCCACAATCTCAGCTGCCCCTGCAGTTCCCTTATTGACCAGTACGGCAACCGGAAGCGATGTCACTGCTTTCGCCGGATCCGCATTAAACGCCTCGCGCGGGAATTTTTGTCCTTGTAAATAAGTAATCGTGCCGTGATTCAGGAATAGATTTGCGGTGGCAACGCCTTCGCTCTCCTCGCCGTCAGAAGTGTTACGCAAATCCAGGACCAGTTTCTTGGCTCCAGATTTCTCCAGCGATTTGATTTTGCCGGCAATTTCCTGCGCCTTGCCCTTGGTGAGGGCGTCCACCTTTACGTACCCGATGCCACTCTCCAACATCTTGTCAGAAACCGGAGGAACGCTGATAACGTCCCGCGTGATTGTCATTTTTTGCGGCTCGGCCCTGCGTGCCCGCACCACAGAAACATTCACGGTCGAGCCGGGCGTTCCGGAGAGTGCGCCGCGAATCTCTGGCAGAGACATATCCCGAGTGCTTTGTCCTTCGATCGATTCAAAGATGTCCGTTGCTTCGATCCCAGCCTTCTCCGCGGGCGATCCGGGTAACACGGAAACCACATCCGCATAGCCAAAGCGCTTGGAGACCGTAGCCCCAATCTGTCCCTTGGCTTCTGACTTGTGGGCCTTATAAGCCTTGTAAGCCGCCGCAGTCAGGTAGCTGGAGTTCGCATCCAGGGATTCGACCAATCCGTGCAAAGCCCCGTCAGTCACTTTAGGAATGTTCGGATCTTCTACGTACTCGCTCTGCACGCGGGACAGTACTTCGCTATAGACCTGCATCTGCCGGTAGGAACCGTCGTTCGAAGAGGCATGCACGCCCCCAAACGAGCCGACTACCACAAACAGCAACATCGCAAAAGACGAAACCAGGATCGCAGCTTTAGTTTTCATGGACATCAGATTCTTCTTCTGGAAAGGAATGACTTCCGGACTTACCTCATTATATCTGTAGATGCTGGTTTTAGTGTTCCGGCTGCTCTTTTCGAGTCCCTTTCCGGTAACCTTGTTGGAATCTCACGGGTTATTGGATATAGCAGGCTGGTTTCCGTTTCCAACGAAGCGGTCACACGGGCGGTTTAAAGTTCAGGGTCATCACGCTCTGTACCGACACAGGACGTCCATTGAACGAATACGGCTTAAAGCGCCATTGCTTCACAGCATCAATGGCGGCGCGGGCAAATACCAGCGACCCCTGGAGGAACTTTGCATCCTGAACCGAGCCATCGCGCCCAATCAGGACCTGCAAACTTACAGATCCCCGTAGCCCGCTCGCTCTTGCGCTTGCGGGGTACACGGGATCAACGGGTTGAATGAGAAACTCTCGAGCCACGGGCTCCGGCAGATTTATGGGCTCAATCGAGGACATAGCTGCCTCAACCGGTTTAGACCCGCTATTCTGCGGAATCGTGGAAGCAATTTGCGATCTCAGACTTGACGGTATCGCAGCGCTAACGCTTGCGGAATTCGGTCGTGACGCAACGAAATGGGCTGCCGCTTGCTGAACCATAGGTTGTGGCTGGAGCGCTGGCGCAACCGGCGCCGGTTGGGTCCGCGTGGGCGTTGCGCTAGCAGGCGCCTCCGTTCCATTAGCCGGCACATTTCCCACGCTCGTTGGCGTCGCAACCTTCGGGTCGTTCTCCCCAGAAGGCTCCGCATTAGTTTGGCTGGGCACGGACTGAGCTGGTCCTGGTGCAATGTTCTCCGAAGGTGTTTGCTCCTGCCCGGTATTGGCGTCCAGATTCTTCTGCGGCTTCGCTGTCGGGTCAATCATCGGAAGCACGCGAATCTGCGAGGGATCGGTTGTCGCGTCCGGGATATTTACAGCCACCGGTAGTTTGTATTCGTCCCCGGACTGGCCGAAACTGTCATGAAGTGCCACGGCCTCCGGCAGTGCGGCGGGTGGTGGGTTCAGCAAGCGACTTCCCGCGCGTACGCCTTTTTGATAGACCGTCTGCAAACTTTGGCGAGTCCTTGGAACTGCTGCCAAACCTAAGGAAGCGGCCACTAAAGCGGAGACCATTAAAACTTTGCCCAGTCTCGGCGACTTGCTTGCGGATTCCGGTTGCTGTCCTGGCTTCCCCGACAAATAGGCGAACAAAGCGGCCTCTGGTTCGGTCTCCCGTCCTGAATCCTTCTTCGCAGGGACCTTTTCGGGAGCTGGCGAGGCTTCAGCCCGGGTCCCATAAGAGGGGTCGCCGTAAGCTAGCAATTCGCTTTTTCCGGCGGTCCTGGGAGCTCCCGGCGCTGCTGATCTTGGCCCGGGCGATACTGATCTCGTTAATCGGGCTTGTAACATTGCCCAGCCAGTAAGTACCTCCGGCGGTTTTGACGATGGGGCGGAGGGGGCTTCCCCCCCAATATTGGGATCCGGTGAAGACGATTCAACCGATGTTGATTCCGTATCGAAGCTTGCTGCTGGAGCAGGCGGTCGAATCTTCTGAAGCGCCTTCAGCACAGAGCCAGGTAGTGAAAACGAACCGGCCGATGCTGCAGCAGCCATCGTGGCGGGTTTCGAAGATGCAGAGGGGGGCATTGCGGCTGGTATTTTTGATCGAAGAAGTTCGCACGCAGTGCCCATCGTGTCTCGTACTTGTTCGGCTCGAATCGGTTTCAGCAGGATTGAATTAGCTCCTGCCTGCAGTGCCTCCGGCAGCCTGGCATCATCACTGACAATGGCCAGTGTCAAGGGGCGTTGGGCCGCCTTCAAATCCCGCGTCGTCTTAAGCAGAAATGCCGCTTCGGGCTGATCGTCCCAGTCCGTGATCACGAGTTGGAACGATTGGGTTGTTACCTTCTCTACCGCATCCACAGCGCTGTGGCAGTGCTCGCCCTCGATCCCCAGATCGGTAAGCACCTGCCAAATCGGCTGGATCGTCTCCGCGTTCGACGAAAATAAGAGGCAGCGCAAGGGCACCATGCTATTCCAGACTAGGCAGCCCCAGTAACCGCAGCAAGTTACCGAGGTGGAATGCGGTTCCAAACAAAGAATGGCCGAGTTCATCCGCGGTACATGTCCCTTCGGAATTGCGCGAGCCCAAAAGACTGTCCTGCGAAGTCGCGAGCAGCAGCGGTTCTGATCATCGAGTGCGCTAGAATGCTTGGTCGTTCCCGGGCTGTTCCCTTATATGCACACTGCGGATGTGGTCATCATCGGAGCCGGGATCGTCGGCTCCAGCATCGCCTACCACCTGACGGAGAACGGGTGCCGCGACGTGCTGCTCGTCGAGCGAGAATCGGCCCAAGGCAAGGGATCTACCGGGAAGAGCATGGGCGGGGTGCGAGCCCAATTTTCTACTCCCGTTAGCATTCAGATGTCGCTTTATTCGATTCCTTTCTACGCCAGCTTTGAGGATCGACTTGGCCATCCCTGCGACTACCGGCCGCAAGGCTATCTATTTTGCGCCGGCACGGACCAGCAGATGGCCTATCTGCGCACAAATTACGCGCTGCAAGTGAAGATGGGTTTGAAGAACGTCCAACTCATGACAGGTGAGGACATTCGCGGCATGTTTCCACAGTTGCGCGCGGACGACATAATCGGCGGAAGTTTCTGCTCCAGCGATGGCTTCGTCGACCCCTACAGCGCAATGAACGGATTCATGGCCTGGGCCGCAGACCATGGCGCCGCACTGTGGAAGAACACCGCGGTGACCTCACTTAAGCGAGATGCAACGGGGATTTCGTTGGTTGAAACCACCCGCGGCCCTGTAGCCACTCGCAAAGTAATAAACTGCGCCGGTGCCTGGGCCGCTGGCGTGGCTGCGCTCGCCGGCGTGGAGTTACCGGTCGAACCCCTACGCCGCATGCTGGTTCCGAGCGAGCCCTTTGACGAATTTCCTCACACCGCGCCCATGATCATTGACATGTCCACTGGATTTCACTTTCGTCCCGAGGCTCGCGGTTTTCTGCTGGCATGGAACGATCCCGAGGAAACTCCCGGCTTCAAAATGGATTTCGATGCAGCCTTTGTTGAGAAAATCCTGATTCGCGCAGCCGATCGTGTACCCTGCTTCGCGAATCTTCCCGTGAATCCGAAGCGGGCCTGGGCCGGCCTCTATGAAATGACGCCGGACCATCACCCCATCCTGGGCGAGGCGCCGGAAGTTCCCGGCTTTTTCCTCGCCAACGGCTTTAGCGGACATGGCGTGATGCACGCACCGGCAACGGGAAAAATTCTTAGCGATCTGATTCTCATGGGCAAGACGGATCTGATCGATGCGTCGCTACTCAGCCTTTCACGATTCGCCGAAGATCGTCTGATCCATGAGACTGCTGTGTTGTAGCTGGCTGTTGCTTTAAAGGGGGCGGTTCAGCCGCACCGTAACAATTCATTAAAGGAAACCATGGCCCTGCAAGAACACAACTACTGGCTCACAACAACTGAATTGCCCAAAGTAGAGTCCCGTCTCCTGCCGGATCGTGTGGACGTGGCCGTCATTGGCGCAGGCTACACCGGACTCTCTGCTGCCCGCACTCTCGCCAAAGGCGGCGCGAAAGTCGCCGTGCTCGAAGCGGAAACCGTCGGTTGGGGAGCCAGTTCCCGCAACGGCGGCATGGTCCTGACCGGAATGAAGCTCGGCGTGAACCAGTTGATCTCGATGTACGGGCGCGAACTGACCCAGCGCATGTACGCCGCATCGCTCGCAACTATCGACTGCGTCGAGCAGATTGTCCGGGAAGAAGCTATTGACTGCGACTTCTCCCGCTGCGGCCATCTTGAGGTCGCGTGCAAGCAAAAGCATTTCGACGATTACGCGCGGCAAGCGGACGTAATTGCGCGGGAGTTCAATCATGGGATACGTGTCGTGCAGAGAAACGAGTTGCACGCTGAAATCGGATCGAACATTTACTACGGCGGCATGGTGGACGAAGTCAGCGCGGGGTTGAATCCTGCGCGCTACGTCGCCGGACTTGGCCGAGCCGCAATGAGGGCAGGAGCGGAAGTCTTCGAGCACACGCGAGTACAAGGCCTGCAGCGTGAATCAAGCCAGCGCGAAGCGGGGTGGAAGATCACGACCTCGCGAGGCGCGCTTTGGGCGCGGGAAGTCTTCGTCGGAACCAGCGGCTACACTTCTAAGACAACCCCCGCTCTGCAGAAAAAACTGATTCCGATCGGCTCCTTCATCATCACGACGGAAATCCTGCCCGAAACGCTGGCGCATGAACTGAGCCCGCGGAATCGCATGATCTACGACTCGAAGAATTATCTCTACTACTATCGGCTTACGCCCGACCGCCGCATTTTGTTCGGCGGACGCGCCGCGTTTTTCCCCGAGACCGATCGGACGATACGCAAGAGCGCCGAAATCCTGCGCCACGGCATGATCGATGTCTATCCCCAACTGCGCGACGCCAAAATTGATTACGTCTGGGGCGGAACGCTCGACTTCGCCTTCGACATCATGCCGCACGCGGGCCAGATCGACGGCATGTATTACGCTGTCGGCTATGCCGGACACGGCGTCGCCATGGCCACGTATCAGGGCCAGAAGATCGCAGAACTAATGTCAGGCGATAAGCCCGAGAATCCCTTCATAGGCATCCCATTCCCCGGAGCGCCGCTAGGGTTGTACGACGGGAAGCCGTGGTTTCTGCCGTTCGCGGGGATGTGGTACAAGTTTCTGGACTGGGTGAGCTAGCTCAGTCTCGAGCGAGGCTCCAATGGCTAAATCCTCCAAAACGCCGCGCATTATGTATATGGAGTCCAAGGCAGATGGTTTGAATGGGCCCGCACGAATCGGTCGAGTGACCTTTTCCAAGACTGGCTTATCTATTTATTACAAAGGAAAGACGTTTCTAAGAACCCGAGGTTTCAAGGCAAATTATTTCGATGCGGAAACGCACGACGAATATTGGATCTCTGGACCGCATCGTGATGGTAAGGATCGTCTCTACGTCAGCAACATTCCAGTTGAGATCGATGACGATGTGCGGGAAGAGTACTGGACAGAAATTCGAAAAAAAACTGAACTCAAGAACCGTCAGACCTGAATGGGTTCCGAATCGTCAACCCTCCATCAATTACCTGCCCGTCCTGCAGGTCTTCCGAATAGAGTGTGGAACACTCCGCCGCAAGGGCCGCCGCAAGGATCAGAGCATCATAGATACCGAACCCGTACTGCTGCGCAATCTTCAATGCCGCTTCGTGCGTATCCAGCGCGATTGGAACCGGCGCCGGGAACAAGACTCGAATCGCATCCATCGCGTCGATCACGTCCTCCCACGGCATGCGCATCTTACGGCGCGCGACCGAAACGAATTCGTTTAGAACTTGAACGCTGATTGTTCCGCCTTGCTCTACTAACTGCTGGGCCCGCTCCCTGCGGGAGTCCCCGCTCACCATCGCGTAGATCAGGACGTTCGAGTCAAAGAACACCCTATCGCTCATGCGCTTCTTCGCGGTCGAAGACAAACCCAGCCGGCAAGGGACGGCTCAACTTCCGCAGGCGAGCGAGCGCTTGCTGGCGGGCCGTGTCACGGCTTACGTCGAAGGTGCGCTTATCAGCGACCCGAATCTCTATATCGTCGCCCTCTTTCAGTTCAAGCGCCTCGACCACCGCGACGGGCAGGCGAATGGCCAGGCTGTTTCCCCATTTCGAAACGTGCATAGCTCTCCCTTGGATATACATATATTATTGTATATTATCAGCGGCTAAATGCAATAATCCCATAGACCATCGGTCCCAGCACCATCGCAATCGCGCCGCCAATCAAAGCAAATCTGTCGCTCCCGAGCAGCGCTACAAGCGCCATCACCACAGGCGCAGCTACTACATAGAGCAATCCCATCGTCCCGCCGGGAATCGCAAAGGCGCGCGGCATTTCCGGCCGCGTGCGGCGCAGCTTCCACGCTGACAGCACCGTAAGTACCGTCGTAGCCGAGCGCAACCAGATGTAAACCGAGATGAGTTGGCCAAGACTCTGCCAGGCCAGCAGGCCGTAGATAATCGCCGACACAATAATGGCCAGCCACGGCGTGCCATATCGCGAATGTTTGCGGGTGAGCGCGGCGGGCAAGTATCCATCTTCGGCCATGGCGAATGGCATCCGGGTTGTAGTGAGGACCGTGCTGTTAAGCAGGGCCACGTTCCCGAGCATTGCCGCCAAAGTCATCCATGTGCCGAGCCACGACCCGCCAATCATGTTCGCCGCTTCCGAGAAAAATCCTGTATGCCAGCTTTCCCAGTTGCCCGCCGATGCCAGTCCCGCAAGTGTGGGCAGAAAGTAGGCCGCAATCGACAGCGGCACAACCATCGCTAACGCCCGCGGATAAGCCCGTTGCGGATTCTCCACTTCTTCGGCCACGGTGGATAGCTGTTCGTATCCGGAATAAAGCCACAAGCCTAGAGCAAGTCCTACGCCGAAGATCTTAAAGGTTGGCTGGTGCGGCGGAATGAGCGGTGCAAACGGATTGTGATGCCAGTGCACGAAGGCGATCACGACCATGGTGATCACGGGCACGAAGATGAAGATTTCGAGGGCGGTCGCAATCTTCCCCACCATCTGTATGCCGCGAACGTTGATCCACGTGATTACAGCAATCAGCCCGACCGAAACCAGATAATGTTTCCATCCTGTGATTCCGGGGAAGTAATACACCAGATAATCGGTAAAGAGTACGGCGTAGGCTCCGCCAAGGAGGAATGACGCTGACCAGTTCCACCAGCCGGCAAGAAATCCCCAGAAGTCGCCGAAGGCAGCGCGGGTCCAGCGGTAGAAGCCACCTTCCACAGGCATGGCGGTGGTCAGCTCCGCCGACACCAGCGAGACTGGAATGCACCAGAAAAACGGCAGTACCAGCAGGTAGATCAGCGTCATCCCCGGCCCCGAAGTAGTGACCATGTCTTCCAGGCCGAAGGGTCCGCCGGTGGTGTAGGAAAACATCACGAAGACGAGATAGAACAGACTGGCTTTCTGCAGCGCGGAGGATTTGGGTTGAGTCGTCAAAGAAGGAATTGTGGATTGCTGATTTTTAATTGTCGATTGAAAATCACGAAGCGAATGGGCTTTCCAATGAGCAATCAACAATCAGAAGTCAGCAATTTTCATGCCGCCAGCACTCCTGTCAGCGCGCCCTCGAGTTCGAGCAACTTTCGCTTCACATCGAGCCCGCCGCCATAGCCGCAGAGTGTGCCATCAGATGCGAGCACGCGGTGGCAGGGAACGACGATTGCGATGGGATTGCGATTATTGGCCATCCCGACGGCCCGAAACGCGTTTGGCTTTCCGACCGCGCGGGCGATGTCCGCGTAGGTCCGGGTTTCTCCGTAAGGAATCGCCAGCAGAGCTCGCCAGCAGGCAAGCTGGAAATCCGTGCCGCGAAGATCGAGCGGGAAATTGAACTCACGACGCTTACCGGAGAAATATTCTTCGAGTTCATCAGCGTACCGCTGCATCGAGCAAGAAGCGTTTTCGAATCTGACGTCGTGATGCTCTTCACGAAGATGTCGCGGATTAGGGCGAATCGATTGCTGTCCCGGCAAGCGGGCGTCGAATTCCAACGCAACCAGTCCTCGATCGGAAGCCGCTAAGAATAGCGGGCCAATCGCCGAGTCGATGTTCGTGAGGTGAAGAACTTCCATCTGGTCTACTCCTCAATGCAGATAACGATAGCAGACGATTTGCCCGCTATTGCGGACTTTTATCGAACGATTCTAAGATCTGCCTGTAGTTGACAGAAATCGGTTTTTGTAACAAAGTGTCTCCGGCGTGCTTATGCCATTATCCGTGTCACCGATAAAAAGAGGGCTGTCCATATCCGTAGCCGTTGTGTTAGCCCCCGTCTTGCTCGTCGGACTAGCGGCATTCGCTGCGGGCGACTGGCGAACGATCGGAGCAACACCAGGGGGCGATCAGGTTTTGATCAGCTCAATCACAGCGCAGAAGAACGGCCTGCGCACTGCCTGGGTTCGCATTGAATACAAAGAGCCTACCAAGTTGCCGCAAGGGGGCCCTTTCGTGGAACTTCGTGCGCGGGTTCGCTTCAATTGCTCCAGCGGAAGTGCGGTGACGAATTCCGAATGGTTTTATTCGCGTGACCGCAGCGGCAAAATCGTGGTCAGCAAAAAGGCTCACCGCGACGATCAGTTTGGGCAGGTGGCGGAAGGTGACTTCGGAGCGATGACCCGGGAGTTTGTCTGCAAGCAGAAGTAGAAAAACAGTAGTCAGTGATTAGTGATCAGTGGCCAGTAACGAAATCGTCTTCCGCGAGCGTAGTTTCATGAATCACGTCTACTGCCCACTAACCACCAGTCACTGCTCTTAGATTTCCACAGCTTCGCACCTCGGTAACCGCGCACCTACTTCCGCACAGGGCGCTTCCATCATATTCTGTTAATGAAAACCAAATTGGCGGCAGCGGCTGCCTCATCATCATTCTTTCCTATGGATTCATTGCGACTTTATTCGCTGCTGGTTGCTGGGGGAACCGCTGTTGCCATTGGCGCGTATGCGCTCTTGCGGCGCAAGGCCAAGGGGCCGGCGGAATTGGAACGCGAACGCCGCACTTGGCTCGATGGTATCGGTCGCATCACCGACGGAACCGTTATCGACGTGCAGGAAATGCCCCAGAGCGACGGCCATCATGCCGCCATCCTTTTGATTTACAAGTATGACGTCGCAGGCGTGTCCTATGAATGTTCGCAGGATGTTACCTACCTGCGCCAGTGGATCAACCTACATTCCTGCCGATTAGGGCTCCCGACGTCCGTGAAATACGATCCGCACAATCCGGGGAACTCGCTAGTGGTCTCGGAGAGCTGGATGGGTTTGAGGCAGTAGGCGGTTGCCAGTTCCAGTGATCAGTTTCTGAAAAAAACCACACAGCTTGCGGATTTGCTTTTGCTGATCACTGGCCACTGACCACTGGCCACTGCACTTCAGATCTGAAAGTCCAGATAGTCGTCCTGAAACAATTCCTGTGGAGAGATGTTCGGAGTGGATTTTTCTTCATCGATCGATACATCCGGCTCGGCGCCAAGCGCTTCGTGCGAGTGCCGCTGAAACTTCTCGCGCAGCTCGTGCAGTTCCGCCGCCAGTTTGATGATGACGTCCGAGAGTGGATCGCGGATGTCCTTGGGGTCCGTAATGACCACGCGTTTGCCGTCGCGCAGAACGATGTGTCCCGGCACGCCGACGATGGTCGAGTTGGCGGGCACGCTTCGCAGCACTACTGAACCCGCACCCACGCGGACGTTATCTCCTACCGTGATGTTGCCTAGGAGCTTCGCGCCTGAGCCTACTGAAACGTGGTTGCCCACCGTAGGGTGACGCTTCCCCCGCTCCTTCCCAGTTCCGCCCAACGTTACTCCCTGGTAGAGAGTTACATCATCGCCGACAATGGCGGTTTCGCCGATCACTGTGCCAATCCCGTGGTCGATAAAGAGACGTCGCCCGAGCTCCGCACCGGGGTGGATTTCGATGCCAGTGAGAAAGCGCGCAAATTGCGAATTGAGTCTTGCCAGGAAGTGCATGCCATGAAGCCACAGCCAGTGGCTCAGGTGATGAGCCCAGACGGCATGCAGTCCCGGATAGCAAATGAGGACCTCAAGATAGGAGCCCGCAGCCGGGTCGGACTCGAAGACAGTCGCAACGTCTTCACGGACCGATTGGTAAAAACTGATCATCGTTCAGTTCACAGTCCCGGTTCTCAGTTCTCAGTTCTCAGCGAAAGCGCTCTTTCGCGCCGTTACTTAGAAACAGGGACTGAAAACTTCCATTTTCGTTCCAATGAACGTAGTCCAGCGACGGAAAGAGTGCAAGGGCATCGCTAGCTGCCGAAAGAAGGACAAACGGAGAACTGGGTACTAGCTGCCGGGCTGGAATCCGCCGCTGTGCGCGATAGTCATGCGGAGGTACTTGTAAGGATTTACTGGAGTGTCGTTAATGCGCACTTCGTAGTGAAGATGGGGACCGGTGGAGCGACCGCTGAGGCCAACATAGCCTATGGTGTCGCCGCGATGAACCGACTGTCCGGGAGTGACTGCAAAGCCCGAGAGGTGGCCGTAGCGCGTGGAAATGCCGTGGCCATGGTCCATGGTGATGAGCTTGCCGTAGCCGCCCTGGAAATCCGCGAACGTGATAACGCCGTCGGCCGGCGCGATCACCGCGTGACCGTATGCGCCGCCGATATCCACACCGCTGTGAAATGCGCCTTCTCCATTGAACGGGTCGATTCGCTCACCGAAGCTAGCAGTGACTTGGCCATCAATTGGCCAGAGATTCGGGGCGGAGTTGGCTCGGAACCAGTCAGCAGTCGTGGCGTTGCGGGTCATCCCCAGGCTGATGCCAACCGTAGCCGCGCCGGTAAGAGCGGAGGTGCGCAAGGCGCTCAGCTGATCCAGAGAAGAAGTGACGTCGGCATCCTGAATTTCCTGCTGCGAAGCCGTCACAAGCGTGGGCTGTGACTTTAACCCATAGAGAGCGGATACTTCACTGGCAATCGAACCCAAAGAAGCGACCTGAACATCGCGCTCCTTGGCGACCTCTTCCAGCCGTGAATAACGATCCCTCAACTGCTCTTTTTCGGTGCGAAGTTCGTTGTAGTGCGAAACCTTGAGCAGCATGCGGGCATAAGAGCTGGCAATGCCGGTGAGGCTGAGAAATCCAATGGCGGCCCCGACTACGAACACATACAGGTAATGGACAGGAATGGAGATCTTGCGCAACTGTCCATCGTCCCCGCGAGCCACGAATAGGATGTAAAAACGCTTATGCAAATGCCGTCCTTCTTTCGCCTTGAATAATCAGGGCCGGAATTCCAGGCAAAGTTCTGAGGTTGCAGAAAGCCTGTTCGGATCGCCTGATACTTCGGGCTGCGCTCCCATCTTGGGAATGGAAAAATCTTAACGCGCCCTTCTCTAATGAACCGAGGATCAAGCTGAAAACCTAGTCGTCTGCAATTCCCACAGAATGCAGAACTTAAGCTTGTCCAAAGAGTACAAAACTACGCTCGGCCAGAGTGTTTGTGAATGTCAGGTAAAAGGTAGCAAACCGGGTTCCCCCTGTCAACGATGCGGAAGGCCATTAGAAGTTACTTAAGGCAGGGTAATCAGAGGCGTACGCGCGGTTGTTACCAGAGCAAGTGGGCAGGTGGGCACATTGGCCAAGCGGCCTATGTCGGGTCTCTATCGCCAGTGAATGCAGTGCGGAACCCTGAAATCCCCTTCCTGGCGCTACAAGCGGGGCGTGGGCTAGCAGGCAATTTGGCTTTTTCAAGTTCGGAAAGACCATTCGGCAGGAAGTTCAGCATCGCTTATATTGATTGTCGTGGTGATTGCGGAAAAAGCGCTGATCGCTCAAATTCGTCGCTTGGCAAGATCTACGAAAAATCCTGCCGTCGTCACGGGAATTGGAGACGACTGCGCCATCCTGCGACTCACGAGGGGCCGGGGCGAGGAAAAGGATACTCTGATCACCACCGATTTTTCCCTGGAGGGAATTCACTTCCGGCGCGAGTGGCACTCGCCGGAATCAGTTGGACACCGGTGCCTGGCGCGAGGATTGAGCGACATCGCCGCCATGGGGGGCGATCCGGTCGCCGCGTTTTTGTCGCTGGCTCTTCCGCGCGATTTGACACGGAGCTGGGTGGACCGCTTCGCTCGCAGCTTAATCAACTTGGCCGAGCGATATGGCGTCACCCTGGCGGGCGGAGACACGGCCGAGTCGCCGAATGGAATTCTGGCGGACATCGTTGTCGTGGGCACCGCCCCTAAAGGTAAAGCTGTGTTGCGCTCGCGAGCACGTCCTGGCGATCTTATTTATGTCAGCGGTGAGTTGGGCGGATCGGCGGCCGCAGTCTGGAACATGCAGAAAGGAATGCGGAAGAAGCCAAATCGAAGACCGAATGCGCGAGACTATACGCGGCATTTTTTCCCCGAGCCGCGTATCGAACTGGGCCACATCCTGCGCAAGAAAGTTCTGGCTTCCGCCATGATCGATAGCAGCGATGGGCTCTCGACCGACCTGGCGCATCTCTGCGAAGAAAGTGGTGTTGGAGCAGAGATCGAGTCGAATTTAATCCCCCGAGCTAGAATTGGCAAACCGGCGCAGGATGTCGATCTGCAGTTTGCCCTGCACGGGGGAGAAGATTACGAACTGCTGTTCACTGCGCAACGAGCCAAGCGCATTCCATCCCGAATTGCTGGTATCCCGATCACAAGGATCGGGCGAATCACGCGTGGCACGAAGATCCTCCTGACGAGGCCGGACGGCTCTCGCAACGAACTCCAGCCACGAGGTTGGGACCACTTCCGGAAATAGCGTCGGTTTCGCAATTCGGACTGGGTAAGAGGGGCGTGGCCTTACCATGCTGCGAACCGGTCAACCCGTCATCTACACTAAAATCTCGGGCGGGAAACAGGGTACCTTGGTCACTGGTTATCCTCTCTGTATATACCCCGCAGGAAAAATCGGGACTAGAGTAATGATATGTCGTTCTCCCGAGTCGCAGTTCTCCGCCCTTTCCTCATTTCACTCACGCTTGCTGCCATGTGCGGAACGCTTGTTGCTGAAAAGAAGCCGTTACCACCGCCACCGGCGCGCGCCAAGTCCCCCGTACCTGCGGTGACCGATGAGTACATTCACAAAGAATTTGGCGATAACTGTTCGCTGCTGGCAGGCCCAGCGCAATTTGTCGGTGATCTCGACGGCGACGGGGTGGACGACCTGGTGGTCGCTGCCCGTTGTAAGAATCCTATGGCCGATCAGGCGGAGTACGGCTTCCTCGTGGCCGATCCCTATAACAGCTTCCTGGGATTTGGCGAAGTTAAAGTCACATCGACATTTGCCTCCGATGCGCCGGACCGCAGAGGAGTATCTCTGCTCATCGTTCACGGCGTGGCACCGGAAGCCTGGAATTCCGACAAAACCAAGTCCAAGTTTCTGCTGATCAACTTGCCCTATAAAACTCTTACCGTCAAAAGGCTGGCGCTCAAGAAAAAAACGGTGCTCGGCGTCTACATGGAAGAAAAGGGCGAGGGCGAACAAACTTCTTCCGTCGTCTACTGGGATGGGAAAAAGTATCGGTATCAGGTGCTGGGTTCGACGTTGGAATAGATTCATGAAATGAAACTTGGGTGAGCACGCGCCCCCGGTTGCCCAGGGGCGCCGCTCTATAAACACTTAAAGAAGCACGTCAGGCTAGAAGTTAATTCTCCTGCATCCTCGGAAGACTCTAGCGCGCTTTTCCGAAGTATCGCTGCGTTAAGTTATGCGCGACTTTTAGCCCCAAGACCCTTCCCTGAATCACCGAGTGGTGATAATGGAATCCGGCATAGATCCTCGCATTCTCAACTTCGTGCGTCCAGTCGCTGGTGCCGTTGAAATAGTGAGTTGTGTTAGTGACCAGGCTATCGACAGTAAATGCCAGTTTCGGAGTCCCGAAAAATCCCGCCAGAATCGTCGAAACCGCGCCGGTCACGCAGGCATGTCCGGCCGGATATTCTGGATGGCTGGGAGTAGTTCCCAGCGGCAACCAACTTGGATCAGCCGTGAGAGCTGAGTTGCCTCCTCCCACTGGGATTGCGGTCACAGGCCTCCAGGCACTAAAGGTAAACTTCGCATTCCAGCAGCCGATGCCGGCATCAGCATATCCCGCCCATAACATGGCCATCATCCGCGCCGTGTCTGAGGTTTGAAGGCCTTTCTGCGTGGCTAGATTCTGAAAAGCGCGTGCGTATTGCTGCCCGGTGTGCTCTGTCCAGAAAAGCCCGATTTCGGTTTGCTGTGCGGTTCGGACGGTACTGTTGAGAGCACCGAGAGTCATGATTTGGTTGTAGTCATCAATCCACTGCTGGCTGTCGAGAGCGTACGGGGCCTCGTCCGGAAAGAACTGTGCCGGACTTGACATGGTGAACGGCACCATCTGCCCAAGCCACGGGGTCACCGGAAGTCCGAAAGAGGGTGGCGTTGGTAACCAGTAACCTGGCCCTACCGGCGGGGTGTATGACACATTGGCCAACAAACCATCATTGGCCCGAGCGGTGATCAGTGCCTGTGCCGAAGCTTCCCCCACGGAGCGGCCTGCCGCAATATTGGCTGCGGTATCGGAGATTGCCGCTAACGACGTGGCAAACTCTGTATCCAAGGTCGGCTGCTGGGAGAGGAAGTAGTTCACCAGAATCCAATGGGCCGCCGCAATAGCCGCAGCGTCCATATTCGCCCCAGCGGGTGGATTGGAGGTAAACAGGTAAGGTTGGAAACGATGGTCAATGGCATTCACTGCGTCGAATACGGCTAAATGCACATAGGCAAACCACACCCCCGAAGCGGCGGGACCTTCCTTGGCGTTGACGACAATGGCTGTAGAGGCAATTGCATTCCATTGCGAGACCACGTTCTGCGCGCTTAGGGAAGCAGCAAGTAGCAGTGCGACGGCAAGCGAAAGGGTGAAACGAGCTATCTTCATCTTTAGTCTCCTTGAATGGCAAATCGTTCCCTAGCGCGAAACAGAAGTGGGGGATCACAGCGCAACGCCCTGGGTCTGCCGGCGACCATAAAGCGAGCAGGACAAGCCCGCAATAGACAAAGGCGGACAGGCTGCGAATGCCCGGCATTGCCCGGCCCGGTAAAAACAGGGGTTGGGATTGTCCAGCAGTCTGGGCTACAATCCTCACCACGTTCTCCCCCGACCGGACCTCCATGGCCAGTAAAACCCAGCAACCGGGCACTCTTCCGGAATCCTCCAGCATCGAACGCCTGGATTCCTGGAAAGAAATAGCTGCTTATTTGAAGCGTGATGAACGGACCGTCCGCCGCTGGGAGCAAGAGGGGATGCCAGTGCACCGGCACATGCACAAGAAACAGGCCTCGGTCTATGCGCATAAGGCAGAGATTGATGTCTGGTGGAAAACTGGACGTCAGCGCTTGGAGTCGCCGGAACCAGCACCGGAGGACGATAAGCGCTTCAGACCGTGGTTGTTGGCTGCATTAACGGGCGCTGCGGTTTTGGCGCTCTTAGCTTTCACCACCACGGGCTTGCGCGAGAGACTTTCGAAAAGATTCGCCGCCGCCAATATTCACTCACTAGCAGTATTGCCTCTGAAAAACCTCTCCGGCGACCCTGCACAGGACTATCTTGCCGACGGCATGACCGAAGAACTCATTGGACGCCTTGCCGGCATCCGCAATCTGCGTGTCATCTCCCGCACCTCGGTTATGCGCTTCAAAGACACTCAGCTCTTAGTGCCGGAGATTGCCAAAACCCTCGGGGTGGATGCTGTGGTCGAAGGGTCGGTGATGCGGGAGGGAAACCAGATCCGCGTTCATGCGCAGTTGATCCGCGCCGCCACCGATGAACACTTCTGGTCCGAGTCCTATGACCGCGACTTACGCGACGTGCTCGCCCTGCAGAGCGACGTGGCACAGGCAATCGCGCGAAAGGTCGAAGTCACGGTCAGCGGCGAGGAACACCATCGGCTGGCAGCCGTGCGTCCTGTCTCCCCGGACGTCTACGAGAACTATTTGAAGGGCAAATATGCCCTCGCTCAAAGCATCAACAGGACCACCGCAGACCAGAGCATTGCTTATTTCAACGAAGCCATCAGGAAGGATCCGACCTTTGCACCCAGTTACATGGGGTTGGCCAATGCGTATTCGGAGCTCGCCACCGTGTTCATTGGAGGTGTAGCCAAGAACGAGCGGCCGAGGGCGACCGCAGCGGCCCGAAAAGCCCTGGAGCTAGATCCGGATCTGGTGGAAGCGCACGTCCTTCTCGGCAACATTGCGCAGCAGCAGTGGCGCTGGGCGGAAGCCGAAGCGGCGTACCGGCGGGCTCTGGAATTGAGCCCAAACAACGCCGAGGCTCATTCAGCATTTGCTTACTGGCTCGTAAGTCAAGGGCGCACGGAGGAGGCAGTGGCATCATGTCGTCGAGCCCGCGAGCTTGATCCACTTGCGATCTCAGGTTCCGACCTCGCCTGGATGTTGTTTTATTCCCGCCGTTACGACGAGGCCGCCCAGGAGTTGCACAGCGTGCTGGCGGCCAGACCAGACGACGCATTCGCTCTTTGGATCCTCGGCTTTACACTGATCGCCAATCATCATTCGGAAGAAGCGGTCCCAGTGCTGGAAAAAGGCGTTTCCGCTTCGGAGCACAGCCCGGCCATCATGGGCCTTTTGGTCCACGCTTACGCCCAGGCTGGGCGCCGCCCCGACGCGCTTCGCCTGCTTGAGGAATTGAAGCGTCGCAAACAGACAGGCTACGTTCCCGCTGCCGCTTTCGTACCAGCTTATCTTGGCTTAGATGAATATGACCGAACATTTTTCTGGCTCGAGGAAGGCTACAAAGAACAATCAAATCTTTTGCAATTCCTCAAGGTGCACCCCCCTTTTGATCCCATACGCAATGACCCCCGGTTTGCGGACCTGGTCCGCCGCGTCGGCCTTGACTAGGCAAATGAAAAGGCCAGCATACGGCTGGCCCCTCCAGATAAAACCAATTGTCAAGACTTACCCAATTTCCAGGTGAAAGACATCCACCACCACAAACGTTCTGCGATTGAGCAGAACGACATGCCCACCGATCACAACATGTTCACAATCCGGCGGCGGAGGAGGAAGATGGCGCTCCAGATCCCTGGGGCAGACAACAATCTTCGCTCTAAGTCCAGGAGGCAGAGTACCGCGGACGACTAATTGACGCTCAAGCCCCGGTGGCAGCCGGTCGCGCTTGGCTAATCCAGGCGGAAGATGTTCGTAGTGTTCGCGATACCAGCCGCGCATCTGATCGCGGTCGTGGTCGGAATAAGAACGGCGATCGCGGTCTTTATCATGTCCTCGGTCTTTATCATGTCCTCGTTCGTGACCTCGGCCATGATCGTCGTCATCGTCGCGATCCTGCTTGTCGTGTCCGTGTCCGTGCTCCTGAGCCGCGGCCAGGGTCGTCGAAAGTGCGAGGCCGAGGACCGCGCTTCCACCGATCCGCAACCACATCTTCTGTGACATTCGATTCCTCCAGTGCTAGCAGCTTGAAGATGTAAGGGTATGAAATGGAGAGGTGCGGAACAAATTACGGAAGTTCAACGCAGAAGGAAAGCGTTTTAGTCCAAAGAAGCGAGCTTGATGGTTTTGTAGTGAGCCCTTGTTCCTCTTCTTAACGCAGCGGCTGCTCAGAGCCTCTCCCATGGGGGAGGAATTTTAACCGAGGCCATCCCCGCGGCCTGCGCCGCTTGAATGCCCATCTCAGTGTCTTCGAAAACCAGGCAGTTTTCGGGCGCCACTCCGAGCCTTTCGGAGGCGAGTAGAAAGGCTTCCGGATCGGGCTTACCTCTCTTATAGTCTCCGGCACAGACCAATGTGTCGAAGCGATCGAGCAGGTTCAGTGAAACCAGAGACGCAATCACCGATTCTCTTGTGCTTCCCGATACGACCGCGAATGGAGTCCGGCCATGCTCCGCTTCAATATGCTCCAAAACTTCTGGCACAGGCTTGAGCTGTGGAAGAAGGTCGAAATAGAGACGCTCTTTTCGAAGGGACACAGTCTCCACCGGCATACTCAATCCGTGCTTTTTATTTAGCGTGCTGATGATCTCGGCCACGGGCATGCCGCCCCACGCGTAAAAACGCTTTTCATCGAATTCGCAATTCCATTCTGCCAGTGCCTTCCTCCAGGCCAGATAGTGTAGCGGCATCGAATCGGCAATCGTGCCGTCGCAGTCAAACAAATACGCTCCAAACGATCCCTCGGGCAATTTCAGTCTCATGAGGCGTGTGCTTTTTCCTTCCATCATTCATTTTAATCGGCTTGCGATCCACCGCATATCTGCCTACTCACCCGCTATAATCCTTCCGGCATGAATCTCGAAGAAAAACTTGCGGAGCTGAAGAAACGTAATCAACTTGCCGAAGAGGGCGGAGGCGCGAAGCGGCGCGAGCGCCAGCACAAAGAGGGCAAAATGTCGGCGCGCGAGCGCATCGAGTTTCTGCTCGACGACGGTACCTTCGAAGAAACCGACAAATTGGTCACCCACCGCTGCAATGACTTTGGTATGGCTGAGCAAAAGCCTTACGGCGACGGCTTTGTCACCGGCTACGGCCGCATGGAAGGCCGGCTGGTGTATGTCTTCGCACAGGATTTTACCGTGTTCGGTGGTTCGTTATCAGAAACCAATGCGGGAAAGATCGTCAAGATCATGGATCTCGCCGCGAAGATGGGCGCGCCCTTGATTGGATTGAACGATTCCGGCGGTGCGCGCATCCAGGAAGGCGTAGCTTCGCTGGCTGGATACGCCGACATTTTTCTGCGCAATACTTTATACAGCGGAGTGATACCGCAGATCTCCGCGATCATGGGCCCGTGTGCGGGCGGCGCCGTGTATTCGCCGGCGATCACGGACTTCGTCCTGATGGTCGATAAGACTTCCTACATGTTTATCACCGGACCTGATGTGATCAAGACGGTGACGCACGAAGAAGTCACCAAAGAGCAGCTTGGCGGCGCCATGACCCACAATGAAGTCTCGGGCGTAGCGCACTTTCTGGCGCACGACGATGCCGAGTGTTTGTCCATGGTGCGCGAGCTGCTGAGCTTTCTGCCATCGAATAACCTGGACGATCCTCCGCGCAAGCCCTGCACCGACCCATTCGACCGGGCCGATGCCTCGCTCGATAAAATCGTCCCCGCGCAGTCGAATCTACCTTATGACATGAAGGACGTGATCCACGCGGTAGTTGATGACGGATATTTCTTCGAAGTGCAGGAGCACTTCGCGAAAAATATCGTCGTCGGATTCGCGCGCCTGGATGGCCGCTCCGTTGGACTCGTCGCAAACAATCCGGCGATGCTGGCGGGCACGCTCGACATCAATGCGTCGATTAAGGGCGCGCGCTTCGTACGCTTCTGCGACTGCTTCAATATTCCCTTGGTTACGTTTGAAGATGTGCCGGGATTCTTGCCCGGCACCGCGCAGGAATACGGCGGCATCATCAAGCACGGCGCGAAGCTGCTCTATGCGTTCGCCGAAGCCACGGTGCCCAAGGTGACGGTCATCACGCGCAAAGCCTACGGCGGCGCCTACTGCGTGATGGCGTCAAAGCACATCCGCACCGATGTGAACTACGCGTGGCCGACCGCGGAGATCGCGGTGATGGGCCCGGAAGGCGCGGTGGATATCGTCTACAAGCGCGAACTGGATGGCGCGGCAAATCCGCAGGAACGCCAGGAATTGCGCCAGAAGAAGATCGAAGAATTCCGCGACCGCTTCGCCAGCCCCTACGTCGCCGCCGACCGCGGCTTCATCGACGCCATCATCCAACCGCACGAGACGCGAAAGAAGCTAATTCAGGCGCTGGCCATGCTGGAGAATAAGCGGGATAAGAATCCGCCGAAGAAGCATGGGAATATACCACTGTAGTCGAACGCGAGCGGGATTAGCTGAAAATTGGGAGGAGATGGTGCCGTCCCTGGCAGGACTCGGTTTTATTTTCGATCATCCCCGCACTCACATACGGGGCTAACGAATGCCGTCGCTTAACGACTCAGGTGCGCTACAACAAGCGCAAAAATTAAGAGTTCCGAGGTGATGTTGGGTTCATTCGTCTCGGCCAGTAGCTCGCGTTTAGACCCTCGCTTGACCTGCTATCGCAGCCGCCCTTGCGGGATGCCGCACGCGATCTTCGCTCGGGCTCCGGGCTTACCGCCAACCGGAAAAACCTACCCAACGCCTCGGAACTCTATCCTGCCTTCGACGTTTCTTCTTGTTCTCCTCGACCAGCGCTTTGCTATAGACCCTTGCTTGCCCTCCCTGGCCATTTGCATGACGAGGGTGACTGCGCTTGAGTCCCGGACGCCGCACCAACCGGAAAAACTCTAGAAGCTGTCAAAGAACGATTATGTTTCTACTCTTTCTATTTTCGGAGTCAATGAAAAGTTTGCATTTCTAACTCGCGTATTTTCAACTGAGTGCACGGCGTCCACAGTCGAGTGACCGGATTTGGTGCAGAGCGCGAAACGAATTCGCGCAGAAGGCAGGCGGAACAAGCTTCCGGTTTCGGGATGGGAACGCACTAGCCGCGCGGCCCAAACCTACCAAGTTACTTCGGTGACGTTGTTCCGAACTTCTATTCCGCCAGAGAATTCTTATTCGGAGGCGGCAATGTTCAAACGACTTGTTCTGGTGATCGGAGCCTGCGTCCTGTTGGCGGCAGCCTGGGCCGTGGTGCGACGAATGCTGCCAAGTTCAATCGAATATCGCGGACAAAAGATCAAGCTCACCAGGTTCTATCTGGATTACGACGACTACAAGAACGATCCCAACAACATCGATCCCTCCGAAACTGAACGTGTCCAGCGGCTGGTCTCCGAGGCCCCTATCGCCCGCTCCTTCGCTAGCCGAAAGGATGCCGCGAACGCGGTCTTCAAGGTGAAATTTCCCGGCTACGGAAGCGGCAGCTTTGGACCGATGCGGCAAGGCGACAAGTCGCTGAACGGATTCGTCGTCGAAATCCCCAGAACCAACAGGAGCCGCTATTTCATCTTCCGCAACGACCACGGAGGCTATACGCTGATCGACAACTTTGTCATGGCGGACCCGTGGGGAATCTACACAGTGCGGGAAGAAAATGGGAAGCTCGTCTATTGCACCGCATCCGGCGAACCCAAGTTGGTCCGTCCAATGATCAAGGAAAACTAACCGCGGCATTACTCCAATCCAAAAGGAAAAGGCCAATCTGATTTCTCAGACTGGCCTTTATTTAATGCCGGCAACGACCGCAGTTTCTCCTAAGCTTGCCGATGGGCTCCCACACACTTGGCGCGTGCAGTACCATCGGCCCTGCGGGGCTTAACTTGAGGCGCCTAGAAGGCGTGAGCGCGCGCCCTTTGCGCGCGGGAGCCTTCTGCCGAAATCCTGAGCGTTTCTTTGCGAGGGATCTCAAGCAGCTGAGGTATACTCCCGCTTTATGGAGAGGGTCGAACTGCGTGAGTACGTGACGGATGCCATCAAGTTTTGGGAGCCTTGGCGGCTACTTTACAACCTGACGCTGGCGGCAATTGTCATCATTTATTTCGCACTTGCATACCCGGTATCAAGGGCTGCCCTTACAGTAGACTTCTGCCTTGGCCTGTTCCTGCTGGCGGTCATCGCCAACGTCGCATACTGCGCCGCCTACATTGTCGACGTTTTTGCGCAGGCATCGGGATTCCGCGAGATTTGGCGCCGATATCGTAAGGTGCTATTCGTCATTGGCACGCTCTTTGCCGCCATCATCGCTCGATTTATCGCGACGGGGATGTTCCCAGGCAACCGGTAACAACAAACGCAAAAGGAAAAGGCCAATCTGGATTTCTGAGACCGGCCTCTATTTGTGCGGGCAACTTGAGGTGCCTAGAACGCGTGAGCGCGCGTCCTTTGCGCGTGGGAGCCTTCTGCCGAAATCCTGAGCGTTCTTCGCGAAGTATCTATTGGCAATCTGCTCCTAAGACGTCCGGTCGCGCTCGTTCCTGTGACCCGGCCTTCATTCGGTGGCACGCCGCCGATCAATAAATATGAGACTTGCCATCAAAGATTGGGCCACGAGGATGAACCTTAGCCAAACGTCTTGATCAGTAATTCTCCAGGCGATGAAGCAAAACATAGCTGGTACCGCAGTAATTGCACAAAGCAAGGAGCCTAGGCTTTTTGTCCTCATCGGATCGAAGATGTCGTTCTCAACGATTACGAAACCCACGAAAGCGAAGGTCACCAGCACCGCCATGGGCATGAGGTAGAGAAACAGGCCCACGATTAGCTCGACGGCTACCAACAGCACTAAACGCCCTAAAATGGAGCGAGTTTCGAAATTTCTCCGAGGTAGGATAACGGATTCGGATTTGCCTTTGATTTCGTAAAAGAATGCAACGCAGGCAATCAAGATGGAGATAAGCGAGGAGGTTTCCGTCGTTTTCATGTGACAAGCACGGAAATCCGGGAAATCGAATCGGAACAGCACAAAAGAAAATATAAACAGAATGAAGAATCTCGCGAAATTACCGCGAGTCAGCCGGGGCCGCAGTCGATACCACCACGGCTTCGGATGCGCGAGCCCGTCATACCCCTTTTCGAAACACTGTTGACAGAGTGTTTCCAAGCCAGGGAGTTCACGGCGGCAATAGGCGCAACGAGACATGTTCCCTTGAAATGCTATTCCGGATGCTTGCCAAGGTGCGAGTGTCGAAGGTAACTTGCGCGTTTCCTTTGGGAATTTGCTTCAAAGGAAAAGGCCAATCTGATTTCTCAGACTGGCCTTTATTTAATGCCGGCAACGACCTACGCTCCCACACACTTGGCGCGTGCAGTACCATCGGCCCTGCGGGGCTTTATGTGGAGGGGGCGCCCTCGCCCGCTAATGCGTCCCGCGAGAATGCACCCTTCCTTCGATCCTGAAATCCAACGCTGGGTTGTTCATTTGTCACAGACAGCCAACTTCTCCTTCCGGCGGGCGAGGGCGCCCGCCCCACATATAACCACATCACCATGTCCAGCACGCCACTTGCAAAGTATCGCTACCGGCGCCGTCTTCCGCACCTGCAGCGGGGCGGATGCGGATTTGTTCGTCACTTTCTGTACTGCCCGTCTTTCATTGCCGGGCGCAGGACGGGATTTGGTTCTGGAACATTGCCTGCGGGAGGGCGGTGTGGCGCGGCCGCCCTCGGCCGCGAACAACCCACCTCCAAGAATCCAGTTGCACGCTGTAGTCGTAATGCCCGATCACGTGCACCTGCTTTTGCAGCCGCTGCGCAATGGAGACGCTTGGCGCTTTCCCATGGTCGACATCCTGCAATGCTTAAAGAGTGCCACCGCTCATCAGATCAACAAGTTGTTGCATCACGAGGGACCGGTGTGGGAAGAGGAATCCTTCGATCACGTCCTGCGATCAGATGAGAGCCTGAGAGAAAAAGCTGAATACATCCGGCAGAATCCGGTGAGAAGAGGTTTGGTGCAGAGGCCGGAAGATTACCGCTGGCTGTGGCTGAATCCGGAGTTGACCCTTTGAATGTGTGGCGCGGGCGCCCTCGCCCGCGTAGGCCGGCACCCACGACACGCCATCCCCTGAGCAACTCGGCCTAGGCCGCCGCTTTCTCCCGCGAGACTCAGGCACTGCAAGCGTTCGCGGGCGAGGGCACCCGCGCCACATCACAAAAAAGGAAAAGGCCAATCTGATTTCTCAGACTGGCCTTTATTTAATGCCGGCAACGACCTACGCTCCCACACACTTGGCGCGTGCAGTACCATCGGCCCTGCGGGGCTTAACTTCCGTGTTCGGGATGGGAACGGGTGGATCCCCCGCGGTAAGATCACCGACAACTTGAGGCAGCTTCTAGCTACTAGCTACTAGCTTCTGGCTACTAGCTTGAATCTTCCGGCGCGTACACTCTTGGCGATCACGGAAAGATTTCTCGCTGCAAACTTGATCTGTCGGCTTCCGCCACAAAGCTTGAACTCATTGGATTGAGCTAGAAGCTAGCAGCTAGAAGCTGATTTTTTCAAAGAACGTGAGGACGAAACCTCACAACTGAATAGATTGGGTGTGGCTTACTTTCTTATTGTTAACTTCCGATTTCTGCCACCATACTTCGGCTTTGCTTTCTTCTTCGTTCTCGAAGCGAAAAGCTTCGTGTAGGAATTTCAAAAGCGTCGGCGCACAGTTGTCAGCGTGTTTCATCTTTTCCACCCAGATTCTGGCGGTCGAGAAGAAACGCTGCTCTCACCTCAGCTCAGTTTTTAGCCGAGGCTGAAAGCTGAGAGCTGGCAACTGTATCTGCACCGAGTAAATTTTATGGTCAAGCCGAACGGGCGATTAGTACTGGTAAGCTACGAGCGTTGCCGCTCTTCCACCTCCAGCCTATCAACCAGGTAGTCTTCCTGGGCCCTTCTTTACCCTTATGGGTTGGGAGATCTCATCTTGAGGAGTGCTTCCCGCTTATATGCATTCAGCGGTTATCACTACCGAACTTCGCTACCGAGCGGTGCCATTGGCATGACAGCTCGAACACAAGAGGTTCGTCCATCCCGGTCCTCTCGTACTAAGGACAGGTCCTCTCAAATCTCCTACGCCCACAACAGATAGGGACCGAACTGTCTCGCGACGTTCTGAACCCAGCTCACGTACCGCTTTAATAGGCGAACAGCCTAACCCTTGGAACCTTCTACAGCTCCAGGATGCGATGAGCCGACATCGAGGTGCCAAACCGGAGC
>JAOAPI010000081.1 GCA_025462865.1 Candidatus Sulfotelmatobacter sp. | reverse complement strand
CACTGCTCAGGGTTTATCGAGCCTAACCACGAGCAAACAGACGGTAGGTAGGTACCTCGAATACTCAAAGTTCAGCGACGTGCTTTGTAGATGAAAAAAGATTTGAAAGGCGTGGCCAATGGCTAAGTATATCCACGTTATTGAGCGGCGAAGCGATGGTTGGTCACCGTCGATGCGGACGATTCGTCGTGTCTTGCGAATCGCCAAGCGGAAGGGATTTCGCTCAGACTGGAACTATGCGGGCATCCTCGAAACTGGCGCTATTTGCTTCGCCGATATTTCGGCGGACGATTCGCAGGCTGACCTTGTAGCCATCAAGCTCTCAGGCGAATACCACTTCATGACTGAGCGTGAATACCTAGATTTGAACTTACGAGGGGCCAATGGCTAAGAAGGAAGAAGGGATAAGCGAAAAAGCCGTGCATACAAAAGGGCCGTGGGAATTGTTTCATGTGGTCACTGGCAGAGATCACACGACGGCAATTCTGTCGGCAGGTACGAAGCGGGAGATTGTTCAATGGGGTGGCTTCGATGCTTCGGATTTCCAAGAGGACAATCTCGCCAATGCCCGCCTAATCGCAGCCGCGCCAGACCTGCTTGAAGGCTCCCTGGAACTGCTGGAGATGCTCAAGGAAGGCTACGGATGGAACGAGCAGAATTGTGGGTGTGACGTGGACGGTCAAGGAAATCATGCGCCGTTGTGCCCCGTCATAAAACTACAATCTGCAATTCGGAAGGCTCGCGGGGAGCAGCTATGAAACCTAACCTACCAGAACCAGAACGCACGATTTTGGATGTTTGCTGCGGCAGTCGTATGTTCTGGTTTGATCGCGAGCATCCCGAAGTTGTGTTTTGCGACAACCGGCGGGAATCGCACGAGTTAAAAGATTCCTCAAGTGCGGGCGGCAGTAGGTTGCTGGTTATCGATCCCGACTTGCAGGCAGATTTCACTAAGCTCCCATTTCCTGATAATCAGTTTTCAGTTGTAGTGTTTGATCCGCCGCATTTGCTGCGGAACGGCGCGAAGGGCTGGCTGGCGAAGAAGTACGGCAAACTAGGGACGAATTGGCAAGAGGATCTGCGGACCGGTTTCGTAGAAGGGTTCCGTGTTCTGCGGCCGCAGGGCATCCTGATTTTCAAGTGGAACGAGCACGAGATACCAGTGTCGCGGGTTCTCGCCCTCACTCCCGAAAAACCGCTGATTGGAAATCGCTGCGGACGGGCCGCAAAATCTCACTGGATTGTATTCACGAAAAACGAGGAATCGAAATGAGCTTGAAAAACCAGAACTGCGCAAGCATTTTACTGGAAGAGGACCGCGAGTTCAGATGCGGATTATCGCAGGGACATGAGGGCTTACACGTCAACGGCAAGTGGGAATGGCGCGATTCGCAAAACACTAAATCTGAGCCAGCCCAGACAGGGGGAAATTAAATGGCGCACTCATGCCCAGATTGCTGCACGGCCTGCTACTGCGGCGGCGATATCGACGACATCTTCTTTGAAAATTCAGAAGAGGAGATGCGCTGTATTCACTGCCTGTACGATGGCCCGCCCGACGACGACGATTGTGATGATTTGAGTGAGGCATCTTAGATGAAGAAAATCGCCGATCACGTCCTTCAGCAGATGAGTCAGCAGTTCGAGATCATAACAGCGATGGATTTCCGCAAGCAGCCGGGAGAAGTCCTCGATAGCGCGGCTCTGGGTAAAACATTCCTCATCACGAAATTAGGTCGGCCCGTGGCAGTGCTGAGTAAGCCGCCGGGGGAAACGCTAACAATCGTCGTCGATTCAAAAGGGAGAATTAGTTATGAAAAATAACAGCCGGGAGCCAGCCCAGACAGCCGGGAACGCGCCGGAACCGCAACCAGTAAGAACAGGCCAATGGTTCCTTTTGGAGTCTCCAGAATGTACTAGCCGATTTTCGGTGCAAGAGAAGACGAATAGCGGATGCAGGATTGTGTGCTCGACTCCGTTTATCCACGATCGCGCCAAATCCCAACTAGAAGAAATAGTTAAATCCCATAACGAGCGGGTGGCGGCTTCCTCTCAAGAAGCAACGCCGCCAACGCTCAGTGAAGCCATTAAGTTGGGCCGGGAAAGTTGGCAAGCGCTAAATGGCAAATGCTCTCCCTGTGCTATTGGAGATGTGCCTATCAACGGGCTGCATCGCGGAGTACACAAATGCGGAAACTTTGCTGCCGAGCCTGCGCCCTCACCAGCAACCAAGGAAACGCCAGAATGGAATGATCGGGCGGCGTTCCAACTACTGAATAGCGCCTCTGTTCAGCTTGATTGGGTATCGTTTCGGCGCGGTTTCGACGCTGGAGCTAAATCCGTCGTAGCGGCTCCCCAACTGGAAAAAGAAACGCCGCCTGATCCAAGCACCGTACTAACTGACGATTTTGATGCGTGGTGGGCCAAAGACGGAAGATATTACGACCCGGACACTTCGGATGTTCCTTGGTACGACAAGCGTAAAGGATTGGCTGAATATGCCTACCAGCGCGGAAAGCTAGTCACTACTCGATGGGCGGAATCTTTTAAACCTGCCGAGCCAGCATTCGACGGTAGTAACCGTGTGCCAGCAACAGTCGAAGATGCAATCAGGGTTCTACGAAAAATAGACGCTTGTTCGTCAGATACGTCCAAACTTCTGATATTGAAACGCTTCCAAAGGAGCCCGCGAAATGAGCCAGAAAGCGAGATGGGCTAAAATCCTCGCTCAGCAATACGGAGAAAACCAATGATGAAACTGTGCATCGCAGTGCTCGCTCTCGGGATGGTAATGCAGGGACAGTCCAAGCCTGAATGCATCCCCTTTGTTCCAGCAACCAAGGTTTACGTTTGGGAGACAAAAGGCGGCTTCGGCTGGATTGGATGGGCCGATGAACCAGAGGACAAGTTCAAGGATGCTTGTCTTTCAGAGGGGCATCAATACTCAGCGGAAAAACATGCCTGCCTCGTAACAGTATGGAAATGCCCACGAGGCTCGAAGCAGTTGCTTGGCCACCTGACTGATGCCGAATTTAAACAAAAAAAGGAAGGTCGGAGAGTGTGTGTTGCCGGATGGGACTGACTGACAACCTGGGGCTCTGGGGCCAAGGAAAAAGCGCGGCGGAAACGTCTAGGGCAGGGTAACTTCTTCGAACTCGTAGCGGCGGGCATTCTGGCCTACATTGGTGCGGTGTTTATCCGCGAATTTGTCCACCAAGCGGACTTTCTTGCCAGAGCGCAACTTTACTTCTAGTCCATTCGCAACCGGCTGTTTGCAGGTTTCGCAGCGCGGCAGTTTCTCTAGAACTTCATCCAGCGCGGCATCCGACTTTTTGTAGTATTTTTTGCCGAGCGCAAGATTAGACAGGTGTTTCGCGACTTTGCCAGCAGGAACGGCTTTGGCGGCGCGTGGCATCTATGGATATTGTACGAGGAAGTGATACGCCAACCACCCCAAAAACATGGCCAGCACCCACTTAGGCACGCTCGACAAGGTAAGCCGGGTTAAGGACGTGCAGTGCTTCCACTGCAGGACGCCAAAAGTCTCCAGGATGGCGAACATCACCACCCAGGAGGCCCATAGCGCGCGATCGATTGGTGTGCCGGGTAGAGTCATGGCTAGAAATGGAACGAAGGGCCGAAAGCCATACTGTAGGTCGAGTGGGCATAACCGGGAAGATTCGTCCACTGCGCCTCCACGCCGAGCCCGACATTCCCATTTACGGCATAAGTTAGGAACATTCCCGCCCGTTCACCCCAATGCGAGGCCGCGACACCCAGAGATTGCGGGGTCCGGACCACGCCGGCGCTGCCCGTCACGCCCAGCTGAAATTGATAGCCGTTCAGCATGGGGCTGTGGTTCTGCAGCCATTTGGAGAAGGATGGAATGACATAGTCGCCGCGGCCGCCGATGAAGGCATAATCCCCACTCAAAAGGGTGGTTTCGCCCAGCGAGAAGTTGGACGTGATCTTTAGTTTAACGTCGGTCTCCGCACCAGCTACCGATGTCTTGGCGCCGGGTAAGGTAATCGGACTGAGGTTGAAGTTTACCGTGGTGCTGGGGAAGGCCGAGGGCGCCGGAGTCTGGGCAAAAGCCGCCACCGACAGTAGAAAAAGAGATGCGAGCGTGAGAATACCTTTCATGTTTTCCTCCTGAAAAAGTTGGGTTTGTGAAGGGGGGTTAGAACTTGGAGCCCGGTGTCGCCTTGGGGGATTGCGCCCAATGCAGGGCGATGCCCCAGGCCGTGCCGATAATTACGCCGTACTTGGGATGAGACAGGGCGTAGGACTGCACGGAATCGTTGAGAAACAGCACCGTGCCCATCGCTAGGGTGACGAGCGAGGGCCAGTATTTCGCGAGCTTCGCTTTCATGGAAAATCCTTCTGCTGCGGAATTCCTGCCGTCACCTGGGAGATGCCGGAGATCACGAGGAGCTTGGTGTCGCCTGACTGGTAGACTGCGCTGCGTTTATCTCGAGGGCTGATGGCGATGCAGCCTTCCGAACCTTGCCCGGGATGCTCGAGCGAATCGCCGTGGATCAGGAAGCCAGCCCGTCCGTAAAGAGGTGTCAATCGGTCGGGCTCGAGCCGCAAAACATAAGGCCCGTGAGTCGTGGTGTCGTAGGGTGGGCCGCAGATCGTCCAAGAGCCGGCTGGGATTGGGCCAACGTCCACATCCTGCTCGAGCGCTGGATTGTTCTTACCCTGCCCGTGGCCGGAATAGCCGATTCCAAGCAAAACTCCGTCCTTCCGCAATTCCCCGCTCAACTGGTTATAGGTCCACACGATCTAGTATTTCGCCGTATAGCTCATCAAATCCACATAAGCGGTGAGCGTTCCCCCGACAGAGTTGCTGCTGATGTCGAACTGCATCCCGGTGTCGTTGGCGAAGGCCGTAGTTTCCGAGCAGTAAGTCAAATTGAGGGGATAGGTTGTGCCGTTCTGGGTGAGTGAATCGTAGTGCTCCGCTGGAACTCCGCCGGCGCAAGAAGTGTCCCCCGGAACGCGATGCACCGTCATGCTGATGGTGTACCAGGTTGCCGAAGTCAGAGGACAAGGTACGGTGCTCACATGCCACGTCCCATCCGGCCCCGAACCCTGATCGAAGAAGCTCCAGAATCCAGCCGTAGTTCCTGCGACCGCACATTGACTTCCAAACATTAAGCGAACGCCAGGAATGTACTGATACATATCCATACCAAAGACCTGATAGGGAGTCAGGCTGGGGATGTACACGGAGTAGGTGCCTGTAAAGGTCGTAGCCGAATTGTCTGCCCCGATGGATTTGTGAAACATCACGTTGGAATAATTTGTGCCCGTCTCCGTCATCATCATGGAGTTGCCGTCCTGCGATGGAGAGGGATTAACGAATGTCTGATTCGTGAATGAAGGAGTGCCGACGCCTCCAGCGCACGACGGACCTACACAAGCAGGCTGCCAGCTTGTTTGACTGTCATCCATATTCGGCTGTGCCAGCGCCGTCGTTGGTGCCGGAGAAGGATTCAGTGCCACCAGAAAGACATCCGTGCGATAGGTTCCGACGTTCGTCCACGTCAATAACCCGTCGATGCTGACTCCGCCCAAAACCTGATTCCACGGAGAGGGCTGAATGGTTCCGCTGGTTCCTCCGGTGGTGCGATAAGAGAAACCGCCGGAATTTCCTGTTAAGGGTGTGACCAATGCCCCGCTTGCGTAACCATGCGAAGCTTGCCAGTTCGGTTGGTTCGGCCCGCAGCCTAAAGTCGTTCCGTTCGAGCAGCCGAGCATCTGATCCCAATCGGTTGAAAGCAGGAGATATTTGCCATCTTGAGAAACGTTGATGGGGATGAAGGCCTGCGAGGTCGGAGTAGCAAAATTGTGCGCGAATCTCCAGACCTTCCCGCTGCCATCGGTCGCGACTCCTACTAATTCCTGATCCCAAGGGAAATTTGCCGCGAAGCTGCCGGTCCATTCAAGGGCGGCGAAGAAAGGATTCGTGTCGGTCGGATTATCGTTCGACCAATTCAAGTGCGCTTGGTTCGCATCCGAAGAAGTCGGGTAGGCCGCTGGCAAGGAAGTCCATGAATTGAGCGAACTGAACGGGTAGTAGCCCAGCCCGTTGATATTCAGCGATCCATCGCACTTGTTGGCGATGTGAGAATATCCATTGACCAGATGGCCGCAACCGTTGGCATCGGTGTTCAGTGCTACTGAGGTCGTGAAGGGCGTCCAGACCATCCAGTTCTGTCCCGCAACGCAACTCGTGCAGGTGCCGACATTGATTCGGAGTAACGACCCGTCTTGCGTGATCCTGGCGTTGTGCATGGTGAAATTCTGCACTGTCCCAGATGCTGTTCCCAAGGGCACGCCGTTGTCCACCACTTGCCAGGTATTCGTGTTCAGGTAGGAACAGCCGTTGGTCCGATTCCAGACTCCCGTGATGATGTTTCCGGCCGATCCTTGTCCGCAGGTTCCGCTGTTGCATACGTTGAAGCTGAAACTGTTGTCGTCCCGGCTTACGGTCACGCCATCCTCAAACGCGGCTCCGGAATAAGTCGGTAATCCGCAGGCGGTATTCAGATCCACTACGACGGAGGGTGCGGGCGGAACTCCGATGCCTGAGGTGTCGTATTGGAAGATGGTCAGATCGTGCTGCGTACATCCCACGGTCGCCGCTGGACAAGGATGGGCATGGTAATAAGCATAGGGCTGGAGGTAGCTGTAGAAGCCGTGGCCGTTGATGGCTCCCGTGCCCAAGCCCCAGATCGGCCCGGCAATTTGCGCGAACTGCAAGGTAGTGGGATTAAACGAGAAGATGGATTGAATATTTCCGTGCTGGCATAACACAAAACGATTAGACAGAGTGTTCCAGTCGTTACCTTCCGAACTGAAATCGCAGTTGGTGGTAAAGCCTGCATGATTCGTGGAAGGGGTTGAATCGTCGGTGATCTTCACGAATTGCGTAGCCGGAAAATCAGACGGATTCAACTGGAAGCCCGCGCCGCTGAATGATCCCCCGCCCGTACAGGACGGTGCCGGACAGGGAATAGTCAGAGGATACGGCTGGGGCAGCAGATCGGTGCGCGCGCTATAGCCCTGCGTTGGCGTCGGTCCGCTGATGGTGAATGATCCGGTAATTCCCGTTGCTACTGTGGTTCCAGCGAAAATCCCCGCCGCTGCATTCGCCATTGGCAAGACATAGGGCGCATTGATGCAGGGCGGATATGACCCGCCGCTTACCGTAATTGTGAGCCCTGCGTCGTAGGTGCAGGCTACGTCGTCCTCGAATAGAATGAAAATAGGCTGCGCTGTTCCCGTGGAAATGAATTGCGTGGCGAAGGGGAGAATGGTTCTGAAATCCCCCGTCACTGCTTGCGTTAACGGATTACAGAGTGAGGGGTTATATGGTCCGGAGATTACGTTAGGACAACTAGGCGAGAAGGGTTCGAGAACGTGAAATTTCGTGTTCGGGTATTTGGCGAAGATTCCTACCCAATCCCCACGAACTACTCCAGTCGATAAATAAGTGGTGATGTTCGCAGTACGCACGCCATAATTTCCCGGCGAATTTTCGGGGTACTGTAAGCTGACCGATGCGATAAGGTCAGAATAGAGGCTACAGGCCGCATCTGTGGGGCAACCTGAGTAGATTCCGTCCGGAACCAGCATTCCCCAAGAAGGACTCCCAAGAGCTACCCACTCGGTATGGATCGAACTCCAGAGATTATTTGAGGCGTAGTTGACTAAGAGGCTCTCGGTCTGCGAAAGATTCATTGAATACTTCGCTTCAAAGAATCCTTCCATCGCAAAGAACCATTCCACACCTTGCGGAGCGCCACATTCCAAAGCCAGAAGTTGTCCGGCGGGAACAACCGAATTGTAGTGCTGCATGAATCCAAGATTTGAAGATCCGTCTACTCCGGTACACCAAGTCTTTAGAGCGGCCTGCATGGGAGTTTCCCAATAAACAGGGAATCCCGTAGCTACATCAGTAGCCAGACATGCGGAACTTTCCGAAGGCTGGCAATTATTCGAGGTGACGGAAAAGACCGCTCCGCCGCTCACGAAAACATTGGGCGCATTCGCGTTACCTTGGAAGGACGGGCCAACGACTGCCTCTTGCACGAAGGCGTTAGTCGCGCCGTCGTCGTTCCACAAGCAGAACGAGCCGAAGGAAATGTCGGTACACTGCGCGGTTAAGGCTGGGATATTTACCACGTGCTGAAAATGTCCGCCATGCGTGACGCAGGAATTGAATCCGTAAGTGACGCCTGTCTGCCATGCTGGACAGGAAGAATTCGCATAGGCCTGCGAGAACGGATAAGCGGCATTGTTCTGCACTCCCGCCGCATCGGTCATCGCACTCATAATCACTAATTTGCAGGGAGCCGCGCCTTGCGCCAGGTTTACCCCGCAAGCAATTAATAGTTTCCCTCCGCTCGCACTGGTGCATCCCGAAGTGATATGTACGAAAGTTGAGCCGTTGGTTCCTGCGGTGTAAGTTCCATCACAGCCCGCCGAGCCGCTGATGATGATGGTTGCATTTTGGATGATGGTCCAAGTTCCTGAAAGAATATTGCAAGTAGAGGTTCCGCCGCTGGTGGTGCAGGCTCCGAGAGACCAACCGGTATACGGCGTGAGGTTTGTTGGATCATAATTCGCCCACACGAAATTCGGCAGTGTCGTCCCAACGTCGATTGCGCTCCACTGCGGATTTAATTGGATACAACTCAGATTCGGCAAGCTGAATACCTGCCAAGCCGTCTGAGAAAGTCCGGCCTGTTGCTGGGCGCACCAGTTGGGAACTACAGGCGAGGCTTGGGCAAAGCTCAGAACCGGGCAAAGCAGAAATAACCAGAGAAACTTTTTCATTTATAGGAGAGGTAGGTAGTTACTCGGAGGCGGAAATCTGATGGCAAGGTTCGCCATCTACCGACACGGCGAAGTTGCCATCGGGATCAATGCCGAACGTTCTAGTTCCCGGCGAGCTCGGTGCACACGCAAGCTGAATTACGGAATCCCCTAATCCATAACTGTAAGAGAAGTCCCATTTGCCCGCGATGCGCGGAGTTCCGGTTAGCCACAATGAACCATTTAAACTTTCAATCGTTGCTCCGGGAGGAAGGCAGCAACGCACATTGAAATTCGGCGGAGCGGGAGAAGCCAGTTGAATCATTGTCGATTGGCCGACAAGTCCAGACTTAAGCTGGATCGGCGGTGGTGGAGGAACAGGCGGAGCAGGAGCTTTGGCACATCCCGCCAGACAGAGTAAAAATAAAAGTGGTAGAGAACGCATCAGAAGGCTAGGATTGTTCAATGGTGATTGCAAGGAGTAGATTTATTTTCGCGATGGTTCTGGCGGGTTTCGGCCTTGCCTTGCTTGTTATCGGAGGTCTTGACATGAGTTTGTTCACGAAGCCTAGCGACCCACTTGTTGCCCGACAGGTGCTAGAGATGGCAGCGGCAGTTGCCTGTATTGGTATTGCCAGAGAGATTGACTCTTAGCTTCCGCTCACCGACAAAGTAAACGCTGCCTGCACTCCCGCCGTCGAAGCTGTTCCAGAAATCACCACATTGGTTCCCGAAGTAGTGACGCTCCAGTTAATCGGCAAACTTCCCGAAGAAACGGTTACCGTCAGCGGAGTTTTCAGGCCAATGGTTGCCAGAGTTGCGGTATAAGCTGATCCCAATGAAGGCGCAGGTAGAGCGCACGCGGGAAAGGTTGGCCCCGGCCCCGGCTGGCAAGCTGAGGAGCCAGTACCAAGCGGCACAAATCCTGCAACGGTAAATGTGAACTGTCCCTGTGTAGAAGTTTGCGCGAAGGCCGAACTTGCAGCTAACAGCAGAGCGAATAAAAACAGTTTCTTCTTCATAGGTCTCCTTAATTCCCTAAACATTGAAAGCCGATCACATCTGTCCCTGTGCCCGTGATCGTGGCGTGGGTTGCATCGGTCACCTGAACCATAGAGGATGTCGTGCCCGGTGTAGTGATGTCCCAGGTATTGCAAAGCCATGTCGTTGAAGCGAAGGGCAGGCCAGCATAGGCGAGGGTTCCAGCCGCCAGAGTTGCGCTCCCATAGACTGTGTAGCCATTCACCTGTCGCGTATTCGAGCAGGTCGTTGTCCCGCCGCACGAAATCAATCCAGGATTGCCGCTGCTGTATAGATTTGAGACGCGTGCTCCGCTGGTAATCGTCAGCGGCCCTGCGACACTCAAGCCGCCTGTGGTATTTGAGGCTGGCAAGCTGGCTGAATCTCCTGCGAGGCCCGTGTCGTTGAAAAGATAGTGATTCCTTACTCCAGCGTTGTTCGACGTGTAAGCCGTTCCCCAAACATTCGGAAAGAACCGGAAATTGACCTGCAATGCGGACATGCAACCGATATTCCCGAGCGTACTTGGGGTGCCTCCGGCCACGGTGCGCCAGATGCAATACTTCACTGCCCCCGGAACGGAATCGAAGGCGACGACGTTGAAATTTGAAGTGGTGAGCGTGGCGTTAGCCGTCCCCGTACTTCCCGTAGAACTACCTACCGTGTTTCCCAATGCCCCATAAGCGACGACTGAATAGGTGTCGGTGACTGCGCCTGCTGCGCCCGCGTTGGTAATCGTCGGCGCGGCAGGGGTTGGGATCTGAGCAATCAACATTCCCGGATAGGAGCCATCAAACGCAAACATCTCGGTCCCGGTTGCGCCCTGCTGATGCTTGAGTAAGAACGTTCCCCCACTGGAGCCCGCAGTGCCAGCAGGAATGAATTGTTCCGCAAAATCGTCGGCCGTGAGTGAGCCGTTAAGGTAACCGCGAAACACCTGAAAGGGTGAGGGATAATTGCTTGCTGCCTGGGGAATAACGCCGCCCGCCTGACCTGCATAGGCAAGGAGGTTGTCCCCGGAGACTTGAATGTCATCTCCGGAAGCGTTGTCTCCCAGCGTCCACCATGGCGTGAAGATAGAATTGGGATACAGATTTGCGCGAGTGAAAATCTTCTGCCCTTGCTGGCCGCTGCTGCTTCCGATGACTTTTACCAGATTGGAATCAGAATCCCAGGAATTTCCCTCAATCAGCCATGACCCAGAACCAGTGCCGGTGTTGAACCAGTATCTGCTCGTATTCTCGCAGCCCGCTGGAGCGGCATGATTGCCCCTCACAATTACCGGGTGTCCTTGGGCCAAGGTAAAATTGATTCCCTGAAGGCTGTTCTCGTCAAGATTTCCATCAATGATGTCTACGTCGGTGTTAGTGTCGATGCGGATGTCAGCACCGCTACCGCTGGCGCAGGTTCCCCCATTTCCGGTGAATTCGCTCTCTTGGACTTGCATGGAGCCGTTGAGCTTCCAAACTCCATACAAGCAGTTGGTCACATTGATGTGCTTGATGATTTCATTCTTTGCGTTGGCTGAATTGCCAATCTTGATTCCAACTCCCGCCGTCGTTGCCACTGTTGCATTGCAATAGAACGCGGAGTCTGTGATCCGCATGTCTTCCACGTTGTTCATGGAGACTGGCGAAATGGAAACCCCGATCCAGTTTTGATTAGCTCCTTGATAGGTGTTATTCGCCAGAATTCCGTCGGTGGTGTTCCAGATGCCTCCCGCACCATTCTTGTCGATCTGAATCCCCACTCCGGCATTCGCGTTGCCTTGAATATTGAGGCCGCGCATGATAAACCCATCGCAATATTCGCAGTCGATCATCACCCCATTCGCTGCGCCCGACCATGAGATGTTTATGCCCTTACTTGCCGCTCCACTCCGAGTGAAGCCGTCAATGATGAATCCTGCTTGGTTGTAGATCACCCAAGTCGTCGCTAATTTGATTTGCGGACAACTGCCGAAGGAAAGCGTCTTTCCGGTAATCGCATTATTCGTTCCCGGCTGATTTCCGGTGAAGGCGGTCAAGGCTGCTGCGCTGTCGGCGACTCCCGTGCAATCCACTCCTGCAATGTCACGCACATCAAGAAAGGATTTGGTCTGATAGACCGGATTGGCTGAAACTCCGTTCGCAGCCAACACTGATCCTTTGGCAACGCCGGGGGGGACGGGACTGCCCGCGATGTCTACACATGGGGCGCCGTTGTTGGAGGTGGCGAAGTTGCCGTCGGTATTTACGCCGAGGACCGCCATACCCGCGGCTGGGATGCAGGCTGGGGTAATCGGAATCGTGCTGCTCACTCCGAACGCATTCAGCCAGGTCATAATCCCGTTGACGTTGATATTCGTAACCGTCTGGGTGTGGGTGGTGGCGTTGTAAAATAATGACGAATCTGCGCAGAACGCGCTGCCGCAGCGAAATTGCAACTCAGTGGCAACTCCCGCAGGAGTGCCCAAGTTAGCGCACGACCAGAGCGAGCCATTCCATTGCAGCGTCTGGAACGTGAGGCAATCGCTACGTAGGCTGATAGGCACGTTGCCGGAACTTCCGCCGCCGACCAATCCAACGCCTGCTGTAACTCCCGTGATTGTTCCGCCGCCCGTTGAGCTCCCCCCCAGCAATGCCCAGTAATTCCCTGCCCCGTCGCTGTATAGGTCTGCTCCCTGCCCTGTAACCAGAACCAGCGTGCCCGAGCCTGCGGAGGTCAAGGCGAAAATCAAACAGCCCTGACAGGTGATGGTCAGATTCCCCGAGCCCAAATTCTGCACCGAGAATAACGTTCCCGCCTGAAAGCCCTGGCTTAATCCCGAGGGCAGCAGCGCGCTCATGGCTCCCGCATTGGCGAAGGCCGTGAGCCGTGTCGCGTCCTGCGGAACAAAGGTATAGGACAGGCCAGTTTGTGAGTTCACTCCCGAGAGCATCCGGGCAGAGTTCTGGCCCAAGGCGAGCGAGGGCAGCAACAGAATCAGAAAGCAGATCAGTTTTCGCATGTTAGTGGGTGGGGGTGTAGAGAGCGCCAAAGGCGTTGTCGGCTATGCCTGCGAGGGCGATTGCATCCGCCAGTCGTTCGTGATGTCGTCGGCGCAAAATCCGGGGAACGACGATCTTTATTCCCGCGCCCGCCGCGAAGTACGGCACCAGTGTTTTCGGCGAATTCACGAACGGTCTGGCAATCGGATTCAATTCCTGAAAGTGCTTGGTCTGTGCCATGCGATTCGTGAAGTAGGCATCCGAGCCACTGGAGGCCAATTGCAGAACGATGAACAGCAACCCCTTCATTAGTTGGGATTGCCGATTGCCAGCCAGTTCACCGCGACAGAATTACTTCCGCTCCCCGTGATGGTGAAACCGGTGGTGCTCTCCGCTGTCAAAGTGAAGGTGACTCCGCCGGGACTGAGGGGTTGTAAGAAAACCAAGGGCGCGCTGGTATAGGCGCTGCCAAATACCACCGAGCAAGTCGTAGCGGCGGCAAAGGTGCAGACTCCCGCGATAGTGTTCGTGCTTTGCTGAATCAGGTGTGAGCCGAGTCGTAACGGTGCCAGAGCCCAAAGCAGTCCAGAAAACTGTCCAGTGCTAAAAGCGTTGAAAGGGCCATCGACTTCCGTTGTCCCGCTGCTTACGGTAAGCCCGCCCGTGACCGATGGAGCAACCAATGACTTATTGCTCAAGGTGTCGGTCGTTGCGCGTCCCACCATCGTGTCCGCAGTATTGGGGAAGTGCAGCGCGATATTGCCGATCGGCGGCGGGAAGTCGAGAGTGGTCTGGTTCCCTGCTACCCCCATGGCCATCTGGTTGTCGATCAGCGTCATCGAGGTGAGGGCCGAAAAGGTTTGCGGAAACGTCCAGACATTCGACAAGTTGAGGATGCCCAGATAACTGCTTACTCCATCCTGGGTCCACTGCTGCACTCCGAAGGAATTGGTCGCGACGAACTTGTAGGACTGGTTTGCCAGATAGATCCCCACTTCAACCGAGCCGTTCGAAGGTGCGCCCGTCGAATCAAGCGGAATAGGATTGGCGTTCTGGATCAGCCCCGCAGAATCGACATAAGTAGGTAGGGGCGTGGAACTGCTGGCCGCGTAGGTGTAGAGAAATCCTCCCGACAAAGGCTCCCCGGTTGCGTTCAGGAATTGCATGTGAATCGGCGGCGCCGGGGCAACGGAGACCTGGCAATGCGCCGCTCCCATGAAGGCGAATACGAGCGTGATCAGAAATAGGGCGGAATAGGTAAGCAGGATTTTGCGCATTAGCTTGGCCGTTAATGCCTTAGTAGTGACTTTGCAAGGAGTGGGGTGGAGTAGAGAATTCAGGACGTTATGCGCTACCTTGTCGGCTTACTGTTACTCACTTGTACTCTGGCTGCGGCGAAAGAGCGCCAGTGGCACGATGCAATTTTTATGGGCACCCGCTCATCAAATGCTGGCGCTGCGGCCATGCCCATGGGGACGTCCATCGTTGCCTTTCCGATCAATAAACGAACCTACTGGTTCAAGTCGGATGGCATCACCTATGTACTCGCCACGAGCTATACAGGTCACTGGCCGAACCTCACCGTCAATGGCCATGTGAAGTTCGCCGTCGATGGACGCAATGCCCATGTCTTAGACGAGGACAATAAAGATCGAAAATTCAGCATCATTGAAAAGATCGCGGAGAAGAAAGACTAAATGGAATTCATTTTCGGTTGCGCTCTGCTAGGCCTTGCATTCGTTTTCTTCGCCTCACTAGCATCGGGCATTTTCTTGGATATGAAAAAACGACGCGAAGAAAAAGAATTAGACATCAGCCAGTGGAAACGCTGAATCATTTCTGCAACGAATCGTAAACATAGTGCGCCCCAACCCCGGCGGCTCCAGCACCGACCGCGCCTAAAGCCCCGCGAATTAAATAGGTTTTTGTTGTATCGTACCAATCCTGTAATTTCGCCGCTTTCGCATAATCCCTCATGCCTCTGTAGTAATCTGCGGCACGCCCAACCTGATCGGCGGCGTTTCCGATATCTTGCTTTAGTCCGGCAGTGAGTTGTTGCACCTGAAACTTTACTGGCGCGGCCATCTTGAGTTGCTCATCTGCGGACATGCGCGAAAGCAGAGAATAGAAGTCGCGTCCCTCCTCATACGTCATCGGCCCCAACTTCGGATTGGTGATGCGGTTGAGGAATTTATTGAGCGTTGGTCCGAGCTGGGTTTTCTTCTGCCAGTCCATCAGCTTCAAGGCGGCATCGCCCGCATTTTCGAGGGCTACTGGTACCTTGTTAGCATCATGCGCGACGGCCTGAAGGATGCCGCCTGCCGCTTCCTTCATTGCGCTGGGGTTGATCTTATCGAGCGCCGAACCAAGACCTGATGCCGCTGTTTCGCCAGCTTCGGGCGCAACGAACGAGGCCGGAATCGTAGCTGCCTGCATTGCTCCGCTCGCGACATCTTTTGTTCCCTGCCAGCGTTGGCCCGGCTGCGCGACTTCCGCTCCGCCCTGCGTCATCTTCGCAATTCCAAGTGGCAGTGAAGCCATGAAATCTCCTACTGCTTCGGAATTTCCCTGATAGACACCGTGCGCGCCCATCTTCTTTAGGACTGTACCGACTCCGGTTGTGTCCGTTCCATACTTGATATCATTCGCGACATTCTTCGTCCACTGCTCAACCTTCCCAGAAAAACTATCGGGTTCATGGGTCGCGCTGATCGTGGCCGTGGGTGGAGCATTTTGCGTTGTGCCGCCATGCTGTGCAGCGAGAGCGTCATAGTCAACCGCCGCCGAGCCGCCGTGTTGCTGGGCGAGAGCGTCGTAGTCGATTGTTGCAGCGCTCACTGAATCCCGGCCTGTTTCTTGAAGTTATCGAGCGACTGCTGATCCTTGAAGGAGTAGGTTTTCCCGTTTGGAGCTTTCACGCTGAGACCGGAACTGGGCGCGCCTCCGAAATTCGGCTTTCCTTCCTTTCCTGCTTCGTATTGCTTTTGTAGCGCGTCCCGCTTCGAGTTCATCAGGCTGATTGCATTTTGAATCGCGCCTTTTAACTGTGCTGGAGAATTCGCCGAGTCGAATGGTTCCTGTACCGAGCGAATCTCCGCATCCGTCGCCTGTCCACCCTTGAATACTTTGGAGATTTCCCCGGACAGCGCTGACTTGATGACGTTGAAGTTGGTGGTTTTGTCCGAGCCGAATTGATAGCCGAGCGCCTGTCCGATTTTGGTGAGTCCATGAACGTTGCCATTGTCGAGTGCATCGGCTGCTGCTTGAAGCTGCCCCGCGTGCTCGATGGCTGTGTTGAATGAGGCAAGATTTTTCGCCGCATCGCCTGACGTGAATTCCTTCTGTACGTCCTTGGTCACGCCGTAAGTCGCCTGGTTGTACTGCGGATACTTTGTATTCAGCGCCGACATGAACGATTCTTTTGCCGACGGTGCCATGCGCTGCGTTGCGGTCGCCAAATCGACGCGGCCCTGTCCCACCATATCGACCATGGGATCGCCCGCCGGACCGCCTGTTCCGCCCTGCAACAAGACGCTAGGAGAATTCTTCGCTTTCCATACCATGAAGTCGGACGGCGATTTCCCCGGATTCTTCCGCAGCCAGTCGTTCATCTGTACTGCTTCCGTCGGTACTCCCGGCGCTCCACCGTTCTTTTTGTAATACTCCGCCTCCGCTCTTTTGTTGGCGGCTTCCGCGTCAGCCGAGCCTGCTTGCGCTGTGTCTTTCAGGATGGTGGCTTGTGCGGTGGCTGCTTCCCTTTTCTGGGTCTCAATGGTTGCTAGTTGAGAATGGGTGGCGAATCCCAGCGCTACGTTGTCGAGCATCTGCTGCGGGATCGGCTGCTGGGGATTGATTTGATTTTTCAGTCGTGGTTCAATTTCGACAGCCTTGGCCGCGATCTGCGGAAACATCTGCTGGTACTGGTCGGGGGGGAGTTGTTTCGCCTGGGTGATGACGCCGAGCAGTTGGTCCGCGCGCGACTTCTCGTTCTCCAGGTCCAGTTTGTCTTTCTCTGCGTAGGATTTCTGCGTGTCGATGATGCTTTTCTGCAGCGGGATAAACGACGCGGCGGAAATCTTTCCCGCCAATTCCGGCAGGGCCGACAAGAGGCTTCCCCCGTGCGCCTGGGCAACTTGCATGATGGTCTGCTGGTCCTGCATCTGCCGCTGTTTCTGCTGCAGGTCAAGCGCGCCTTCCTGCTGACCTTGCTGCATGGACTTCAACTGCATCATCTTCGCCATGTCGCCCATCATGTCGGGCTGTGGCGGAGGTTTGAGGCCTAAAGCTGGGAGAGGAATTGTACTCATAATCAGTATCTCGGCTGCATCATCTGGCGCATCTGCATCAGTTGCATGAAGTTCTGCGGTGAGCCCCCGAGCGCGTTCAGGTTAATTCCCGTCGGCGGAGCGCCATAAGCAGGAGGTGTCGGCTGTGAGGGAACCTGCATCGGCCCGCTCATCGGCGGTCCACTGTAAGGCTGTCCGAAAGGCGACTGCCCTGGCGTCACAGGAAACGGCCCTGCCATGGGAGGCCCGCCCGCCGGATGGCCGAACATCGGCGGATGCGGCATGGGATTACCCTGTCCCGGAATTTGCGTCGGCATCTGTCCGCCTTGCCCCATGTAACCCTCCCCCAGCATCCCCTGCCTGCCCTGCAAGGAGTTGAGATTCATCCCACCGAAATTAAACATTGGCATCATAGATTTACCAGCCGCCCGTTGAGGCGTAATCACCGCTTCCGCCGCCGGCGCCACTTCCGGTCTTGCCGAACATCTGCTGCATCAGCATCATGCTCGTCAGATTGTTCGTGGCGCCGCCCAGCGCGCCCGACCATGCGTTCGCGCCGCCGATATATCCCGAAGCCATAGCCGCTGCCGCGTTATTCATGTCCTGCCCTTGCTGCGCGCCTGTAGTTAAATTGATATTGCCGATATTGTTGGCCGCCGCCTGACCCTGCTGGCCTAGCGTGGTTGCTGCCGTCTGTCCTGTGCCGGAGAGCCCAGCGAGGTGGTTGTACTCATTTGCCTGATTCGTTTCAAAGGTATTGAAGCGTAAGCCATAATCCTGTAGGGCTCGGTTGTAGACGTTCGAATACTCGTTCGAAGCGGAGTTTTGCGCGTAATTGTTGAGCGCTTGAGCCGTGTTTCCGGATTCTAGAGAGCCATTTGCCGCGGCTGAATTCTGCATGGCCGCTTCCCCTTGCTGCAGCCGGAACTGATAGCCGGGATCGTTTTGCTCGGTGACTGAGGTCGGCGCCTGAAACTGTTCCGTCCACGGTGTAAGCAAACCCTGTCCCGGCGTGGACATCAGTCCATTCAGCTGCCCAAGCGCACTCTTTCCCGCCGAGAGCCACGGCGCCATGTTTTGCTGCTGGGTGTCCCATTGCTGTTTCTGAAAGTCGAGTGATTTTTGCGCTTCATCGGCCTGCAGTTGTTGGGCTTGCTGGGCAGCGCTGGCCTGAGTATTGGCCGCATTGCCGGCTGCGTTGGCGGAAATGGCCGCGCCGCCGACCGAACCGGCGGCAGCCATGGCCCCTAAACCGAGGGCAATTCCTGTGGCGATGGGCATTAGAGGGTTTTCTGAAAGGTGACTTCGACTTGCTGGTAGCGCAGGCTCTCGTAGGCTTTGCCGACTGCCGCCGTGGGCGCGGTGAATTGCATGCGCTTCGCCCCGAATCCGCGCGCCATGCGCTCGGCGGCGCGCAACAGACACAGCGCGGTAAAACTCTGCCGGTATTCCGGCTCAACGTACCAGATCACTTCCCCAGCCGTCAGTTCCCCGGAGAAGTAATGGGGAAACAGAATGAAGGCCAGCACTCCGGTGAGGATGCCTTTTTCTTCCGCTACCAGGATGATCCCCTTCTTCATCACTTCGACTGCGAGCTTTCCGGTCTGCTCCGGGTTATCGCCCACCAGATCCTTGTAAGCCCCTTCGCGCAAGGAGCGGCTGCCCATTTCAGTGAGGCGGGGAATATCGGCTTCGACGGCTTCGCGGATCATGGGATGCTTCGCCTGATAGCGCAGGGGCACGCTGTAGCGCACTTGCTCGATCGTTCCCAGACAGCCATCCATCTCAAAATGCGCTCAGTGCTACCCGTTTCCATGTGTTCGCGGCGGTGCAGATGTAGAGATAATTCCCGTCACTGGCAATTCCCGGAATCTGCATCGGCGTTCCGGTTGCCGACGAACTTACCGGTACAGCCGGGCTCGACATGGCCGCTGACAAAAGCTCGAACCACTTCTGCCATGTCCATGAAGGCGTATCGCCGTCGAGAAACGTCTGCCCCTGAATCGGAGGCGGCTGAAACTTTGCCACTAGGCCCGCTTCCTCATCTCGCTGGCATAGCGGGAGGTCGGCCCCTGGTCCTGATCGGTATAGAGATAGGCGTCGATGATTCGCCACGGCACCGGATCAGTCACGTAAATGCGGTACACCCGGTCCCGCGAGGTTCCCAAACGCATCCAGCGCACTCGAGTGAGAAACTTCCCTGCCTGCCCGCAATCCCGTGAATATTCGTTTGACCAGGTGCGGCCGCCATCGTCCGAAAACTTCATAAACATCGTCGGCCCGCGCCCCACCATGCCCAGAGGGAAGGTGTCGAGCACCACGTTGGCTCCCTCGAGATGCAGTAGAAGGTTCCATCTGGTCTTGCCGGTGGAACTGTAGAAAAACATTCCGCTCGGGTAAGTTCCTGCTGCCGCCGCGATCGGTTGCAGAATTCCCGTTCCGGTCACCGGCACGATGCCCCACGGATTGCCTGCCGGATCATTCAAGATAAGGCTGATCGCGTCCGCTGTCGTTCTTCCGGAAATGACACTGTTGATGACGCCCAGATCGGAGACTGAAATATCCCAGAGCCCGCCGGTTGCGTCTGCCAAAGTAATAACCGTTGGTGTGGCCTGCCCTTGTAGCGGCGGTTGCGGACCCAGGCCGGTTTCGACGTCGACTTGCAATTCGTTGTGCCCGATGCGTGCCTGCTCGTTCGAAATATGCGGCGCGGTGCGTTCCCGGTAGATGGGATTTCCAAAGTCCGAGTAGACAAAGGTCGACATCTGGTAGATCGAGCCTGTGGTTGGGTCGCCCGCCAGGTGCATACCGAAGCTGAAACTGTGATACTGCGCACGGCTCTGTTTCAGTGAACCCGATTGGGGATCGAGAAATGCCCGCCGGTGCCACATCTGCGTTGCGCAATCAGACACCCAGGTCTTTTGCGCCGTGGGGAAATTCGCCACATAGAACGAATGGCCTTGGTCCTGATAGCCGTAGCACACCGCGTCCGCGATGGTGGAGTAGGTTGAGAGTTCGTGCTCGATGGCATGATTGGAGACTCGCGTCGGGGTGTAGCCGTTGGCCCGGACAATGACGCCGCTGCCCCGCTTGTCCTGCGCGATCCAGAAGATGCTGTTATCCAGTTGCACCACGGAATTTGGAGCCGCAATTCCCGTCTCGATGAATCCACCCTGCTCGATGTCGTAAGGGAAGGGGAAATTTCCTGAATCGAAATAAGTCTGAGTCTGCCCCGTGCCCAGCGCCCACATTCGCCGATGATCAAACGTCAGAGCCAGTACGTTGTCAGGAAACACCGAGACCACCGTGGCCGAAGCTCCCGGCCACACTGAGGCATCGAGGGGATTCGAGGCTTGAATCTTCCCCGAATTCGCGAACAATGCGAAGAAGAACCCGTCCGCATAGCCCACCTGGGAAACCGTTCCCCCTACCGTGGCTGTGATGTCGGTCAAGGTGTTATTGGTCAGGTTGAAAACATAAGTCGCTCCACCGCTCGCGATCAGCAATTGTGTCGGCCCACCTGCCATCGATACCGGAGTTCCATCACTGAGCAGGTTGACGTTGAGCGCAAGGCTCCAGTTTTTACAATTTGGGCTGGATGCGAAGGGATAGAGTTCCCAGAGTTGCGTGCCCGCCACAGCGAACGTTCGGCCTTGCAATGGCGGCGTGATGCCGCGGATTCCCGCCGAACCCAACTGGTAAAGCAGTTTCAATCCCGGTGTCTCGCGAAAGACCAATGGTCCTTTACCCTGCCCGCTTTCCACGGTTTCGCAGTACCAGTTAATGCAGGTCTGGCAGTCAGCGTTGACTGAATCCAGCTGGTAGGCGGGCCCGACAAATCCGGAGCGAGGCATGAGGAAGGAAAATCTAAGAAAGAGAAATCAGTTCATGATCGTAAACATAGGGCAGGTCTGCCCCGTGGTCGAAGTCAAGGCGATGGTGAAACTGACACCCGCAGAGATCGCCGAGATGCTGGGCATGCTGGTGGTCGCGGGGGCAACGCAGGTCGGCGCGCTGGGCAGGTTCGAGGCGAAGGTCAGCCAGGTCAACGAAATCCTGCTCGCGGCATTTACCGATGTGGTGTTGATGGTGTAAGTCGCCGTGGTGGTCGGGATAACCACTGCTCCCGAGGCTGCCGCGCCACAAGCGGCAGGCGATGCCGAATTGACCGCGCAATTTGAGTTCGTAAAGTAATTCTTAAATAGAGCCGACGTTGCAGATCCCCCAAAGGCGATACAGGTAGCGGTAGAGCAGCCGGCAGTCTGTGACCCGCTGGTCGTTCCCATGTAAGTAACCGCGCCCGTGGTCCCACCTACTGCGCCCAAGGTCGGTGCCTGCGAATAACCGGGAGCGGCAGCCGAGGCGGTGGAATTGGACAGCAGCGAGCCGGCGGCGGCATTCGCCAGCGTAAGCGAGGCAAGCCCCGCTGCGCTGGCGGTTGCGGGCGTGCTGCTGACGATTACTCCATCTCCCGCCACCGACCCCACCACCGTGCGGGAAACGTTGGGCATGGTGGCGGTTGTCCCATCCGGAATGGTCAGTGTGGAACCTGTTGCCGGAGCGGTCAGGGTTAATTTGTTGATCGTCCCCGGCAAGGTGATGGCGGCGTCGAGTGAAACAACTGGAGTTGTGGTTCCAGTCGCCACATCCACCTGATTAGCCGTGCCAGCAACACTGGTGACTGTACCGTTTCCCGTGCCTGCATTCCGATTTGCGGCCAGCGGAATCGCCGTCAGTTTAATTGCTGCCGTGTTTGTTACTGTGTTGCCGCACACTTGAAAGTAGGTGGCACCCACCACCGACGCGGTGAAGCTTCCGTTGGCGGTAATGGTGGCTTGTGCGGTTGAGGAACTGTAGGGCGTGACTTGTACGTTGCCCGTGGTTCCGTTGGGATCGTTCTCCACAATTACCTGCGGTTGAATGGTTCCCGACCAGGCCGTGCCGCTGTTGGTTACGACAATGCCCACCACTCCCTTGCCGTAAACGTTGACCTGTAAACAGCCGGAGGCGGTGATGGTTCCGGAGATGGTCTGCGCGCGCGCCAGCATGGGCAGACACAGCAGAAATAGAAAGACAGCACTTTTTTTCATAGCACCTCGATTCGTTGGATTTTTCGCAGAGAAGTGAGAAGTGTTTACGGGATATTGAAAAGTTCCGAGCGCATCCGGCTGGACGTTGAGGAGCTGCTGAGATCGCTTCGTAGTTGGGTGTCGTCCGCGTTGCTGGTTTTGATCTTCGCCATCGCGTTCATGGCCAGCACTGCGGTCTCTGGCGGTACCGACTTCTGGAATTCTGGAGCCAGGCGGATCGCCAGGTTGTAGCGCAGGGCTTCCATGTATCCCGGGGGATAGGAGGCGACCTGCTGCAGATCGTTGAACTGCGTCAACTGCTGCCATGAATACAACCGAAACAGCGTGCTGTCGGAAGCTACCGGCCAGAAGGTGAGCGTTCGGAGCGGGAATCCCCCATCGTCGTAGATCAGCAAGGGTAGATTGCCTGGCACATTCTTGATGGGAACTTTTTCCTGCCAGTCCTGCGTCGAGTAAACGGGGATCGGATATTCCAGTGGTTGCTGCGGATTGGACAGGATCACGATGCTCGCGCGGTCAATTTCCGCCGGGCGCGCGATATTGAAATCTCCGCCAGTCCCCAGCGTGTAAATCTGCTTGCTCGACGTCAGCGGGAAATCAGTGATGACCGTGGTGAAGATCATCAGCCCTTCCCCGTTCCAGGTGTCGATCATCTGGTTCAGGATCACGAGCGCGTCCTGAGCTTCATCCGCGCTCGGTTCTTCCCCCGTGGCGTAGATATTCAGGTTGCGCATCGCCCCCTTGATCAGGTCGAGCGCGCTGGAAGTTGAGCCCGGAACTGCCACTTATTTCACTTCTTCCACGGCGGGAGGTTGAGAGAAAAACTCGCGGCCATCGACAAAGCCAGCCTTGCGTGCAGACTTTTCCTGCTGGACATCGATAACGATCTTTTCCTCGGCATTGATGGCTGAGGCTGTGTAGGAGCCTTTGTACATGTGCAGGGGATAGCTCATCCGGCAACCACCGTCCCAGTTCCCCAGTTGGCATCGCCGCCGACTTCGACCTGCGCCGTGCGGAACTTGATAAAGTAGGGCCCGCCGGTATAGTTAATCTCGACCACATCGACAGCGCCGTTTCGCCAGACATCGACTGCGGTGATCGACTTGCCGCTGAGTCCGGTAATCCCGGTTACATTGCTGTGCTTGCTGACTTCTTTTTTATCAGGCATGAACCGCCTCCCTTTCGGGCGCCTTGCTTCCGCCCGGCTGCCGCAGTAAGAATTCGTGAAAGTTGCCTTGGTAGATTTGCCCGTTGGCGTGATGATCGATGCTCAGGTTGGGCACGATCCAGATGTCGCCGCACTTGTCTTTCCAGCGCCGGCTGAAGGAGTAATCCTCACCCCACCAGATACGGTCGCGGACTCCATGATTAAACAGGTCAATCGCCAGGTGGTACATCGGCCCATAGCAGAGCTCCGGATAGGCCACCATGAACTTGTCGATCGCTCCCAAGGTCAGCTTGAGAAAGCCCGCCGGAATAAGAATGGCGCTGATTGCTCCATCGCTCCGGAGCTTGGGCGTGCCCTGCGGCGTCGATTCAATGGTGCCCATGTATTGCTCATCGTCGATCTTGCAGCGGTAGGTTCCGGCTACGACGTCGCCTTCGGTCTCGATCAGTTTCAGTAAATCTTCCGGCCGCCAGCTCAGGTCGTAGTCGAGGTAAACAATGACATCCGCTTTGGCGTCGAGCGCCGCCCGCGTCATATTCGCCCGGGCCGCCGAGATGTAAGGGCAGGCAATCTGCTGCGCGTAGCCGTGCTCCCAGCCTGCTGCTTCGATCAGGGGAAGCGAGGCTTCGAGTGAAGCAATATAGGGCTTGGTCGGGCCGCCGAGCGAGGGCGTGCAGAAAACAACCTTCATCGTTTGAATCCAATCCCCATGAGATTGAACTGATTGGTGCGTTCCGTGATCACCGCGTCAAATTCGGCACTTTTGAGCGCATATTGCAGCGTTTTCGCCACAAAGCCGCAGTGATGCGCCATGTAGGGAAATTCCGCGATCTTGCTGTGGTCTCCGTAATAGAGATGAAGTCCGGTAATTGGTCCGGCTTCGGGGTAGTCGAGCACGTCGTTGGTCGGCCTCACATCTTCGAGGTCGGGAACCATGATGATCGCCATGCCGCCGGGATTGAGGACTCGCCGGAACTCGCATAGCGCGGGATGAACTTGGTGGGGATACAAATGCTCCAACGCATGACAGCAGTAGACGACATCAAAGCTGCCAATTTCACCCATGTCTGTCATGTCCGCCACGATGTCGGGGTTGTTGCGCTGCTCGATGTCCAGATAGGTTGCGGTGAAGCCGTTGGCGGGCCATTCCCCCATTCGGTCTGGCCCGCTTCCGGCAACCAGCACGGTGCGCGCGCTGGCTGGAGCAACTGTTAAGACTGCGTTCACGGTTAGGTTGAACCTTTCCAAAGGCCTAAGCCGGTGAGTGTTGCGGTCACCTCGACAATCCATGCCGTCAAACTTGCGGCGACGGTAATATTCGAGGAAACCGAGACAACGGAGGCACCCTGAATCGATGCCGCCCGCTGTACTGCGGGTGTCGCGCCATAAAAAGCGATGGTGTCGGTAGCTGACAACCCGACCAGGCTTTGAATGGCGCTGCGGTCAAGCGATCCTTCACGAATCGGCATGGGTTATGTGCTGCCTTTCCAGATGCCGAGGGCATTGAGGGTTGCGGTCACTTCCACGATCCAGGCCGTGAGGCTGGCCGCAATCGTGATGTTGGAAGAAACGGAAACTACCGATGCGCCCTGAATGGAAGCGGCGCGCTGAACCACCGGCGTAGCCCCGTAGAAGCTGATCTTGTCCGTTGCGGACTGGCCAAGGGAGCAGCCATCGGGATCGCCTCCACTGACTTGTTTTGCGATTGCCATGAGAATTTCTCCTGTTTCTGAATTTGAGGGGTCAAAGACTGCGCGGGCTGTACCGGTTTGGCCTCGGCCCGCTCAGAGCCTTAGCCGTTGGCGTGAATGCGGCAGGCCAGCTGCGGCCGGATCGTCTTGAAGCCATAGAGCACGTCAATACGGGCCGGAATTTTATCGTTCACGATGTCGTACTGCCGGGCAATGCGCATCGAGATTCCGTCCATGGTCTGGCGTGCGCCCCATGCTCCGAACTTCGACACGTCGATCAGATCGGCGGTGACGAAGGTGAAGGCATCGGGGTGGAAGCAGAGGGACTGGACCAGAGAGCCGCTGACTCCCGTGCCCAGTTTGACCACTGCGCCGGTATCAGTCGGGGCTGCGGTCACGTTCTGTTTGGCGCCGGTCAGCACGATGGACGGAGAAATCGCCAAACTGACTGCGCTGGCGCCGGAATCAGCCGTCAGCACAAACTGCTTGAGCCGTCCCAGATCCTTTTTGGTTTCAGGATGCACCGCATTGCAACCGGCGAAGGTCACCAAATCCCCTTTCAGGAAGGTGGTGGTTCCACCCGTTACCGTGATACTCGCTCCGCTCTGGCTGGCGCCGCTGGTCGTGTAGCCGGTGGTTTTGGCCGCCGTGCCGGTCAGGTGGTTGGTGAACAAGCTGTTGCGGTACCAGTCAGCGAAGCCCGCGGTCTCTTCTGCGACTTTACCTTTACGGAATGCATTGGAGTGCTGTTTCTGCGGATTGAACAAGCCCTTCAACGCATCGGTCAGCTTGGTGTTGTGGGTGAGGGAGAGCAGCGCGGTGCGCTCTCCGTCATCCGGAGCCAGAGATTCATCGAGGAACTGACCGGCCTTCATGTAATCCAGAAAGCTGATCACGTTTCCGTCATCGTCCACGAAGTTGTAGACGTCCTTATACATGGAGAGCGCGTCCGCTTCGATTTCCGAGGCCAGCCGTGCCATGGCGGGTTTCAGATACCGGGCGGAATACTCGTCGATGCTTAAGGTGAGGTCGACTGCCGAGAAATTCAGGTCGACGCCCTTCTGGGTGGAAACGGTCAGCGTGGTCGAGGCCTCGGTGACATCCTGCACCGCGAGGGTTGCGCCCGACCGGACGGTAAATTCGTTCGGCAGACGGATGGTGAGGGTGGGACCAATCTTGCCCGACGGCGATGCGCCGCCATTGGCGAACTGGTTGTCGTATTGCCGATTGATCGCCCCGATGAAATTCAGGTTCGCGTGGAGAACTCGCAGAGCCTCCCGCGTGATAATCGTCGGACTGAGAATGCTGTTTGCCATGTGCTTCTAAGCTCCCTGAGAGCCTGGCGACAAATCAGCGACGCCGCAGTTTGGCCAGCTTTTCATTGCGCTGCTGGGCCCATTCTTCGGGGCTGAGTTTTTCGTCGGTCTCGTCAAAAGCCGTGGCCGTGGCCCGCGCTCCCACTGGTTCGGGAGGTTTGGGTTTGGGCGTTGGCTCTGGTTTTTTGTCGGGAGCAGGGGCGGGGGGAAGTCCGAGCTTCACGTCCAGCTTGAGGACTTCGCGCAGCGCTTGTTGCGGAGTGAGACTGGCAAACCGGCGAAATTCATCCCGGTCCTTGGCCAGATAGTAGGTGAGCGCGTGGGGATCTTCGGCTTCATCGCGAATAGCATTGAGCACATGAGGCGGTAAGGCTGGCTCCTCATTGCTCCCAATGTCAGCCAAAAGCGCGGCAAATTCATCCTTGTAATCGGGATGGGCTTTGACCGTCTTTTTCTCGCTCTCCGCCATCCGCTTTTCAACCGCCTGTATGCGCGATTGGTGCTGGTTGGTGGCGTCGATGAATGCCTGGAGCTTCGCCGGGTAGCCGGTCAGTTCCTTTTCGTATTCCTCAAGCGTTCCCTTGTAAGTGGACAGCTTCGGGGGTTCGGGGCGTTGGGGCACGCCATTCGCGTCGGCAGCGGTTTCCGGCAATTTAACGGGCGCCGTTCCCTGTGCTACGGATGTCTGGGCTGCGTATTGCGACTGGAGTTCCTGGCGAATTTTCGCCTCTCGCTTGCGGAATGCCTTGTCAAAGGCCTTCTGCTGCTCGGGGGTGAATAGAGCTTCTTTTTCGCCCGCCTTGAATTTCCCTTGCTCGTCGCGCTCTCTCTCCTGCTTTTCCTGCTCGGTTTCTTTCGGCGGTTCCTGGCCGTCGGCGGTTTTGCCCTCTTTCGGTGGCTCGGGTGGTGCAGTTTCATCCTTTTTCTCAGGCACAGCCTTGAAGCGTTCGGGAAGTGTGCCATCTTCACGGTACTTACTCATTTCCGTAAAGCTGACTTCTTCCCCACGGAACGGATCGGCAATTTCGCGGTCCTTAATCGATTGCTCGTCTGCGGCTTTCTGCTTTAAGAGCTCGATCATGACCTCTGTGTGTGATGGCGCTGTGACTGGCTCGCTCATTTACTCGTCTCCTGCGGCGGGTTGATAGGAGCCGCCTGCTCCGCTTGGTGCTAAAGTGGTGGGCATGAGAATCACTTTTGAAATCAACAATGTCTCGGATCCGGCCAATGGGCTTCCTTCGGCATGTCGCTTCGTTGAAATGCGTGGCATAACCGGGAAGGATTTGGAACTGCCGATAGAAGAGTTCGTAATAAGATTTGTGTCGCCGTTAGTGCAGCGTTGCAGGAAAGAGTTCCTAGCGTTGACTACTGCTGACCCGTTTCCGACTGGCTCTGTTCTGCCATCGTCTGCTGATGTTGCTGATCTGACGCCTGAGACTCCGCCGAAATAGCTGCGTTCTTGTCTGCCATACCGGACTCGTGAACCTGATCGCTGGCTTGTGCTTGCTGGGCCTGCTGTGCGGCCTGCTGTGCTTGACCGCGTTCGTGGGTATGATCGACTGCTTGCGTGGCCGCTTCGTGAGCCGAGACGTGCATCTGCTTGTCGAGGTCGGCTCCCAATTTCAGCCGCTCGCGGACGTCTTGCGCCTTGGTGCTTACTTCCGCGACATAGCGCTTGGTTTCTTCCTGCATCAGCGCGATGGCCCGCTTGCTCTCTTCCTGGAATTGCGCGATCTGCGCCCGGCCCTGCGTCTCGATGACCTTGCCTTCTTTTTCCTTTTCGAGTTTCTGGGCGTAGGCGTTGAGCAATTGCAAATGCTGTTTAGCCTGCATCAGCTGGCCCTGCAGGGCTTGCGCTTGTTTGGCGGGGTCGTTCTCGTCGTTGTCCTGCAGATTGGGCGGGAGCATCTTGTGAAAGCGATCCGCCAGTTGGTCCGCACCTGCTACGTCCGAATTGCGGAACATGATGTCACCGATCATGGGCATCAGCTGGGGATTGCCCTGGGTGACTTCGCTCATCATGTCGAACGATTCCATGCGCTTCGTCGAGAAGGCCCGGCCCATGGTGACGATTTCGTGATATTTCCCTGCGTCCGAGCCGCCCACCTTGTAATGCTTGGCGCTTTTGCCTCCGGGCGGGGTGTGTAGGGCGTTGATGCGGACAATCTTGGGTGCCTGATCCTCCCCGAGAATCTGCACCATGCGGTCGGTGTCGTAGATTATGCGAATCAGCCGCCGCATGATCCCGCCACCCTTTTTGAATGCCCGCTCCAGGTTGTCCATGTAGTGCATGGTGGTCATGTTCGACTGCTGCTGGCGGCGGGCGATGGCCGTTCCCGAGGTCTCGTTGGATTTCTGGCCGAGCGAGGCGTCGAAGATGCCCGCCGTGGCTTTCATGTCATCGATTTCCTGCGCGACGAAGCCGCTGAGCGATTGAATGGGCGGCTCGAAGGTCTGGCGCTGTGGCGGCGGGGCGGGCTTCCCCTGAATATCCATCTGCTCGTATTCAAGATAGGGATAGACCTTGGAATTAAGGGTCTCCCACTTCTTGTCGCCCTTGGGAATTTGCCCCTTCGCCACAATGAAGGGGGAAATCGGCGAGGTCGCGAGCGTTTCCGCGATGCGCGACTTGCCGTAATTGATCATCTGCTGCGCTGAGCGCTGAAAACGGACCACGGAGTAGAGTTCCGGCCGACCCTTGCGGATCATGCCCTTTCCTAAAACCGGAAGGATGGGAATGCAGTCATCCAGCCAGTCGGTTTTCGTGTCGGGCAGGACTTCCATGCCGCTGATCTTGCAGAATTTCACCTTGTATATTTGCTTGCCGCCCTTTTTCTCGCCTTCTTCGCAGTACCAATATTCAGCGATGCGTACCATGTCGGTTCCCAGCCAGCCGTGCTGCGTCATCCAGCCGGAATCCCCGATGTCCCCTTTGGAAATCGGTGAGTCGGGATACATGGCCTCAAATTCTTCCTTGGGCATGTCCTCGATCACAAAACCGAATTTCGGCTCACGGTTGAAGCAGGCGGGAAACAGAATTCCGTAAACGGCGAAGGGATCGAGGACGGGAACGATCTTTAATTCCTGGTCCCCATCCTCATTTTCTTCGGTGAGAAAGCGGAAGTAGCCGAACGACCCGCCGGCGCTGTACTCAACCGAAGTTTCATAGGCAACCTGCGCATCCGATGCGTTCTGGATCGCCCGGGCCATGCCCTCTAACACTTCCGCAGTGTCCTTGTCGGCGCTGTCGTCGCCCGGAGCGAACTTGATCTGTGGCTTGTTCTGCCGCGCTTCGTTTGAAACCTGCTGCACGAAGGTGTGCATGCGGTTGAAAACCATCGCCGGTCGGCCGGCCGCTTCCCGGTCCTGCTTCTGCTTGGGGTCCCACTGATCGCCTGCTACGAAGTCGAGATCTTTCGCTGCTTCCTGGCGCAGTAGTTTCTCGTCATCTTCCGCCTGCTCAAAACGCTTGCGGGCGGTGGCGATGAAGTCTGCCTCTGACTGCTCTGATTTTTCAGGCAAGGATTAGAATGGCGCTAGCGCATGGATGCCATTGACGAATACTGGAATTACGATTGCGATGCCGTCGTGAAAGGCGATCTCACTCCGCCAGAGAAACGACGCATCGAAAGGTTGCAATATGTAACGCAAGAGATCAGGCAGTAGCTTGCGGTTGGGGAACTACGTTGTAGCGGTTCAAGCCGATCGGCACAGTCTTGAATTTGTTTCCGGGGAACTGCGCTTCCAGTTCATTGACAAAGCGCTCGACTAGTTCCTTGACCATGCTCGACTGGCAGGGAAACACAAAGGTTTCGCACTCCCCTAAGTCGGTTGTCCAGACTTTAATGTGGACCTTCATGCCATCCACGAATCAGAGCCGTACTCGCCGTGAGGTTCGGGGGAAGGCGGAGGAAGGGCCGACACTGGCATAGCAAAAGTTAACGCCAGTGCGTCGGCATCATCGGGCGAACTGGAGTCGAGCCCCATCTTCGCCAGGCGCGTCTTCATGTCGGCCTTTGGTTCCAATTTCACGCGTTGCTTAATGTCTTTGATGAGAATGGGTTTTTGTAGATCGGCGGCCAATTCTCGATCGCGGTCAATCGCCCCACCCGCGCGCAGCCAGTCTTTCATTCCGCCCCACATCTCATCGCGTCGGAGTACATAAAATTGATCGCGCAGGGCCGAATCGCCAAAATTGATACCCATGACATTTCTAAAGCCCAACGCGAGCAAGCCAGCAAGGATTGCTCCAGCGTTACCGCCCACGCCGGAGTTATCCAGAAACATCATCGTGACAGATCGTCCTTCAAATTGACTGTTCAATACATCCGCTAGGCGCTCGCGAACCACGGTTGGGTTTTTTGTAAATTGCCCCCGGATCTTAACGGGCGGAATCGAGCGCGCATCCAGACCACGTCGGAATCGCACGACCGTATCGTCGGAACCGCCCCAAGACAGATCCACGCCAGCAAGAAGCGGCTCATCATCGAGGGCTATAACCTGACGCGATTGCGCATCTAAAACGAGTTGCAAATCTATAAACTTGCCCTCGCCCGCCAGTGGATACAGCCCCATCCAGCGCACGCGGACATGGTCACTGTCAGCACCATAGAGGGCAATCGATTCGTTGATTTCCTCAACGTTTACCCCTTCCACTGTGCGAGAGTCGATAACCTCTGCTCTCCACCTAGTGCGCTGAGTTCCGTGCGTTGCTTCAAAAAACATACCGGACGAGCGGGTGCACTGAGAGAACGCGATCATAATGATCTCGGTTCCCGCATCTGTAAAAGCGCCCTCTTGGGTTTGCCAGATAATGTCGGGAATGCCGACGGCTTCATCGTAGATAATGATGAGGCGCTTACCGGCATTGTGTGCGCCGGCAGAGGCTTGCGGATTCTCCTCGGACCATGTGAGAAAATCCAATCGCCAGGTTTGCTCTCGCCCAGGTTCGCGCACCTTTACGCTGGTGACGTTGACTTCAAACAGCTCAGAATTGACGGCGCGACGAAACCATTTGGCAACCTCTGGTTGAGTCTTCGTCTTTAGCTGGTCGCCAGTTCCGGCCATGACGATGACCTTACAATCTTCAAAGGTCGACAGTCCCCAGCATGCTATCCACGCCAGAAGTGCAGATTTACCGATGCCGTGCCCAGAACTGATTGCCTTACGAAATGGCTTATGGCGGGTTGCAGGGTTATGTAGATGGTCACCAATCTCGCGCAGGAATCGCTTTTGGAATTCCCTCGGTCCGCTCTCTTTCGCCATCTCCCCTTCGCCCCATGGAAATGCGCACATGACAAACCCAAGCGGGTCATCATTGAATTCTGCCAGTTCCGTCTGAATGTCGGACAAAGGATTAGCGACTGCGCTCATATTGCTCTTTTCGTTCCCGTACCTTTCGCACCACGTCGGCGATGGATAGATTCACATTCATCTCGATTGGCTTGTCGTGCAGGTGATTTACCGTGTGTACGGCTTTCCCAAGCGCTCGATCTTCAACCCGGCTCCGCGCATCGAGCCGGATCCGGGCGTCCCCTGGCGCTTCGGTGAGTTCCCGCCATTTGACGACATGGAACGGGTCAGCTGGCTCAGCTGGACGGTTGAGCGCGTCGAGGAGACCTTGGGCATAGCTTTTACTTTCAATGGCCGGGCCTTTGGGCTTGGGTTTACGTCCCGCATTCGCTCGAGCGCCGCCGCGTTTGGAAACTCCATCCAGCATCAGGCTGCATCAGTTGGTTGCCAGTGCCAATTCGCGCCACCATCTTCATTCCCGACGATGCGGTAGAAGCCGGCAGTTTGGGTAACGCCTGCTGCCAGTTTAGGGGTTTCGCTTGCCGGAATTACAATAGTCTTATCCGGGGCTGCTGCAACCTTTTGTAAAATCTCAAGCATTGTCATAGGCTGAAATCTCCATCCGGCATTCAAACAATCAAACCGCGAGCCCTTTGGCGATCGCCGCCGCCGCTTCCGCATCCGAAACTTTCAAATAGGCTCCGGTGGAAGAAATTGACTTGTGTCCGAGATACTGGCGCACGTTCTCAATCCCCGCTGAATGAATGGTTTGCATGGCGATGGTGTGCTTTAAGATGTGCGGGTGGGCGAGGTGTCGGGGTATTCCTGACACGGTACAGCAGCGCTCGAAAATGCGCCCGAATTGTCGGCGAGTGACGGGGAATAGTTTTTGATTGCCGTCGAATTTGCGAGCGTATTCAAGGAGGCCTGTTCGCTCGTCGAGAAGAGGGTTTGCGTCGGCGATAAGAGGTTGCACGGTGGCCATTGACCCCTTAAGGCGATGGACTGCGATGTATAAATCGCGGATAGCATCTGCTGTGATTGCAACGACTTCACTGGGCCTGAGTCCATGCGAGTACCCTACCAGAATCATCAGCCAGTCGCGCTCCCGATGTGCGCGCGCCGCAGCCAGAATCGCGAGCAACTGCTCCTTTGATAAGGCCTCCAAGAATCAAAAAGCGTCCCAGAACCGCATTTTGGGACATCCCACCCGCACAACTAGGCGCATCCCCGCGAGACTTCGTAGAAATCATGCTGGGTTACGTCGTGGCAGCGATCGCAGAGCAGTTGTTTGGCGTTGCGATCTTCCGGTGCGCCATCGCCCCACTTGCGGGCGGTTCCGCACAGGCCTCGTCGACCGCGATTCACGCACACCCAGACCTGGGCGCCGATGTGCAGGCCATTCGAGCAGGCGATGCAGAGCTTCTTCTCCCCGGTGACCACGTAGAGCCGGCGGGCGCAGTTGCCGCACATCTCGGGAACCACCACTTCGGCGCCGGCGGGCACGCGATGCTCAAAGGCTAGAGATTTGGGGATCATTGCAGAGGCAGGGGCAGTTTTGTTTGCGGCAGCGCGAATCGTGACCCTGGATACACGATGAGCAGATTTTGGTTTCCAGTCGCCGCTCGAAACTTAGCTGATGAGTCCTTTGCATCCGCTCGCGAATGCTGCCGTCTCCCGTGTCGACGTCAAGGCGGGTGGATTTTTCAGTGAGATCGGCGCGCTTTGCACGTTTGGCCGCCCGCCAGTCGAGAGGAGTGCGCTGCTGCGTCTCCAGCCATAACTGGTCGTACTCAGGAGGAAACGTCCTCCTCCAGATAGGCCGAGGGGAAGAGGTCACTGAGGGGCTGGTCGACATCAAAATTAAGGCTTAGTTGAGCAGGATCAGCGCCGCGGCCATGATGATTGCGCCGACGGTCGCGCTCACGAGCACCAGCACCGTATCCTGGAACAGGGAGCGTGGCGGGTCGGTAGAATCCAGCATGCTCGTCCCTGGCCAGGCCGATTCCGACCCGTTCGAGCGCTCGTCGTGCTGCTCGTCGTTGGTACTCTCGGTTGAACACTTCATTTGCGGATTACCAGAGCTTCACAGCCGTTTCGATACTTAAACTTAGCCGATTTGCAGCTTGGCGGGGATTGCCTTGTATTGCACCCGATCAGGCGCACGTCCGAAAGCAGGCAGTCTCGAGCCACCACCATGTCAACGCTTCCCCGCGGCGCTTCGACCGAACGATGCAGCGGCGCGCAGCCCGAAGTCAGCAATAGGCAGAGGGTCGGCAAACAGAGCAGAATCTTCCGCTTCATCGCTGTCGAAACCCGCGCCCTTCCAGAAAGCCTTCCACGCGAGAAATGCGTGACTCGTGATTCTGGACTGTTTTCTCATGCTCAGTACGCTGACTGAGACGGTAAGCAGCGTACATGCTGCCAAAAAGCCCCGCAATGCTTCCCAGGCCCAGAGCGGCGTCGATCCAATCGTGTACGCTACCCACACGTTTCAAGCAGCTTTCTTGCGCTCCGGCTGCGGTTGCGGACGTTTCGCCGGGATTTCGCGCACCCACCCATATTTCTCGCCTAATTGGTCCACCCGCAGCATGGCCCACTCAATGAAGAATTCAGTTGGCACTTTCGGGCAGGCGCGACTGAATCTTGAACCAGGTCTCGAAGTCCGCCGAGGATACGCCCATCTTCGCGCACCATCCAACATAGGCTCGATAGCGGGCGTCGAGATCCATCAGGCAAATATGAACTGGAGTAAAATGCGCATGGGCGAATGTAGGATTAAAGGTAAATCGGTCAACATGAGCCGCTCACGCGGAAAGCATTGCACGTTGCTTCGTTCAAGTCGGAGCCGTTCGCCCTCAAGCACTCGCCCTCGCCCACTTCGCCTGCATCACGATGTAATTTCCCGATGGCCGCGGTGCCCAATAGAAACCAGCCCCAGGCGGAGTTGTCCAGCAGTCCGAGCGTTCCCGGATGCAGAACAGGCCGTCCCATTGAAAGGCTCCGCTGGCAACTTTGCGCGCGGCGGACGGACGATCTACGTCAAAACTACGATGGGGGGTAACTACATGAACTTTCGCAGACAAGGGTGGCTTTGAGCGCGGAGGCAGGCACCCGACTTAAATTAGGGCGCGGGCGGCCAAAAACTGTCAGGAAAGCTGCGCGAGAGCTGGGATGCGCATGCTGAGAATACGCTAAACACCGGAGATCAACGCAAGTTACTAACGAACGATATACCTTACTGGTTAACAGAGGACCGTCGGTTCGCCGCCACACTCCCAACTTATTCCCTTTACTTTCTATGCGTTGATGGGAAGATATGGGGAATAGGAAGTGACTTAATGCCAAATCATAGAGAGAAAGGAGATTGCGGAGTAGTCGCCAGAGCCATTGTCGCGGCCAATGCTTGATACTGCCGCAAAGCAAAAGCCCCGCCGTAAAGCGAGGCTGAATGCTGAATCGTCGGTCGCAGGTTCGATGCCGAGATAGTAGCACGAAAAATCCAAGGATTACTCAGGTAACAGCCTGATGGTTACCACCCCACCCCGCCGTGGCATCATAGAACCATGAAGTTGCGCACCCCAACGCCAAAGTTCATCCGCCAGCCCGAGCGCTTTGCTCGCATGGTGGACGATCTGCTCGAAGGCGTGTTGCGCTCCGTGGACCGAGTAATGGACCGGCCGCGCCGCAAGATCGTCAAACCGCCCGCCGTCGAAGTTCCCGAACTGATCAGCAAGAGCGCCTAACCTGTGCCCCGCTGTGCGCCTCTGTGGATTACCCGCCAACTGCGTCATTCCTAACGCCGTTATTTTTATGTTGACAGATTTCCTAACGCCGTTTAGTGTTGTGCGCGATGAAGGCCACACGCAAATGCGCTTCCCCAACGTGTAACGACGGGAAACCGAAGTCGTTCAAGCCAAAGTATGAGTGGCAAATCTACTGCTCCCCTGCCTGTGGTTCCAGAGAGCGCCAAAAGCGCTACGTAGACAAGCAAAAGGCCGTCACAGCATGATGCGTCTCAATCTAATTCGTGGCGGGAAGTTCTCCGTGTCCGGATACGCGGGACAGCAGGTATTATGTAAACCCGCGTTCGGAACTTCCTGTTCCGTTTCTGTAAATCTTCGCACCATTTCTGAGGCATTAGACCCCAAGCCCTTAGACTCCCCAAGGCGTGCCCCTGTGCTTCATCTCGCACTGCTGGAGCGTCTTTTGGGGAAATCGCCGCTGCGTCTCGTCTCGGAACGTAAATTCATCCATCAAGGCTGCTGGCAGGAAACGCTCGAATGCGGGCACGTCGTCGACGCTTTCCAAGATTTCCTCTGGGACGAAAAATCAAACCTCGTCCTGATTGAACCCACCGCCAAGCGCCGCCGCTGCCAAAAATGTAAGCCTGCCGTGGCAGCGATCCTGAAAACTAAAAAAGAGATTACGGCAGATCAGGCCCGCGCTGCGCTCATCCACGCGCAGAAGCTTAAATTCGGCACGTTGTTTGACAAGCTCTGTTTTGCAAACGGAGAACTTCGACCCGGCCCAACCGAGGCCGAGTTTGCCGCATGGTGCAAACGACATACCCCGGAGGAAATATGCTCAGCGACCAAACCCTTGAACGTGTCTCAGTTGCCTACCGGCGTGGATACCGCGACGGCTACGCAGGCATCGCGCCGTTCTGCGAAGTCAAGCCTGAATACATCAAGCCTTTCGCCGATTTCGATTACACCGAAGGACTCAAGGCCGGAGCCAACGACGCGAAATGGGAAAAGTTCTACGCCGAGCGAAAGCAGGCCTGACGACATACCACACACAAAGAAGCCCTTGGCTGTGAGTCGCGACGGTGATGTTCCCCAAAAGACGTGCGCATATGGGGCTGATGGCGGGAAACTGGCTGGCCAGAAGCGTACCGCTATCACCGGGACAAGCTGGAGTACGGAGACCAAACGCGAGGCACGACGGACTCACACATCGGAGTTAGGGCAGTTAGGGCATAACGCGACACCCGGGGAAGTTCCAGCGTCCCCGGTAATTCCCTCCCCCAAGAAGCCAGTTCAGTCCGTCATCCGCAACAAGAAAGAGGAAGCCGCATGATGCCTCCAAGTTCAGAACAAATCGCCGAGTATTCAGGAAAGTTTATCGAGCAGATCGAGCAGCAAGTTTTGCAGATCGAGCAGCAGGTTGTGCGCGCCGAACGAGCCGACGAAATCGCCGCCGACCAAATGTTGACCCGCGACCCTCTCTTGATCCTCGTGGGAGCCCGCACCCACTTAGCCGACCGGGAAATGAAGCCGGGAGATCCGAGCGCCTACTTTGCCTTGGGCGAAAAGATGGATGAAGTTTTAGCCGCCGAGGACCAGGGCCAAAAACTGATTCGCGAACGGCTCGACTTGTGGATGCAGGGCCGGGCGGGATGTGACGACTAGGTTTTCCGCACGATTCACAGTGAGCATGACTGTGGAAGATTCGGCTCGACCCAGATGCAACGGTTTTCGTAGGACATTTTCACCACCTTTCACACAAGGATAAGTCATGGAATTTAAAGAGAATTCGGGCTGCGTTGCACAGTTCGCGGATGAGACTACTAACTACCGTAATTCCCTAGAAGTCTCTTTCCACGAGAAAGCATATCGACGCGCACAAGCTCAGGCTGCTTTTCCACGTCTCGGCGCGTGCATGCTGTGCGGCGCTCAGGCCACAAATCGCCATAGCAAGAGCAGTCACAACTTACCCGTCAGCGTCGAGGACATCGTGCCCGTGTGCGACGACTGCCATAGCGTCATTCATTACGGGGATCGGCGGCAAGGTGGCGCTTCATGGGCGTGGAGGACTGCGGCATGAACCGTCTTGGCCCCAGCCTCGCAACCTTCGTGCGCATATCGCGACATTCCTTGGGAGAAGTTTCCCGCCGGCGCGCACCGTTCCGTAAAGGTCGCACGCCGATCCTGTCCGCCGCCTGCCGTCAAGGGAAGCACGTCATGTGCTGCGTGCTCGACTGTTTATGCCGGGAATGTGGACATCCGAGGATTCCATGATCCTCCCTGCTGGCGTCGCCAACTGGCCGGATGAGTGGAGAGAGTTGTTTGTGGAACGAGCCGGAATTATGGAATTTGACGGCGGCATGACGCGAAAGCGGGCGGAACAGGAAGCAGAGTTGGATATTCGGAGAATGGTGGAGCGGCAGCCATGAAACGGATTCGCTTAGACGGCGTGCTCGTACCCGATGGTGTGATTAACCGGATGAAGTTGTGTTTGCAGGAGTTTGAAAAATCGGCCGCGCCCAGCCTTCCTAAGCAAGACGCGGCTCAAATGGAGCATTCAATATGGCTACACAATATCAGAAATTTCTGTATTGGTTGGGTTTCCGGAAGCCGATAGCGCTCGAATTGGCGGAGGCCTGCGCCGCTGTGCAAGGGCTGCGGAAAGAAGGCTACAACGAAGAGGAGGATTTTCACTACTTGAAAATTCTCGACCTGGCAAATCAACTTCGCGCCGAACTTCTGCCGCGGGGAATTGTCATCATCCCCAACGATGTCGAATGTGTCGAAACCACTTATGAAGTCGAGGGGCAGATTTTAACTGCGATCCGCATCAAGACGGAATTTCAGGTCACGGACGGCAAGCGCAGTTTGGTGAAAGCCTCTTACGGCTCGGCGCGGAACGGAAATTACGCCGTGGCAGTCGCGCAGACAATGGCTCTCAAGTCATTACTCAAGCGGCTCGGTCTCATCTTCGGCGATGAGGCGGATGCCGAAGCCCAACGCTGGGCGCCGTGGCCGGGAGAGAAACAAGGTGTCCGCAACTATCAGGAGCGCGCCCTGAGTGCTGCACTGAAAACCTGCGGCCTAACTCGGGCTGGCGTCGAAGCTCTACTCAGCAAAGTCATGGGCTTCCCTATCACCTGCGAAGGAATCGTCGCCCTACCCCGGAAAGACTTCGACATCGCCATGAAAGCCATCACCAAGAGCCAGGACTTGGCCGAAGTTTTGGAACTCAGCAAAAGGGATGCGGAGAAATCACGCGGGCCGCAACGCGTGGTCGCAGTGATGGATGCAAAGCGCGATGAAATTGGAGCCGACTGAGATGGCAAAGGAAATCACACCACAGAAACCGTCTGATACCGATTCGTCTTTTGCAACTCTCTCTACTCCTGAAAGCACTCGACGACATCGATCAGGATGAAAGAAGTCGCGAAAATCTTGGGCTACATGGAAGCCACGCCCGAACTGAAGCGCTCGAAGCGTCCGGAGAAGAACGGAAATCTGCACCGCGTCTGGAAATCGAAACTTTGGAGGAAGCCATGAGTGATGCCTTGGCCGAAAATATGCGCCTGCTGAATGACGCGAATTTAGCCGCCACCGCCTGCCAATGGTGCCATCAGTTCGGCCACGAAGTAAAAGACTGTTCTCATCATCACCGGGCATGGATCCAGCTGGCGCGTCAGCCTATCGGCGCAACTCGCTGGGAACAGTTCTTGGCGGGCTTCTGGTGGATGGCCTTTGGTTTTGTGGTGGGAGTGCTGGTAGGGAAAGGGTGTGGGGTATGAGTCGGAAGCTGGCTAATTTGGTGGACGTGTTCAATGTCGAGCGAGACGGGCCAAGCTATGGCGATGCGAGTTATAGCTTGACGTTTTGGGGCAAGACTCCCGGCGGCAAAGATTTGACAGTAAAAGTTCAACTTCCATCATGGGGAGTCCACGCGATCGCCGACAGGTTGCACGAGATCGTTCGCGAACAGCAACGATTGTTAGATGAGGCCAAGGCTTCGCTGCAAGGTGAACGGGCATGATCCGCCCCAAACTCTTACGCAAAGGGGAAATGTGTCCAGTACACAGGTCTTTCTACTGTTGCGGTCGAGTTGAGCCGAAAGAGCGAAAGCGTCCACAGCCATTCCCTTCTCAGCCAGGCGTTCGGCGCATCGCGGACAAGTTTCACCCGCGAGGCTATCGCGAAATCTGTTCGCCCGCTGAATGTCGCCGGCGCAAACACCAACTCATGGCAACCGGCGACTTGAAATGCTTCTACTGCAAGAAGGACTTACGGGCCGGTGAATATGCCGACATTGACCTCTGCCACATAGAACCCAAAGGTATGGGCGGAGCGCGACACGATGACCACATCGACAACTTAACTCTAGGTTGCCATTCCTGCAATTTAGAAAATGGCTCAAGGAGACCTGCCGCATGAAACTTCCCCGCGACAAAACCCACCTGATCGACACCGAAGAAGTCCTGATCGAAGGTGAAAGCTACATCACCAACTGCCGCTTACAAATCGCGCACGCCAAACTGGAATTCCGCGTTGACATTGCAGACGTAGAGAAAGCTGACGTGCGCTCGACTGGCGAAATCTGCTCCAAGTGCATGAACCTCCTATTTGAATCCCGCAAGCAGCCCGCCTGGAAACGCTACGTCTACGGAGTACGGGAAGGTCAAAGCGCGCGCGATGCGGAAACCGAAGAAGCTGCTTAACTTTTTTGAGACCTGGGGAGAGAGGGGAGCCCAATGGCCGTGCGTAGAGAGAAACCGGGAACTGGATTGCTGACGAAGTAAGTTCTGGCTTTCGGTGAGACTGACCAAGAACAAGCAAGAGAGTGAGAGTCTAAAGATTATTTTCTACGAAGCACAACGGTTGGTTAAGACATTCGGGGGCCCTTCCCACAATCAGGGCAGAAGGTGGTGAGTGCATGGAGAACTCAGACGATGCTGCGGTACAGATAGAGGCGAAGCGCTTATGCGTATGCGCCATTGCTGATCAATTAAAGGCATGGG
>JAOAPI010000040.1 GCA_025462865.1 Candidatus Sulfotelmatobacter sp. | reverse complement strand
GTTATCCAGCCGGACAACATCGATGCGTTTCTGCTTCCACTGCCTGTTGAACGTCTGCCCGGTGTAGGCAAAGTGACGGGTGAGAAACTAGCGAAACGTGGAATTCAGACGGTCGAAGATCTGCGAGGGATAGAGTTAGCGTCGCTCGAAGATGACTTCGGCAGCTATGGTATCCGGTTGTACGACCTCTCGCGGGGCGTGGACCGTAGTGAAGTCGTCCCGGACAGGCCAACCAAATCGATATCCGTGGAGGATACGTTTGAGCATGACGTACCGTTGGCAGAAACAGAGGTGATGATCCGCCGCCTTGCGGAAAAGCTGTGGTCCGCCTCGCGCAAGGAGTCTCGGATAGCTCGCACAGTGGTCCTCAAACTGAAGACCAGCGAGTTCAAACTTCTCACACGCAGCCACACATCCAGCGTTCCTCCCTCTTCTTGCGAGGAATTAACCGGCATAGCTCTGGCGTTGCGCGAGCGAGTAGATCTCGGCCCGAAGCAACGTTTTAGGCTGGTTGGTGTCGGCTTAAGCAATTTCGGCGAACGCGAGGATGCCATGGCGCAGCCGGCGCTGTTCAGGTGACTGCGTATTTCACAGAAAAGCATTCTCGGCGAAGTCAGGCTCGACCGCCGGCAAAACGTCGCGCGTGGGATACGGCCACCCTTAACCGAACAGCAGTGACGTGGTTTGCCGATCAAGCTAATCGGTAGGGGATAATCAGGTCGGTAGTCGCTGAACAGCTAACAATTTGAAGCCGAGCGTCTTCGCTATAGGATATCAACGCTCCACTCAACCGGAGCTCCGAACCTGGCAATAGCTGGTCAAGCACCGCACAGTCCTTTGGCGTCCACCGCAACAAAACTGTGCTTCCGGCAGGTATGTGGTTCGACAATTGGCATTCTGCTGACCACGTGTTCTGTCCCTTGCGGGATCGCAGGATAAGTTGTACGTCATCGAGTTGGACTCTCTCTGTGTTTGCGCCACCGACGCTTGCGGGTCGGTTCCCAGTCCAATAGGCGGAACACAGATGGCGAACATCGCACTTTGTGCACCGGTCGGCGTCAAGATTTGCCTGAGATTCAGGACCCGATACTGCTTTACGGACAGCATTCGTTCTGGCCTGCAACTCATTAGCTAACTTGCCGCCGTCCTTCTTGTTGTAAGGGACAATCCGATCCCCGTTGGGGTAACAAATGACCAATTTGTGGACAGCAGTATTTGCCGGATTGAGTTCCTCATCGTGGCACCAAAGAAGCGCATATATTTGCAGCTGCAATAAATGATCATCTGACGGTTCGCCGGACTTGAAATCCTCGATTGTGCAGAAGTCATCACGAAGCTCGATCAAATCCGCAAATCCACGCCACTTGATCCCAGGATGCCGCAATTCAATTTCAAAGTGTGTTCCTTGCTCCAATGGAAGACGTCCGTTTGCAACGGCATCGGACTCCAAATCATCTGCTAGATCGACGGAAGAAGGCTGCAACTTCCACTTCAATCTTGACAGTTGTAGCTGTACCTGCTCGCGGATAGCTGGAACGCGATTGTTAAGCCGGGCCAACGATGAAGCCCGCACGAGTTCAAATCGTGGATTGCCCGCAAGAGACTTGGTGACATCTGCGACCGACTCCGCTATCACCTTCGAGTAGCCACCTAGGCTCTTCAAGATTGCGACGGATCGGGGGTCCTGGAACGAATCGACGCCGCTGTCAGCGAGCGCACGGATTATTCGCGCAATCGCCCTGTGCATTACCATGCCGGCAAGCGCAGCAAGACTAGGCTTGTCTGGATAACCCCTTCGGCTCCACAGTTGTGAGTATGTTGCATGCCGAAGCGCCGCAGAACGAGGGCACTGTTCCGCACGAAGGAGATAATGAAAATTCATCCACTCTGGCGGTGCCTGCCATTCAGTCGGGGTCAGAGTCGTAAAAACCGCCGAAATCTCCACCTGGTCCTCCTTCCCTAGTTTGTTATGCCGGCCAACTCGAGCAGATCGCTTGTGGCGCGCGGAAGATTTCGGCGGACCACCAGTTCCTCAACAGGTCTAATCGCGACTGGTGAATAGTCGACTATCTCTCGTAAAACTGCATCGGCTGGTTCCTTTGGTGTAAGAGGTCCACTGACATCAACGATCAATCGCAAGCCGCCGGTGTTTTCGATGAGCAAGGGCGCCTCGATTGTCCCTATTCCGGGTATTTCTATGGGTGCTCGCCTGAGGATGGTGAGGCCCTCGATCGATTGTCGCTTTAGATCGTTGAATAGGAGATCGCGTGAAGCCTCTATTCGGCTGGTCTCCCAACGGGGCGCCGCATCGTTCAAGAGATAGTTTAGTAAGACCGCGCCGACCTTCCGATCCAGCAAGTCGTGTTCGAACTTGTTCTTGTAGCTTCGTAAACAGCGGTAGCAGGAACGATCGCACTTGTCGGGGCAGCCTTCAAGAATGCTAAGCGCCTTCTGCAGGACTTCCAACGCTCTTGCGCCAATTTGGCGGGCGAACCCAGCACCGCCCGGAAGGGTGTCATAAACGTAGATCTCAATCTGTTTGCCGGCCTTTCCCAGCGCCGTGAGAGCGGGACGATATTCCGCTTGCAACTCACTCGGCTCCAACTCCAGAAGCAGGCAAGCAGCCTTTGAAATGGCCTCACTGGCCGTACGAAGGGCTATGTCCGTAGCAAGAAAGGATGGGGACAGCAAGATTGGCTCTTCGACCGTGAGCGAGATAAGGAGGATGTCAGTGATGAAGTCTGTTCCAAGAACTATTCCGCGGGTGGTCGCACCTTCGCAGTTAGGATGACGTTCGTCTGGATACGGCTTCTTGTGCGCTGCTCCGAGTTGCGATGTCGGTAGTACGGAAGGTTCAATGCGCCCACATCTCGTGCAATAGTCGTAGCCATCGTTGGCGGGACCGCGATTGGTAACTAAGAGGTGCTGCTTCAAATGGTGCACTCTCAGCTTGTCGTTGACGACGATCCAGGGTGCGTCTTCAGGCGGGGTCGGGGCGACCAACTTCGCTCTGGTCGCATAGCTCCGGGCGGGCATATCGTCGGGTGACGTTTCCTCATCCAAAAAGACCGGGTGGGCAAACCCCGGTGGCCGAAGCCAGTATCTCGCATCGCCAAAGGTCTGGGCTTCGCCACACGCCGGGCAATCCAGGCGTTCACCTCGCTCACCGTCCTTCCTTTCAACGCTCTTAGCGTATTTGCACACGGAACACTCATAGTAGAGGCGTCTGTTCTCCCATGCCTCATATCGATCTTTCTTCACGGGCGAATAAATCGCGCCGGAAGTGTATTGCTTTCCCGCGATCCATATCTCTTTTCCCGGAGCGTATTGCGACAGGGCAACTGGCAAACCCTGGGAAGGAGAGAACAAGAATTCTGGCCGAAAACTAGAAGATTTCTCCTTGTCAAAGACATAGAAGGTTGCTACGTCGGTGGGAAAGGCGTAACGGGGGAGAACACCTTTATACAAAAGCCTGTCCAGAAGATTCGCCTGAATGGGATCCGCCTGTGGGACTTCCTCATCCGGCTCCGCGGGTATTTCCGTGGCTTCGTCTGTTGCATTCGGTTGCGGCTCTTCGGTCGTGCCCCAGTCAATTGCCGCATCAAGCTGTTTCATGGTCTCGGAAACAAGCGAATCCAAAAGGCGGTTACGATCTTCCACTGAAATCTGTGTCGGTATCCATGCGGAGACCTCATCTCGCAATGCGTCTTCATTTTCCGTTAGCCACTGATTGAGATCCTCTCTGTTCAACAGAGATTCTGAGTTCTTGAAATCTGCAACACTGCCGAGGACGGCGAAGAGGTGAGGCTGATCCGCAGGAGCAATGTGAGGTAATCGAACCTGGTGATACTGTTGGAGCAAGAACGCGGTTACGTGCCGACGGGTGATTTCATAGTTATCAAGGTTCAGTTTCGGGTCATTGACGGCGCCCCGAATCATTTGGTCTGGACTCGTAAAATAGTGCTCGTCATGGCTGTCGGCGCTTCCGAATGCAGTGACCGTAGCCACTGCATTCCCACGGCGGCCAGCTCGGCCGGCACGTTGTTGGTAATTGGCTCTGGCGGGGGGCATGTTTCGGAGCGACACGCCTGAAAGTGTTCCGATGTCGATCCCGACTTCCATTGTCGTGGTACAGGACAGAACGTCGATCGACGGGCGCTCGTGGCCCTTCTCGTCCGGGCCCAGATCAACATCTTGAAATAACAGTTCGAATTCCTCAGCTTTAGAGAACACATCTTTGGCTTGTGCAGCGTTCAGTTGGGCCGTGTGCTCGGCCGCAATCAGAGACATCGGTGGCGTGGGTGGGTCAGACATTGCGGCCACCGTCGTCGACCGATAGTACCCTTTGCGTGCTGAAAACACTGGGTCAATATTTGGATCGATGATGTGCACGGTATCGCGACTGCAGTTTATGCAAAAGGTGCGTTGCGGGAAGGGCCGTTGAGCAGTTTGGCAGGTTTCGCAGTATGCCCATTCCCCTCCTATGGCAAGGGTTAGGTTACCGCCATTCAACCAGAACCTGCCCCCGGGGATCGGATTGCAGAACCATTCGCGTAGCTTAGGCAGCCAATTCTTATCGAACTCGGTCCGGGCCGGTTTCGTCGGTAACACCGATCGCATCCCCGCGAAGGTACCGGTGTGGGGTTTGATTCGTGTCTGCCGCCATGCTTGCGGCATGCCATTCAGCAAGAAACCATTTTTTTGCCACTGTCGCAGCCAAATGCGCGCAATGGCTATTTTCTGTTCGGCGGATTCTGCGACTTCAGGAAGTGCCGGAAGGTTCGCTATCTTGTCCGAAAACTTTTCGCGTTCGATTATTGAAGCAAGAGCGAGAGCTTCCATTCCGTAGTAGCGGTGAAAAAGAGTATCAATTATGGCTGAAAGTAATGACTCGGGCGGAGTGGATCGGCCGACCTCCGTAAACAATTCCAACATTCTTTCCGAATCCGCCAGAGCCCCTTGTTTGAGCGCCTGCTCAACAGTCACGTCTTCGATGAAGTCCTCACCTGCGCGGAGTTCCGGTCTCAGGCGCACTCCTAACTGCTTGGAACTGATGAGCACTGCAAGATAAAGATCTTGCAGCGACAATAGCTTTCGAATCGATGTTTGTTGCTGCAGGACTTGGTAACCAGCGCAAATAAGTGGCCGCAGCGCATCTTGTGTCGAGTACTTCTGGAGATTCGGTGCCAGCCGTGCGGCGGTTTGGCGTGAGTCGGAAAAAATCAACACCTTGCGACCGCGAAGCGGGGCTAAACGAGTGGGAGGTACATTGCTGGGCGGCTGAATTTGCAATTGCTTCGTAATGAGAGCCTGGAACGGCTGGTCACCCTTTGTTTGATGATCCTGAACCGAACTCCTTCCAAACGAGGCGGTCTGATCGCAGACGGCGCAAGGTTTGAACTCGCCAGGCTTTGAATCGGCTTTTGCGCTCTGGTCAGCGTCGTCTTTGTACGGTATCGATCGGTCTTTTCGGAGAAATACGGTTCTCACGCGAGGGCTTGGATTCTTGGGATTGAGTCTTCCCGTGACCAGATCGTAGTCAGCGGGCTCGACAAGCCCGAAAACCGGCTCCTCCACGAGTAGGTCAATAGGCTCAAGCTCCTTCTTCTCTCCGCTCGCAGATCTGACAATTGTCCCCGCCTCACCCCACAGGAAAGTCGGGACCTGAACGTCGTCCGTATAGGCGCGCGCATACGCGGTTCCGCAACTCCGGCATGTATACAGTTCGAGAACGCGCGACCCGCAATCGCACAAATCTCTTGGTTGCGCGAACATTCGACCGACAGGCCGGGTTGCAACCTGCTCTGAAGCCGTACAATTCGGATCCATGCATACCCAGAGGCCTGGCAGGCCGCGGTAAAAAGAATGCACGCGGCAAGGCAGCAAGCCAGGCTCATGCAAAGAGCGCCGGGCCAAGCTGCCAAGTCGGGTTAGCGCGGTCAAAGCTCGTGCGGCGACTTGAGGGGAATCTTGGAATATCTGCTCGCCCAAGCTTTTGACAGGCAATGCTTGTTTCATCGTCTGATTCACGAGCAGGTTCAACGGTGGATAACCGGACAAGGCTTCGAAAAGCGACAGCTGCCATTGAGAGGAATCGAAGGCTTTTCCGAGAGCATGACAGAATGAGGACAGTACCTCATCGCGATTGGAGGCCAGTTCTGAATCGAGTTTTGTCAAATCCAAGCCAGCCAGAAGGTTCGCATCTGCCTGAGTGGCCGCGTGGGCGGGTTTTCTTAAATCGAGGTCGCCTTTAATCGCGCGAAAGTCATCGGCCTGTTTGCCGGTGAGTTGAGCGCCGAAAAAAGGTGCATATTTGTGATCGTGGAAGCTTGCCGTAGTGCAAATGATCTGAAGCCGGTCGGGTTCTATTCCAAGGCGTTGCCGCAGTCTCCTGATAAGCAACGCGACTTCGGACCCCTGGGCGCCGCGATACAAGTGGGCTTCGTCGATAACAAGTAAGAATGATTCCTTTGGGTTTGCGCTCAGCCATTCGCGAGTCTGGTCAAAGATCGGTCGCTCGAGCGGTCGCATAAGCATGTACTCCAGCATGGAGTAATTTGTGACGAGAACGTCCGGGGGAGCGGCCTGTACCTCGTGTCGGGTGAACAACTCCTGATCGTGGGGAAGAGTCACGCAACGCTTGAATGCTTTCGTTTTGCTATCTTGCCATCTGCTGCTTGGCTTTCCATACCAAGCCAACAAGTCGGGCTTAGCCGGCCATTTGCCCCGACTCTTCAGTTCTTCTACGAGCACCTTTGAAGAAGCGTGATTGAATGATGATGGGTCAAGTGAGTCCTGAAGATGCTTGACGTAGTATTTGCCGATGGGAGAAAGACGGTCGGCGTCTTTTTTGGGATCCCGAACTCCCGGATAGAGCGTCCGGCTCGTGTAACGAGCAAATCGAATTGGACGTCCTGCCCAGGTCTCAAATTGTTTGCTGAGTCGGCTGTTCCCATATAAGAGCCTGAGACGTCCGAGTTGATCATTTACGAGAGCGTTCATTGGATACAGGATCATTGCTCTCACAGCGGAGTGATTTGCAAACGAACTCGGCTGGTGCGCGGCTTCAAGAGCAAGCTTTCCCAGGATAGGCAAGAGAAAACTTTCCGTTTTCCCTGATCCGGTGCCAGTCATGATCATCAGGCTCTTGTTCTGTACGAGTATTCCCTCGATGGCCTGTGCCTGATGAAGATATGGAGGGTTGTAGAGAATTGGTTTTGTTCCATCAGATTTCGAAAGCGAAGTGAATAAGGATGAGATAGTTGAATCAAGACCGGAGATGTCGGAATATTTCGGACCCGATACATATCTTGGAGTGCTTTCGAGGTACGGGCGCTGATGGATCACGCCTGGCTCCAGGAGAAGTGCGGCTCTTTCCTTTACCATTTGAGGATCAGAGATGTGGTAGGCAGCTTCGATGTATTCCTGAAGCGCGGCATGCAGTTGCATCACCGTTTGATCTATCGTGGCGAATTGTTTCTGGACATCATTAGTCATAAGCGTGTAAGCCACATCCTCTCGGCAGCAAAACTGCACTCAGCGTCGATCCGGGTTTCAGGAAATATGTATGACATTAGTGAAGAATCGGGCATTGTTCGGAGACCAACAGCATCCCACCGGCGCGTCGCCCACGTTGGGACTGGGGAAAACAAATCCATCGCCGCCATGCCCTTTTGACTCGCCTTCCGCACGCGAAAGCCTTGTGGTTGGCCCGAAGCGGCGTCGATAGCTTGCAAAAGATGCCAGGCTTCATCGAAAGCTCTCCAGTGATATTCGTATAAGGGGAGATCCAGGAGTCGCGTGACAACCCCATCACTGACTTCGATGTAGCACCACAACTGTGCGCCATACGCCTGGGACCGTCGGCCAATGAATCGCCCAGTCTGCTTCTTCAACTTTGTCCATCTTCCCTTGTAGTAGTTCACCGGTCGAGTCGGATCTATCAACACGACGTCTTCAGGCACACCTGGAGGACCTGAGTTGGACAGGGCGTCGTCATACTGCGCGATGAACTCGGAGGCTGTCTGAGACGGGGGGCATTTCAACCAAGAGTCGACCTTCAGCGGTACGAACCCTGCCTGAAGTAATGCATCGATGCACTCTTTAGGCTCTTGAGGCTCTTGGGCAGCCAGCCGGCGACTATACATTACCGATTCGATCTTTTGGCGCAGTTCCGGAGGAGTCGCATCTTCGCCGTCTGGAATTACTCCGAAAAGAAGGAAGAGCCGATCCGACAGGTGAAGAAAGCTAGGCGCAGCTAAATAAAGAAGGGAGTTTGAGGCCGGATCATCCGAGTCGCGCGCCTCAATAAGATCGCCGTAGGAGGTGACCAAATCGACCGTTTCACGCACAATGTCATGGAGAGCGTCATTCGGGCAAATTGGTTCAAGGAGACGCCAAACCGATTTCGCGAGCACCCCTGGCCGGCATGGACATTCAAAAGAAGCCGTCTTTCTAATGAGAGCCGCAAGTACCTCCGGTGTGACGAGATCTGCGGAGTCGATGTCGAACCCGAGACCGGAGATAGTCAAGGCTTCGACGTCTTTGATGGAAATCAATCTCACAGGCCCACCGCCTTAGGTTTCGCGCCATTTACATCCATAGCCTTGGCGAGTAGCACCGCGAACCTCGCAACCCGACATAGCACTGGATTCTTTAGGAGATAACCAGTTGCAGGCACGAGATCCTGAATGGCCCAACCTCGTATGGAGTCTGGGGCGCTTAACATCCGATATGCAAACTCTGTTACCCATTGTTGCCGACTCACTCCGTGGTCCCGAGCGGTTGAGAAGACGGGCAGATCTAAGAACGAACGCGTGAGCCGGTAAAGGATTTCAACGACTTCATTGGGTGACGATGTCTTCAACTGCTGTTGTTTCAAAACGATTTCGCGCGCTAGGGGTGTGTGCTTTGGGGGCGAAATGAAGTTTTTTAAATCCGTAATCGCTATCGAGGCACGCGAATATTCGCGCTCAAACTTTGACCACTCATCCCCACAGAGAATCCTCACGACTTCGTCCATAAGGGCTGATATTGCAGCTGCTTTCCGCTGCGCAGCGAAGGGACTGCCAACGGCTCGCGCACCAGTCCAAAGTTCAAGAGCATTAATAAGTTCACCAAGTGCTGCTTCGGATCGAGCGGCATGAGGAATAACAATCTCTGCCGCCAGCCACTTTAATGAGTGAATAACCGGGGGCACGATTATTGAGGCTCGGTACTTTTCCGTGCTCGCAGCAAAGAGACCTCCATCTTCTGAAACCCGGAATCCGAGCACCGGGTCCAGCGACATTGGGGCAAATTCGGCGGGTGATCGAAATGAGTAGTGCGCTAAAGATGCCTGTGTTTGATCGTCCAATAGCTCAAGTCGTACAAAATACCCGCTGTTCTCCTGTCTTACGATCCATCGTACAGGCGTGGACTCTCGAGATGACCGCAGAACAAATCTGCCTAGTTCCTCGCATTGAAAGATGAGTTCGCATTCAGTGCTCGCATCGTAGGCATTCTGGATTTGTTTGTCGCCCGTGATTGCTTTCCAATGGTCTGACCAACAGGTTTGCGGGCAAGGTAGCACTAAGGATCCAAACTTCCGCTCAAAAATGGGAGCTGCCGATGAACTGGAATAAAACTTGATGTGCGCTTCAACTCTTCGTTCCGCAGGACCGAAAAGTTCCACGGTGGCCTGCTCTTCCCAGAGTTCCTCCAGGTTTGGCGTTGCAGGCGAGACCTGCACCGCAAACGGAGTCGCAACCGGTATGGCGCCGCTCCATGCTTTAGGTTCTCGAACCGTGAACTCAAGACCGCCAAAGAGTGGGTTTGGATTCCCAGGTCGCGAAACCACGACGTGGAGGTTGTAAACGCCTGAGTTTAGCTCTCCCAAATCGATGAAAAGGGGCCACGTAGCTGCGCCATTCAACTCGAGTTTGGCGGACGACGGCCCAACCAAGTTCAAAAGCACGCCTTGCACTTCAAAATCGGCGGAGATTCTTACGATCGGCTGATCTGTTGATAGCCATTCTGCTGTTCCTGAGTCGTCCCATCTTGCAGCGGGTAAACCGACCGGAGCAACCTGTACTTCACTGGCAGTGGCAAGGGACAAATCACGTAGCTCATCGGCGTAAATTCTTGAGAGAACCTCGGGAACATCAAGCCTTGCGGCTGAAATTCCTTCGCAATTCACAACGGCTGGTGAACTGTAAAGCATGGGCGCAGCCAGGTCCGATGCATTACGCGTAATTAATATGTAAGAAGCACCGGGTTGAACTATGCGCGTTTTGACGTGTGCTGCTGTTGCACCGTCAGATGTCACCTTGAACAGCCATCGAGGACCCGGTCGAAGAAGGCACTCCATGGTGAGCAAATACTTCAATTCCGGATCAAAAGCTTCAAAATTGACAAACAACTCATCTGAAGATGGCCATCGAGAGAGCACTACTACCTGCCTTCCATAGAGCAGGGCTCCCCGCGGAAGAGGAGTACCTTTGGTTCCCGCGATGATGCATCTCTGGTTGGCAACTACTGCTCTGACGCCCGGAAATCTTTGAATCAGGGGAGTTAGATCGGGCAATTCGATGTGTACAGCCCAAGTGTCTGGGCCTGTTCTTCTCAGGAACACTTTCGGCTCTAAGCCAAGTTCCAGTATTTCCTTCTGGGGTGGGGTCAGAATACTGCCAGTTGCTGAAACGAGTTCCGTCGGGTCATCTGTAGAACGTGAAAGGCCTCGGAGTCGGATCTGATCTGCCCTTCGTCGGGCATCCCCGAGCCAGTCTCTGGAACGTTGATTTTTATCTAGATCTGCCGCGATCCGATCGAGTGTTGATGGAAGAATGAGGGCCTTGTCCTTATCCTCTTCACTCAGCAGGAGTGCAGTTGCAATTTGGCCGACAAGCGTGTGGTTTTCTGCGAATTGACGAAATCGTGCTCCGGAGTTCCACGCGGCATCCTCAATCCGTTGGCCGAGAAGCTCTGGATTATGTAGGAGCTGTGGGGTGAACGATCCTCGTAGTTCATAAAGCACATAGGCGAGTTCGCGCTGCAGGTCCTTGGGCAGGATCGCATGTGTAATCGGCCAGCAAATAATGGTAAAGTGTTCCGCCCAAGGTCCCTGAGGATGCGTGGCGTTGAACTTTCGATGAAATTCCTCGAATGCACTCCGGATTTGATCTCGGCTGTTTTGAGAGTCCTGCCAGCCAGGCGTGAGCCGGCAGAAAGTTGTCCAATATTCTTCGCCAGAGTATTGATACCCGATCTCAGCCGAATAGACGGCCCACGCCAAAAAGTGTTGACTCGCTGGGCCAGAGTACTTCAACCATTCATGAATTTGCTGGCGGAGTTCGGCAACATTGGGTTCGTTCAGGCCGTGTTCAAGAGCATAAAGGATCCCGCGTGCGCTCAGGTGATTTAGGCGACGCTCGCGCAGCTGGGAAAAATGTGATCCCAGCTTTTCCTGCCAATCCTTAAGGGTCATCGTGCCCCGCAGTATTCATGTGGTGTGAGGAATACGCTTAATGACCGAATTGTCGGTGGGGGAGTGTACGCCCCCGAGGCAGAGTCGTAGCTAGACATCTAGTTCGAATACGTTCAACCAAAATTCGCCAAGGGGAATAAGGATTCTGGTGCCAAACCCTTCTGATGTCAAGGGTTACGTGTGGAATTTGGTGTCTTTCGTCCGTTTTGGTCACATCTCATAACAAAGCTGCCTGATGCTTTGCCGCTGGAGGCTCAATGAAGACCTTTCCGATAGTCGCCGTGCAGTCATTCATCGAGGCTACTCGTGATACCGGATACAAGAGCACCGGATCCGCCATAGCGGAATTCATAGACAACGCTCTGGAGGCACAGGCGAAACATGTCGATGTACAAATTCAGGAAACCCCCAACGGAGCGGGCGACAAGATCATCCGAGTAACTGACGACGGTACGGGAATGCGCCCTGCGGTGCTGCGGCTTGCACTGCAGTTCGGAGGAAGCACTCGGTTCGGGTCACGGATGGCCACGGGGCGGTACGGCATGGGCCTTCCAAACGGCGGGCTAAGTCAAGCGCGGCGCTTGGAAGTATTCACTTGGGCCAATTCATCGCGGGTCTGGAGCAGTTACCTGGATGTTGACGAAATAGCATCCAGTTCAATGTGCGCAGTGCCGAGTCCACGCCTCGCGCAAAACCTCGCTCGCCCGCGCACTCAGAGTGGCACGATGGTGGTTCTTAGCAAGTGCGATCGGCTTGATTGCGCCACTCCCCAGGCTCTTGAACTTAAACTCCTAGCCGAATTCGGGCGTATCTTTCGAAGGGTCCTCCACGACGGCCGAGTGATCAAAATCAATGGAATCCCGGTGCGTCCTTTCGATCCACTTTTCCTCGCTCAAGGTGCGAACGTTGCAGGCGCGAAACTTTATGGTCCCCCACTCGAATACAAGCTCAGAGTGCCGGCATTCGTTACATCGCCAGCGTCGTTTTCCGTTGTTTCGGTCCGATTCTCGGAACTACCCATCGAAAGGTGGCATCATTTCTCCAATGAGAAGAAGAACGACCTCGGCATTGCGAAAAATGCCGGTGTGTCGATAGTTCGGGCCGGCAGAGAAATCGATTATGGCTGGTATTTCATGGGCACAAAGCGCAAAGAGAACTACGATGACTGGTGGCGATGCGAAGTCGCCTTTTCTCCTGAGTTGGATGAACTCTTTGGGGTGACACACAGCAAGCAAAAGATCAACCCCACTCGGCTGCTCTCCTCAATTCTCACACCAGAAATTGAGAGGATCGCCCGTGAACTTAATGCGCGCGTCCGCAGGAAATACGCGAGTATTAAGGGAGAAGGCACAGGCAGTAAAACTTTAAACCGGCTTCAGGCACGGGACCACCTGATTGAACCTCCGCGGTCGGTGCGTGAGAGTTCGACCCTGAAGGACAAACTACCTGGACTGAAGCTGCTGCGAAAACGCAACGATGGAGTCCAGGGGTTAAGGTTTGCAGTCACTCACAACCCGGAAGAGCACAACTTTTTCTTTTCAGCACACGTGCGCGACGGGCTGCTATCGCTGAATATCAACGAATGCCATCCCTTCTATTCCAGCGCATATCGGCAACTGGCTTCGGCCAACACTGCCGGGGGCCGACAGGAAGCACTCCAGTACGTGCTGCTGCTGCTCATTTCGTGTGCTAGAGCGGAATGCCTCGTAAATGGGCCCAGAGTCCATGAGATAATGAGGCGGTTTCGCCAAATCTGGAGTGATGCTGTGGCAGCCTTCTTATCCTAGAGCCTCATGTTGAAATGTGTGAATCAAGCCATTCCGATTGCTCCCGATGTCGGCCGTCTTCAGGCCAAACTAGTTCTCTTTTGCCGACGGCTTAGACGTGCATTTCATTCCACTGAGAACCTTGCCGAAAAGGTCAGGCAACTCCGGGCGGAAGCCTGCGGATACCTTGAGCGGCCGACGATCGACGAACTCAGACTAATGTTGGTATGCAATCTGCTGATCGACCTTGCATTGCACGGATGGTCCGTCGAGAACCGGCACTCGAAAATCGTTCTGCTTCCCCCCGAAAAGCACGATGAATCCCTTGTTCTTCAGAAGGACCGGATTCGCCAGAAGCACCTGATTGAACGTGATGCACAACTCAGTGAACCTGCCGTACAGGAGTTCATTAAAGGAATGGAGCGAAGACGGCTCACTTCAAAGGGCTGGCATTCCATTTATTCCGTAATTCGGGACGGCGAGGAACTCGCTCTCGGCCTGCGTCGGGGCGCGAGCTATAAAGATCCAGATGAGCGCGCACGCCATCTGGTGGGAATCATCGATCCATATCTGCAGTTTGTGACTCCAGACGCAGTTTGTTCCGTAACGGTACTACGATTGAAAGACATCTGGAGATATTTTCGCCATACATGGGTAAACATCTATCGCAGTGTGCCAGGTCGCAACCTCATGGTTCTGGTTCGTGACAGAGCGGTTCCTTGTCACCCGGTCGTTGGAATTGCAGCTCTAGCAAGTTCAGTCATTCAACAGTCAATTCGTGACAAGTGGATCGGATGGGATTCCGACATTGCCGTCGCTGCATTTGCGGCCAACCCTGACAGGAAAACGATTCGTTGCTTACTTGGGCAACTGCGGGACTTTCTAAAAGGAATTTACACCGCCGATCTCATTAAGGATGGTCTGCTAACTTCCAAAGACCTCAAAACAACATCTCCGAAAGTAATCGCGAAACTCCGTGCGGAAGCTGCAAGGACGATAAAACTCCATCGCAAGAGTCCGGAAAGCGCCGCTCACAAGAGCGGCAAAGCCCGCACCAGCAAAGATTGGATTGCCCTGGCCGAAACAAACTTGTATCGGAGCAAACGGTGCAACCGCCTTGCAGCCCTCCTGGAAGTCCAGGGAGTTCTGGACGACGCAAATCTTGAGTCTCTTTCCAGAAAACAATTACATCGGATTCTTCAACAGGCGAATGTTCGGGATGCGTTGAAGCGGGTTGTGCGGTTCGGAAAGGCGGAGCGGGTCGGCATCAGCATGATGGATATCATGGTATGTGGGGCTGTGGCGCCATACAACGCGATTTTAGGCGGCAAACTTGCCTGCCTGCTCTTGGGGAGCCCCGAGGTTGTTGGAGCTTACGCGAAGAAATATGGGGATCACGTAAGTGTTATTGCGTCCGGTATGAAGGGGAAGAAAGTAAAGAGAAGCCCGCGACTGGTGCTGCTGTGCACGACGAGTCTGTACGGAAACGGATCCAGCCAATACAACCGCGTCAAGCTGCCCGCAGATGTCGTTGGTGGACAGACCTCAGTGTGCCTGAGGTATGAAGAGCTTGGAACGAGCCAGGGGTTTGGATCCTTCCATTTCAGTAAGGAATCTGTCCGGTTAGCAGATGCTCTTTTAGGTCGCTCCAAGCAAGGGAGGAAGGTTAACAGCATTTTTGGCGAGGGTGTGAATCCCTTAATGCGAAAAATGCGGGAGGCTTTGACTCTCGTTGGTCTGCCCAGCGACATGCTTCTAAAGCACGGTAATCGACGTATCGTATACGGCATTCCCCTGGCTCAAAACTTTAGACGATTGCTCCTAGGGCTTGAAACGAGGCCGCGGTATATTGTTCCGCAGAGCGATCCACGCACAAAGACATCGATGATAGGCGCTTATTGGAGACACCGCTGGCTGTCGCGAAGGATTGAGCAAGATTCAGTGCTTACGCAGGTTGCAAGCAATTGCCTTGTGTATCCGATTCACCATGGGGCTCAAGTGAAAGTAACGGGAGACGATGTGCCGGAAATGCTCAAGGCAATGACGGCGGCCGTCTCCTAGGCCCGTTCTGGACTCATGCACAGACGACCGCTGCGCTGAATTATTCGGGAGGGAACGTGGAAAAGAAGGCCATTGTGTGCCTGAGTTCTGGGCTTACCCCGCAATACCGGCTGGATATTTTGCGATGCTTGGCATTGCCAAGTGGGATGTCTATTCAGTTCCGCTACAGCAAGTCGATTGTGGAGGAGAATCTCCACGAAGACTTGGCCAACAACCGTCTTGCTGGTGCAGTTGTATTACTGGCGCACGTCGACTGTACTGAGACATATAAGAAGGAAGGTGCAGCATGTCCGGCGACGCCATGTCGGTACGCGTTGCTAACGACGTCCAGTCGGATCGGATCCAAGTTCTTTTTAACATTTCAACTCGGCGCATTCGCCCAAGTCGAGCAACCCACTGCCAACGAAGCGTTCGGGGGAAATTTGCCACGATGGACAGCAACGGAGAAAGGCCTCGAAATTAAAGGGTACTGGTGTTCTTCAATTCCTGTCACATCTCGACTAGAAGGCGCCGCGGGTGTCGAAGCCTGGGAGACGCTCATTCGACAGCTGTGTACACATGCCGACTTTGCCGAAGAACCTTTATTTTTTGTTGTTGAAGGATTGTACGCACGGTCCCGGAGTGGAAATGCGCGACAACAAATCGTTAAAGGTGAATACCGCTTCAAGTCAGATAAAGATTATTCGCTGTGTGTATTCCACCTGCATCCAAGACGTGACAACGTAGCCGTGCCAAAGAGCATCGGCATGATGCGAGTGAAATTCGGAGAGCCGCAGTTAACTGGTATCACGGCATCCGCCCTTCCGGTCGATTCTCCTTACGATCTGAAGTACTTTCGGTTTAGGAGCGGTTCAGTTACTCGGGAGCAGTTTAGTTCGATTGTTATTGGCATCGACGATCGCGAAACCGGAAAGCAGATCGAGTCCCAGCCAGAGATTTATTTGCCCGTGCGCTGTGTACCTCTAATGTGGAAAGCCGTGATAAAAATGCTCGTTCTGGCCGGTCTACTCTGGGCACAGCAATTCGTACCCCTCGCTTCCAAAGGCGGTGTGACGCTGCCCGCCTCGGTGGCGATGTTTGTGTTGGCTATCTTAGTTTCCGGCTTTTTGGTTTTCGGGCTGAAGAAACCCCTCTAATCGAACGACGGGCGTTGATCAATTTCCCTCTGGCGATCTCTTTGAGCGCATTGGTGAACAACTGCGACAGTTGTTCATATCGCCGAACGGTGTTTGAGAATGAGAGGACGTATTCGCGGGATACTTTTTCGGGCGTTGTTATGGTATCGGCAGTGCCAAACTGATCACGCGTGAGGTCAAGTTCGCCTAAATCGGGGAGACAGTTCCAATAGTGCTCCGCACCGTTAACTTTGGCCCGAAGAAGGTCTCCACCCAGCAAATCTTGAATTACCAAAGCCGTGATGGCACATTGCCCATGGGTCGGATTCTCAGGCGTCCATTTTTCTGGGTCATAAGAAGTTTCACGACTCCAGCACTCTCGGAGCACGACTGGGAGTGTGCGCAAGAGATTTGCTTCCGGCGAAGTCGATGCTTGGTCGACATTGGAACTCTGGCGCATGTTCTCCTTTTCGAGTATATCGTTTCAGGGTTTTCCGGGTGTTATAAGTGCTTGGACGGTGTCAGGCGTTCGCCTAGCTTGAACGTCGACCTGCATTTCTGGCAGCCGCGTCCCAGAACTGGTTTCCCACCACGAAAGATCCTCAACAGCCGCGCCGTCTCCATTTTGATGAAAAACTCGGGAGATTATAGATTGTTCCGGCACTCTCCAGTTTCGGTGTACTCGTAGTCCGGCATCCGCTCCTGCATCATTAACCGTGACGTTAGAGACGCGCAAAGCGGCTTGTGGTCGATGTCTAAAGCCGAAAGCCGTTTGTGCCTCCATCAGTTTCTCGTCTTTCTTTAGCGCAAGGCGCGCTTCCAGCAAAACGCAGGGGGCCTGCCACGCTTTTACAATTCCCAGAACCGCTGACTGTTTGCTTGCTTCGGGGCAATGTGCAAGCCGAATTTGTTCGATGCGGTCAAAGCTTATCGGTCCAGTCGTCAGCGCAGCAAACAGCGGCGGCCAGAATGCGAAGTGACCTGCGATCACATCTACCAGTGATTCTTCAGGATCCTTGAGATCTTGGGTGCAGAATGTGCGGCTGAACGATATCCGTAACTGGTCTGTGAGAATCAAGAGATGTCCAAGTTCATGCCACTTTGTGTAGTTCGAACGATAACGTTTGTCACTCCTGCAATCGATAACGGATACATACTCCGGTTCCCAAGGCTTCCGCGAAAGGCGGCGGAAAGTGATGCCGAACACGTCTGCGGGAAACTCTTGTTCCAGGGTGGCAAATCGTTTCTCGCCAGCCTGGACGTATTTTTCCTTTATGGCAAGAAGTTCGTAATCAGAGCGGAAGACCTCGAATCGGGTCTGCAGTTTTGCAGCAAGAATGTCGAGCAGGTCGGAAGGCCGGCTACAGCCAGAGAACTCTTTCAGGAACCGTCGGACACGTTGTTCACAGAAGGCCAGGATTGATTCAACGGGCTTGTCGATCGACTTGATCTTCAAGTCGTTGGCGAGCGTCTGGATCTTGTAGGACCGATTCAGTGAAGTCATCTATTTTTCCTGGTTAAATACCTTCTGAATTGCAGCATGGAGTTTTTTCCACTGATCCACCGTGAACGGGTTGAGTTGCCTTGCGCTTCTACGCGCAATAACCGAGTTGTAGGTCTCAAGTAGTTCGAGGGTCCGGGAATACGTAAGATTCAGCTGTTCCGCGGCAGTGGACAACTCTAGGGGAATCTCGATTGGCTTCCGATGCTCTGAGGTCTGAGTCTCTCCCTTAGACAGGTAATCCATTGAAGCGCCGAGGGCGTCGGCTATTCGCAGAAGGTTTTCCGCACTGATCCCGCGCTTGCTATTCTCGACATCACTGATAAACCCTTTGCTCAACTTGGTTTTTTCCGCCAGGTCATCCTGTGTCATCCGCATCGACTCTCTCACCTCTTTAATGCGGTCACCGGTTGTTGCCATTAGGTCCCTCCCCCTGAATAGTAAGCGATTACCCCTTCTTATGGAAGCACTTAAGTGCGTCATGTATTAGCGAACTAAAGTTCGCTAAACGTGATATACTGCACCAATGTGTTTGCGCTTCGGATGCTCCCTAAACTGCGGCTCAGCAGCGCACGCGTAATCCATGGTTCCGATCAACCGGAAGGGATGCTTGAAAAGATGGCCACACACCGATTGAATTTTTTTCCGCTCGGCAATGCGGATTGCTGCCGGATTGACCTCGATGCCGGCCGGCAGATTTTGCTGGACTACGCCGCCGTGCGCGATCCGAAAGACCCCAATGATCTCCGTTGTGATCTAGGAACGGCCCTCCGCGATGAACTCCAGGCCCGCAAGCGCGATTACTATGATGTTGTCGGCTACACGCACCTCGACCGTGATCATATCTGCGGGTCTTCGGACTTCTTTTACCTTGAGCACGCCCAGAAATATCAGGGATCGGGGCGGATCAAGATCCGCGAGCTCTGGGTGCCAGCGGCGGCGATCATTGAGGAAGGTTGTGAGGACGAGAGTCGTATCATCCGGCAGGAAGCGCGTTACCGGCTGAAGCAAGGCACGGGCATTCGCGTCTTCTCGCGGCCAGATCAGCTGAAAGCTTGGCTCAGCAAAGAGGGGTTGTCGCTTGATGACCGCAAGCACCTGATCACAGATGCCGGGCAGGTTCTTCCAGGTTGGACCACTGCCCTGGACGGTGTTGAGTTCTTCGTGCACTCGCCGTTCGCGAGTCGACTAGAAGACGGCACCTTGCTGGATCGGAACAAAGACTCCCTCGTTCTGCACGCCACATTCATGGCAGACGGAACCACGACCCGCGTGTTTTTCGGCGCCGACGCCGAACATGAAGCGCTGACAGAAATCATACGAATCACGCGAGCAATGGGTCGCGAAGAGCGGCTAGAGTCCGATGTGGTGAAGATCCCGCATCACACAAGCTATCTTTCCCTTGGTCCCGAAAAAGGTAAGGACAAGACGCAGCCCACGGATCAGATCGCGTACTTCTACGAGAAGAAGCTTTTGTGGCGCACGACCTTGATATCTACGAGTGATCCAATTCCTTCCGACGACAGCGACCAGCCGCCCCATCGGCAGGCCGCGACCTACTACAAGGAACAGGTGCAGGCGCAAGGCGGGGAATACGCGGTGACCATGGAGCACCCCAAGGCTTCAGCTCCCGAGCCGCTGGTCATCGAAATTGGCGGGGCGAAGGCCAAGCGGAAGAAGGATTACTTGGGTGGGATTGTTGCCGCCGTAACGAGTCGCGCACCACGGGCAGGACGTCGTGGCTGACGAGTTCTTGCTAGCCCCAGGGGAACCTTCGACGGTTCCGTTATTGGCAGTGCCCAAAGCACGTCAACTTGCTGACTATCTTAAGGCAGGGCACAACCCCTGGGTGCGCCTGGTTGAAGTCAAGTGGGCTGGAGGAACGGACGAAAGCAATACTGTTGTATTCGATGTCGACGTGGAGCTAAGCCAGACCACGGTACACGACATTCATCCGGTTGAGCGGATCTCCGTCTCGTTTACCGCAACTGATTCGAATTGGCCTGAAGTTCTAGCTCTGCGCTCTGACTTCCCCTATGTGCCGCACCTTAACCTGAGGGATACCGAGTTCCCGCGTAGCCTGTGCCTATACGAAGACAACTACGTCGAGCAGAAACTGCGATGGACGGCGATCTCCGTAGTGACACGCGTACGCGAGTGGTTACGAGACACAGCAACCGGCACCCTGCATGGCCAAGACCAGCCACTGGAGCCCATATTTCTCGGCACTCGCGCAGTCCTTGTACTACCGTCGGATACCTTTTCCGGCGATCTGGGGTCGCCAGAACGCTTGGAGATTGAGTTTCACGACCATGGAGAGCGTGGCCAAGTCTTTCTCGCCGCGAGTGTCGCCTCCGGGGTCGCGAATCCGAAAGCTCGTTTTGTCGCAACAGCGCTAATGTGCCCTCCCATAGTGCATGGAGTGATCCGGAGTCTGCCCCGGACGCTGCTGGATCTCCATCAATTCGCAATGCACGCAGGCTTCGATCTCCTCCAAGGGCTGCGGGAAAGAGTCGCAGCTTGGCAACGGGAGCCTGGAGTCCTCAATAGTCATCTAGTGCTCGTTTTGGCTTTTCCGAAATTGCGCTCTTCGGCCACAGTCGTCGAAGCATGTGATACATGGGCGTTCGTCACCAATGAGACTGTAGGTGTTATCGGCGAGGCACTCGGACTCTGGCAATTGCAGGGCAATGTGCCAGGTTTCCTGATCGGGGGCAGGCCCGATGAGGAGCGTGCGGCCTCTATCAGCATGATGGCTCTCAATCCCATGTATGCCTTGTCGCGAGCGGGTGCGGCTGCGGCAAACGGAATCGAGCGGGATAATCGCCGCATTACCGCCGTAGGTATGGGTGCTCTTGGCTCTCAACTTACTGCGACACTGATCAGGGCCGGATACGGGCGTTGGACCGTAGTGGACGGGGATGTCATGCTTCCGCACAACGCTGCTCGGCATGAACTCGACCATACTGCCGTCGGCTGGCCAAAAGCGATGGCCATGAAAGCCATAGCCGACAGGTTGCTTGCCGAGCCCTCTATCGAAGGCGCGGTCTTCGCTGACGTCCTTGCTCCCGGCGATCAGGCGACCGCGCTCGCGAACAGCTTCCAGCAGGCGGACGCCATTGCAGACTTCTCCGCATCACTGGCCGTCGCACGGCACGTTTGCTGGGATATACAATCCCCCGCTCGAAGGCTCTCAGTTTTTCTTAATCCGACTGGCACTGCTCTGGTCGTCCTAGCGGAGGATGCGGGTCGTAAGATCCCGCTTGATTGCCTCGAAATGCAGTACTACCGTGAAGTCCTCACCCGTCCCGAACTCGCGGGGCATTTCGCTCGGCAGGACGGGCGCGTACGGTATGCGCGATCCTGCCGTGATATCTCCAGCGTAATGCCTGAAGATCAAGTTGCATTTCATGCGGCAGTCGGGGCTCGTGCGGTCCGCACGCTTCTGGCGAAGGACGAAGCAAGCATTGGAATCTGGTCAAGCGCAAGTGACCTTTCCGCTCGAGCGGTTCACATACTGCCGGCTCCGGCGGTTGTGCTGAAAACTGGCGAATGGACCCTGATTACTGATGAATCGTTCGCGGCAAAGCTCCAACAAATCAGAAGCACGAAGCTGCCGAATGAGACAGGTGGGGTGTTACTGGGCGCGTGGGACCTGACCCGCCGCGTTGTCTACGTGGTCGACACAATTACGGCGCCGACCGACAGCGAGGAACGAGTCGCGCTGTTCATCCGCGGTAGTGCTGGCCTGCGCGACCGCGTCAAGGAGGTTTGGGAACGGACTGGAGGGATGCTTCAGTACATCGGCGAATGGCATTCGCATCCCGACGGCTATGGTACGGTGCCCAGCGATGACGATTGCAACGTATTTAGCTGGCTTTCCGAGAAGACACACGAAGATGGGTTTCCTCCGATAATGCTCATCGTCGGCGAACGCGGCATGCGGTGGTTCATCGGTTCAATTGAGAGGCCCCGCGTGAAGGCACCAAGGAGGAAAGTGCATGTTTAAACCTAACTTCGATGAATACACTCGTCGGGCAAGATACCTGCCGATGCTCATCGTGCTTATGCCGTGCACGCTGCCGGCAATCGTCCTTGTGGCCCGGTTTTCTACTTGGGTGAGCGCACTAGTCGGCCCACTGATTGCATTGGGTCTGCCCTACTGGTTGGCCCAGACTGGACGTGACCGCGGAAAGCGCAAAGAGGCCGAGTTGTATGCGCTTTGGGGTGGAAAGCCGAGCACCGTGAAATTACGCCACCGCGACACTACGATCAACGATCATACGAAAGCGCGCTATCACACCACCGCGCGTGCTCTGCTGCCCACCGTCGGGTTCCCGAGTCCAGCCGAAGAGACTGCTGATCCCGTTGCCGCCGATTCAGCTTACGAAGCCTTCGGTGATTTGTTGCGCGAGCGTACTCGTGACAGCAAGAAATACCGGCTGGTTTTTGAAGAACTCATGAACTATGGATTTCGCCGCAATCTCTGGGGATGGAAGGCCGCGGGCATAGCGCTGTCCACGACCGTATTGGTCATCCTGTCGGGGCTGTTGATTTGGTCTGCCCGCATGTGGACGGTACCCGCTGCTTTGTTGGATGGCGCAGTGGGTGTCGACGTTGGCATTTTGTCGTTTTGGCTTTTCTGTGCCAACCCTCCTTGGGTCAAGATCGCTGCCGACGCCTACGCGGATCGACTGCTTGAGGCGTCTGACAACTTGGCAGGCGGAGCGCATAAACAGAGGACAAAGGCGGGAGGCAGCATCAAAGCCACCACTTAGAGGGGACATTGTGGAAGACGAAAGGACCTGATCGGTTGGCAAGATATGCACATAGAAAATGGCTTGCCGCTGGGAGCGTTTTTTCTTGGGAACCACGACCCGGCTTGAAGGGACCGATGCGTACCGGTCGCTGAGCCTGACCTAATGAACCGCCTCGCGTTGCGGGTTCGGATGCACGAAAGGTATTGACCATTTATGACGACAGACGCCATTTCGGAAACGGTTTTCATCCGGGAATACACCCGCGAACTCCATAACAAAAACGCCGCCGTGTTCGCCGGCGCCGGCCTATCAATGGGCTCCGGCTATGTGGATTGGAGAGCATTGCTGCGAAACATTATTACGGATCTCGGCTTGGACCCAGAAAAGGAGCACGATCTGGTCACGCTCGCACAGTACCACTGCAATCAGGCGGGCGGCAATAAGGCGAGCCTAACGCAAGCAATCTTCGACCAGTTCAAGCCCACGAAAACCCCAACGGAAAACCATCGGATATTGGCGAGCCTGCCGATCCACACCTACTGGACTACCAACTACGATAAGTTGATAGAAAGGGCGCTCGAAGACGCAAAAAAAGTCCCGGATGTAAAGTACACGCTCAAGCAACTCTCCGTCACACGTCAGGACCGCGACGTTTCCGTCTACAAGATGCACGGTGACGTCGATCATCCCGCCGACGCCATAATCTCAAAGGATGACTATGAAGCGTATCCGCTTAAGATGAATGCATTCGTCGCCGCTCTGCGCGGCGACCTCGTTGAAAAGACGTTTCTCTTCCTCGGTTTCAGCTTCACTGACCCCAATATCGACTACATCCTGAGCCGCGTTCGCAGTCAGTACGAACAACACGGGCGCCACCATTACTGCATCCAGAAGCGCGTTTCCCAAGAAACCAGTGAATCGGACGCCGAATTCAAGTACCGCCAATTAAAACAGGAGTATTTCATCAGAGATCTCAAGCGTTTCAGCATCCAGACCGTGCTCATCGACGATTACGAGCAGCTACCCGGCGTTCTCGGAAAATTGGCGGCGACCTACAAGCGGTCCTCTATCTTCATCTCCGGTGCCGCACACGATTACGGCAGTTGGAGCCAGGCGCAAGCCGAAGCATTTCTGCACAAGCTCAGCCACCACACGGCGGCCAAGAAGAACCGCATCATCACCGGATTCGGATTAGGTGTGGGAAGCGCGATCATCAACGGCGCGCTTGCCCACCTGAATGAGGCCGGCAAGACGATCTCGGATGATGAAATCATGATGCGTCCTTTTCCGCAGGTTGCGACCGGCAGCGCCAGTTTAGCGTCGCAATGGACGGACTACCGAAAGGCGATGATCGATTATGCGGGCATCGCTATTTTCGTCTTCGGCAACAAGCGCGATGCCAAGGGGGACGTGGTGCCCTCGAACGGTATGCGCGAGGAATTCGAGCTTTGCGTTAAGGCCGGCGTGCGGCCGCTTCCGGTGGGCGCGACCGGATTCATGGCCGCTGAACTGTGGAAGGAAGTCAATGCCGACATGGCCAAGTATTTCCCCGATGCAAGTGCTGTTTTCAAAAAGGATTTTGAGACGATCGGCAATGCTTCTGTCGGCCCCGATGATCTTTTGCCTGTCATCCAGAGGATGGTCGAGCATCTCCAGAAAGGATAACTATGGCAAAACGGGTCTACTTCGCTTTCGATTACCAGGATGTGAAGGACTTCCGCGCGAATGTTGTGCGCAACCACAACTTCACGGGCGGTGTCGAGGCGGCTGGCTACTACGATCATTCCATTTGGGAAGAAGCCGAGAACACCAATCCTTTGGCGTTGAAGCGGCTCATAAATGCGGAATTGGAGAACTCTTCTGTAACGGCAGTCCTTATTGGCTCAGGCACCTGGACCAGGCGCTGGGTGCGATACGAAATTATGAAGAGCATCGAGCGCGGCAATCAAGTTATCGGAATTCACATTAACGGGATTGTCGGGAAGGACCGTCAAACGAAGATCTTCGGGTATAACCCCTTCGATAACCTCGGTCTTGAAATAAGCGCGGACGGCACGAGGGCGAAGCCCACCGAGTGGACAAATGGGAAGTGGAGCTATTACGGCGATCTCAACTCGTTCTCTATCCTGCAACAACCATTGCCGAACTGGGGAAAACATCTCCAGCTCTCACATTGGTTATCCGTTTACGACTGGGCCGGCAATCAAGGGTATGAAAATTTCAGTTCGTGGATTTCGTAAGGATTGCTACTGCAATGTGCAGAGCAAAATAACTTTTGTGGAGTTTAGATATGGCACGAAGAGCTTTTTTTAGTTTCCACTTTGAGCGTGACTGCTGGCGGGCTGGGCAGGTGCGCAACAGTTGGGTCACTCAAGACCGCGAAAGCGCGGGATTCTGGGATGCCGCAGCATGGGAAGAAGTTAAGAAGAAGACCGACGCCGAGATTGAAAAATGGATTGGCGAACAACTCGTGGGGACATCTGTCACCGTTGTCCTGATCGGCGCGGAAACTTCGACCCGGCAATATGTAGGCTACGAGATCAAGCTGAGCCACAACCGCGGCAATGGCATGCTAGGGATATACATCCATAATATGAAGGACGTAAACAGCAAAACCGATACGAAGGGTGCAAATCCACTTGCTAATTGGCATGTCGAGCGCGAAGGGAAAAAAGTGTACCTGTCGGACATATACCCGACCTACGACTGGGTAAGCGACGAAGGCTATAAGAATCTCGGAAGCTGGATCGAGGCTGCCGCAAAAAAGGCTGGAAAGTAACGATGGCATATCTTCGCATTGCGGAAGCAAGGGCTGCAGGCCTAAACGTCCGGGCCTATGTCAGCAAGAGTGCGTCCCAGATCCTCACGGAGGACGCACGCCGTTTCTCGCCATCCAATCGATACGATGTTTTTCTTTCCCATGCTTATAGGGACGGCGAGGTTATCCTAGGGGTCAAGAGCCTAATTGAAGCGCTGGGCCTGACAGTCTACGTAGATTGGATCGACGATACCGGACTCGATCGTGGAAGAGTGACCAGGAACACGGCGAGGGTCTTGCGTGAGAGGATGAGGGCATCGTCCTGTCTGGTTTATGCTCACTCCGCCAACGCGGGGGAGTCAGTATGGATGCCTTGGGAACTCGGCTACTTCGATGGGTTTAAACCTTCGTTTGTGTGGATTCTCCCTCTAGTGGATGAGTCTGATTCAGAGTACAAAGGGCAGGAATATATCGGCCTGTATCCGCCCGTTGAAAAATTGTCATCGTTAGCCGGACGCATGAATCTAGGCTTTGCCCATTTCGGGGAGGCAGATTCAGAGTTTCCCCTTACAAAAGCCGCCAAGGAATCCGGTGGCGTTACATTTTCGAGGTAAGGCTCATGGTACCGTAATCCACCCAACAACGCCCGCCCACAATAGAGTCGCAACAACTCTCTCAAACCAAGTCGGCCGTATCTTGTAATGCATCACAAAACCTGGTGCGGAGATAACGCACGCGGCAATCATGAAGTCGTTCACGGCGGACATTCTGATGTGAGTGGCAGGGGGAAATGAATCACGCAATTCTGACCAATTGTACTTAACCAGATGGAATAGCTCGGAGGCACGCGGGCCCCCAGTCACGTTGCGGAAAACAGGGATTTGGGCTGCGCTTTTTCCGCGATTTCGGAGCCCTCTGTTACAATTTAATTCACAGAGCAGGGACAGCTGTTCTGGTCACGGTCTCGCATGGTGTCCATGGTGTCCGTTTTCGCCTGAATTTTTGATATATGGGGTGGAAACGGTTGAAACAGGCGACACAGTTGACAGCAGGGAAGTACAGTAATGATGCGGGTTTCCCACTAACCCGCTGAAAACAAGCTGGGGACGTAGTTCAGTTGGTTAGAACGCTGCCCTGTCACGGCAGAGGCCGCGGGTTCGAGTCCCGTCGTCCCCGCCAATTCAAATCAAGCACTTAGGGAAATGGCGTCATTCCGGCGTAGGCACAAAAAGGTACCAAAAAGGCACA
>JAOAPI010000006.1 GCA_025462865.1 Candidatus Sulfotelmatobacter sp. | reverse complement strand
TGGTCGGAACTACTCGCTCGCGAGTGAGTTTTTTCATGAACCGGTTCCGAAAAATGGGTTTTATTCATTATGCCGGTGGAACCGATGGCGCTCTCCAGGTGCACAGCTCTTTGCTAAACGTAGTTCTGCACGACTAAGTTCGCCGGTTGTTCTCCACGACCTGCACTGCCTTACCTCTATCGGCACACACGCCGAGCCGCGTATTTCCGGAATCATGTGATAAGGAACAGTTTTCCGATTCGTGGTTTGTCAGATAAACTCATTCGGCGTACCCTCACGAGAAGCATCAGTCTGGGTGGGCTTGAATTTGGGTGCCTTTAATGTCATTGTCTTCGCGGATCGCTTTTCCGTTCTCATCTGGACTTCGTTAGTAATCTCATCTCGGTAATGGGTTTAATTTGTGTGCTTGTCTGCTGCGGAATACGGAATTCAGGAGCGTTCCGAATGCTGCAAGAAGGAGCGGCAGCCAGCGCAAGAAGAAGTGCAATCTTTTTCGATCAATGTTCTAAACCCGCGCGTGTAGATCAGTTCGGCAATTCGATCCTGTCAGGATGTTTCTTATCTCGCTCGTGCTCTTCCGCAAGAACCTTTTCGAGCCAATGCGCCTGTTGTTCGGCGAGCCACTTATTGGCCAAGTCCGACTGGTGACAGATGACGAACTCCTCGCCGCAACCGTCGCAGCGTAGGGTGCCCATTTCCTGGAATCCGGCCGCTTTCTCTCGGTTCTGACCCTTCTTTATGGCGACTGCCTTCATTTACTCAGCCTCTCCGATTGCACTGCCTTCCGCTCTTCGCCATTCGTGTTTGCGCTTTCGCCGCGGGCATTGAGTCCCTCGATCGCAGTTTCCTTCCGTCGGATTGCGGTCAGGCTCACATGGCTCACTCGCGTATGTGGATTCATGCGCATTTTGGTTTCGCCAGAGGTATTTGGGCAAGGGAAAGTTCGTAGCGGATCGATTTTACAGCGATCCGAGAAATCGAGGACCTGATGAGTCACCACGCCGGGAACGGCAAAGGAGTGGCCTGAGCACCGTGTGGAAACGCTCGCTCAATTAGGGAAATTCCTCTTCCGGCACGACACGATAATCTATCAGGAAATTCTTAAGTCAGTTCAAAAAGCGTTTCCATCGAGAGATGATTCGGCGCTAAGCGGCCACATTGGCAATGCGGATCGTACGGAACCGGGAACGACCGCCAGGACAAATTCCGTGCCCGCTCGGAACAAACTCGGGTACGGGCGTGTTAATTGTCAACACCAGGCCAAGGTGACGCTAGCCAAAAGCAAGCGGCAGAGTGCTAAAAAGGGTGGTTACAAATCCTGCGCTCGCTGGCGACGTTCGCAACTTCCATTGACGTCCAGCCAATTCAGCAGGGACCGTACGCTGGCCCGCGCCAGCGCAATCGAGCAGTCCGCGGCTCCGTAGTAGATGTTAATTGTGTCTCCATCGGCGTCCATCGTGTATCCGCATGGAAAAACAACATCATCAACGTCGCCGTGGCGTTCATACTCTGCCTCCGGCCCGAAGATCCACGAATCTCCGCGCAGCAGGCATTTTTCCGGATTCTCCAAATCGAACAAGGCCAAGCCCAATCGATACAGACAGCCCGAAGGCGTGTGCCGCACTCCGTGGTACAACACCAGCCATCCTCTGGAAGTCTCGACGGGCGGAGGTGACAGACCGATTTTGTTTGCATCCCACCAGGCGCCGCGGCGGGCTTCCAACATGAGCCGGTGCCTGCCCCAATGGTGCAGATCCGGGGAGTAGGAAATCCAGATGTGTGCTCCGAGATTCGTGGCGGGCCGGTGAATCAGCGCCCAGTATCCGTCGATTCGCCGCGGCAGAAGCGCCGAATCTTTGTCGTCCGGCGGCATGATCACGCCATAGCGCTCGAAGGTTCGAAAATCTTTGGTGAGAGCGAGAGATACGCCGGGGCCACCCCGCGAATAGGAGGTATAGGTGACGACGTATTGCTGCAGTTCGGGGACGAATGTAATTCGAGGGTCTTCAATTCCCCAGATCTCCTCCGGAAAATCCCTCGGACTAGGCATCAGGGTAGGCTCATTGTCGATTTGCCACCCATCGACTCCGTTTCGAGAGCGAGCGGCGCAAAGATGCGACAAACCGCGCCGTTCTTCGACGCGGCAAAGCAGCAGAGTGGTTCCATCCGCGAGTAGAGTTGCGCCCGCATTGAACACACTATTGATGGGGTAAGGCCAGTCCTTGCTTGTCAGGATGGGATTCGTGGGATGGCGAAGTAGTAGTGGCTCCAATTGAGTGCTCAGAAGGCTCATAGGTTTTTCTGCGGGCATGGTCATGAGGGGATATCCGTTGATTCCGACTCCTCGAGAGATCGCATTTCGAGAAGTGCCATTAAAAACGATAGGGTTGATTCTGCTCCCTGATTCTCATTAGCGCGCTCAGGATGCAGGCCGTCCCGGCAGCCGCCGGTTACGAAATCATACAGAGGCAGTTGCAGATCGTTGTCGCCGAGGAACCAGTTGAACGCTGACCAAGCTTCACCCCGCCAGCGGGTGTCGCCGGTGACGCGGTACGCCTGCAAACACGCGGAAACGGTCCCAGCGGCTTCAAGCGGTTGTTGATCAAAGCGGGCCCTCTGACCATTCCGGGGATAGAAGCCTTGCGAACCGATTGGCACAAAGTGGCCGTTGATTCCGCAGTGTTGCTTCTGTGACAACCAATCCAGCGATTCGAGGCCGGCAGAAATCATGCGATGATCCGGGCCAGCTGCGCCTGCCAGGAGTAGGGCCAGGGGTAGCCTCGCGTTGCCATAGGCCAGACTATTCTCGAACCATTTCCAATCCGGTCTTCGCACCGAATCGTACATTTCGAGTAGTCGACCACTGAGCGCGGATCGTACCTTCCGCACATCGCGATCTCCGGGATACGAGATGAGGTATTCCTGAATTCCGAGCAGCGCGTAGGCCCAGGCGCGCGGACTGCTGAATTTCACGGCTGCGGGAAGAGAAAACTCGAACAATCGACCGGCAGCGCCTCTACATCCCTGATCCTGGGATCGGCCTAGCACCGTACCCAACCCCCACAGTGCCCGCCCATGAGAATCTTCCGAGCCCACAGGTTCGCTCCACCGGCGGTCATAGCGGAGGAAGTTCTTGAATCTCCCTTTCGCAGGATTATAGGCATGCTCCAAGAACGATAGGTACAAGGGCGCCGAATTTACGGAAGGTGCATCAGCTTTCCCGTCCTGACCGGTATCCAGCTGCTTCAGCCCTCGTTGCTCCAGCAGCACGGCAAGTATGAGAGCGCGAGCATTATCGTCCGTGGTGTATCCCTCTCTGCGGTTCGGCATGGTGAAGATCGAGTGCTGCAGCATTCCGGTGTCGTCGGTCATCCGATTCAAGTGATTCAGCTTCAACTCCGGTAACCGATCCAGCGACTTGCGATTCATCCGGGCCACGAACTGCACCTTCGGAATTTCCATGCGATCGCTACGCACCCTCGCGAAGCTGTCCATGTACCCTTGCGCGACTCTTTTCCATACCATCTCCCGCGCGAACAGATAAGCGCGTTTCCGCATGGCGTGACGAACCGCAGGAGTGTCCAGAAGTTCAATTGTCTTTTGCGCAATCGCGTTGGAGTCTTGAAATGGGACCAGCGCTCCCCTCCGGTCGTCCAACAACTCGATCGCGTGCCAATATGGAGTCGAGATAATTGCTTTCCCCGCCCCCAGTGCATAGGCAAGCGTGCCGGAAACCACCTGCGCCTCATGGCGGTAGGGAGTGATGTAGATGTCTGCAGCGCCGATGAATTCGACCATCTCTTCCGGGCTAACAAAGCGGTTGTGGAACATCACCTGCGATTCCACCCCCACTCTCTTGGCCAGATCTTGTAAGTAGGCTCGATACTTGTCTCCTTCGCGTCGCAGGATTTGAGGATGAGTCGCGCCTGCGACCATGTAGACCACATTCTTGTGTTTGGACAGGATCTCCGGCAAAGCTTGAATTACGTTTTCGATTCCTTTATTGGGGGAGAGTAAGCCGAAAGTGAGTAGAACCGCTTTCCCTTCCACGCCAAAACGGTCCTTATAGAAATTGGGATCCAGGAAGGGCAGGTCTGGAACCCCATGCGGCACCATGTCGATCTTGCTGCCCGGCACCTTAAAGATTTCCTGCAAGAACTGGGAGGAGAGTTGGCTCATGACAATGAGCCGGTCGGACAGTTCAGCGATCTCTTCCATGACCATCCGTTGGTTGGGATCTGGCTCGCGCAGAACCGTGTGCAGCGTTGTCACCACGGGCATCTTAAGGCCACGCAGCAGACGCAAAATGTGACTTCCGGCGGGACCGCCGAAGATTCCATATTCGTGCTGCAGGCACACCATGTCGATGTTGTTGAAGTTCAAAAATTCCGCGGCTTCCTGATACGACGCCACGTCATCTTGGGTCAGCGACCATCGCACGCGCGCGGGATAATCGTATTCCTCTTCGGTGTCATTAACCGGGAGCGCCATGAGTCGCGCGGTTCCATACTCATCAGAAATCGCACTGCACAAGTCTGTGGTGAACGTGGCGATTCCGCATCGTCGGGGAAGATAATTTCCGATCACCGCGATCCGGCTCGGCAGCGATGGTTTCAGTTGCAATTGCGCACCGGTCGCTACGGTTCTCTCCCCCACGGGCGGGCGGGAACTGGCGACCTCCAAGCTACGATTTGGAAACACAGTGATTGGTATCGCCATTTTCCCCACTTCTGGTGAGAGCAATTGCTACAAAGGCCGTTCCGAGGCTGGCCGCAAGCAAGCATGGATCTAGTCGAAGGGTGTCTGTTTTCAAATATTCCACGAAAGTGGACTTTCCGACTGATCACTATTGACCATCTTTTTGGCGACCGATAGGGCAGACAAGTTGTGAGGTCGTGCGGGTGATAAGAATACGGTATGGAATCTCTCTACCGCGAACCCGTACTCTTTCGATGTTCTGACCTATTGCGACGCGGAATGTCCACAGCTCTCTGCTCAATGTAGTTCTTCACGATCGAGGGCGCCACAACAGCGACCGTCAGATGATTGCGGGCGAGCCAACATGACCGGTCCATCGCATCTGTCACATCGGCAAAGGAGAAGTGAACGTAATCATCTTGATGGGTGTCCTTCTAAAAGGAAAAGAGCCTCGAAATCGATCGGCGTGCTGCTCCTGAACTTCATGCTGGTGTGAGCAACTTGCCGCACTCCAAACAACAGGTAGTTCGTGGCGTGATCAACCCGCAGTGCGGGCACATCCTTTGTGATCGGACCTCCTGGGTCTGCGGTCTAAGTATTTCCAGCAACCTTCCAAAGAAATCGGTGATGGAAGCCAGCCGTCTGCGGAGCCGCGGAAGAACGTTTGCCATTGATTCACCTTCGGTGTTTCTCCCCGGGTTTTGTCGAGCTGTTTAGGTCCCTCGGGTAAGTAGGCGACGCGCGACCCACTCGGATCTCTGACAATCAACGATGACAGGCCAAGGCTGATGATTCTGTTCCGGATTGCTCACATCCCAAACTTCAGCTGCCATGATGAGAGACGGAATAATTCCGACCAGTTGTTATCTCCACCTCAGTAATTATGAGTAGGGAAGAGGATCCCCAGAACTAAGGCACTTGTTGAACTTCTCTCCATTCATGAAACCATGCCCACAGTTCTGACAGAGTCAGATTTATTTCTTTTATTAGTGGGGGACGACGATAAAGCGTGGGCAGTGTTCTTAGAAGGTCCGTTTTTTCTGGCGATGCAGGAGCGGGTACGGGAACGGATAAAAGATGAGGAATAACTAGTTGTCTTCGTTGCCTCTTGGGCGATTCGGAGGGCGTTCTGGCTGCTGTCTACCGGCTTGCACTTATGGGCAACGAACTGTGCTGAATATCATCAGCGGCTCCATACACAACGCTGGATCTAAACTGAGCATTGCGGCCTTCATACACGCAGATGGCTGGAGGCGGGGTTTCTTTACGATCCGCAACCGTCTGTCAGGCATGAGCGAAGTCTATCGCATTTGACTGGGATGGCCTTTGCCAAAGCAAACAGCACCACTGCCAACCTTCCGGGTCGGGCACGAGTAACCGGAAAACCGGGGCCGGGCATTGTCCTGCCCGCGAGCTCCGGCCCATCTCTCCGCGGCGACACGCCGGGGGAGTACTGGGGCCGATCTCCACAGTTGCGAATAGGTGCCGGGCGGGCCGAGTTAGTGAGTGAGGACGGCCCGGCGACGGAGATTCCACCTTTCTTTCGGATGGTCCTGGTAAGTCCATGCCGCGCTGTTCTCTCGCTTCCATGTTTTTCGATCCCCCTGTCTTGCGGCGGTTAGGGATGTTAGAAACGGCCTCGGAACGAATGACTATAACTTCACTCCGAAACCCAGCCAAATTACTTTAAACCCGACTAGCGGTTTTGAAGCACCACACGTCAGGCAACAACGTTTCTCTTAATTGGCAAATTTCCGCACTGTATCCTAAGGAACACATGATAGTGCGTTAGCGCACTAATTTCCTTGTAGGGATGATGTTCTGCGCGTACTATCCAGCCAAGTGGTTCCTCCGATGTCCTTTCAGTATTTTCACGTTTGCTCAATCTGCGGCGCGCCCGTTGACCTCGAGCGCGACCGATGCGCCGATGAGGGTGGCCAGATCGTTCACCAAAGTTGCTATGTACAACGCCTCGTGTCCTCGCGGAACGACCCTCCTGATCCACACCACACCGAGTGAATAGAACCCCGACAGACGCCCCGAAATTTGCCATACTTGAAGCATCCGTAAATTCCGCATCTCGCGGGAAGGCGTTGCTAGAGAATCGTCCGTATCGCAACAAATTGAACCTGATCGGAAACGAGTTCTTCAGACGACCGATCCAAACACCTAAGTTCCTGACCGGTGTGGTGAAGGTTTCGTATCTTGCGAATCCCCTAATACCAGCGCCGACCTTAGTACAGCATGGTTCCCATGCAAATTACCCCAACGATGGCCCTCGTCGATCTGTTCACGTCTGCCCCCTCCGCTCCGGCTTAGCATCATTCCGCGGCAATTTGATGTTGCCTGCGCTTCAGATCTGCATCGCACCATCCTGATGCCCTCGTATCGCGAGATCGCGTGACGCTTGGGAAGACGACGGAAAAAGTCGGCGTCTCGATCTCGGGACGGTTGCTCGTTTACGAGAAAGGTAGCCTCGAGTGTGGGGGAGAGACCCTAGAGGCGGGAGAACTTGCCCGTACTGCTTTCCACCCTCTATTGATCTGCAGCGTCACGGCGGTGCCAGGTCCAGATGTTCAGCATCACTGGATTGCCGCGGTTTATCAAGTCAGCCGGTGGGTTTCATCTCGGTGTTTTCCAAGCTTGAAATCCAATTGGTCTCGGTTCAATTTTGAATGTTCTTGGCATCAAGAAAGCATAGGTAGCGGGAATCCTAGTTGCGCCGACACGATTGAAAATCAAATAAGTCTGCTCAACTATTTAGCGAGCCATCAAAAGACGTGGAAAATAGAGATTCCTATGATTCGGAGCCAGTCGTCGCCCCGTGCCACAAGGCATGCGGAAATTTACGAGCGCAGAAGGTGGAGTTCGCGCTCCGGCAGGAGCCCTACAGCTTGAATAGTGATCGCAAAGAATCGTCATCAATGCGGCTCTCAGCCGCCAACCAATGAACAAATTCCCTGGCGCTAATGTGTGTCGGTTTTCGAATCTCTTTTTTCTCAAGGCCTGACTCGAGATCTGCTTGTTTGCCCGTGTTGGTGATCACCGTCCATGTCTTCGTCTTCATTGTCGTCGCCTCTCTTGACGAATTACCTGGCCCGTCAGCGTTCTTTGCTGAAGGGCTGTTGAAACAGCGTGTTACCGAAAACGAATTCGTGGGAACGTTAGGGACGTCCCCGTTTAGGGGCGCTGAATCGATTAAACCACTGCTGTTAAGGGTTGGCCACACTCCAAACAACATGTCTTTGATTTAGGAGTGATCAATCCGCAAGATGGGCACATCCGTTGTGATCCAAATCCGGTAAGCTCTGGTTTCAGCCTGCGCCTCCACCGGAGGATCAGGATCGTGACGAGCACGATAAACAGACCGAAGGAAATACTGCTTGCGTTCATAAAGGCGCGACCGTTCTTGGTGAGTGGTGCATGGACCCAGCCGATCCATTCAAGCGGCGTGTGTCATCGCGGAGTTGATCGAGCTCGCGCAAGATCGTGGCAAATGGCGTGGGCATACTTCTCACTCGCTGAGGCCTAAGGTGGGAGGAAGCTTCAGATAGGCTGACTTAGTTCAGGGGACCTGAAAGAGTAAGAAGAGGTAGCTTGCTCAATTCCGATGCTAGGCGTGCTCGGTGCCGTTGTCAATCTCTCCGGGGAGGCGGTGATGTCCTAATAATGCGTTGTTAGGACACTACAGAGGAGACGGCATGACATGGAGGGAGCGTTTGTAAAACAGTGAGCAATCGTAACAGACACAAAACGCCCACGACTCAGATCCGAGCCGCGAGCGGTTTGTACGAGCAGTCCTCCCCCGAAAACTGCTCAGTTCCTAGAACTAGAATAGACCGGGCAACCCTCACCGAACATGGCCCTCCTGTGCTAAGGTCCATGGGATTTTGAGGCGAGAACCTGACCGTCATCATGACGCACTCTTTGCTCTGTAGGCATATATAACCGCCAGTAGCGGTGGTGCAAGAACGAATCCCCAGAAAGGAATCGCAAACCCCAGGATAAGCGGTACCAATATCGAGGCCCACATTGGCACTTTGGCAACGCGGCGCATGATGTACGGCTGGAGCAGTAGCCCGTCGACGACGACGATCAGCGCGTACAGGATGAGCACATAGAGAGGATGTTGCCAGTCGCGCCAGCGCAATAACGCGGCTAGCGCCGGTCCGACCAGACTGAGTACGGGTCCAAGGTGCGGGACCATTTGCAGGGCGCCGGCAAGCGCTGCCCAAAGCGGGGCCAATGGCACTTTGAAGACCCAAAGACCCAGCAGCCACAGTAGCGCCACCGCGATGGAATCCTGAATCTGTCCTACCGCCCAGTTTTTCAGGGCAGAGCCGGTGATACGAATGTATTTTCCGGCATCCATCATGGGTTACCCTAGTCTCGTTGCATCTCCGTAAACTTCTCCCGCCGATTCGGTTCGCAACAGCAGGGAACAGCGGCCCAGACGGCTACCTCTTCAGCGGGACAAACCGTTCCCGGCATGCGGGGCACCCGATATTCTCAGAATTAAGGTCTTTCGCCTCTCCGGCGAGCCAAAGTGGCGGCACTTCGTACAGACGGTGTTGAGTGACGCGAGGACTTTAGCGAGGTTAATGGGGGCATCGTTCGGGGCCCCAGCCATCAGAGTCGACCTGGCAAACGATCGATTCGATCCCACAGAGTAGGCCGGCAATTCGATCGGTCCGGGTGTTTCCTTTCCCGCTCGTGTTCTTCGGCCAGAAACTTGTCGAGCCAGTCTCCTTGTTGGTCAGCGAGCCACTTGTGCGCGAACGCTGGCTGATGGCCGATAACAAGTGAACGCTGAAACACCTCGCCGGCAACCGCGTGTGCAGCGTATACCGCGATGCTAACAGTGTAACAAACGCCACATTTTTGCTTGCGTGTCTCGCTTTAAGGCTGAACGATCGGATAAGTATCGTAGCATCGCCCTATCACCCATTGACCCTGATCCCGGTCGCGTCCAGTTACCTTAAATCCTCCGCTGTACCTGTGTGACTTGTTTAGTTTGGAAAATGTACATAATTGAACAGTTATTGAGATTGTTACCGGGTATCTTGGCTGATAGTTGGACACCTGTGAAAAGCGCTCATGGGTTAACGGTGGGAATACCAACGTTCGACCCTCGTGACCGCTTCGTTTCACTGTTCTGATAACTGCACCTTTGGGCCGAACTTAATTGGGGTTCCGGCCTTCTTTGCGACTTAGGCGCGGATTACCCCATAGTTGCGAGTCAGATTGAGCCAAAGCCGTGCAGCAGTAAAGTCCTAGCCGAAAGATGATAACGTCGCCATAAAATATATTCCCGAGGTGACCCAGTGCGTGATGATAGATTGAATGCCGAGGAAAGCGCGGCTCTGCTTCACGTCATTTTCCCAAACTATCCAGACCTACAAGGAATGAATTCCGCGCCGGAGATCGAAGCATTCTTACGAATCGTGCGAGAAGGGTCGGCGGCTTGTTCAAATCGACTTCCTTCGAATGTACCCGCTCATTGAGAAATAATCCCCCTTTGTTCCAGATTGCACATCTGGTGGAAGGGAAAGGTAGTGTCGAAGCAGTCGCGTTACGAAACAGGTTGAGGAGCGGCGGACCAATTCATTCTTCACGCTCCTGGATGCTCCCAAGGGCAAACCACAGGGACTCTTAGGTAACGCGCGCCGAGCAGGGACTCGGTTTTTTGCCGCGGTGTTTAACTTCCGCTGGGGCTATGTTCAACCGATCGCCAGTTGCGACATCAGCGGGATAGCGGCACAGGCGGAGCAGGCTCTGGCACACCGGGGAGCTACGGAGATATATTCCCAAACTGTCCGGGAGGAGTTCCGTCTCGGCCCTGCATCAAGTGTTCAGAAAGCATTCCCGTCACTCGACTCGCGCGACATTCTCAACCGCTATCGCGGAGAGTATTTCTTCCTAGATCCGCTGCTCCCCTGTTGGATCAGAACCAAAGCCGCGTACCTGCTTTACGCGAATTAGCGTTACGCTAGGCGGTATAACCGTGCCTCGAATAGTACGAGTGAGTTACTCGAGTACGCTTCTTCTGGTTCACTCGCTCAGACTTTCCGCGCGAAGTTGTTCAGATCGTCGCGCCCAGACGCAAAGGAGGAGGACAAGCGCCGGCTCCCCTAGGTTTATTCAGGTGAGCATTGTTGAACAGTTTTTCCTGCCTCTATGGCTCTAATCTACTGTTGCCGCCAAGTCCGCGCGTTCCTCACGTGGCTCAGAGGAGGGCCTCATGGCAAACACGGTTTATCGTGCAGTCGGAAGCCCCGCACCGGCTACCGGGCGATATCAGCATTCGGCGTGTCACTTCACCGAGGTTGTCTACAAGGGAAATATCCTCGAACTTTGCGGCAATCGCAGCTGTCCCAACAAAGGTGCTAACTGGATTCTGCAAGAGACGACGGCGACCGGTGCGGTTAAACAGTGAACGACCCTGAGAAGAAAGGGTACGGAGTGCCGATCAGAGGTTGTGAGGCATTTTTTTGCTTAGCATGGGCGTATGGTGCGACGTTGCATCTATTCTCTGTTGTGGCATGTAACAAAACCCCCGCGCAAACGAAAATGACTGGCGCGCCTAATTATCCAAGGCTCGCATACGGGTCGTGAGCTGCAAAAAGATTCGTAGTGTCCTTCAGGTCAGTGGTGCGGCTTTTCATCCTGCTGTGAAAGAAACGGCAAATGTGTTGTCCAAGCGGCAACCTGTCCGCTGCGGTGACGTTGGTCGCCCCGTCGATGTTTTTTGCGTGGTGGGTTCGCGTACCGAATTCGGAACCTGTAGATGCCGTAGTTGAGTTTTGCGTTTAATCGCCTGTTTACATCAACAACGCGCACCTTCCGAAGAACAGCGAAGCCGTCCCAGGGGCGGCTTCTGCCCCCGATCAAGACTTATTGGCATGCAGTCGTGGAAGCCCAGAAGTCACAGCATTGTCGAACAGGTCTCTGGACCTCCACATTTGCAAAGGCGGATGGTTCAGTTATCTCTTACATCAAAGTGTAATGATGTTGTGGGACAAGGCTTTCCCCCCAGGGAAGGTGCGGTCTGCTTAGCGAGATTGGACAGCCCTCGGGCCACAGCCTCTCCGTATATCTGTTCCATGGTGTGGCGCACAGCCATGATATTGCTGCGCGATGACGCCGTTGCGTTGCTGGTAGGGTCTTGGGCTAGTTCTGCCTGATGCACCCGAAGCAGAAATCTGTGCTGTTTCCCTAGACGTTCGATCGATTCGGAGACGAGCCCTGACATAAATCGCATACTTTATTGTACGGCGCATCTTGGGCGGAAGTTCGCACCAAGGTCACTCAGCGTTCAGTTTGGCGATTCGATCCGGTCGAAATGCTACTATCACATCGGCGATTGTCTGGCTTCGCAATTCACCTCTCAACATCGTTCTCCACGGATAGTTACTGTGCTAGATTCGTAGCTGAAATCCCTGAAATTGCAAGCGGATCGTCTCAGCAATGAGCAGTTTGGATCAGCGGAGTCATGCTTCCGGGCCTATGCTTTATCAACGAACAGATTAGAAGGTCAAGGAAAAGCTGCTGAGGGACAAAAACGGTCGGTTATTTTTCACAGTCCAAAAGGAGAACATGAACAAAAGACCGAGTGCCGTCATGGCGGGAACAGTGGAAACGATTATCAAGTCCCCATTTCCGAATCTTTCAGACAAAGCCGAGATACATGTAGTTGGAGCCGGTCATCTTTACGGAGAGATACGCATCGACAACTCACTGACCAATGAAAATGGTGAAGAGGTGAGTCTTAAGCTGGGTGCACATGTCGAAGTTACTATCGATGCGAAGGCAGTGTCCAAAGTCCCCAACAAATAAGACGCAGACGCCTCGTCGTCGATGTCGATCTCCCAAGGATCGCTGACTTAAGGAATCGGCGTGACGAGGGTCGGAAGAACTGGTGGGCGATGGGCATTGTAGCGATGTTACGCCAATTCCGGACGGACAAGCCGGTACGGCCTAAATGTGGACCCTACTCCGAACGCAATCGCAAATCCGAGCTCGCGCGTTATAAACAATCGCATTGGTTTTCGTTTTCTCTGGCGTAATCTGGTTGCGCAATAGAAAAGCCCAGATGCCAGTCTGGGCCCTTGTTGCGAAACCTCTCGAAGGTTGACGAGCGGAGGTTACACCACCCAGACGCCAAAAGTCTAGTGAGGCTTTCCAGATACAGAAAGTTCTTACTCGGAGAGTTCCGTTCGCCTGACTCTCCCGAACAGCGATTTCTTCAAACAATCTGGCTAATTGCTGAGGCGCATCCAATCCGGGGTTTTGATTTCCTAGATCACGTCCACTTCTTGTTCGGGCAATTCGGTAATGATCTGACGCTGTTGTTAACAGCGATTTCACTCACTGAGGGAATAGCCGGTGAGGGTCTTGAGTGATATGGCGAGATTTCAACAATTGAGTCGTTATTTCATTCGACGACGCTGCGAGTTTTCCAAACTTTCAGTTCACCTGGCTTTTTTTGTTGAGCAGCCGAGGTATATAGTCGAGCAGAACAACCGGAAGATCCGCTTTATGATATTTGGCCGTTTGGTGAAATCGTTTGCTTTAAGTTTATTGCCGGCCGCCGTGGTCATCCCGCAAATCTGCCGGGCGCAGGATAGTTCCGGAAACCAATCTTGGACGGCCAGCAGCCAGCAAGAAAGTCCCGGCGGAGCTGTCAATCCGACCCGTAAGAAGGAAACTCATACGGAAGCCGACGGTCGAGTGGTTGACAGGACATCGGTCGAAACTCTTGGTCCGGACGGGCGCTACGTCCCCTACTCGGACACGGAAAAGGAGTCGCGCCGCATCAACGACACGACGGTTCGCAACATTGAGCGAACATTTGGCAGAGACTGCGATGGTCATAGGACTCTGATTCAGGAAAGGCAAGAGGAGTCGCGGACCCTCCCCGGCGGCGAACAAAAGGTGATCCGTACAGTCTCCAATCCGGACGGCAACGGCAGACTGCAGGTCGTGCAGCGCGACTTGGAGGACTCGAAGCAAGTCAGTCCAGGGGTCCGGGTGACGAATACCACTGTGAGTATGGCGGACGGTAATGGCGGTTTTTCTGCGGCGGTGCAGACCGAACAACGAGAGACGAAAAGCGGTGACGCCAGGGTCGAATCCAAGAAATCCACGCTCCTCTCGGATGGAACAGGGAGTTGGAAACTCAGCGAGGTCCGAGAAAGCATGACCCAGCAGGACGGTCTGGTACGCAGCAAAGACGAACGTGTCCTTCGGCCTGATTCAACCGGCAAACTAACAGTCGTCGAGCACACGGTCAACAAACAGGCTCAGACCGCTGCAAGGGAAGGGCGCGACACAACCGAAACTTACTCGACGAACGTTCCGGGGGTAGCGGGGGACGGCAGCCTGCAGCTTGTGCAGCGCGAGACCACGATTCAGCGCACGACGTCCGCCGGTGCGCAGAGCACGATTCAGCAGATCGAACAGGCCCGTCCCGGGAATTTGAGCGATGATCTCCACGTCACACAAGAAGCGATCGATATTGTACGGCCGGGCGGGGGCGGCACTACCGATCGGTCGCACATCATTCTCACTCCGGATTCCGATGGCCGGCTCGGTCAGGTTTGGATTGACACCGGTAAGACCGACAACCCTTCCGCCATCACGGTGGACACCAGCAGCTCTGCAAAGCCTCAATAAAACCAAATTCTACAGCGCGGCCAAATCGAGCCGATTGAAAGCGAATACCGGCGGAACAAGGCAGCGGGTCTGGATACGCGCGCCAAATATTCAGTTTCACGCATTTTATCGCATCGTGCATGTCCTCGGTCGCTTGGAGAATTAACAGACGGAAGCCTTGTTCCCGAATCGATGCTTGTGGCACTATGTATTGCCGTGGAGACCCCCGAACTAATCTTGGAATCCAAGCCCGAGCATCACTTCTTGCGTGCGCGGTGCTCGCTTTGTCGCAATGTTCGATTCAACCTGGTAGGTAATACGCTTGCGGAAAAGGCGACTTTGCGCCAGATGTTCGACATCCACGTCCGGGAAGTACACGAGCGGGAGAAATGGGCAAAGGCAAAAGGGCATTGACGCTCCTCTTCTAATTGGTTTGCCACCTTTGTAATGCGTTCCTGGTCCGGCTCTGCTAAGAACTCATGCAAGAAAAATCCCCGTTTTTCTTCTGGGGTCATGTTTCGATTAAAGAGCGCTTGGAACCGTAATACGATTTCTTCTTGTGAGTGTGTCTTTGGGATCGAACATCTGAGCCTCGTGGTAGGAACATCTCGGCACAATAGGCCGACCTCGCAAGGGCGCATGCGTCGGACCAGGTCGCAGTCGAGAGTTCCAGGTAGCCGACTACCAGCGCTGAACCTTGTTGCCACCTGTGCCATACATTCCGTAGGAACGCAGAGACCTTGTGCGAGCAGGGAAAGCTCTGAAGCCACCATAGGTACCCGTACTCTGTATCCTCGCGGGCATTGGCAGACGCCAAAGAGGAAGCCGACCGCATGGGATTCAGCCGATCGCCAGATATGGGCATCCGCGTGTCGAAGACCAATTAGGTGCAGAAGGAAAAACAGACTGTTAACAACAGCCACCGCTCCGATCAGCACCACCCTGCCCAGTAGTTCCGCGATCACTTCGCGGGTTCCCAGCCCTCGGGTAGCATATCGAACGCCAGCGTGTCACGGTGAGCGTACTGATTGCCGTCCAGTACAGCCACTGGACTCAACATATGCCAGATGCGGTCATCGTCGAAGACATAACATTCACCCAATTCGCGCATCGTGAAACGATCTATTTCGCGTTTGTCATTGTCGGTGATGATGACTTCGCCGCCCTCAGCACCGCAGCGGCTCAGTAGGTGCGTGGCGATATACTTTTCACCGTCTTTATGTAAGCCCGGTGGGCTTGTGTCACATGGCCGGCCCGGCGTAGCCGTGAATCTAATCAAGTGCATGTTGACTAAATACCTCGTGCCCACCGCCGAGAGCGGCAGGTATCGAAGGTGGTAAGCAATCATCTTGCGAACGCCTGCGGTACCGGCGATCGCCTGGGAGAGTGAAGAGTATTCGCGCGGCCGGCCGCCTATTGTCGTATTGTATTTTTCCAGCTGTACATACGGCGTGTTCTCATCCGTCGACCAAACTTTCACACCGCCCTCAACAATCTCGGCCCGAAGACGATTTAGGGAACGATACCTGTCGCCCCCGTCATAGTATTGGTCTCTCGGAATGGACCAAGCAGCGTGGGCTAATGCCTCCAGCGTGCGCGCGACTTCTAGGTCAACTTTGAGGGGCTGACGAGTAAACCCGAGCTCAACGAGGTCGTTCCGCGACTTGGCATTCGTTTCAACCGGAATAAAGGTATGTTGACCCATCATTTCTCCTGACAAAGCTTGAGGATTGCACGACGGCGGAACTTTCCCGATCTCTTGCTGACATCGGCAGTAGAACCCGTCCGTCAAGTATTGATAATGGGCGCGACCGCTGAGAGAATTCAGCCTGCTTTCATTTGTTGCTTCGAGCGAATTCTCTCAACAACGGATCGTGGTTCGTCCCGATCGGACACAAGGATGTCCGCATCTGGAACGTTGTCGTCTGGATGATCAATGAAGAAGATAATTTGACCATCGGTACAACTGCGTCTGAAAAGACTGGCCAGATCGCGATAGACGGGGGCGGGCGTTAGGTAGCTGGTGAGGAAAATCCCGCATCTACCCATTTCTATTTCGAAACGAGCGTCTAGAGGAGCAGAAACAGATATAACCTCAAAACCAGTTTCGCGAAGAGCTATTTCATAAGGAAGCAGGGTTTTCCCGTTAGGATTCAGCGACAGCGCTGTGTTTTCATAGGTCATCCGTCTGCTTGGATGTTGAGCGGAAACGGAAGGTTGTGGAGACCGTGAGGACTGGCATTCTGCGACTGATGTCTTACCGCCGGCGGAAACTCAAGGGCGTTAAAGACGACCTGTTAGCGCCGAACATCAGGATGATCGACAACGCCAAACTAATCTCCGCTCGCGCAGTAACCCCCAACCCACGCTGTAAGGCCAAGAGGGTCGAGCGCCGAGCAGTAGCAGAATCAAGATCAGTAGCGCTATTGTGTTTATGCAAACTCCTGTGGGTGTTGACGTGAAGGTTAATCGCTCGTCAGATTTCCGATCCCGCAACAGCCAATGTTAGCAGTGCGATTTCGCAGGCCCACGGTATCTCGTGTTCGACATCGAACGGTACGCGCCTGGTAAAGCATTCTAATTTCACACCGAAAGAGCCGCCAGAGAGCGCCTATCGCCAACTGAGCATATCAATGATACTATTCGGCGGTCAGAGGGAAACTAGGTTTATGTGACCGATAAGAATTATGGAAATCTGTCACAAAACATTCAAGGAAGACGGCCTAGCAGCCTCTCGCAGATGCCTTTGCAAACAGATGTATCGCAAATTGTGACCCAATCTGCGGAATCCCAGAAAAGCGGCGTCATAGATGCGGGGGCGGTTCCTCTGGAATCAATCCTTTGCACGGAAGAGTTGCGTCGTCGCCGGTCACGTCCGCCGGATTATCAGAAGGAGAATGGCGCGCTATTGGTTCTATCCAACGCGCTGGCGGATACGCCACGTACCGTTCTTCAGACACTTGCCGACACGATTCTTGAGGTCTGCCAGAGCGGCTCAGCGGGCATCAGCCTATTGACGACCGACGAAGGGGAAGCGAAATTCTGCTGGCCCGCAATAGCGGGGGAATGGAAACAGCACATCGGAGGCGGAACCCCGCGAAACTTCGGTCCCTGCGGCGACGTGCTTGACTGCAACACTCCATTATTATTTCGCAATGTTGCACTCCGCTACACGTACTTCCAAACTGTCACCCCTGCGGTCGAAGAGGCTTTGCTCGTTCCTTTCTACGTCCGGGGGAAAGCCGTTGGAACCATTTGGGCGGTCGCTCACAATTCTCAACGGAAGTTCGACGCGGAAGATGAACGGTTGATGCTTTCTTTGGGAAGATTTGCTTCCTCCGCTTATCAACTTCTGACGTCGCTGGACGCCCTCAATTTAGGACTGGCCAGAGGTGAAAAGAAAGAACTAGCGCTTCGGCTGAGTAATACCAAGCTCGAAAGCCTGATCGAGGAAAGAACTGGTGCGTTGCGGAAACTCACAATCAGCCTGCTGCAATCGCAGGATGAGGAGCGACGTCGATTTGGACGCAATCTTCACGACAGCATCGGTCAGTATCTTACGATCATAAAGATGAATCTCGATGCAATGAACGGATTGGGACGGGGTGATCTTAAACAACCAGAGCTTCTTTCCCAATGTTTGCACGCCGTCGAAGAATGTCTAAAAGAGACTAGGACTATCTCCTATTTGCTTCATCCACCCTTGCTCGACGAGGCGGGATTTGAGTCTGCCGCCCGATGGTACGTCGATGGCTTTGCTCAACGCGGCGGAATTCAGGCGAAGTTGAGCTTTCCCGAGAAAATGGATCGATTAACCAGGTCCGTTGAACTCGCGCTTTTCCGCATTCTTCAGGAAAGCCTGACGAACGTACACCGCCATTCTGGAAGTCCGACGGTAGAGATTAAAATAGAGGTCGATGCTGAAAGGGTCAGTCTGGCTGTAAGGGATGCTGGACGGGGCATCCCTCATCGGGTCATGGAACAATTTCAAAGATCAGGTAATGCTGGGGTTGGTCTAGCGGGAATGCGAGCACGTCTCGTTGATCTCGGTGGGGAGTTACGAGTTCAGTCGGATGAGAAGGGCACCGTACTGCAAGCCACCATTCCCTTACATGTGGGAACTCGCAGACAGCCTCAACGCGAGTCTGCTGCCTAGTGTGGCGCGATCCTCCCGCTTGGATCGAGGTGGGCAGAACTACAGACAGGCGGTCAGCCTTGTCGAGGATAGTAGCGGTTTTCGTTGTAGTGAGTCACAGCAACACTACCTCTAGGCGCGAATCGTCGCAACTACACGAAGAATTTCGCGAGCGGCTCCCAGTAGATTCTTTGCCATCCCGCTGCGAGATGGTCGCGCTGACCTTTAGGAAAGCCCGTACGGTCAAAAATGATCTTTGTCCCGGCGCCTTGTCCGGTGAGCTGGAATTTTACGCTTGAAAAAACACCCGGTTCCCAACCTCTCGTTCTCCACGCTTGGCACGATTCGTTCGTTCGGCACGAGTTCAAGCTGCCTACCGGTGATGTACCCGCCGACGAGAGAAAACGCGCCTCCCTCTTCATTGGTTGCCTTGGTAGGCTTGCTTCCCGGGGCCATGGTTTACCACTTGCAGATCGCAAGATCCTTCATCTTGACACCGGGCTTTGCCCGTGCAACCTTCGCTCCTGCTAAAGAGCCCAAGCTTGTCCCGAAGTGCTTTTCTCAAGGAGGACGGATGATGCAAACCAAGAAACGGACACTCAGCCTGACTTCGGCATTCGCTGTTCTTGCTGCGACTATATTTGTCACCGGCGTTTTTGCGACGGCGCAGGAAACGGTGCTCTATAACTTCAATGACAACTCATTCGCACCGTGGAAACCAACTTCAACCTTGATTTTCGACGGGGCAGGCAATCTTTACGGGACGACTTTGGAAGGCGGCATTGACAACGGGGGCACGGGTTTCGAACTATCTCCCCAACCAGGCGGAGGGTGGAACGAAACGGTTCTGCATGTCTTTCACAACGGCGACAATGAAGGCTATTATCCGCAGGGCGGTCTGGTCACTGATGGGGTCGGTAACTTCTACGGCGTGGCTTACTACGGTGGTACTGGTACGAATTGCGGCATCTTTGGCGGTGGCACTGCATTCGAGTTGTCGCCCACTTTGACCGGCGGTTGGAAGGAACGGGTGCTGCATACCTTCGGTTCACTGCCCGGCTGTGCGGACGGAGGCAGTCCCTGGGGAGGCTTGACCTTCGATGACTCCGGCAACCTCTACGGCACGACCGTCGCCGGCGGAGCATTCGGTTGGGGAACGATATTCAAATTGTCCCGGACGTCGGGAGAGAACTGGAACGAAATCATCCTGCACAGCTTTGATGGCAATGATGGCCAGGCGCCGAACTCAACCATGGTCTTTGATTCTGCCGGTAACCTGTACGGCACAACCGAGCTAGGCGGCCCTTACTATGGGGGCACAGTGTTCGAGTTGGCGGACGTTCCGGGCGGAAACTGGACACTAAGAGTGCTGCATGGATTCAGCACCAGCTCGGGCGGCTACCAACCTCAGGGCGCCCTAGTTTTCGATACTGCCGGCAATGTGTACGGTACGACCTACCTGGGGGGAGTCGGTAAGAATTGCTCCATTGGTTGCGGCACGGTGTTTGAGTTGTCGCCCAGTGCCCGGGGCTGGACCAAAAAGACGCTGCATTACTTCACCAACAACGGCAAGGATGGTTACCAGCCGGTATCGGGACTGATCTTCGATGCCGCGGGCAATCTTTACGGCACCACTATTTATGGTGGCGACAGTACACTTCCGAATTGTAGTGGCCTCGGATGTGGCACGGTGTTCAAGTTGACGCTTGCCACTGGCGGGACTTGGGCCGAGAGGATAGTGCATAATTTTGGGGCGTTCAAAAATGATGGAGAGTTCCCCGAGGCCGGCATGATTCTCGATGCCGCAGGCAATTTCTACGGCACAACCTCTGGCGCCGGGTCCAACTTAGGGGGAACAGTGTTTGAAATAGCGCACTAGCCTCACCTTGGATGAGGTCGAGTCAGGGCTATTAGGCGATCGCGACAAGCCACTTCTGATAGGGGTGGACATGAACGCCGCTCCCTGCTTTCCTCAAGACTTCGGCAATGGCGGACGTCCTGCCGTCAGTGTATCGCTCCTCATTTCCGACCCTCGCAACAGAGACCTTTTGAAATTCCCGGAGCAGAGTAGGTTGAGAGGTTTCGATCTGCGTTATTTACTATGTGCCACTCGATTGGTGCCAAGAAGCTGCCAAATTTCGAAAACAACCGACCGTTCGATAAGCTGTCTTTGGCTGACAGCCGATAAGTCGCCACCGGTTACGTCAAGTTTGCCCGTCATCCGCCAAGAATGGGTTGCGAAGCGTACAACAATGACTTCCTACAAGCCGACTTTCGGGGAGTAATCCGGAGCCTATAACGGCGGTTAATCCACGCCAAGACTCAGTTTCATGACTTTCGGTCAACGGCCCTTCAAATTCTGTAATTTTGAAGCTGCTTCGAAACGCGTATACTCATCAATCTACGGGATCAGAATGCGTGTTCAATTCATTGCGGCAGTCATTCTTGGACTCACCTTAAGCCCTGCGGCTGTTTTTGGTTGTACGTGCGCTGCACCACCACCGGAGATCGAGACTGCGTCAGAATTGGCGGCTTGGACCGGAGCTGACGCAATATTCGAAGGTAAAGTCGAAAGTGTCGAGTTGAGATGGAAATTGAAGGACGCGCAAATTGGAGATGTCATACCAACTGTAGCTGCCGACCCCGACCAAGATGGTCCCGTAATCCTGGTCTCGTTGGAGATATTGCACTCCTATCGCGGTGATCAGCGGAGGCCTGTGCGGCTTAGTACGGGCCTCGGTGGTGGTGACTGTGGATTCGATTTTGAAGTTGGGAAGCAGTACCTCGTCTATGCCTCCAAAGACGAGGCCGGCGAACTGTCTACAAACATCTGTACTAGAACAACACGGTTGGAGAAGGGCCCCGGGTATTCAGCTTACATTGGAGGGAAGCGCGTGGCACCAGCAGCGAACAAAGGAGCATCGACCAGAACAAGCAAGCTATGTGGCCGAATCGTTCCGACGGACCCAACTGGTTCTATTGATAGTCAGGTCCTGCTTGTCCGAGTAGGCAGTAAATCCCCGGTTCCAAATAGCGAAGCCGGACCTGATAATGACGGCTCCTTTTGCGTCACAGACATCAATCCGGGCAAGTATCTTCTACTCTTTGTGAATAGGATCGAGGAAACCCTGACTTCATTTGTCTACTTCCCCGGTGTCACCGATCTGTCTGAGGCAACCGCGATAGTCATCCCAGGTCACACCCCGTCCGATCTCGTATTCAACGTTCCGTCTCAAGCGACATTCTCAGTCAGCGGAACGGTGTCCAACTCCGACAACCCCCAGCTACCAGCCAAGGTCAAGGTGATGTTGATGAGCGCGAGCCAACCCTTGCTCGCGTACACAGCAGATGCAGGGGCGAGTGGCTCTTTTGTGTTTAATCAGGTCCTTCCTGGGGAGTACTGGGCAATAGTGACGGTCGATGCCAGCGTCGAATCGAAATGGTCGACCAGAAAGGCAGGAGTAGAGGTCGTTGGGGACATCACCCACCTATCTTTGGAGCTAATCGCGAATTAGCTGCTTGCCGCTAGCGCAATCTGGAGCGCCAAATGGATCACTTCCCGTCGCCCTGAGTGCTATACGGAGTTTGGTTGTATACATTAGCTATGACCTTCCTGCGCCGAGTCGTAATGCTCCCTCGCAGACGCAAGTTTGGCCGGTATCCAGGGGTCAGATGCGCGAATTGCGTCTTTGGGACGATCCAAGCGTCCATCGCTTTGCTGGTGCTGTTGTCGCTGGTGCATCCATCGCGGACCTTCGCGGCGAATCCTGACCTGCAGACTGTGCTGACTGGCTCGCGCCAGCGTATTCAGAAATTGGACTACCGCGTGACTGGGCGACTCACGCGGGTAGAAGGCAACGGCAAGCGCACGATCTACAAGTTTGTCGCCAAGGCTCACTGGTTTCCCGATGGTCTGCGTGTGCTATGCGAGATCTCGGCGCCTGGCTCAGAGAAGACGAGCCTTCTTCTTTATATGAGCGTGAGTGGGCACGTGACCATCGAGGCGGTACGTCCTGGCGAGAAGGCCGCCAGCGTGTTGCCATTCGACCGTTGGAACGATCCCCTAGTGGGAACAGACTTCTCCTATGAAGACATGGTAGAGAGCCAGTTCTTCTGGAAGAATCAGAAACTCCTGGCCCCTGAGAAATACGGAGCACGGGAGTGCTTTGTCCTTCAGAGCATGTCCGGATCTCAAGACCGGACTTACTATGATTCGGTGACATCGTGGATTGACCGCGGAATTTTGTACCCCGTGCATGTGGTGAAGACGTTTCGCGGAACGGGACAGCAAAAGGATTTCATTTACTATGGGCTGCGGCAGATCAGCGGCGTTTGGTCTGCGACCCAAGTGGAGGCCAAGCTGCAGGGCAAGCCCGGCTCCTCGATTCTTGTAATCGAAGGGGGCTCGGGAAAGGCAAATCTTGGACGCAAGGATTTTGAGATTCGCCTGTCCGGCGCTCAAGCAGAAAAGTGAAATAAATCGAATCGCTTAATTGGGCTGATGCGAGTCACTGGAGCATCCACGGTGTTCGCCGTCTGGGATAAGCTCTTTCTCAGATGTTGCTGAGGCCCCATACAAGCCAAAGGGCCACCAATTCCAGTCGCCGGCAAGTTGCAATAGTGCCGGCCCGACGACCATCCGCACCGCTGTGGCATCAATGAACACCGCCACGGCGAGCGTAAAGCCCAGCATTTGAACGACCAGAAAGCTTCCCACGGTGAAAGCTGTAAAGACGGCAATCATAATTGCCGCGGCGCTCGTGATGAGCCCGGCCGTCCGCGCCAGGCCCTCGATTACCGCTGATCTCTCGGATAGACCGCGCCGCCGTTCTTCGAGGACTCGGGCGACCAGGAAAACCTCATAGTCCATGCTCAATCCGAAGACGATGGCAAACGAGAGAATCGGCACAATCGGGTATACGGTGCCGGTGGGTCCGTCGAGGCCAAAGAGTTTGCTACCGTGGCCTTCCTGAAAAACGACGACTAACACGCCGAATGAAGCGCCCACGGAAAGCAGATTGAGCAGAATTGCTTTGACCGCTGCAAATAAAGAACGTAACCCGATCATGAGTGCCAGCAAGCTTCCCAATACGACGCCAAGGACCACTTTCGGCAACCGCTCTTTTACTACAGAGTCATAATCTGCTTCGAGTGCGGGAACGCCGCCGACGCGCAGTATCGCGCCGGGAACGCCGGTTATCGCCGTAACATCGGAGGTACGTACGTCTCGTACCCATTGCACCTGCGCGTTGGGCGAAAGAGCGGCGGTGGGCAGCAATTCAATCAAGGTCGCTCGGCCATCGCTGCGCAGAAAACTCTTGCGGATTGACTCGGGTACATCATGGACGGCATCCGCAGTGTCAGACATTCCGGTGAGGGTCGGAAGTGATACGACCTCTTCCGCTCTAGGATCGCTCTGAAAGCGTTCCGTCAAGTGACTGACAGCAAGCCATCCAGTCGCCGACAGCGGCGGAGACTGCGGCGGCAACTCCAGGATCACGCGGAGAGACTGCACAATACCCGACCGCCCCATGCCTTGAAGCGTGTGCAGTGCTTGCACCGACTCGGCTGCGGCCGGGAGCGAGTTATGGTCTGGAATCCCAGGAGAGATTCGCCGTGCCTGGAATGCAAGGATGAGTAGCGGAATCCCGGCCATAAGCAGCGCGGTCCAGGGCCGGCGGGTTATGATGCTGCCCCACCGCACCCACCGCTCACTCGCCGCGCATAGGCTCTCCTGCGTTTTGATTCGTTTGTCTGGAAGGCGCACTCTGGCGGCATTGATGCGATGCCCTAGCAGACCCAGCACCCAAGGCAGAATGAATGTACACAGCATGACACTTACAACGGTTACCAGCAGGCCAGCTATCCCGATGGAGCGCAGTTCACTGATGGGCACAGTCAGCAGCGCTGAAAATCCGATTGCAACTGTCGTGGCCGAGATTATCAGCGTGCGCCCCGCTTGCCCGGCGGCAATGTCGGCAGCAGGGCCGGGATCATACCCCTCGGCCAGTGCTTCGCGAAACCGGCTCACCATCAGCAATGCATAGTCGATGCCCAAGCCAAGGCCGAGCATCGTCGCCAGATTCTGCACCAGAATCGATAGCTGCAGATAATGCGCGAGTAGCGCAGCCGCACCCATCGCCATCGAGATTGAGAGTACTCCAACTCCCAGCGGCAATAGCGCGGCCACAAGACTGCCGAAAGCCAGCAACAGCAGCACGAGAGTTACCGGCATCGCTCGTTTCTCGGCATGGTTGACGTCATCCGCACTGACCTTGCGAAGATCGAAGTTCAGTGGCGTTTCACCCGTAATCTCCAATTTGATATTGGGGTATTGCGACCTAAGCTGGCCTTCCATCCAGTCCGCTCTTGCCCTCAGTTTGGGAACCAGCGCCTCGATCGTTTCATCGTGCGGGTCCAACCCGACGATGATCAAGGCTCCGCCATTGTTCCCAGTGAACAGAGGATCTGGCCAATCCAGACTCGATATGGCACCGGACACAGCTGGCACACTACGAAATGAACTGGTTAAGAAGCCCAATGCATCTGCGCCTTTGGCTGAATCCGGATCGGGAATACCGGTGATCACCAGAACCAGGCGGTGGGCGTACGGAGACTGGAAACGCTGCGCCAGTTCCATGTCAACTTTTTCGGATTCCCCGCCCCTGATGTGAACAGCTGTCTCCAGGCGACGTTCGACTTTATAGGAAAAGGGCAGCAGCACAAGCGCCATCACAAACCCCGACATCGCTAACCAGAATCGGCGGCGACGGGCATCATGGCCAGTCTTCAAGCTTGGCATTACCATGGAAGATCCACGTCTTTTCTTGGTTCATCAGAGAGCAATGAAACGGCTTCAGTGATCGGGTACATCCATAATATAAGGTTAAATTGGATATTCATTGGGGTTCGGCTTTGAGCTAGTTAACGATAGATGTGGGGAACTGCCCGTTAAGCCCTTGTCAATCGAGGTGCGTGGCTGACCAAGACTTCGCTTTATGATTACCCGCCAATCACTCATCAGGGAACAAATCAGGAAGCCCAAAGAGGATTAGTAATGACAAACGTGCATCTCGTCACCTAACTCCCGGTTTGTCGGCAATGAGGAAGTAATCCGGGAGCCTTGAGCCTTTCGTCTGGCGGTCCAGAAACGGACTCGGAAGGGATCAATGGTGATCTCCTCCAAGCCGACTTCTCGGGAGTTTAGGCTGCTTTTGACGAGCACTCCACACTGGCCGGCTTACCAGTACCACTCTGGCTGTGGTGGCGACCGCATGGATTTCTCATTGCCGTTAACTGCTAATGCGAGCGGATCAGGGAGCGTTTTAAGACGCGCATGCTGGTCCCTTTGAAAGCAGCCTTCCTCAGCCACGCATCGGTTCAGGCACCGAGCGGTATCTCGGCTGCAAGCCGAGACTCAGCCATGCGGTAAACCACAACCTCGGATGGAGAGCCCCTGAGGTTGGTCAGGCCCTGAAGCCGACTTCTGTCGCGGAATGATTTTTGCTTAGCCCGTTTCTCACGATCTATCCGGCTTAGCCAGCGTCGAGGCGTCACTTTCGAGTAACATGTCGTCCCACAAACCTGAGTCACTGCCTGACGCGCCTCAGTAGATGAGATTTAGCGAGAACTGAATTTTGCCGCGAGGTTCCAGCGGTCGTGCTGATCATGCCGAACCCTTTACCCGCGATGATGTTCGCGGGTAGCCCCATGTTGACGATGTTGAACAGATTAAATAACTCTGCGCGGAATTGCAGGTCCGCTCGCGGGCGTCCTATCTGGATATCTGCCTTTGAAGACCCATGACCCGTGAAGCTCCGGCTATGAGGTACATCTCAGGAGAGCGTCGGAAACAACGAAGTATCCAGAAACGGGCTTCGAGGAGATCGGAGCACTCATAACGATCAACGATCAACGGCATCAGGTTTTTTCGAAGCCGACTTCTGGCCAGCCTGGCTCGGCACGGTTCACCTTCTGGATTGCTCGTGATCCTGGAGTCACGAGCGAAGAACCATTCGAAGCGAAAAAACCGGAGCGACAGCCCCCGAACTGACAACGTAGACTGAAGGGTGGAGAGAATTCATGGACGCAAGAGAGTTTCGTGACGCTGGACATCGGGTTGTAGATCTCCTCGCTGAGTATCTGGACCATATCGAAGAGAAACGCGTTTTCCCTGACACGGAGCCACGGACAACGAATGAGCTGTTTGCTGAACCGCTTCCGCAGGATCCAACCACAGCGGAAGCTGTTTTGAACGAGCTCGAAACCAAACTGATCCCCTACTGCACCAACGTTGGGCACCCAGGGTACATGGGCTTGATCACTCCGTCGCCCAATCCAATGGGTATCATTGCAGACTTCATCTGCTCCGCCCTCAATCAGAACGTGGGAGCGTACTCAATCGGCCCATCGGCGGTGGCGATGGAACGCCGCGTAGTACGTTGGCTGACGGATCTTAGCGGCTATGGCCCGAAAGCAGGAGGGAATCTCACGAGCGGTGGAATGATGGCCAATTTCATCGGCTTGAAAGTCGGGCGCGACGCTGTAACAGGCGACCGGGCACAGCACGATGGAGTCCGTGAGAGCTGGGCGGTGTATACCGCGGAAGAGCGGCACGTTTCCGTTGACAAAGCTGTGGATTGCATCGGCCTCGGTCGAAATGCGTTGCGCCCGCTGCCCACGGACGCGAATTTTCAGGTGAGGATCGACGCGCTGGAGGAGGCGATCGCACGAGACAAAAAGGGTGGAATTCGACCCCTGTGCATTGTGGGTTTGTTCGGGACTACGAATACCGGCGCGGTTGATGACATCCGCGTGTTACGGAGCATAGCGGATCGCGAAGGTATGTGGCTGCATGTAGATGCGGCTTACGGTGGCGGCATGTTGCTCTCGCATGAGTGGTCGATGCGAGATCGAGGGCTTGAGCTCGCCGATTCAATTACCATTGATCCTCACAAGTGGTTCTATGCTCCGCTTGATGCTGGAGCTGTGCTCGTGAAAGATCAGGACCGTCTCACAGCATCGTTCGGCATCAAGCCTTCTTATTTGACGGACGAACTCGACCAGTCCAATGAGCGCTATCAATATTATGTGCATGGCTTTGAGCAGTCGCGGCGATTTCGCAGCCTGAAAGTGTGGATGAGCTTCAAGCGATACGGAGCCCGCCAGATCGGCGAATGGGTTGACAACAATGTGCGTCAGGCGAAACACCTGTATGCTCTAACCGAAAGACACCCCGAGTTCGAGCCGGCCACTATCCCACCAATGTCGGCGATTTGCATCCGATTCAATGGCCCCGGGCTAAATGAGGCCGAATCAAAGGACTTGCATGCGGAGGTTGCGCAGCGAGTGGAGCGAAGCGGCCGCTTCTGGATATCAACCACCGAGCTCAAAGGTAAAACCTGGTTTCGCATCAATCCGGTGAACTTCCGCACCCGCCAGGAACATATGGAGGAGTTATTCCATTTTCTTCAGCAAGAGTGTTTTGCGGTCTTGCGAAAGAAGGCCTAAGGAGTCATGCCGGTGTTGGGTGAATGGTCGACGATCCGGAGATCAATGGCGATCTCCTCGAAGCCGACTCTGACCGGAATAACTTCCGGTCTGCCCGTCATCCACCAGGTATCGGTGGCCAACCACCGAGTACAACGCGATAAAGGAAATGGCAAGAACTATAGCAAATTGTGCACCGTGGTGTTAAAGAGAAACGGATCCTGAAAATCGGTCCGATCGCCCGGCTTCTTGCCCAGAATAGGCTGAAGTCGCGCCGAGAGGGGCTTGTTCCATTTCGTGGCGAGCGAGGCCACATCACCGAAAATGCGCTCCATCTGCTCCGCAGTGATGTTTCCCGGGAGAGGAATCGTATCCAGACCAGTGCCGCAAACTGCCGAATAGGCAAGCAATGAGTCTACGTCGTAGGTAGACTCGGCCCACCGCTGTGCCAAAACCTTGTCCTCCATCACAGGCACCATCAATCCAGAGTAGCCGACTTGCTTCTCCGGTACGGCTTTTACGGCGGCGGTGATGATCCTGGCCGCAGTGAGGGTCCCGCTGGATCCGAACTTTGCGCCAGTGAAAGCTTCGATGGCCGCCCCTATGGATACATCCCCCAAAGGTGCAGGAGTAGGGTCGACGCCCAGGTAGGCCCATCCAGTTTCCGCTGCAACCTTCTTACCGACAGCCGCGGCCACCGATGCATGTTTCATGAGGGCAGTGGTCAGGTCGGCAATAGCAGCTTCGGCGTTCCCCTTATCTTTGGCGAAGACGTCGCGGACGACGTTAGCTCCTTCAAAACCGATCGCAAATTGCCTGCCAGCGCCGGTGTGATAAGAACCCGGGAAGAATGGAGCAAACGGCTTCAGCATGGCCGTGGTTGTGAAGTTGAAAGTTCCATGGCTGCCTGGACTGTGCTCGCTGACATACTTCACGAGTTCGGCAGTGCGCCGAATTGTTCTCCAATGAATTCCAGATTCGTCTGCGATGATCGTGCTGGCCTCGATGTTCGGAAGAGTCGAGAGCGCTCTTTCGAGGAGGTGCATTGTCGCAGGATCATCAGTGTCGCGCAGCATCCCCGGCCCAACGTTCGGGAGGAAATTCTCCTTTACAGAAAGGTCATCAAGCTGTGCAAGGAAGGCCAACGCCTGCCCCTCAGACATGCCGGCGACGAGTTCCGCCAGTGGTTGCGTCGTCAGGCGCACAGTCTCTACTCCATAACCAGAGGATTCAAATTCGGCCTTTACTGTGCGCAACACGACGAGGGCATCGTCAATTTGCTTTTGGTACGTTGCTCGGTCCAGCCGCACGAATCCGGTGATTGCCCTTACCTTCGGATTGGACGAAGCGGCCGGAGTGGAACTGGTCTGAGCAGCCGCCTGCACCGAAACAACCAGGACAACGGCGAGGATAATTCGCGTCATTACGGCCTCCTCGATGTGAATGGGAAATGCAGTATAGCTTACTCGATGGCCGTATTGCCTGCTAACCGGAAACTCTGGTCGCCGCGCAGTTTGCAATCCGCACGCCAGACAATATATTGAATTTGGCAAGAATTAAGTCGGATACTGTGAAGATGATGAAGCCATCGAAAAAGCTTGAGACACGGCCAAAGGGTAAGGAATCACTCGACTTTAGCCAAGCGCTCCCCGGATTGTGAAAGAGGCTACTACAGATTAACTGACGCCTGAAGGCTCTTCATCCCAGATGTGCGCAAAGACTCGCATCTGGTTCAGTGGTGTCTGAGACGGGGAAAGCCGCAGTCTCTGCAGAGGTGATTAGGCTATGAGTTCAGTTGCTCCGATGTTTCTTCCGGATGAATTCAATGCCGCTTCCTACTTCGTAGACCGCCATATCAAAGACGGCCGCGGCGATAAAGTAGCAATCGAATGCGGAGAAGTTCATGTTACTTATCGCCAGCTTTTTGAGCGTGTGAACCAGGTTGGGAACGGGCTGCGAAGGTTAGGCGTACGCATCGAGGAACGTGTGTTCTTGCTTCTGCTGGATTCGCCGGAGTTTGCTGCCAGCCTCTTCGGTGCCATCAAGATCGGAGCAGTCCCCGTTCCGGTAAACACACTACTGAAAAGTAAGGACTATGAATACCTGCTCAACAACTCACGAGCGCGAGTGGCGATTGTCAGTGACTCATTGATGGCTGGCATTGAGGCGATTCCCAGACAGCAATTGCGCTATCTGGAAACCATTATCGTTGTCGATGGCGAGCCTCGGACAGGCACCCTGTCGTTCAAACAACTGGTGCAAGAGAATTCCTTTGTGCTCGAACCAGAGTCGACTGGCAAGGACGATGCTGCCTTTTGGCTCTATTCTTCCGGCAGCACCGGGCCGCCGAAAGCTTGCGTTCATCTGCAACATGACATGGTGGTGAGTTCCGAAAGGTATGCCAGAGGCATACTAAACATTACAGACAAAGATCGATGCTTCAGTGTCGCCAAGCTTTTCTTCGCCTACGGATTGGGAAACGGACTCTATTTTCCCCTGGCCGTAGGCGCTACCAGCATCCTATTACCCGGCCCACCCAAACCTCAGAGCGTGTTCGAGATCATCGAACGCCAACGGCCAACATTGTTCTTTTCGGTTCCATCGAACTATGTCAAGCTTCTCGCCCACACCGCGGCGGACGGGAGGGAATTTGACCTTTCTTGTGTGCGTCATGCGATTTCTGCCGGCGAGGCGTTGCCAGCCAGTGTTTTTTATCGCTTCAAAGAGCGATTCGGAGTGGAAATTCTGGATGCGATCGGCTCGACCGAAGCACTGCACATGATCATCTCCAATGTCCCTTGCGCCGTGCGCCCTGGGTCCAGTGGAAAAATTATTCCTGGCTTCGAGGCCAGGATCGTCGACGACAATAACCGCCTCGTGGTGAAGGGTGAGATTGGCAACTTGTTGGTTAAGGCCGACTCCACCTGTGCTTACTATTGGAACCAGCATGAAAAGACGAAAGACACAATTGAGGGCCATTGGATCCGGACCGGCGACAAGTACTATCAGGATGAAGACGGATATTTTTGGTACGCGGGAAGAGCCGACGACATGCTGAAAGTGAGCGGCGTGTGGGTCAGCCCCATTGAGATTGAGCGCGCGTTAATCGAGCATCCTGCCGTGCAGGAAGCGGCGGTGGTCTTCCGAAAGGACGAAGACGAATTACCCAAACCGGTCGCCTGTATCGTGACACGTAACGGCACTGCGGGCACGCCGGAACTCGCCCGGGAACTGCAGGAATTCGTGCTCAGCCGCTTGCCTATCTTCAAGCGCCCGCATCGGGTGGAATTCCTTCCCGAACTTCCGAAAACAGCCACCGGAAAGATACAACGGTTCAAACTTTGCGCGGGCGACGACGAATAGAGCAACGGAGGCAAATCGACGTGACTACATGCCGGGACTGGGGCCGGTCGTAAGCTTTTCTCAGAGCCAAGGCATCCGCGTGGTGACCCTAAAATGGAATTCGGGGGGGGGTCTGGCCGGGCAAGAGTTTCCGGGTGGATGTTCGGCTACCCGAAAGTTATCCAGAAACGGGCTTGTGAGAAGTGCGAACGAACTCTCCTAAAGGCGTTGATGTTAATAAAGGGTTTTAGGGACGAAACTCCAAGAAACTTCTCGAGGTCACCTCCGCCTTCGATTTCCGTCAGAGATTCGGTGTAGGCAGTTCTCACGGTCACGCGCTGTCCAGTGATCAACACATAGCAAGGAATCTCTGAACCAACTAAGGGGAGTACGCCTTTATATAGGGCGGTCGGAAGTTCACTATCGGGAAGGTCCCCACGCGCGACGGTGCCGGCACATCTTTCTGGTCACCCGAAACCTAGACCGCTAACGTTGCCGCAGAAGCGACTGACAAGGAGCAGGCAAGGATTCTGGTGTATGCACCGCAGGATTGAAAGGACTCTTGCTGCAGACCTCGAAGTCGCGAACTGGATGATTGCGCAGTTCGGCAATCGGCACCGTCGAGACGAGCGATTGTAAGAGGGCGCCGGGGAACCTCTTCGGGCTGCTGCTGCAAACTCATCAGAACTCAAAGTCAATCGACAACTGCAATTGCCTTGGAATGCCCGCCTTGTTCGGTCTCGTGAATGCTGGAATGGGTGAACTCTCGGAACCATAGAACTGGTTCAGAGCCTCGACATTTGTATGGTTGAGCAAGTTAAAAGACTCCACGACGAAATCCAATTTCCCGTGCTCACCGACTTTGAAGAACTTCAGCACACGCAAATCCAATTCCTCCTGAATGGTCGTGGTTAGGGAGTTCCGGCCAAACCCAAGAGGACGAGAAGACAACGGAAATGCTCCGTTGCGGTTCGCATCAAATCCAGTCAGAGGATTAATTGGCCTGCCGCTTCCGACTATCAAAATCGGAGCCGCTTCAATGTTGCCGAGCAGCTTGGCGATCATTCCAGAGGACTCCTTGCCGTTTTCCTCATCTGCGAACGGCAGGTCGAAAGTCCCGCTGAATACGAACCGATGTCGCTGATCGTTGGAAGACAACGCCCGTTCGGCATGGAGCGAGTACGGGTTTTCCGCCTGTTCGTTGAAATCGGAAGCGTCGTCAATGGCTTTGGAAAACGTGTAGCTCCCGGAAAACGAAATCTCATTCGAGAGCCTTCGATTCAGGGATAACGACAACCCGTTGTAAACCGAACTGGCGTGGTTCTCCCACTGATAAATGTTGTCGAATTGAGATGCGAGTCGTGCGGGGGGAAGCACAAGTCTCCCAAGTTGCTGAAGAAAGGGATTGGGAATCCCGAGGCTGGCAGCGTTGTCGGGGGTAAGCACGGCAGGCGGAAGAAGGTTCACGTTGCGGGTCCGCGACAGCCTTGCGCCGCGCGCAAATAAGAACGTTGCGCTTGCGGTAAGATTATTCGTGATTAGACGCTCGACCCCGGCGCTGGCAATTTCGCTGCGCGAGGTCTGCAAGTTCGGGTCGGCAGTGAAGATCGACCGAGGAATCGAGGAGATGGGACTTCCTGCGCTCCCGCCGAGTTCCGACCGGAAGATTTGGGTCGCGACTTGCCCATCTGCGACTTGCTCAAATGCTTGCAGGCCATTCTTTTCTAGCGCATTGTTTACCGCCGCCAAAAGGTAACGGTCAAAGAAAACGCCGAACCCAGCCCTCAGTGCCCACTGCGATGAAGGGCTGTACGCCAGGCCAATTCTTGGAGCGAAATCGTTTGTGTCGTACTTGAATTGAACTGGCAAATGCTCGAAGTCGTAGCGGATGCCCGCATCCATAGTAAAACCTCTGGCGAGTGTCCAGTGATCTTGGATGAAGCCGGAGTATTTGGGCGTTGCGAAATTGGTGCTGGGACTGCCGAACGTTTGTCGGTATTGATCCGGCTGACCGCTCACAAACGCGTTGAGGTTCGGAAAGACGTATTGCGCTCCAAAACCGTCATAGGCTGAAACGTTCTCTCGTATCCAATCCAAATCCGCTCCAAAGCTGATTAGGTGCCGACCCTTCGCCAAAGACGTGACATCGGCTAACTCGTAGTGGTTTTCTCGTCTCGCGCCATTTCCGTCGTAAGAGCGACCGAAATCGACCAGACCAGCAATACTGATTTCCGGCCCGATCTGGTCGGCGGTTCGCAACACGGCTCTGCGCGTACTCACCTGGAATCGGATGCTATTCAGAGCATCGTTGCTGAGCACTGACGTAAGAGATCCCGTCACTCCCTGGTCTTCAACAAAACTGCTGCCCCTACCACTCGGATCGACCAGCCCCCCGGTATTGAAGGCGTCTCCGGCCTCGCGGTTATTGGTCAACGCATACTTCAGGAGCAAGGAGTGGTTGTTTCCGAGGTGATGATCCAACCTGCCAGAGACCTCCGTCTCTGCGCGCGCCGCCCGAAATACTGCTGGATTGATCGCGCGGATGGAGATTCTCGGGAATGCCCCAGAGACGAGAATGCCGTTGATCGTTCCTGCTACTGAGGGTGTGATCAGGGAGCTATCGTCGCCGTGCGCTCCTTCCTGCTCGCCAGCGAAGTAGTAAAAGGTGCGATCCCGAACAATCGGGCCGCCAGCCGACAAACCTGCTCGAAATCGGCTCAGGTCTGGAGCGCCGGTCTCATTCGTGAGAGGGTCTCTGGCATTCAAAACACCATTTTGGACAAATGCGAAAGCGTCCCCGTGGAGGATATTCACCCCACTCTTGGTGACGACGTTTATGGGGCCGCTCGCGCCTCCGCCCGATTCTGCCGAAAGACCGTTATTGACCACCTGAAATTCCTGAACGGTCTCAGGAGACAGTTCCGTGCGTGCCGAGCCAGTGAACTCATCGTTGTTCTCGACGCCATCAATGTAGAGGCTGTTGCTGCGAGAACGCAGCCCCGCGAAGCTAAATCCGCTGTCGGCAAGGGCGCTCTTGCCGCCCGTTGCTCCCTGAATGTTCGACCGAGTTAACTGGGGAGCCAAAAGCACGAAATCAAGGTAGTTGCGGCTAACCACAGGTGACTCCTCAATTCGGTCGTGGCCGATACTCGTGGCCTCCGTCGTCTCGGTGGGATCAATCGGCGGTGGTTGCTCAGAAACCGTGATCTGTCGCTGCACCATTGCGGGAGCGAGCCGAACTGCGATCTGAACCACGGTGCCGACAGAGACCACAATCGCATTGTTTACGTACGGAGAAAAACCACTTGAATCAACTCGAAGCTCGTACTGCCCCACGGGAAGCTCTCCCGCACGAAAAAGACCTTCCGCGTTGCTCGATATCGAGCGAGTCTGATTTGTCCCTTGATTGCGTAGCGTCGCTATCGCACCAGCGACTGCCCCGCCAGTCTGGTCCACAACACTCCCTTGGATAGCGCCCGCAACTCTGGAACTTTGTGCCGCGCAAGAAAAAGCAACTGCAAGGATGACAACGCCCGCGAGTGACGACCTCACCGGTCGTCTTCTTTCCAATAAAAACATGCCCGCCCTCGAACGAACAGAATGAACGGATCAATCGTGCTAATCCCTGTGTCGAATGCGAGCGAATCAGATTCGGAGAGGTTGGGGCGGGGAACAGCAAGTACTTGCAACCGGAAGCAGTGAGCAAGCCGAGGAAGGATCAACTGAAAGTAAAAGGCAATGGGTTAGGGAGGCGGCGCGCATCACGATGGCGACGTGAACGATCCCAAAGCCCGCTCCAGCGACCACAGCCAAGATCACCAGACTGTATTCAATGTCATTGCCCGTCTGCAGGGTGTGATCCCAGAAGTCGAATGTTTCAGCGACGTGCCCGCAGAGACAAACCGCTAAAAGGCACAACGCAACGAATTGAAGAAGTCGTAGCCGCACTTTACTTTCTGATTCCATTTGCAAGGTCGGCGCGCGGACAACACACGTAGCCTACCCACCATACTGCCACTTCGTGACTGAAGACACCCTGAAAGTCCTAAAGACTATCGCACGGTCAAGAACGAAAGCTCATGGAAGATGAGTGGATCTCCACGGCAGGCGACGAGGGGCAATCAATTCAGTCTGAGTATGTCAGTTTTCTTCTGAATAAATTCGTTCTGAACCGACGGCGGGGCGAGCCTGTTCGAATATCCAGACGGGGGAGCCGGAAGCTCTTTTTGCCAGAATTTCTCTCGGCATCCGAGTAATCGCAGGCCTTGCCGCAAGTCGGGCAGTCAACCATCAATGGGTAGGGCATTCAGTACTCAACCTTCAGCGGCGCCTTTCTTTTTTCGCCGAGATGCAATGAGTACGTGAACAGTTCTGCAATTGTGAGTTTTGCAGTCGACAACAATGTAGAGATTCATAACCGCCAAAAAATTGTTTATTTGTTAGCGCGACCGCTCACGTCGAAGCCATAACCTCCCAGCAAGTCACCGACAGTCGCACTTTTGAAATAGGAAAGGAACTGTTGCGCGATCTCGTTGTTCTTCGATGAACTCAGGATCACACAGGCCTGTTCAATGGGCGGGTACTCATCCGCAGGGATCTCGGCGTAGCGCCCCTTATCCTTCATGTTTGGAGACAATGCAAGGGAGAGAGCGCCAACCCCAATATCAACTGAGCCCGAGACAACGAATGATGCCGTTTGCGAGATATTCTCGCCCGGAACAAACTTATCTTTTGCTTGGTCATAGGTACCTTCCTTCTGCATTGCTGAGACAGCCCGCTGCCCATGGGGAGCACGTAAAGGATTGGCGATAACTATTTTCTTTACTCTCGGATCGAGAAGAACCTTCAGGCCGGAATTCATATTAATCGTGAAGTCTTTGGGAACCCAAACGACGATTTTGCCCTTGGCATACTGGTAGTGGAAGAACTCCATCGGCGTAACTATTCCGCATGGGTGGAAGCACTTCTCGGCATATTTAAAAATCTCTAAGGCGCGAGTCCGCATCGCCTGCTCGAACAGTTTCATCTAATCCAGCATGCGTAATGAGTTAGCGGTATCGGTATTGGATCTTGTAGGCATGCGCGCGGGTGAGTCCGCGGGCAGTGCGATCGCCCGGTCAGTGGACCTGGCACGGCACGCGGAACGACTGGGATACAAGCGTTATTGGTTGGCAGAACACCACTCCATTTCTGGGCTCGCTTGTTCGGCCACGCCGGTACTGATTGGCCATGTGGCGGCAGCGACGAAAACGATTCGCGTGGGCAGTGGCGGAGTGATGCTTCCAAACCATGCACCTCTGGTGGTGGCGGAACAGTTTGGAACTCTGGAAGCGCTGTACCCGGGTCGAATTGACCTGGGATTGGGACGCGCGCCGGGAGGCGACTTTCGGACCATGCGAGCTTTGCGCAGGGATCTCGGACAGAGTGGGGAAGATTTTCCAGCGCTCCTGGCGGAACTGCGAACATACTTGGGGCCGGAAAAGCCCGGGCAAGCGGTCAAAGCAATTCCGGGGCAGGGAAGTAATGTACCGATCACATTGCTGGGATCGAGCGGCTTCAGCGCGCAGCTGGCGGGGATGCAGGGATTGCCGTTTGCCTTTGCGGCGCACTTTGCTCCCGAGTACTTATATGCGGCGGCGCAATTGTACCGCGAGCATTTTCGGCCGAGCGAGGTTCTACGGAAGCCCTACTTGATGGTGGCGGTGCAGGTGATTGCAGCGGAGACGGACGTAGCTGCCCGGCGCTTATTTACCACACCGCAGCAGCGCTTTCTGCGGCTAATCCGAGACCAGCCGGTGGAGCTCTTGCCTCCAGTGGATTCAATGGAGCCGCTATGGCAAGACGGGGAACGAGCGGCCGTGGAGAACAAGCTTCGCGCAGCGATTGTGGGATCGGAGGCAACGGTAAAGGCGGGACTAGAGAAACTGGTGGGCGAAACTGGGGCCGACGAGGTGATTGTTGTAACCGACACCTATGAGCATGCGGACCGGCTACAGTCGTACCAACGCGTCGTCGGCACTGCCGCCATGATTGACGGGAAGTCAATCATATCTGTGGGCGTCTGAAAACGGATTTGCGGATCAAGGTCTAACTCTTCCTCGGTATTGGTGGCGATTGCCACTGAGCTGGAACCTTGGGAAATAGGCAGGCGGTCTGCGAAAGCATGAATGAGTCTGAACTACCCTCGCCAATGGTTTGTCCGTACGAAAGAATAAGAATCCTTGCGAATGTAGAAAAGGTAGTGGGCCGATGGGAGATGACAATCAGCGTGGATGCACTGATGCTGTGTCCGATGTTCTTGAGAAATAGCGCTTCCGCACGGGGATCAAGACAGGGAGATGCCGAGAAACGCCTTTGTGGTCAGTGACCGCGCTCATCTCTGGATTGTCGGCACACGGGAAGTTATGTGAGCCGATTGGCAGGCAATGGCTCAATTGGTGTGGTATCGCGATTACACTCACCGCGGAGTGCGAAGCAATGTCCTTCTTAATTGCTGGCTTTGAAACGCCTCCAAGGCGGCTCTATCACTTGCGAGCGGACTCCCACACGACCATCGGGCGTGCGTGATAGAATCTGCACCGAGGTCACCATGTATTTGCGGCTCGCTTTTTGGACTGGGTCGATGGCATACATTGCCCTCCTGTTTGCCCATTTTGCCCGGGACAATGGTGATTCGTCAGCAGGCGTTATGCTCACTGCTGCCTTTCTTGGAGCCTTGCTAGGTTGTGCCCTCGGGTGCATGTTCGCAAATAGAGTTAGGCGTAGGCACACCTGAATCACCCGTGCTTTTTCGTTGCGTTCCTTCCGCGCCTACTCAATCACTCTTGTTAACGTAAGAATTGCCATTTCACTCACAACCGGTCGCCGAGTGTAATCGCCTCCTTGCAACAGTTACGTCGCCCCCCGTGGACGAGGCTACAAAAGGATCAAGAACCGGTTGAGAGGAACTGGATTCGTGAGTCACTCCTTCAAAGGAGTAGCCGATTTCGTAGGGTGTTCGATTCCGACAGGAAAAGACCATATTCTCGACCGGGCGGGGCAAAACTAGCCCTAGAACAAGCGAAGCAGTTCGTGACAGCCCGTCTAAAGTGCGATGATCAGGAAGCAATGGAATGGTTGGAGTTGCTACAAAGAGAACAGCAGGAGAATGAAAAAGCAGATCTGGGGCATGCTTATCGTTCATAGCCCATTACTTGGTATATCTGAGTGTTTGCGCTCTTCCGTTTCACCTTCGGATATCACGCTGATTTGCAGCCATCCATCGCTAGTCCCTTGTGCGAAATAATCCACTCGGTTCCGCAAAGAAACCTGCCCGGACGAACATGGGACGTTTCGCCACAGGAGAAAAACGTTTTCAAACCGGCAGCCGATACCCTTCCATGACCGGCCTAAATACCACTCACAGCATTTCGAGAGCAAGGTTTTCAACTAGCTGGGACCGGGGAGGAACCGGTTTTGTCAGGGTCTACTGATTCTTGTCCTTGCCGCTTCAGCGGTCGCCAAGCCATATCGCCTCGCAAGTACTGCCACAGACCTTGCAACCGCCAGATCATATGCAACTGGCGATAAGGAAAGTGTTCGAGGAAACAAAAGGTTACCAGCCGAGCGACATCTTGCCAATCGTTATATCGCTTGTAGGTCAGTTCTTCTTGCAGTACGGCGCCGATGGAGATCATCGTGGCAAACCCCCACCCGAACAGAACGAACTGAAGGAAAAAGGATCCGCTAAGAACGCCTAAGGATGCCGCTAATGCTATCGTAGCGATCCCTGTCAGTTCGATGACCGGAGCTAGAAGTTCGAAAATCCACAAGTACGGGAGCGCTAGCCATCCGACACGGCCGTAGGTTGGTCGGAAGAGCATATCCCTGTTCGGCCACAAAACATCCAGCAGACCTTTTTGCCAGCGCGCCCGCTGCCTGGCGAGAGAGCGCAGATCGGACGGCACTTCAGTCCAGCACACCGGATCCGGTACAAACTCGATGCGGTAGTCCGCGCCCTCATCGAGTAAATGTCGATGCAATCGAGCCACTAAATCGAAATCCTCGCCGATAGCGAAAGACCGATAGCCTCCCACGGCACGCACCAGATCGGTTCGGAAGACTCCGAAGGCTCCGGAAACAATCATCAGCATGTTGCCTCGAGCCCAGGCCTCGCGCCCAATTAGGAAAGCGCGCAAATATTCGACCACTTGGATAACTTCGATGCTTTTCCTGGCCAGTCGCACACGGCGAATGCGTCCGGCTTCGATCTCACACCCGTTCAACACTCGGACGATTCCCCCGGCGGCTACGACACGTTTTGGGTCTGCCAGGACGGGCACCATAATCCGCAGCAGGGCGTCCGTCTCAAGCACGGAGTCAGCGTCGACAACGCATACGTAGGGCGAGGATGCTGCGTTCAAGCCTGCATTTACCGCGTCGGCCTTGCTTCCCGCTGGCTCCTTATCCACAACCAGGAGGCGGACGTCCGAATCACTCCTGTACAGCCCGCGGACCGGAGCACTCGGTACTTCTGGGACATACACCGCTCTCACCAAGCGCAGCCGAAATTCCTTTTGCATTATCTGCAACGTTTTATCCGCTGATCCATCGTTTATGACGATGACTTCAAGGTCCGGGTAATCCAGGTCAAGAAGGTTCCTCACTGCGGTGCAGATAAATTTCTCCTCGTTGTGTGCCGGCACCAGCAAGGTGATAGGAGGCACCAGGGGAGACCCTTTAATCCAGTCGAATCGAACGCTCTCCAAGTGCCGAAGGTGTGCCGCGCTGGTCTTCAGCGCAATGAGGAGCATGGCGAGGTACGCGAAATTGGAAAACAGGTAGTAGAAGAAAAGGGTGTGATTGGCGACATCCAAAAGGTAAATCACGATTGAGACGCCGCCTCGGCATGAGTGCTTTCTTGAGGCGCCAACGGTGAGGCTGACACTTTCCCCGTGAGCAAGACTTCTAGCAACCGCTCATTAGTCTCCCTGCCAGAGCGCGCAGTGGCTTTGATCTCTGTATCGAGCCTGGCTTGCAGGCCGCCGTTTTCGATAGCAGTTAGGTAGGCGTGCAGACCGTATTGGTCTCGCAGCGCTACCACCATTTCGAAAATCAACACCAGGTCTGCTTTGAAATCTATGAGTCCTTCCGCGGCCCGCAGACGTACCAGCCGATTTGAATCTGTCAATCCGTTCAACAAAAATGGGATCGCAGTGCGGTGACAGAGTTTGCCCAAACTCACAATGGCGCGCAGACGCACAAACCACACGGTATCCTTCGCCAACTCACTCAGAACATTGACTGCGGCGCCCGGGCTCAGGAACGATAGTCCCCGTGCGGCTGCCGCCCGCAATTCAGCCAGGTTGTCGTCCGCAAACTGTAGCAACTGGGGACCGAGCGAAGGCGTGGCCACCTCCCCGAGAACGCGCCCAAGCACCTCGCGCACGGTTTGGTCGGCATTGTGTAGATGCGGTAACAACACTTGTGGACGTTCCGCGCAAGTCTGGACCAGCGCACTTTGCAAGGGAAGCGCCGGCACGATTACACCGGCTTCGTCCACCCAATTTAAGATCTGCTTCGCGGCTTCCGGACAAGCCATCCGCCCTAGTCCGCGTAGCGCTGCCAGCCGGGTTTCCGAGTCGGGATCGCGCAGTCCTTCTGCCAGCGCGGGGATGCCCTCAGGCGCACGCGTTCGACCCAAGGCTACCAGTGCCTTGTGACGGCGCCATCCTTGATGCTGCCTGCTGTCGGCGATGCGTTTCTCGATGAGCCCGCTGGCGCGCATAAATTTCAGCAAGCGAGCCGATTCCTCCGGATTCGCCACTTCGAATGCGTCCAGAGCCATGGTTTCGATCAGTTCGCGGTCCGATGCTTTCGTGCGCCATGTGCTGTAGGGAATCTCTCCGGAAATGGTCGCCTCCCACTTCTGTCGGATTTCAAACATACGTGCGTCGCGGTTTGAGAAATAGCGTTTGCGGTAGGTGCGCCGCAGCAGGATAAACCCCAAGAGCAGCAGGTCTGCGACGATCACGGAGATGATCGCCTTCAACACGAAAGCCGCTGGCCCTAACTTGCGAAATGTGTCAAAAGCGGATCCCATAAGAAAATCCGAAACTTGATTCGGCCCGGTCCTGCGATCGTATTTGCTGAGCGGCGAAGCCAGTCACGTCTTGCCGTGCAGTCAGTTGGAAGCGCAGACCGCCCCCGTAAGTATGGGAAGAAAATGCTCCGATCTGGTTAACTTGTGCAAAATTCTCAGTCCCGACTGCAAAAAAAACATTTCCCCCCAGTCGGCGCTCTTCCCACTTGGTAATGGGAAATTCCAGTCGGGTCATTCCCGAAGGACGCCATTCCGCGCCCGTTCCCGAAAAGTGACTTCGTGCACCGGTCAACCCCAGGGACAATGTCCAGCCGCGCGTCAGGTAGAGCAGTGTGGTTTCGTTAATGGTCAGAATCCGGGCCGTGGTGTACCAATACCAGTGCTGTCCGTAGACGATCTCGAATCCTCGCAAAAACTTACTCCCATGAAATCGGAACCCCTGGTCGTAGGCAAAGAACCCTTCGTCTTTGGGAATGACGCCGTTGTCGTGCGCTCCCGCCCCACCGATGGTTACTGCGCCCCATCGAGGAGACTTCCGCGTCAAGCTAGCCATGACTTTTTGCGCGTCCAATCCGGCCCAGTGGTAGCCGTCAACGGCCACAGTAGTCCCCCAGCGTGGCGTCCAGTTAGAGATGAGGTTGACTCCCTCATCCTGATTGGCATCGGCAAAGTTGAAGAAGTCGCTATTCACTCCCACGCGCAGTTCGTGCTTTGATTCGCCGCGTAGAGAAACTAGGCCTGCACGTCCCTCTGGATTCGTTGGGTCCAATTCCAGTGCACGGCTAAACTCCAGTTTTGCTTCGTTCTGAGCACCGAGGGCCCGCAGTGCCGTCCCGCGCGCAGCGCGAATGTCCGCACGCTTGGGATCTAGCTCCAGTGCACAATCCAGCGCGTGTAGCGCTTCTTTGGTACGGCCTTCACGCGAATAAGTATTAGCTAGGCCCTCCCAGTCGTCAGGATCGGTCGGTGCAACTGCCAAAATCGCTTGATACTCAAGTTCAGCTTCCGCAACCTTTCCTGACCAAAGCAGAACCCGCGCTTTCCATGCCCTCACGTCCATATCCTGCGGTGCAAGCGCCACTTCGCGATCCACAATACTCATCGCTGCATTCCAATCGTGCGCTTCAACGCGGCTTCGCACATCTTCTCGCCAAGTTGAAATCACCAATTGCCCCCAAGCAACGGTGCAAAATAGCCCGATACCTATCACCACTCTAATGATGACAAGCACACTCGTTTCGAGATACTTAGGAATACTAAACATATATCTCGCATGCTCACATACAGGTATGTAGATAGTGTGAACCACAACTCGAAAGAGTGCACCACTTAGGATTGAAAAAGCGGTTACATTCGTAATCGAGCTTAAATACAGACAAAGCGTTGGTCGCAAGTTAATACTTTGCATACTGCAAGCAATTATTAAAATAGTTTCCGCACACTAAAGACGTCGTCGCTAACACGCGCCGCGCATTGTTGAGGGACCGAGGCTCAGGCATGGCGTTGGAAGTATTCATGTTCCAATCCATTAGTTAGTGGCATTAATACCTTATCGGTGTCCGTCGGTGCCGCTTTCGCAATAAAGTGTTTGTGGAAGCGTCGAAACGCTAAGACCTGCAAATCCAATACACCAAACCGCGGCAAGCTCACGGCCAAGCAAAGCTAAAGAAAAAAGTATGGTGTTTAATACTGCGGCGTGCCAATAATGCCAAGAAATGTCGTTTATACGGGCTGATTACCCTGTTTCGCATGAATCAGCAGACTTACACAAATATGGGTAATCGTACCCGTCGATTGTGCTGGCTGGTATTTCTATGGAAGGTACTTGAACTAGCACGCTATCGGGCTAAGTGGCGCGTGCCAGTTTCTAACGAGCTTAGTTATCCACAAACTTTCAGAAGGTCGTAGGGCAGTGTCGGATCTTTGCCGCGCTCTACGCGGCGACTGTGCTGGTATGGCGCCGCAGGAACTGTAAGGTGTTCTGATTAAACTCCTCGACCTTCTCGTAGATGGGCGCGTGCGCACATCCTTCAAAGATCAGCAGTTCGGAACCGCGAATGCTACCTTTCATCCGATCCGCAAAACGAGTGGACGTCGCCAGGTCGTGACGTCCGAATGTGATCTGCGTCGGCGCTGTGATCCTGCCAAGCTGGGCCTCCACGTCATGGGCCATCGCCGCATTCGACTGTTGTATGAAAGGCGAGAGGGGCTGCACTGGACGGCTAAGAACAAAGTCCGCCAGTGATTGGATGTAGTCCGGCCTGGCGGCATAGAGTTCGGGCGTTAAGCACCAGGGGAAGATTGCGCTAATGACCATTTTGGGAACATTATTCAACGCTTTGGCGACTATCTGAAAACCTTCGATTACGGTCTTTAGGAAGGGGTCAGTTTTGGGCCAACCACTATGCAGGGACAACGATAGAACCTTGTCGGGATGCTTAGCCGCCAACCACATCCCGGTAGCCGCGCCCAGAGATAAACCAGAGATGTGCGCCTTTTGGATGCCCACTGCTTGCATAAAGGCGGCAACATCGTCGGCGAAAAGCTCGGTGGAATAGACGCCATCCGGTTTGTCCGTTTCACCGGTTCCTCGCAGGTCGAGCGAAATGCAGGTAAAGTGCCTGGCATACTCTGCCACCTAGAAGGCGTAACAGGCGTAATCGGCGGCCAAATAAGGAATTAGAATGAGCGGCTCACCCGTTCCTTGTTGGTCATAGTTCACGGTGATGTTGTTGGCTTTGATCTTAGGCATGCCAGTCCATCCTTTCGAACGTGTTTGTTGCGACGCCACTGGGGCGAAATCTTATGTCTCTCGAACGGACAAGTCAATGAAGACCGTGTGCCGAAATCGCGGTGAGTTTGTGGTTAAAACATCGCGATTACGGTCATTGATCTTTCGCTGAAGAGGTTTCTGAACCATAATAAAATTTTCGCCACCTTCCATATGACAACAACAGCAGTCCACAACCGCACCACCCTCACTATTCCACTGACTAGAAACACGGCTGCAAGCGCTAAATCTTCCGATTTCAACCATGGAACATTTGGAGGCACTGTGCGAGCACTCACCTGTGCTGCCTGCTCCTCGGTTACGTTCTTTGTAGGATTCTCTATCGCTTCAAACTCGCCGATCACATAACGCGCGCGATGGGTATCCCTCCCCCACCCCCAAAAAGCCGGCTACAAAGTTGCACTGATTCTGCTGAATTTCCCGCCAAGGGATTTGTCCTTCACCTGTGATCGCTAACCGACAAGGAAAAGTGCGTGAGCGTACCGACACCTAAGCGCCCCTGGCGTATTCTCAGAGAACAGACAGATTATTCTCTTCGCTCAAAGGAGAATATCCATGGCTCAACGGCACATTCCCTCTTTCAGCACAGGATGGAGAGGACTCTACGAATGTGCAATTCTGGAACTCGACAGGGGCCTGTTACCTGACAGAATTGATATTGCCCGTCGCGCAATCCTCGACAGAGCAGAAGAAATATTAACCCAACCATCGGGCGCAGAAAATGGTGCCTTGCGTACTGCGCTCCACGCCTTGCAAATATTGGAAGAAGTGACTGAGCGCGAAAAGATGCACCGTGGCGACAACTAAAACCTTGGACTGGTATCGTGCAAGGTTGGAGAGAGGCCGAAAATCAAGTCTGCTCTGCCGGCTTTGCAACAAGGAAGTTCCGCTAGAGATTGCGAAGACGGATGAAGACGGGAAAGCGATGCATGAGGAATGCTACCTGCTCCGCTTGCATCTTCGGGAAGCCTGCTGACTAGTCTGCGGCCTTCGATTCACTGATGACATCCGCAAACTTTTTTGCAAGGAAGACCATTCTGGCACGGATTTCTAGTTGGTCTTCTTTTAGGACGGCATGGAGGAGCGACAGAAGGTCTTCGGTCCGTTGGGGTCTTGCTCGGCGGATATTTCCCGGCAAAGCTGGCGTACCAAATGGACGTTATACAAGAAGCCCCTCCCCAAGAAGGTTTAGTTTCTTACACGGCGTATGTCTAATGGAATACAGTCCTCGCCGTATGGTACCGAACGGAAGTTCCCATTCGGGAGAAATGGGTGTTTCCGGCATTTTCCGCCATCAGGCGCAACTCGGTTCACTTTCTATCAACCCCGATAAATCAGCAGAGGGATTCTGGTATCCGTGCCCATATGGATGTGCGCTGGCGTACTGACACACGCACCGAGGAAAGTCAATTGTTGCTATCAGGCGTTTACACTCATTGAGAATTGACGACCCGGTCAATGAGTGAAATGGCGATTTAACGTCAACCATCAACCGATTCCCGGTAGCTGCTACGATGTATGGAAGCTCCAATGAAACCCCTTGCCTCGATTCTGTTGGTCCTGCCGTTCGCTCTATTCTTAGGGTGCGATCCGGGAATGACCATACGTCAGATCAATTCCACAGTCGATTCAAAGAAAACATCGGTTGTTGTTCCTCCCGAGATGACGATTGAAATCAAAACTACGCATCAATTAATCGGCGAAGGCTGGTACGATCCGCAGGTCAAAGTAAAGAACTCGTCCGACTCGCCAGTTACGATCACGAGGGTCGAGTTAGTAGCGCAAGCTGCTACCTACGAGAACCAACCCCGTGCGGCGGAGTCCTACCCGTTGACCCTCCCTGCGCGCAGTACTGCATCCCTCGACATAGGGTTCCGTTTCAATCAAGGAGTAAATAAGGTTTTCAAGAAGCCAGCCGAACTGCGAATCCACTACCTAACAGGGGGGCACGACGGCCTCACTCGTATTACCGTAGCGGCTGGACCGCTGAACGCACGTTGAACGAAGAACGGACAGTTGTCGCTAACAGGCGATAGCGCTCACTGACCTGTCAGTGAGTGAAATGGCGATATTTCAACAACCATAGTGGCTGGCCGGTTCTTGGCGCTCACTGCTTTATATAGCCGTAGGATTCGTTTGTCTCAATTTCGACTTTGAGCCAGAGCCGCTCGACTGGTTGTTCCTGTAGATCGTCGGTATTGCGCCAGTTCCTTTCCAAATGACCAAATGCCACGGATCTCCAGCAATTCCCGGAGTAATTCACGGTTGGTAGGATTGTCCTCCGCAATCAGAACTGTCTTCATGACTGCCCCGCAGATTTGGCCTGCTTGCGGCCCCCGACGACCCTGCCAACTTCGAGGATGAGCTGCTCCTGCCAGGAGCCGTTCTTCTGCAACAGCGCCTGAGTTTCATGGCCAAGCAGAGCCGATTCCTCTGCGGTTAGGCTTTTACCTGTCATTACAAGAATCGGCAGATCCCTCAACGCAGCTTCCTGCCTTACATGACGGATGACTTCAAATCCGTCGATTCCCGGCATCAGTAAATCGAGGAGCACGGCGCTTATTAGTTTGGACGAGAGTACCTCCAGCGCCCTGGCGCCGCTGCGCACGCTCTGAGTCTCGTACCCGGCAGCACGCAACGTCTCCTCCAGCAGTGCCAGAGTTTTGGTGTCGTCATCGACCAGCAGGATCGCAGCATCGTCATCTTGCGGATACGGCACATGCTTACGAACGGTCTCCAGCAGTACTGTTTTGCGGATGGGCTTGATCAGATAGTCGGCTGCGCCCAATGCAAAACCAACCTGTTTCTGATCGACGATCGAAACAATGATGATTGGGATATTCGCCGTATCGGGATTCTTTCTCAATGCGATCATGGTCTCGAAACCGCTGCCGCCCGGCATCATAACGTCTAAGGTGATGGCATCGGGCCGCAGTTGTTGCGCTTTTTTCACGGCTTCTTCTCCCGATTCGGCCGAGACGGTGCGATATTCCGAGTCAAGATAGCTAGCCAGGAGTTCGCGCGCCGGAACTTCGTCATCGACCACGAGAACCAGAGGCTTGCGGACCTCTCCCAACGGAACGCGCCTCGAGGCTGGTGCACTGGCGGGATGAGTATCTAATGTCTCTGTCTTTGCACCCGCGGGCAGAGTGAAGGTAAATCGGCTACCCTTTCCGATTTCACTCGTCAACGAGATCTTGCCACCTTGTTGTTCCACTAGGCGCTTGGTGATCGCAAGCCCCAGCCCGGTGCCCTCTTGAGTCGAGTCCTTGTCGCCTTCTACCTGGCGAAACTCTTCGAAAATGATTGCTTGATCTTCGGCGCGGATTCCGATCCCCGTATCAGTCACCGACAGAGTAATGAAATCCCGATTCCCTTTGCATTCGATAGTAATTCGGCCGTTTTTGGGTGTGAATTTCACGGCATTGCTGAGCAGGTTGTACAGGATTTGTTTGAAGCGCACGCGATCGGCATATACGGGAAGATCCGTATCCAAGGTATGTTGGACGAAAATCTGCTTGGCCATGGCCAAGGGACGGATGGTGGAGAGGACCTCCGGCAGAGCTTCGCTGATCTGGAACCGTTCGTTCCGAAGTTCAAGCTGTCCGGCTTCGATTTTTGACAGGTCCAGGATGTCGTTGATCAACTGCAATAGATGAGCCGAGCCTTGCTTTATGTGATTGACGAAGCGCTTTTGCTTGTCATTGAGTTCCCCGGCTGTTTGTTCTGCGAGCAGATCTGAAAATCCTACGATCGCGTTAAGGGGAGTACGTAACTCGTGACTCATGCTGGCCAGAAACTTACTCTTCAATTTGGTCGCACGTTCGACTTCACGGTTGCGTAAATCCAGCTCTTTGTTGGCAGCTGCGAGTTGGGTGGTGCGTTCCTGAACCCGATGCTCCAACTCGCCGTGAGCCCGTTGCAGTGCAGTGTCACGCTGCTGAATCTGTTCCAACATCTCATTGACCGCTGCAATCAAGGTCGACACTTCATCACGATTTTTGCTTGTGGCCGCCCGGATCGAGTAGTTTTTCTCGTGGGACACGATCCGCACAGTCTGCGCCAACTGCATCACCGGCTCGGAGACAACACGCTGAGATATTCTCGAAATCATCAGAGCAAGTACCAGCGAGATGAACATCACGGCAGCGGCGATTAATGCATAGGTCTTCAGGCGGCCGTAAATGGCCTGCAGGTCGGACCGGATGTACACGAAGCCCGTCGATTTGAACTAATTGGGAAGGCTGAATCCAGCGGGCTGGGCCACATCGTCAAGTCGTGGATCGCCACGGGACCAAATCAGCCCGTTGCGCCCAGACAGGTACAGGGGCTGATTGGACAAGACCCATTGAGCCAATTCGCGCAACGGGCCGGAGTTCCGCCATCGATTGCGAGTGCAGCTCCTGCGCGCATTTTACCGGCTTTAGTGGACAAGTCCACGCCGCAGGGCAAGGCATCGCAGCAAGCAGCGTAGATCGGCGTAGTTGACTTTTGGCAATTTGCTCTCTATGGAGCGGAAAGGGTTAATTTATGCATTTTCTATGGTGGATCATTGTGGGTCTTATCGCCGGATGGGCCACTGGCAAGATCATGCGGGGTTCAGGATACGGCCCGCTGGTAGATATCCTGATCGGTATTGCAGGCGCCATTGTAGGAGGTTGGATTATGCGAGCGATCGGCTTCGAAGGACAGGGCGGCACAATCTACACGATTCTGGTCGCCATTGGCGGAGCTGTGTTCCTGACTTGGCTGTATCGGCTGATCATCGGCCGGAGTGACGCGAAAGGTGGCAGCTCTGATCGTTCCGATCGCGGTGGTGGCGATAACAATTTACGAAAGGTTGCATAGTGCGACACAAATGGCGGGTTTGTCGAGGAGGAGTGCGAAAGTGGTCGTTGACGGTCCGAGGAAGTGACTATTAAGGAGGCATGTTATGGCGACAGCGGTCAAGCCAGACCGTCCAGTTGAAGATTCAAGAGGTCCGGCGGCAGTTGTACGGATGCCCGCTTTCGATAGGCCACGAGCTGCGCACGCTTTGGAGGAATATGGCAAGCGAGCAAGTCACGTCTTGAGTACAACGAAACAGGCCGCCAGCAAAATATACGACGAAGCTCGCGCTCGTGCCGTCGTCGGTTACGCTAAAGTCAGCCATGGGACAAGAGATCTAACGAGCCGCGCATGGAATCGCGCGCAATGGACTAAGCAGGAGCATCCACTTCGAGTATTGGCAGCCGTTGCGACGATTGCATTCGCTGCCGGTATCGCTCTCAGGATATGGAGGTCACGGAACTTATGAATACCGATTTAGGTAACGGCAGAAACTTAGCCGCAGTCCTGGTTGAAATGAAGGAGGAACTCAAGGAGTTCCTCGAAACGCGGCTAGCGATGTTCAAAACAGAGCTACGCGAAAAACTCAAGATGTTAAAGGTCGCGGCTCCGTTGGCATTGCTTGGTATCGTTCTGCTCGGTACGGCCTATTTGCTATTTACCTTAGCGCTCGTGGGTTTAGTGGCTGCATTCCTTCACGATAATCCGTTCCGTTGGTGTTTTGCTTTCCTGGCCGTCGCAGTTCTTTGGTCTTTGCTGGGAGGCGTTGCCGCATACTTTGCCAAGCGAGAATTTGAACTGAATGGCCTGATGCCAAACAGAACCCTCCAAGTCCTGAAAGGTGACAAAGTTTGGATCCGATCTGAGGCGAAGAATCAGATATGAATACATCATCACTAGATAATTTAGAACTGCGCGCACTGGAACAGCGCAATCATCTTCACCACACCGCTACAGAGTTGAAGACACAAATTACGGCTGTCCGGGAGAAAATGAATGTGGCCAGAAATGCCCGAGAACATTTGATCGGCGCGACTATGATCGTGGCTGCGTTTTCCCTTTTGTCTGGCTATGGTTTTGCGGGAATGTTCACGCGGAACTGAGTGCCGGGATCGGATCCTTGTTTATTTAGGAGAATCACAGATGCCAACGCTTAATATGCTTGCTAGAGTCGCAGCAAAACCAATGCCCCGCCTGATCTCACCGGGGGCTCACGCGGTTATCGATTACATCATTGTGGGATCATTCCTGGCAGCGCAGCAAGCGTGCTACGGTGGCGGCCGTCATTTGCGGCGGTGCGAAACTCGCCGTCAGTCTACTAACCGACTATCCCGGCGGAGCAAAAAAAGTCTTCGGCTTTCGAGCGCGTCGCGAAATTGACCTCGGACTAGCCGGTATGGTGGCGACCATGCCCGAATTTCTGGCGTTCAAAGACGAGCATGAAAAGAAGTTTTTTTTGACACAGGGAGCGGTCATTAGTGCTGTAAGCGAACTGACGCGATATCCGGGAAAATCGCAACTTTCAGAGAAGGATGGCAAGCGCGCTAAGGCAGCTTGAGACTATGCCCTCGTTATGGAAATTTGGCGGACTCACTCCGATAAGACTGACGCAACTTGCAATCACAAAAATCGGGCAAGATGAACTGTCCACCCGCTCCGCGTCACTGTCCTACTATTTCCTCCTGGCTCTGTTCCCAATGTTTCTGTTCCTCGTTTCACTGGTAGGGGTTTTCGCTGGACCTGGATCTGAAATGCGCGAAAGCATTATTTCCGGCTTGGGACAACTGGCTCCCGGCTCAGCTTCCGACTTAGTTCAGAGCGTAATCAATCAGACATTCAAGAACAGCAATGGCATCAAGCTTGCCTCCGGAATCCTGGGGGCACTGTGGGCCGCCTCTGGCGGTATGGACGCGGTAGTCGTTTCTCTAAATGTAATCTACGGTGTTACCGAAACGCGACCTTGGTGGAAACAGAAACTTACCATCGTCGGTTTAACAGTGAGTTTGGCGGCGCTCATCATCGTGGCGTTGGTTCTGATGCTCTATGGGGGCAGGCTTGGTCAACTGATTGCGAGTCACGTCGGTCTCGGGAATATCTTCCGGATCGCGTGGAAAGTGCTGCAATGGCCGGTCTCCTTCGCCGCCATGTTCCTTTCATTCTCAATTGTCTATTACTTTGCTCCCAACCTTGACGCACGGAAATGGTATTGGGTGACTCCAGGGGCGGCAGCTGGCGTCGCTCTGTGGCTGCTGGCTTCGCTTGGTTTCCGGCTTTATTTGCACTTTTTCAATAGCTATAGTGCCACTTACGGCTCTCTTGGTGCGGTCATTATTCTAATGCTTTGGCTGTACATGACGGGCTTTGCAATCTTGATTGGCGGCGAAATGAATTGGGTTATCGAGAACGAAGATAAGAAAACAGCGGTCTTTGAGGTCAAAAAGCGGCAAATCCAGCAGAGGATGAAGGCTGGGTAGCGCGGCCGACCGAGCAAGTTTAGCAAGGAACACAAGGAGCAGAAGTCGAAAGTCCAAAGGTACTGAGCTTCCAGACTACAGCTGCGGGCGCCGTACCAGTCCGCAATGAGCCTCCCCACTAGGATCATTGATTCAAAAAGGTCCATTCTTCCCACACCCGATTGACACCGTCATCGAATGCTCGAAGAACGAAATCACCATTCATGCGAGCTACAAGAGGGTAAAACAGAAAGATTCAACTCAGCATATGGACCTGCCGGAGGAACTCGCCGATGGAATAATTCTTACCCTGTTACGAAACATTTCTCCTTCCACTTCTGAAACCAAAGTCTCCTGCTGACCACATCATCGAAACCTCGGCTCATTAAGTCGTCTATCACTCCGAAGGGCGAGCGATCATTCACGGCCGGAGGGACAACCCACAAAGCCTGTGATTTTGCTATACACGCGAAGATTGGAGGTGTCGTGTCGCTCCCGTAATCGGCAAAGCGAACACTGAATCTCTACGCGAGAGACACGCCCGCTCGGTAGTGTGCAGTTTGAAACCTAAGGGGCTAGCAATCGTCTACGGTCTGTGGGAAACTGTCTGCATGGCGAAAGCACAGATAAAAACGGGTTAGTCGTGGTTCTCGACGTATGGTCGGGGTTTACAGGATTGTGAGCCTTTCCCCAGAGGGAGACACGGCAAATATAGAGGGCCAATTGCCAATGAAGGTAGCTGTTCTCAAATCTTCGAGTAAGATCCAAGAAACACCGAACCGATCAGCGCTTTTCAACCCTGCCGACCCACTCTGAAGCACATGAGCGAAGTACGTACCCATAAATCAAGCCTTGCTCTACCGCCAAATTAATTTATGCGCCGAGAAATCAGCGTCCATTAAGCGTCCAATACAATAATGGAGTTCATTGTTTTTGTAGAATTGTGGAGGTTGGATGTGCCATTCGCGCCTCCTAACTTATTGATTTAGTTGGAGATACTAGGTTCGAATCCCACTCTCTCCGCCATTACCTTGTAATCTTGCACTTACGCCGTGGTGATACCTAGACTGATACCACAATCAGGAAAGGCCACCGTGAACCGCGAAGTCAACGTCACCAAACGCGTCAAAACTCCTCAGGGTCTTCGTTACTGTCCCGTAGTGATCTCCGCCAATGGACGCATCAGGCCGGACTGGGTTCTCCTCAATTGCGGGGAAGAGAGGCATCCGGAGGGCGCCTACTACTTAGAATGGCATGAGGACACAAAGCGAATCCGCCTTTCCATTGGAAAAGACGCTGCAACTGCCACCGCTCGCCGCCTGCAAAAGGAAGCCGAACTCAACGCCAAGAACAATGGTATCGACACCGTGCCTCAGAACGGCAACGGCCGCCGATCGCTTTCGGCGGCAGTCGAGGACTTTCTATAGGAAACCAAGTTAACGAAGAAACCGAAGACTCTGTCCGCGTATACGACCTCTCTAAACTATTTCACTACGTCGTGTCCCAAACAATTCCTCGAAGAAATCGAACGCAAAGACTTGCTCAAGTTCGCAGCCTTTCTACGCGACGACAAGCACCAAGCTCCCCGTAGTTGTTGGAACAAGTTCGCCAATGTGATGTCATTTCTGAAGTCCAACGATATTCGCGGCCTAGTGAAAAAGAACGACTGGCCACGCTACACGGAGGAAGAGCCGGAGATTTATGAGCAAGAAGAACTCAATGCCCTGTTTAAAGCCTGCGATGACCGCGAGCGACTCTGGTTTGAGTTCTTTTTAATGACGGGCATGAGAGAACAGGAAGTCATGTACACCTATTGGTCTGACATCAATCTCAAGCACGCGATCGTTCGTGTCAGCCACAAACCTGACCGAGGATGGACACCGAAGGCCTACAAAGAGCGCGAAGTTCCTATTCCTACGAATCTCGCCAACAGTCTCAAAGAGTGGAAGGCAAGAGCAGACAAAAAGTGCAGTCTTGTTTTTCCTACAGCCGGCTGCAACCCAAAGCTGAATTTCCTCGACGATCTAAAGGTAGTTGCGGAACGTGCCAAGATCAATAAAGACAATTTCTGGCTGCACAAATTCCGGGCAACATTCGCCACTCGCTGCCTCTCGGCCGGCGTCGATCTGCGGAAGGTGCAGCAGTGGCTCGGTCACTCGGACATGGAAAGCACCATGCGGTATTTGAAACCAGCCCGGAACGAAGCTGTGCGTATGAAGGTTAACGAGATTTTCGGAGGGAAGAATGGATAATAAGAACTTGGGCGAAAGAAACTCTTACCAGCTGATTTCTCTAGCCTCCCGCATAAAAGCGATTCATCACGCCATGACGCTGAGGAACTTGCGGATTTGTTGAGAGTCTCGCGATTGACGATTCTTCGTCGGGCAAAACGTCGAACTATCCCATCCTTCCGTGTCGGCTCATGCGTTAGATTCGACCCGGCAAACATTAGCAAATGGCTAGTGGAGATGGGCGTGAAAAGGATGTCGAAGCCGTCAGTGTAGTCAGGGGGACGCTCTTTCGCAATTCGACTAGAACCGTTTTTGGAATACGTCGCCCGCACACTCCGTTCAACTGTTGATACAGTGCCGTGGTTCCATCTTTAGCATTTCTGGCTGACCGACACTCAGTCGATTCGTTTCGTCTCGTTCCCCTCCCGAGACGTGAAAGTTTGCACACAGTCGGCACACGGTTTGCACTTCCCACAAGCCCGTTTCTGGATAACTTCCGGATGGCCGACCATACGGGAGCGATCGCATTGTCGCTCGAATTGCAAATCCCGACCGGGCGAGCGAGGAGCTGGAAGCCAGACTGCAGCGTGCAGATTAGGGCTTGGCACTGTGCCTCAAAGCCTGAGCCCGCATGCGCTCCGTGGTGGCACTCTGCGATTCTCCGAGTTCATCCAAGGCGTCGGCGAGGAAGGCATGGGGCTCGAAGTTATCAGGCTCTGAACCTTCTGCTTGCTTTAAGTAAGGCAGCGCTTCTTGAGAGCGGTGCTGCAGCGTAAGAATGCGCCCCAGCAGCAGGTTGGCGCGGAAGTGCTGAGGATTGAGTTCAAGAACAGTCTGCAACAGTTCTACAGCCTCAGGCACATGCTGTGTCCGCGCGTAGACGGATGCTAGGGAGTATTGGGCGTCCGGCCATTTGGGACGCTTCTTCGCCACGAACTCGAAATAGGGAACTGAGTCCCGCCACGCCCCGGTTTCGAACAGGGCGAGGCCAAGTTCATATTGCGCCTGAACGGAATCCGGTAACTGATCAATCGCTTTGCGCAGAGCTGCGATGGCTGCCGGATAGCGCTTCGTCTTGGACAGCGCGATTCCCAGTTGCAGTTGAGCCGCAGTTACCAGAGGGCTATCTTCGAGGACATGCTTTAAGAGAGGAATTGCCTCCTCGTAGCGGCCATCTTCGATGGCAACCATCCCAACTTGCAGAATGTTCGAGATTCCAATCTTATCTTTTGGGTCCGCGCCTTGAAAGGGGTCCTGCGATTGGCCGGCTGCGCTCGACGACACATAGCCTAGAGCAGAGAGATTTTCCGCCTGCTCCGCGGTGAGCGGCGCCTGAGGTGATTTCTCGTGATAGCTGGTGGTTTTATCGTGGAGATCGTCTAGTTGCGCCTGCAACGTGCTGGCGACCGCGGGAGACAATGCTACCAGGTTGTGGTCTGCATTTTTGTCCTGGGACTGGTCGTAAAGCTCGCGCTTGGGAGCGTGCACGAAAAGATATTTTCCGCTACGCAGAGAGCGCAGTGCGCTCCACCCAAACGCGCGATGGGGATAGTCGGTCTCGGCGTAAGCCGGAAGATCGGCTGTCGCTTTCTCGCCGCCCTTCATCAAGGGCACCAGCGACTCACCCTGGAACGTCGGCGGCAAAGGCAGGCTTAGCATGTTCAAAAGGGTAGGAGCCACGTCCACCAGGCGCACGCGCGTGCTTACGCGATGTCGGGCCAGCAACTCGCCCGGCAACTTGAAGACTAGGGGAACGCGAATGGTCTCGTCATAGAGAAAGATTCCGTGCATGCTTTCGCCGTGAGCGCCTAGCGATTCCCCGTGATCGGACATCACCACAATCAGCGTACGTTCGTAGAGGCCGCGTTGCCGCAGGTAGGTGAACAATTTGCCTAACGAAGCGTCAGCGTAGGCGATCTCGCCTTCGTAGGGGTCCTTAAAACGCTTGTCATAGGGCGCCGGTGGATCATAGGGCGCGTGCGGGTCATACAAATGCACCCAGATAAAGAATGGCTGCTGGCGGTTCTTGTCGAGCCACGAAATCGCGTGAGCCACGACGTCTCCGCCGCGGCGCTCGATGGTGTCGTAGCGGCTCTCGTTGCGGTCGCGCTTGATGTGGAAGCCCGCATCGAAAAAACTGAAGCCGCGATCGAATCCAGGCCCCATGCTCGCGTTCGGGTCGAGGATGATCGAGCCGATGAACGCAGCGGTGTGATAACCGCTCTTCTGGAGAATTTCCGGCAGGTACGGCAGCAAGGTCGGCAGGGGATGGCCGAAGTCGGTGACGGTGTGAAACTGCGGATACGTCCCGGTAAAAATCGTGGCGTGCGAAACCGGAGTCAGCGGCGCCTGCGAGTAAGCCCGTTCGAAGACTACTCCCTGACGCGCCACCAGATCCAGATTCGAGGTGAGCCCGTGGGTGTTGCCCAGAAATCCCATGCGGTCGGCGCGGGTGGTGTCTATGGTGATGAAGACTATGTCGGGGGCTTCCGCCAAAACGGACAGGCGCGCACCGAAAAAGAGCAGCAGGAGAAGAAAGAATGAACGCCGCATAAGCAAAAAGGGAGTTTACCATCGGTAAACTCCCCAACGCGATTCCAGCCGGGCAAAGCCTCAGAAGTCTACGGAGAGGCCAAACTGCATGTTGCGCTGCGCGCCCGTGCCGAGGACGGGGTTGAAACCAAGTCCGACATCAGGGGTGGCAAAGAGTTTCCCGAAGCCGCTGCTACCGATGTTTCCCGTTTCATATGCGAACATGGCGTGATTTAGCACGTTGAACACGTCCCATTTAAATTTCACGGAATAACGCTCTCCAATCTTGAACTTCTTAAATATGCCGACGTCCAGCTGAGCAATTCCCGGCTGACGAACTCTGTTGCGCCCGGCGTTGCCGATGGTTCCATCGGCCGGCGTCACGAAGGCGGAAGTATTGAAGAAGTCTTGTTGGCTGTTGTTAATGTGATAGTGATAGTCGAGCGGCGCGCCGGTGTAGTCCACATAGGTTTCGCGCAATCCTTGATTCGACGGATCGCCACGCTCGTAGACGGTAAACGGGCGGCCGTCCTGGGCACGGAACAGCGAGTTGATGGACCATCCTTCTCCGATGACCTTGGGCACGCCATGAATCTTCGGCACGTCGTACACCACCGTGAAGTTGATATTCCACGGTGTGTCGAAGTCCGATGGTGCGTAGCCCTTGCCGACACTGTAGGGGTTCTGATAGTCCGAAAGGAACGTTCCCCCTCGATTGGCGGAACCCGTATCAAAAGCCCGCGACCAGGTGTAGTTTATCTGCCCCGTAAAGCCATGCACTTCGCGCACTTTATACGCGAGTTGCAAACTGTTGTAGTTGGAATAGCCATCGTTGTTCAGTTGCAATATGTGGTTGTACTGCGGGAACCTGGTCCCGAACGGCTGCCTGGTTGAGTCGCAGCCAAGCGTGCTTACCGGACAGGCGTTAAGATCCCGCCAATTGACAAGGTCGCGGCCCTTGGTGCCCACGTACGCAATGCTGAACGCCGTCTTATTGCTCAGTTCCTGTTCAATCGTCAGGTTGAAAGCGTGATTCATTGGCGTTTGGAAGTCGCGCGTCAATTGCACGACGTTGAACGGAGGACTCGGCGTCACGCTCGAGCCGTAGATGTTTAAGCCCGGGGCCATGCAGATATAGGAGAGACACAGCGAGTTGCTGTTAAGGACGCCCCCGGGGTCGGTGTAGGCTGACGGGGTTACATTTTCGCTGACGGCGAAGATGCCGTTCTCGACTTGAGTAAAGAAGCCGGAACGAGTGCCACCCCACATGTTGAAGTAGGTTTGCGGAGCTGCGATGGTGCCAAAATTCGCCAGATCGTAATTCAGCGAGTAGCCAGCGCGCAGCACCGTTTTGCCATTCTTGAACACGTCCCAGGCAAAACCAACTCGCGGGCCAAAATTGTTTTTATCGACGTTGTAGAGTGGGTGCGCAGCCAGGCTCACAAAACCTGTGGTCGGATCGGCCTTGGGATCGTCCGGCAAGAAATTTGCTCCGATATTGTCCCTTTCTCCCAATGCACCCGCGACATCCCAACGAACACCTGCCTCCAGAGTGAAATTGGGCTTCACCTTCCAACTGTCCTGCACATAGAGCCCGACCGACTTTTGGAAGATGTGCCGGTTGGTAACTCCAAACGATCGTCCCGCACCATTTGCCAGCCCTAAGAGCAGCTCGTTGAGGTCCGTTACCTGAGCACTATTGGACGAGCCACCATAATAAAAATAGAGCGACGTATGCGCACGGTCGCGTCGCGACTTCGTGTAGGCATCCTGATATTGCCCGCCCACTTTGATGGTGTGGTTGCCTTTGATCATCGTGAAGTGTTCCTGCCAATCGTAGGAAGCATCTGGACGAGTCACGATCGGGTACCCCTGAACGCCGCCTACAAAACTGTACGTCGTGTTTCCAAAGGAGTATCCGTAGAGTGCGGGAACTTCAAAATTTTCTTTGTCATTGGGACCTGCGCCCAGCGGTCCGGTATTTAAGCCCAACGCCTGGGGATCAATGCTGTTGTTGATGCCGATACGCTGCGAGAACCGCTGATAGCCAAACCGGCTCTCGAGAACCTTGGTCGGACTGATCGTCCAACTGTAGTTAACTCCGGCCAACTGGGCTCGAGTTGGAGCGACCGAATTCCACATGTTCGCACTTGTCGCCAGTGGTCCAACCGACTGTGGCACGCCCGGGGCTGGGGGCTGGCTTTGCAGGCTATCGCCAAAGAGATATTTCACGGAAACGCGGTGCTTCTGGCTGAAGACGTAGTCAAACTTGACGTGGAAGTTGTTCAGATCGAGCGCATTGTTGGCCGCGATGTTGACGGGCGCTCCGGGACTGGGGGCCAACGGCAGAAATGAAAGGAAATTCATCCCTATGCTGCTGGGCATGCCATCGTCAGCCGTGCCCATGATCTGATCCGGTCCTGCTCCGGGAAAGCCATCGTTGATGCAGGTGGCAGGCGTCGGATCACCGACCGTGTTTGGATTAATTCCTGTCGCTACGCAACCTAGGGCATCATTGATTTGTGCCTGCGCGGGCAAATTCACCGTCGCCGGAAACACGTCTTTGAGATGGAAGCCCTGGTAGGACATGTAAACGAATGCCTTATCCTTCTTGATTGGGAAGCCCCCCGATCCACCAAACTGGTTCAGACGAAACGGCGTAACCGAACTGGCAAACCAGTTCTTGGCATCAAAAGCATCGGTGTGCCGGTTCCAAAAGAAATTGCCATGAATCTCGTTGGTTCCGCTCTTGAGCCCGATATTGATGACCGAGCCCCCCTTGACTCCGTACTCCACGCCAGGATTCGACTGCACGTTGAATTCGGAAATCCCGTCCAGAGGGATCAGGGCGGCAGCCGTACCCGAGATGGCTGCTTGACCAAGCGACGACTCCCCGTAATAGCGGTCATTGTTGGGAATACCGTCCACTGCGAAGTTATTTGATGTGGCCCGTTGCCCGTTGATGTTAAGGCTTTGGAAACCACCGCCTGGGCTGCGCTGCACGCCGGGCACTCCGTCGAGAAGATTGTTGAAATCGCCGCCGTTGTTGGGAAGATCCTGCACCTCTCGGCCGACGAAGAGCGTGCTCAGCCGGTCTTCGGTCGCCTCAACCAGAGGAGTCGCATCCTGCACTTCTATCGTTTCGGTCTTGGCCCCGACTTGCAGGGAAAAGTTCGCCTGCGTCACCAAAGCGATATCAACGCTGGCTTGACGCTGCATCGTCTTAAACCCGGAAGCCTCCACCGTCAAGCGATACTGTCCGGGGTTGAGATTGACGATGCGAAAGAAACCGGTTTCATTGGTGGTGGCGGATTGCTTCTCTCCCGTCCCGGCATTCTCCGCCCGCACCAAAGCCCCAGCGACGGCCGCGCCGCTGGCATCAGTCGCTGTGCCGGATATGTCTCCGGTGATTTTCTGGGCGAACAGAGGAAGGCTGGCAATGAAGCTGGTGAGAAGCAGAAAAGATACCCGACGCAGAAGACGGTTCGCTGCCATCTTGGCCCCCAAGCTCCTCTTAAGTAGACACCACCTTCACTAACAGCTAGCCGAGATCGTCAATCGGAACGAGACATTTAGTCAAGCAAAATCTGCAGAGAATCCCTTGACTCGCGGTCAGGCGCAATCTACCAGATTCGGACACTCCAGGATGAAATTTCTTGGGCGGACGGGCGAACTCGTCTTATTCTTCGGGCGCAGGTCCTGACGCCGAGGTTTCGGGAGGCTTCGGCTGACCCGCAACGATTGCCTGCCAGTTCAGGATAGCGTTCCAAAGCAGACGCTGATCGCCGCGGTTCAAATCGCGGTGCATAGGGTTAAAGTTGAAACAGACGACGTGCCCTTTGCCCACGGGCATGTCTAAGATTGCAGACCGACCGATCAGGTTCTCTTCTCCCCATGCCTGGCCGCTTTCGACGAACGGCTTCCCCTCGGTATCGCCCCATTCCATCACCACACCGCTGCGGTCTTCGGGACCGTCGAGGCACGTAGTGCAATAGGCCATGCGCAACCAGCGACGCGGGACGTCATACAGCGGAAAATTTTGTCGGAAGACGTAAGTGTGCGCGGGATAACCGTACGCGATGGGATGGTCGGCGCGATCAAAAGTAACCCGGACGTGCGCTCCGGGTGTTCGCGTAGCGGCTTGCTGGGCGGCAGCTGCCGAGGCGGCACCGCCTCCTGCCGCGCTACGGGGAACGCCTCCCGAAGAGCGGCGGACAAAACGCACCAGCCCACCTTCAAGCACCAGTATGCTGCCGCTGCCAAGCGTCACCATCAGTCCTCCATCTTCGATGAAACGCTGGATCTGCGCGAGTCCTTGGTAGCCAATTCCTCGAGTAATGTCGTCGGATTCAGCGGGAGCGCCGAAACTGGGCGTCTGAGCGGTCTTCTTGAAAGGCATGGGCGACCAGATCTTCGGCAGACCTTCAATCTGCTCGGCCAGTTCCAGATCAACATGTCCGTAAAGCAGGACGTCGATGCGCGTGCGTAGATTCCCGGCGCGAATGTCTTCGTCGCGCACATACGTGTAAGGAACTTTGCGCTGATCCAGGGAGTAACGGATCCAACCGATCGAGTCGGTATCAGCCCAAGGCACCCACACGCCAATGCGCGGCGGTCTAGCGTTGTGGTGCGGCACGTCAGGTTGGTCGGGAACTTGTGTGAAGTCGAGGCCCAGTTCCGCGGCGGTCGACAGAATGGCATCGCGTAATCCGGCTTGGGAGGCAAGAATCCATGACCCGGCGGGAAACTTCGCGCCCTCTATGTCGAAGTCACGCTCGGCAATTTGAATATCGAAGTTGGCCAGACGATAACGGGCGGAGAGAAACGATTCCTGTCCGGTGTCTTTCAGCAAGTAAATGGGCCCAGTGCCGGTGACGCTTCCTACCGCACGCGGTGGATCAGTCAACCGTGTCAGGGAGACATCACGGATAGATGCGTCAGCCGTAGGTATGGCCTGCAAATGGTAGTGGGCGGGGAGCTCCCACGAGACATCGTCATAAGGCTCCCCTCCATTCTTCGGGAAGTTCTGCGGAGTTAGCAAATCCACCGCGTAGTTGCGGTATGGCTGATCGAGGCGGACCACGTAGGTTCCGGGAGGAAAATTTCCTTCCTTGAGTTGAATTAGGTCCTGAGCTCGGGCAACTTCGATTTGCTGGCTCATGAGCCGTGCAATCATCTGCGCCACCCGGGCGGGGTCTCCTTGATCCTGAGGAATCAGAAACGCATAGGGTGGCTGCGTCAGGCCTTTCTGCCAGGAGTTCCATCCCTTCTTGTAGAAATTGTGCAGCATTTCCTTGGGCCGGTGAGCGGTATCGTCCAGGGCAGAAAGGGCAGCCGTTTCCTGGTAGTTGAGATTGTCGCGAGCCGACCAGATAACCTCTCGTGGCGCAGGAAGAGGACGGTACCACTCCATCGTGGCGTCGGATTGGCGAACCGATCGCCGCTCAGTTTCCGCGCTGCCGTTGCCGAAGGTCTCGTAGCCACGTCCCATACTGTTGTGATTCATGGCTACGGATTCGAGATAGAGGTTGGCAAACGATTCCCCAAAATTCCACGTCGCAACGCCCGGCATGCCCATGGCGGTGAGAGCCTGTACTTCGTGGAAGCTGAGTTCCAGAAACTCGGCATAGGTAATGGGATCAATATTGGGGTCATAGGGGCCCGTGCCGTTCCAGGTCATCAACAGGGGTTGGCCCTCATGCAGGTCGTGCACGACCGTCGGATGCCACTCATAGAACATGCGGTGCACAGCTTTTGTGGTTTCGTGCGTTTGCTGATGGCTATCACGGTTGATATCAACGAAGGTGTACTTCGACCAGTACGGGGGCGACTGCCGGGGCAGCGTGGAGCGATCAGTCTTGCCCTTGAGGTAGCGGTAAAACCAGTCGACCATCTTGTCCCGGCCGTCGGGATTGGAAACGGGATTGATCAGCACGACCACTTGTTCTCGGATCCGTTGGATCAAGGGCAGCTCCGATACCGCCAGGCGGAACGCAAGTTCGAGCGTTGCTTCGGTTGACCCGGTTTCATCGGAATGGAGCGCAGCATTGAAGTAATAAATCGGCCGGGAGGTTGGGATAAGGCTATCGGCAGCCGCCTCGTTGGTACGGCGCGGATCCGCTAAGGCTGCAGTGGCGGCTTTCAGGCGATCGAGATCGCGGATACCGGCTTCGTCTGCGATGGCGAGCATGAGGATTTCGCGCCCTTCTTCACTATGCCCAATCGTGAACACGCGGACTCGGGGGCTGGCAGCAGCCAGAGCACGGGCATAGGCGTATGTTTTCTTCGTATCTAATAGTTCTCCCGGAGCGCCCATGATCCGGCCGAGAAATTTCTCCGGAGACGGAACGGTATTTGACTGGGGGACATACGAGACCCAGGGTGAGACAAAATGCGGATCGGTCGTGGCCGCCGCGATTGCCTCGACCGAGCCGGGCTCGGGGATATCAGGGCTTTGCGCAAGCGCAGTGACGGTCAACAACGCAAGCGACGATATCCACACAAGCGCTAGTCGGAACAATGAGGCCTCCGGAGATCGGTTGAGGCGAAAGTTTAGCACGCACTCGCCCACCCAGGGGTTTCATTCGTGGCTAACTTCAGATGTAGACCCTGACACGGGCGTTTGCGACCGAGTGACGGGCTATGCGGAAGTTATCTGAAGGCGGACACTGATTGATCGGTGGTTTTCGGCCAGAGAGGCGCGAAACTGTCCCGAAGTCGGCATCTGGGAAGTCACCTCAGAAGTCCGTCCGTGTCTGGCTGACCGACAGCTAGTGGTAGTCCGGATTCTCGTTGGAACACCCTGCTTCAGTTCGACGTTCAGGTAGGGCACGTGGCGCGAACTGGAGCGGAAATGGCAGACGGGAAGCCGGATTTCGTCGTGGAGTCGTTTAACCTGCTCAACGATACAGATGTCGAGGCCTGAACCAGTTCTTTGGTCCCGAGAGTTCACCCCCATTCCAGTATTCACGAGACCGAACAAGGCTGGCATTCCAAGACAATTGCAGTTGTCGATTGACTTTGAGTTCTGATGACTTTGCAGCAGTAGCCGAAATGGCTCCGCGGCGCCCTCTTACAATCGCTGATCTCGACGGGGCCGATTGCCCAACTGCGCATCCCCCTATGTCGCGACTTCGAGGTCTGCACCAACACAACTCCTTTCAATCCTGCGATGCATAAACCAGAATTGCTGCCTGCTCCTTGTCAGTCGCTTCTGCTGCAACGTAATAGCGGTCTAGTTCGGGTGACCAGAAAGATGTGCCGGCACCGTCGCGCGTGGGGACCTTCCCGATAGTGTCGTAGTGGTCAGCATCCCTTTGTTGGTAAACGTATACAAAACCAACCTGTAAATCTCGCCCGCCCGAAACGTATATCCGCTTTCGTCTCGCGTCAAAGTAAACACCGTCCATACTTTCGGGGGTCGGCAAGTGAGCGATCTCCCTGCCCGACTTTGAGTCCATGACGATCATTTCAGCAGGTGTCCGAGTTCCAATGAACAGCCGCGACGTGGACTCATCGAACGCTGCATCGCCGGGACGCTGGCTTGTGACCGGCCAAGTGGATAGAACCTCTCGTTTGTTGGTGTCAATTACCTGGAGTTTGCTGGCGATGGAAACGAAAACAAACAGTGTCTTCCCGGCTTTGTCTAGCAAAAGCTCAGACGGATGTGCCACGACCTTTATGTCACCAACGACCTTGTCCTTCTGGGCATCGATGATTCCGATTTCTCCGTAGTCTTTTCCAGCGTCTTTACCGCCATAGCCGACGTAAACAAACTTCGACTTCGGCTCATAGACCACGCGGTTCGGTCCTGGTTCAAGATGGATCGAATCGAGGAGTTCCAGCGTGTCCCCTCGAAATACGCGGAGCATCCCATCATCGCCGCTTGACAGAAACAGCTTGTTTAGTTCCGGGACGAACAATGCCCCTTGCGGCTTTTTGAATCCGGGGATGCTGCGGACCCACTTGCCGGGTTGCAGGTCCACCACCTCAAAAGTACCATTTTCCAATCCCGCAACGAACAGGCGTTTACCTTTGACATCCACATCCATGTGGTCGAGACGGCCTTTCACGTTTCGTAGTGGAATTGTCTGAACGAGTCGAAGCGGCTGCTTTCCACCCTCTTGCGAAAAGGCAACCGCGCTGTTAGCAATGAGGAAGCCGGCAGCAACTAAACAGATGATGGAACTGCTGCTCATACTTTGTCCTAATCTTCTGGCGCGTAGACCCATAAGGCGGCTCCTTCTTTGGAACTTGCGGGCACAGCCAAATAGAACCGGTCTCGTTTCTCATACCACAAGCCTGTGCGTGCCCCGATTGTTGTCGGAATTTTTGCCAGTGCCTGGTAATGATCTGCGTCCGTTTGCTGGATAACGGTGATGAAGCCCTCTCCTCCGGGAACGTAGATACGCTTTCGCCCAGTGTCATAGTAGACATCATCCGCGTCATTGACGCACGGGACGCTCGCAACCATCGCACCGGTTTCTGTGTTGATGGCTACCAGTTGTGCCGGCCTTCGCGTCACTACGAAGATTCGGTGATCAGCTTCGTCGAGAGCCATCGGGTAGTTGGATCTCCCGTTTTTCAACGGCCAATCTGTGACCTTATGCGTATTCCGATCAATCACCACAACTTTCGCCTTGGTAGCGATATTCGCGTAGATCACAGGCTTTGAAGTAGCAATCTGAAACGATTCAGGGTGGGCGTCGAGTTTAGCGACATCGTCTAAGCGCTTCTCACTCGCGGCATCCAGCACGGCAATACCGCCACCTTCGTCTCCGCCAAAGGCTACATAGACTCTCTTTTCGGCAGGATCGTATCGCACATTGTCGGCGTCCTCTCCGATGTCTACGGTATTCAGGAGTTTGAACGAATCTCCATCGTAGATTCTGAGCTTTCCATCTGTGCCGTTGGCGACGAAAAGCTTGTTAAACTCGCCAACGAAAACCACACCCTGAGGGTCGGCGGCCCCGGTAATGCTCTGTATATCGCGACCCGCAAACGTGTCTACGACTTCGACGGTATTGTTGCCGAGAGCGGCTCCAATGACGCGTTTCCGCTTTGCGTCGAACGTGAAATGATCGATACGGCCTCCCACGTTCGGTAATGGAATTTGTTGGACCAAAAGTAAGGGCGCCCGGTCAGGCGTGCTGGGTTGATCCTGCGAAAGTGCAACAGATCCAAAAATCAATACCGTCGCGCAAAATGTCGCCAATCTTTTCATGTTTCGCTCCTGATCGTGTCTATTCACTTCGAACATTACTTTGGTTCGTAACTCGCTTACGGTATCGGCTCATAAATTCTAACTTCGGCCTCTCTTGTTGTGACTAAGGTTAAAGCCGGCATGAGATGGAACCGCCACATAAAAGGGAGGTACCATTGAAGATTTTAGCTTTGCCGTCTCCTGAATTAGCTACAACAATGCGGTCGCTTTCCAACCCCGGTAATGGAATGAATCACCTTACCCGCGAAGAGGCTGACAATTTCCACAGTGCCTAGAGTGGACAAGATCAGGCGCTCCCGCTCTGCGTCCACGCTGAAGTGGTCAATTCGCCCCTGAATTCCGGATAGGGGTATCTCCTGAATCAAGCGAAGCGGAGGAGACGCCTTGGACACTGCAGCCCTTTGCGAAAATGCCACGCTGGCAAGGATCATGCCCAAGAAATTCATGACCTTTCGTTTTCGACGGCGCGATAGATCCTTAGATTTTCAGGGTCTCTTCAGGCACGAAGTGGCAGTATAGCGGGCTGACCTTGCGGTGACGTTAGCAGCTACACGCATCAAGTGGATATCTCCACTGATCAAGCACTCGTGCGCGACTTCATCGATCAAGTGGGACGAAATGGCAACAATTAAGTGTCTCCCGGCGGCCCGTTCGGTTCCTTCGGATGTTAAAGATGCCATGACCACGGAGTGACAAGCGTGTCGGCCTGCGGACGCTGGTTCCGGCAGCACTGTTGAAAGTGCGATCTCGCAGGCTTCAATTCTCTGCAATTCATAACTCCCGCCATCTGTTCCCCAACAGCCGCACTTTGGCAAGAGCTTTGCATGTGTTAAACGGATTGCCACACAGCAGCTCTTACCGTATGAATCGCTTGCCCACTTCGTGCTGCTTGAGGCCGTCGGCTTACGAAAATAAGATTACGGAGAAAATTCGGTGAAACTAACGACTAGCAAATGGAGTGGTGCCGCGCTATGCTGCGCAGTCTCCGTCGCTCTGTTGGGAACGTTGCTCTGCACAGCGTCAACAAGCGCTTCTGACATCCCCGCAGGCAAGAACGTCAAAGTCACCGGTCTGATTCTGTCACGCAATGGCGACACCGTTCGGATTAAAGACAGAAAGTCCGGTCACTTCGTTGTCGTGAACATCACCGACAATACCAAGATTGAACGCAACAGAGGTCATCTACAGTTCCTCCGCCACACTGACATGGATGTGACGGCTCTAGTGCCGGGCCTAACGATAGAAGCTGAAGGTAAAGGCGATGCAAAAAGTCGTCTCGAAGCGGAAAGAATATCGTTCAATCCCGACGAATTCGCAGTTGAAGTGGCCGAGCAGCAGGAAGTCATGGCGAACAAAAAAGCCACAAAAGACGCGGCCAGTGAGGCGCAGGGAGATAAGGCCGCGGCGGCACAGGCTCAATCCTCAGCGGATCAAGCAAACGCCTCAGCGGACCGGGCTGATGCAGACGCACAAACCGCGACTGCCGTCGGCATTTCGGATGCAGCAGCCGTATCGATGCTCAATAAGCGTGTGTCGGAGTTGGGTGATTACAAAAACGAGTTCCAGGTTGACCTCTTCTTTGCCCGGGATTCAGCCGTCCTGGACGAAAAGGCAAAGAAAGACCTCGACAATCTCGCTGACATCGCCAAACCATTGGGTGGCTACATGATCGAAATCGCGGGCTACTCTTCGAACACCTTAACTAAAGAGGCGGACCTGCAGATCAGCGAAGAGCGAGCGGCAGTCGTCGCACAGTACCTGCGAGACACGAAGCACATCCCCCTAAGGCGCATTTTGGTGCCGGTCGGTTATGGAGCCGCCCATCCGGCAGTCAGCAACAAGGACGCCTATGACCGTGAACTCAACCGTCACGTAGATATCAAAGTTCTGGTGAACCAGAGCCTCGGGCAGGGTGAGTAGGTTGCTCAACCGTGGGGGCTCAACCCAGCTCGAGCGATGGCGAATTCTTCTTCCGTGGAACTCCGATTCTGAGGGTACAGGATCGCGCAAGTTGGGCCACGGAGGTACGGGGGTCCGATACGTCATACTCTTCCTGTGCAACGCTGAGGATGCCTACAACTGGTGCGAAAACATGCGCGCCGCAGCTAATCCTAATCAGCCGCGCACAATCCGAAGACCCGGCTAGCGTCGGACATAACTATAACTATGTCCAGTCGTCATCGATCCGGGCTCGCAGACTAGTGGAAGGGGAGTTGCAGTCGCTCCGGTAATGAAAGCACTAAGAACTTTCTCAATAGTTAGACAGGTCGCGTCTGAGGATGGATCGATTAAACCGCGAAGCCCTCGGACCTTATCGCAGGTGGACGCAGGCTTGGTTAGGGAGGAACGTGGGCGACGTGGATTAAATGATGAAGAAGAGAGGTTCGCAGCATCGAAATTTCGTACACATGGCGATCAGCGGGACGATTTAGCAGGAAAGCTTCTCGCCGCACTCTGCCGTCAACTATCGCGCGCAATCGCACAGACATCGAGCCTGTCGCACCAAGCCCCGTGCCCGAACTGAGGTATGCAGATGCGCGGCCTGGCAGCACCGCGAAGTCTGTGACGATAGATGACCCGGACATAGTTCAAAGGATCTCAATATGAGTGAGGAAAATTACAAGAATCTCATCATCGGGAGCGGCGAAGGCGGCAAATATCTCGCCTGGCACTTGGCCCAGTCCGGCGAACGCACCGCAGTTGTCGAGCGGCGGTGGGTCGGGGGTTCCTGCCCGAACGTCAATTGTCTTCCCAGCAAGAACGAAATCTGGAGCGCTAAAGTTGCGGATCTCGTGCATCACGCAACCAGATTTGGCCTTACGCCAGGCAGCGCCTCATCTAACATGGCGGCGGTTCGAAAACGGAAACGCGAGATGGTCGAGGGTCTCATCGCCATGCACCTGGACCGTTACAAAGCAAGTGGCGCCGAACTGGTTATGGGCGAAGCGAAGTTTAGAGGTTCCAAGACTCTGGACGTGCGACTGAATGACGGTGGCATGCGAACGCTGACGGGCGAACGAATATTTCTAAACCTTGGAACCCACGCGTCAATTCCATCGGTGCCCGGGCTGGCAGAGTCCGAGCCATTAACAAATATTGAGATTCTCGAACTGGATCGTTTACCTGAACACCTGATTGTTCTCGGGGGTGGTTACGTCGGTCTTGAATTCGCTCAGGCCTATTGTCGTTTTGGAAGCCGGGTAACGATTCTTGAGTTGGGCCCGCAACTTCTTGCCAACCAGGACCCAGACGTTGTAGCCGCACTCCTTCAGATATTTGCTGATGACGGAATTAACATCATCGCCCCTGCCGAGATCGTCGGCGTGGACGGCCGCTCCGGAACTGGCGTCAGCCTGACCGTGCGAACGTCCTCCGGCGAAAAGAAAATTACAGGCAGTGACATCCTGGTTGCGGCTGGCCGCGCGCCTAATACCACCGGAATTGGGCTGGAAGTCGCTGGCGTCGAACTGGATCAAAGAGGTTACGTGAAGGTGAACGAACGGCTCCAGACAACCGCTCCCAATGTTTGGGCGATTGGGGAATGTGCCGGCAGTCCGCAATTCACTCATATCTCATTTGACGATTTTCGAGTGATTCGCGACAACCTTGCCGGCAAAGATCGGACGACCCGCGGCCGCATGATCCCGTCATGCCTGTTCACCGATCCCCAAGTCTCACATATTGGCCTCAGCGAAACCGAAGCAGTCCGCCAAGGTATTGCAGTTCGTATCCTTAAATTACCTATGGCCTCAGTGCTGAGGACGCGAACCATAGATGAAAGCCGCGGATTCATGAAAGCGCTGATCGAACAAGATGGCGATCGGATTCTCGGCTTTACGATGATCGGTCCTGAGGCCGGTGAAGTGATGGCTGCAGTCGAGATGGCAATGCTTGCTGGACTTCCTTACACCGCATTGCGAGATGCTATTATCACGCACCCTACCATGGCTGAAGGTCTCAACGCGCTTTTTTCCAGCGGCAAGCAGGGGGAGAAAAACATCCTCCCCAAAACAGCGGCTCCCGTTACAAGGAAGCAGCCGATGAGCATTTCGTCGAAACCAGAGGAGATGCCGCTCCCAGGAACTTCCAGCTGAATGGTTCTTGAGTTAGACGATGAGCCATCTTTGCTCAACCGTTGTTCGATGCTGGGGGACGAGGCCTACACTTCGCCGGAGCGGCTATTGTGGCTAGCGGCCATGTTCGGTGTGCTGGCGGTTCTCCGATGGAACGGATGGTCGTTCCTCCTATCTTGCGGAGATGCTCAGCAATGTCGTCGGTCATTGCGAAAATCTGATCCACATGATCGTCTAATAGAAGATGGTAGTCGCGAAAAAGAGGTCCGCTCATGTGCCAGTGGAAGTTCTTGGTCTTGAGATAAACCGAGAACACGTCGGCGAGTAGCGCGTTGAGCGCTCCGCTTACTCCTTGACTGCTTGAGTATCGATGTCTGACGGAGTGCGCAATGGTGCTGACCTGCGGGGTACCCGCCTATCGTCGTGAGCCCGCTCTCTGAATTTGATCACTGCTTAAGCGAGTAAGGCGAATACGAGGACAAACACTGCTGCGGTAATCGCAAGTACAAAAGAGACAGCCCATCGATCGATTGTGCCGGAGTTGAGACCGCACGGAAAATGTTCGTTGGGCTCGAAGGTCCAGGGGGCGGCGTGAGCGAAGGCGACTGCCGTCGCGAATGGATCGTCAGAGCTGTCGTCTTCCGTGTAGCGCCTTTGCTCACGACTATCATCCTCCTGATGCTCGGTCCGAGTTTCTGCGGCACAGGTCAGCGGCCGTTCAGCGAGAACGCGTAAAACTTGTTGTTGTTGCCGTCGTAGGGGAGCTTGCGTTCCCGAGTGTCGTATCCACTGCCCCAGTAAACGACGCCGTCCACAATTGCCGCGCCCGACCATACGGCTCCGCCGCTGGGGAAGGTCCACCTGATCTGACCGGTCGCTGCGTCCATGGCATAGAAATTCCCGCCCGAAGAGCCGGCGTAAACTACGCCATTCGCGCTAGAGACAAAGCCATCTGTGATGTACTGGGAACCCTGCGGATCGGCGGTCTGCCAGAGAATCTTTCCGGTGGCTGCGTCCAGCGCTGTCCATAAGCCGCCACTCGTGGTCTTCTTCTCTCCATCGTAAGTGGTGTAGTTGTACGTCTTGTGGCTGCCGTTGGTAATAGCTGCGTAGATGCGTTCGCCGTCAGCGGATGTGCCCCACTCGATGCCCCCGAGCACTCCGCCCGGGCCGGCCTGCGTCGCCCAAATCTCCTCGCCGGTCGCGGGGTCTAGCGCGTAGTACATGCCGCTCTTCTGGCCCGCGCCCAGCACATCGGTCCTTTTGCCTTCAATCGTCGTGGTGTAGAGATTCGGGTCAGCGCCGAAATCGAAGTCCGGCGAGGCGTTAGGATTGGCCATCGTCCAGGTGTCCGCTGTCAGGGTGTGATGGGCCCACACGATCTTGCCGGTGGTCAAGCGGAGAGCCACAATGCAATCAATGTAGGCGTCGGGTGGCAGCCGCTTGCAATTCGTTTGCCCCGGGTTCACGCAGTAGCCATTCGGGACCGAGTAGCTGTTGCCGGTGGTGACGTACAGCATGCCTGTTCTGTGGTCAACGACTGGCTGGCTGCTCCACACGGCGGCACCGTTGAAACCGGCGGGCACCATATATGTCTTCCACAGGATCTTGCCAGTGCGCGCGTCCAGCGCCTCCACTGAGCCACGAAATGTTGGCGTAACTGTCGTGTGCTCGGTCTTGGAGGAGATTCCTGTGTAAACGATGCCGTTGTCGATCGTTGCTGAGCCAGTCATGATAGCGGCTTGGTTGGCATCGGTTTGGGTACGCCAGAGCATCGCGCCGCTAAGGGCGTTGATGCCGATCTCGAACGCCGGGCTGAGGTTTGGGGTCATTAGGTTGCCGGTGCCGATAACTAGCTCGCCATTCCAGTATGCCGGGCTCGTCCGCGAGGCTGAGCCAGCGGTTCCGGTATAGTCGCTGACATCGTGCGACCAGACGGCCTTGCCAGTCTTGGTGTCGACAGCCCAGAGCTTGCCACCCCAGTCCGGAAAGTAGGCGACCCCGTTGACTACGGTCGCTGTTGCCGAGACGTCACCGGCGGTGGTGAATATCCATGCGGTCTTCAGATTGCCAACGTTGCCAGCGTTGATTGTGTGCTCGGCCGCGGCGCTACGCGTGTTGTGATTGTTCTGCCCCGAGCTGCCCCAGTCCGGCTGCATCGGGACGCCGGACCCGCCACGGGCATCACCCGCTGGCATACGGGCGCCGAGCACCGCCTTTGTTGCGGACGAGGAGCCGATAGCCCCGGCGCGTATGGGCGCATCCGAATGCGCCCTGGCTATTGTCAGGACGCCGACACACGCGGCGAGCAGCGCAGGGATTGCTAGCTTTCGGACGATTCGATCGATCACGATTTCCTCTCTTAGCGCGATTCGACAACTGAAGACGTCGCGACACCGTCATGTGAGGGCATGCACGCGGGTTACCCCTTCGGGTGTTGTGAATTTCGGAATTGCGAGATCAGCGCAGCAAACGACGTCCGTCGACACCGTTTGATGGCTCAGCCGGACCACCCGGTCCGGCGGAGATCTTTCCAGGATCCGCCATCCGCGTAACGCTCGGGATTCAGTATCTTCGAACGAGGGTCTTCCGCGGTGTCGAGCTGAAGGACCATCCACTTCGGATACGGAACGCCCGGGTCCGAGGCCGTGTCCAGGAACCGGACGTCATCGTCCGAGAGCCGAAGGTCTACGGCGCGGATGTTATCTTCCAGTTGCTCGGGCTTCCGAGCGGCGATAATTACACTACTCACCGCCGGCCGTCCTAATACCCATGCGAGCGCAACGCGAGCCGGAGTCGCGTCATGTCGATTGGCTACTTCCTTTAATGCATCGACGACCCTGTAGCCCATTTCCCTGTCGAAAGGCACGAAATTGCCTGCTTCGGCGAAGCGGCTCCCGGTCGGAGCAGGGTTAGCGCGAGTGTACTTACCTGTGAGAAATCCGCCCGCAAGCGGGCTCCAGACCAGGATGCCGATGTTGTGATACTCGGCGAACGACTGGAACTCGTACTCGAGACTTCGACCGACGAGACTGTAGTACATCTGTGCCGTTACGTATTTCTCTAACCCCAGGTGCTCCTGCAGCATTACCGCAGTGGCCGCCTGCCATGACATGAGGTTGGACAGCCCGATATAGCGAACCTTTCCCTGGCGCACAAGATCGTCGAGCGTCCGCAGCGTCTCCTCCAGCGGCGTGTTGCTGTCCCATCCGTGCACTTGGTATAGATCGATGTAATCGGTCTGCAGCCGCCGGAGAC
>JAOAPI010000180.1 GCA_025462865.1 Candidatus Sulfotelmatobacter sp. | reverse complement strand
CCAGATGCTTGGCCGGCGCTTCGAGCAAGGGGTAGACCTTTCGGGGGGAGAATGGCAAAAAGTAGCACTTGCCCGGGCATATTTACGCGACGCGCAAATCCTGATTCTCGACGAGCCCACTGCAGCGCTTGACGCGCGGAGTGAGTTCGAAGTGTTTCGCCGGTTCTCCGAACTCACCACCGGGAAGATGGCTCTTTTTATTTCGCACAGGTTTTCAACCGTTCGTTCGGCCGACCGCATCTTAGTTCTCGAAAACGGCAGGATTACTGAAGAAGGAACTCACGCCCAACTGGCAAGTCTGGGAGGGCGGTACGCGGAACTGTTTGAGATGCAAGCATCGAGCTATCGCTAGGAAACACTCAAATGATGCCAAGTGGTTATCTAGAGCTCTTCAGCGCAGAGGCCGAGAGTCTGCGCCAGCCCGTAGGTGAAATGGCACCGGATACGTTCAATCTGAGTTCGAGCGCAGCAGAACTGGCCCGCAGCCTTACATGGCTGCCGGACCAGGTTACCGATCAGCCGTTTGGCGATCGTTGCCGGATACTGGCTACTGCCATCGCACCGTTGCTGGCGGCGGCCGCCGCTCGTCCGTCGGAACGCCCTTCAGATGGCGAGTCCGAGGATTTACGCTTCCTGCATGCAAATCTTCTTATGCTGGAAGAGGATTTGGCACAAGTCTGCGCAGCCTCGAGTCTCCCGCAAAAACATCAACAGGTTCGTACGCCCGATGGAACTGTCGTCCTTAGGATTGCGGCGGTAGCGGACGGCTATTTTGCCGCCACTGGGTATCAGTTTAATGTCGCTAGTTTCACGGAATATCTCCAGGCCTTTCAGGACACTACGGTCCTTAATCTCTCGGAGCTATGGGCGCTGGTTTCGGTCCTGAAGCTAGTGCTGCTGGAACAGATTGCGAAGCGCGGCAGAGTTTTGCCGAATGATTCCAGCGGGCTGCGTGCTTTGCAGGACGCAGTTATGAGTCTCCGGGAAATCCGGCAGACAACGTGGAAGCTGGCCATAGAGCCGCTCATCCGCTTTGATCGCGTGCTGCGCGAAGATCCCGCAGGCGCTTATCCGCGCATGGATTACGAGACGCGTGAGCTATACCGCCAAAAGGTTATTAATTTTGCAAGCCATTCCGACTGCAGTGAAGTGGAAGTTGCCCGGGAAGTGCTGAAACTGGCCCGGGCCGCACAAAAAGAACCCAGCGCAGATCCGCGCGTGACTTTGCGCCGGTCGCATGTGGGTACTTACCTGCTTGAAGAAGGAAGCCGCCAGCTTCAGCAGCGAATTGATTTTCGCGCTCCCTTTGCTCAACGAGTGCGTGCTTTTCTGCGCAGCCATCCCGATGAATTTTATTTGCCGGGCATCGCGGTGCTTACGTTAACGATTGTTTTGGGCGTCGTTCTGATCTTGACCGATCCCTCGACCTCTCTCGGTCTCGTGCTGCTTTCCACGTTGGCAGTGTTGTTGCCCAGTTCGCAGAGTGCCGTACAGATCATGAATTATCTGGCGACACTTCTACTGCCCGCGCAAATTCTTCCCAAGCTTGATTTTTCAGATGGCCTTCCTGCTGATTGCGTCACCATGGTGGCGATTCCCACCCTGCTTTTGAACGAGAAGCAGGTGAGGCAACTCGCCGATGATCTTGAGATTCGTTTTCTGGGAAACCACGATCCTAATCTTCACTTCATGTTGCTCACCGACCTTCCCGATGCGACGGAGAAGCCGGCCCAGCACCACGCGCTGGTTGACCTGTGCGCCGATCTGATTCGCGGATTGAACGAGAAGTATCACGGCAAGGAAATGGGGTCGTTCTTCTTGATGCACCGGCATCCCGTCTACAACCCGCGCGAGCGGCTTTGGATGGGATGGGAACGCAAGCGCGGCAAGTTGATGGATCTGAATAATCTGCTGCGCGGCCAGTTTGATAGCTTTCCGCTCAAGGTCGGGGATCTGTCCATTCTTTCCAGCGTCCGTTTTGTGATCACGCTGGATTCCGATACTGAACTGCCCCGCGGATCGGCGCGGCGCATGGTCGGAACTTTAGCGCACCCGTTAAATCAGGCGATCGTTGATCCCGAGAGGGGGGTTGTTGTCACCGGCTACGGCATTCTTCAACCCCGGGTTGGAGTCAGCGTTCAAAGTTCAGCGAGTTCCAGACTAGCAAGTATTTATTCAGGACAGACCGGACTCGACATCTACACTCATGCTGCGTCCGATGTTTATCAGGACCTGTATGGCGAGGGCATCTTCGTAGGAAAAGGCATTTACGAAGTGGACACCTTGCATCGTGTTTTGGATCGCCGGTTTCCGCGCAACGCTTTGCTGAGTCATGATCTGATCGAGGGCGCTTACGCTCGCGCCGGCCTGGTCAGCGACATTCAGGTAATCGAGGATTATCCCTCTCATTACAACGCGCACAATCGGCGGAAGCATCGCTGGTTGAGGGGCGACTGGCAGATCGCCGAATGGATTCGTCCCATGGTGCCGGAGGAGTCAGGACAGAAAGTTCCTAACCCACTGTCGGTGGTTTCGCGATGGAAGATTCTCGATAACCTGCGGCGCAGCATGGTAGAACCGGCCTTGTTCCTCCTCTTGTTGCTGGGCTGGCTATGCCTGCCCGGCGGTCCAGTGAACTGGACGCTGGCCACGATCATAATTTTGCTGCTGCCGGCAGCCTGCCAGCTTTGGTTTGGATTTGTAAACGCCGCGGCGCAACGGAAAAGTACAGTCGCAATCGATGCGGTGAACGGGTTCCTAAACGAAAGTGTCACCGTCTGGTTGATGGTCACATTCCTCGCGCACCAGGCCCTCTTGTCCATGGACGCGATGGTGCGAACCATGGTCCGCCGTATGATCACCCGGCAGAGACTGCTGCAATGGGAGACGGCGGCACAGGCAGAACTCTCGGGCTACAAACGCACTGTTCTGGACATATATCTGAGCTGGACTCCCGCCCTCTCGCTGGGAATATTCTTCTTGCTGTGGTTTGAACGTCGTAGTGCTGTGACTGCGGCGCTGCCGATTCTTTTGCTGTGGGCTTGCAGCAAGCCGATATCACTGTGGCTGAACCGGCCACCTCGCGCTCCCCGCAAGCAGGAGTCAGAACGGGATCGATGGCTGCTTCGTCTGGCCTCGCTCCGAACCTGGCGTTACTTCGCGGAGTTCAGCACGGAACAGCACCACTGGCTGATTCCCGACAACCTGCAGGAGGATGAAAAAGGTCTCAAGATCGCCGCCCGGATTTCGCCCACCAATCTGGGACTACTTCTCAACGCCCGCCAGATCGCGTGCGCGTCCGGCTATCTGACAGCGCCGGAATTTGCGCAGCAGACTCTGCGGACCCTAACCACCATTTCGCAACTGCAACGTTATCGCGGCCATTTGCTGAACTGGTACGACACTGAAACTTTGGCTCCGCTTAATCCCAGGTTTGTATCGAGCGTTGACAGCGGCAATCTTGTGGCTTCTCTCTGGACGCTGCAAGAGGGATGCCTGGAACTTCTGGACCGGCCTCTACTGCAAACTGAGTTGCGGGATGGCTTCCTCGATCATCTCTACCTGCTGGCGACTGAGCGCGCTCTGCCCCGGCGGAAATTCGGAGCGATGAAGCGGAAACTAAAGCAGGAAGACTGGCTGCAATATCTTTTAGATGTTCCCGATGCCGATCTCAAGGACATCCATCAGGCTGCTTCCAATCCCAAACATGCAAATGCGCACTGGTTTCAAGAGCAGGCAGAAGAGCGAATCACGCAGGTCAACCGCGTCGTGCAACTCTACGCTCCGTGGCTGCTGCCGGAGTTCGCCGCGCTGAAAGATGATCCCGAAATCTATCCGAATCGGCAAGCGAAGAATCCCCCGACTCTAGAACGAATGGCGGATTATATCGACAAGCTTTCCGCGCGGCTCAAGACATCTGCCGCCTCCGCGGAGCCCGGGAAAACTCGGGCGCTATATTTGCAAGTGCAGGTGTTGCTGCCGGACGCGCGCGCCCATGTCGTACGTCTCGTTGAAGATCTTAAGAACATCGCTCAGCAAGCTGGGATGCTTGCAGACGAAATGGGATTCGAATTCCTCGTGAGCCCGAGCCGCGGATTACTTTCCATTGGCTTTGATGTGGAAAAGGAGCAATTGCATTCGGCGTGCTACGACCTGCTCGCGAGCGAATCGAGGATTGCGTTATTTGCCGCTATCGCCAAGGATGACATTTCACAGGAAAGCTGGTTCCAGCTCGGCCGAGCCCATGCCATCGATCAAGGGATTGCCGGTCTGCTTTCATGGACAGGAACGATGTTCGAGTACCTGATGCCCGCAATCTGGATGCGTATTTACCCCAATACATTATTGGAGCGCGCAGTCACAGCGGCGGTCCAGGCACAACGAGCGTACGCGGACGATCTGGGGATTCCATGGGGTATCTCAGAATCCGCCTGCTTCGCTTTCGACGATTGCGGCAATTATCAATACCATGCTTTCGGTGTGCCCCAACTAGCGATACACAAAGTTGACCAGGACGGACCGGTGGTCTCGCCCTACTCCACCTGCATGGCGCTGACAGTCGATTCCACGGCCGCGCTGCGGAACCTGCGAAAGTTAGAGCACAAGCGCGCGTTGGGGGCGTACGGCTTCTATGAGGCGTTGGACTTTAATTCCGCCCGCTGCCGCTCACGGCTACGCCGCTTTGAACTGGTGCGGTGCTGGATGGTCCATCATCAGGGGATGAGTTTGCTCTCCATCGCCAACTTTCTTCATGACGAATTAGTGCAGCGCTGGTTTCACAGCCATCCGCGGGTGCAGGCGACGGAACTGCTGCTCCAGGAAAAGCCGTCGGGCCACGCGCGTACGCCCAAGCCACGGTCCAACGTGGCATGAGCCATTCTTCCTCGAATCAAATGCGTCACGGGAATCCGCAATCTGAGGTGAACATGCGACGTTGGCAAGTCCTCGTTCTCATAGTTCTTTTCATATTCTGCGCAAATGTTTCCCACCTCAACGCCCAGGCCAATTCTGGGTCAGCGGCGGTTGTTATCGATGCAAGTGCGCCCAGGAGTCCACTTCCGCATTTCTGGGAAAAGATGTTTGGTTCGGGGCGGGCGATACTGAGCCTGCGGGAGGGATATCGTGCCGACTTGCGCTCGGTGAAGCAAATCACCGACTTCGATTACGTCCGCTTCCACGCCATCTTTCACGATGAAGTTGGTATTTATGGCGAGGATGACCAGGGCCGCGCGGTTTACAACTTTTCTTACGTCGATCAGATCTACGACGGTCTGCTGGCGAATGGCGTCCGTCCGTTTGTTGAAATCAGCTTTATGCCCTACAAGCTGGCAGCCGGCAATCTGCTTCAGCCCTTTTGGTACAAACCAAATGTTTCTCCGCCAAAGGATTGGAACCGCTGGGATGATCTCGTCTCTGCATTCACTCATCACCTGCTGGAACGCTACGGCATTGATGAAGTTTCGCAGTGGTATTTCGAAGTATGGAACGAGCCTAATATTGATTTTTGGGCGGGTCAACCGAAGCAGGATACTTACTGGGAACTTTACGATCACACCGCACTCGCGATCAAGAAGGTAAATCCGCGCTTGCGGGTGGGCGGGCCTGCCACAGCACAAGCGGCGTGGGTTGACGCATTTATTCGCCACTGTGCGGAGAAACATGTACCCGTGGATTACGTCTCAACCCACGTGTATGCCAACGACAGCGCCCAGGACGTTTTCGGCACCCAGGAAAACATTCCGCGCGATCGGATGGTATGTCGCGCGGTGGATAAAGTGCACAAGCAGATTAAAACTTCGAGCATGCCCGAGCTGCCGCTGATCTGGAGTGAGTTCAACGCCAGCTACAAGAATGAGCCTGAAGTAACGGATGCAATCTACATGGGCCCATGGCTGGCTGACATGATTCGCCAGTGCGATGGACTGGTTGACGTCATGTCGTACTGGAGCTTCTCCGATGTTTTCGAAGAACAGGGCGTGGTGAAAACTCCGTTCTATGGCGGGTATGGGCTGCTCGCGGAAGACGGGATACCGAAGCCAGCCTTCAATGCTTTCAAGCTGCTGCACAAATTGGGGGAAGAACGCATCCGGCTGGATTCTGATTTTGCTCTGCTCACGCGGAGGAAAGATGGGACTCTGGTTTTGGCCGTCTGGAACTATGCTGAGCCTGATCAAACAGGCGCTTCAAGAACGTTTACGTTAAATCTGAAAGGTACGAGGGCGAGTCATGCTTTAATTTCGTGGCTGGATAGTTCTCATGGAGATGTACATCCAGCGTACGAAAAGATGGGATCACCGCGTTATCCAACCCAGAAGCAGATCCAGGCGCTTCGAGAGGCTGCCGATCTTCCATCCCCGGAAGTGCAGCAGATCAAGAATGGCGAGCTTCGTTTGTCTCTGCCCGCCCACGGCTTGGCTGTGATTGAACTAAAGTGAAAAGAATATTGTCAGGCCTGGATTATGAACCACCGGCCGGGGGACCGTATTTCTTGAAGCCGGCACGATCCATGCCGCGTTTCGCCTCGAGGTTTTTCATGAAAGTATTCCACACAAAACCAGTGCGAACATTTTCTGCCATAAGCATGGTGATTCCAACGTCAATGCCAACCACGTCTGTGTCGTACCAATTCTTCAGGGGATTGAAGGCGTTTACGAATCCGTAGCGGCACCACGCTCGTCCGTAATGATCTTTGATATTTCGCAGCACGCGCATCACAGCTTTCGGCAGAAAAGGCAACGACCCAGCTGAAGCGCTGGGCACTACGGTTCCGTCAACCGGACCCATCAGCGGCGGGCCCCCCCAAATCACATAGCCATTCTGTGAATCTGAAGCTGTGATACCCCAGAGATCGTCGCTGTAATCGGGAAATTGCTTTCCGAGCTCCACGCAGAAACGACGATGGGCGTCGGTGGCCAGAGTGGAGTTTTCGAAATAGTCGGCAAACGCATCGCGCTTGCCGCGAAAATCAAACCATGCCTGGGAATATTGATGAATAAATAAAGGAGCGAATGACCCGATATAGCGAAATCCGTCAAATTCAAATTTGGTTCGCTTCCAGGCGTTCCACGCCTGCACCGGCAGAGGATGAGGAAGCGATCCCAGTCCCAGCAGGTAGATCATCATCATCTCGCTGTAATAGTCCCACCGGTAGGGCAGGAAGCCGAGTTCGGGAGTCCAGCCGTGGGGCAGTAATGATGTGTCTTCCGACAACCAGCTCCAGTCCACGCGATTGAAGATCTGGTAAGCGAGAAGACTGATTTCTGAATGTTCCTCGAAGTGTTGCCGGCAAGTGAGAATTCCGCAGAGCAAAATCGCGGTGTCGACAGAAGAAACCTCGGAATCCCAGACGCGCTCGCCTGTATTGACGTCGGCGAAGTGGTAGAAGAACCCCCGATGAGTGGGCATCTTCTTCCAGAGAAAACGCAGCGTGGCGAGAACCCGGTCCCGCGTATCGTTAAGCGGGATGAATCCGCGTTTTTCTCCAATACAGAGAGCGGTCAACCCGAATCCGGTTGCCGCGATACTGCCGACATTCGAATTGTTGTTGGTCTGTACGTTGCAACGATCCTTCACCAAGCCGGTCTGCGGGCTGCCTTGTTCCCAGAAGAATTGAAAATTCAGCCGCTCGAGTTCCTCGAGGAACTGGTCGTCTTCCGGTGATAGTGAAGGTGAGACGGGCGCAGTTGCAGAAGGCGAAGGTTCGGGTTGCTTATCTTGCGCGGTGGCCACGAGCGAAAGCAACTTCGAGGGATCGACCAAACTCCACAGGCCCAGGCCACCTGCATGCCGCAGCAGGTCGCGTCGCGAGAGCCAACTCGCGGCAAGGTGTTCCTTTCCGTTCTTGAGCATTGCATGAATTTTAAATGCTTCCCGTGCGAATTCCTATGCAAAGAACGTAATATGGTCTTCGGTTAGTAAGCAAGGCTCCGCCCAGATCAACTCGCTTTGCCATCCAGAAAATCCGTCCTAAAATGTTAAGCGAAGGGTTCTAATGACCAAGCCGAAGAAGATCATAGCCTGGGTTGTGGTCGGCATTCTAATTGTGGGGCTGCTCATTGCGCTTACGCACCGCAGGCAACCCGTCGTGCTGCGCGGCTCCGTGTTACGACAGGACGTCGATCCCAACAAGCAACTCGCCCTCGCGGACGTCGAGATCACCGCAGTCAACGGATTGGGGAGCGCCAAATCCACATCTGACACTTCGGGATTTTTCAGTTTGAAGCTCCCGAAGGGATTACGCCGCCGCCAGCCGGTTTTATTGCAGTTCCGGCACAAAGATTACAAGCCCCTGGATTGGGATGACTACATCAGCGACAGACTCTATATCGCACGCATGATTCCGCTCCATCAGGAGACGATTGCTGAATCGCACACCGATGCTCCAGTTTCCAATACCCGGATCAGGTACTCGGTAAAATCGACGGCAGAGGCGAATATCGGAAGCGCGGTCAGAGTGTTTCAGGTCGTCAACACGGGGAACATTCCCTGCGATAACCACCCTCCATGCGCGCCGGGCGGCAAGTGGAAAGCGACGATGAATACTCAATCCATTGACGCTGGCGCGGGTAATGAATTTCGCAACGCCAGAGTTTCCTGCATTGCGGGCCCCTGCGCATTCACCAAGATAGAACTGGAAAACTTCACCACGGACAGGCGCCACTTCAATGTATCGGTGCGCAACTGGTCAGATACGACGACGTTCCTGTTCGAGGCCGAGGTGGTGCATCCCATGACCAGCGACCTGGTGCGCGAAACTTATCCAGTAATTTTCGGGCGCGCCTTGAACTTCAGTTTACCCGCATCCGCCGAGGGGCCGAGCATTGAGGCGGAGGTCGGGGGCGAGGCTATCGTCTTTCCGCTGGGGCCAGATCTGTTCTTGCGGTGGGCGGACTGTCATATGTCGCCCGACCGGGACCAGTCGAGAAATTATCGCTGTGAACTGAAGCGCGGCTACCAATTCCGCTAAGCCCAGAGAGAGCACGACCCATTTGAGACGGTCATGGGTCGCATAGCGGTCTAAAAACTTTATGTATAATGAGGAGCTTACCGCGGCATCGTTGGGCGCTTAACTCAGCGGTAGAGTGCCATCCTCACACTTTTCCCCGATTCAATTCTTTCAACAACTTAACGAGGCTACCGGGGACTGCCAAGTACCTGATAATACGTGGTAGCCAAGCGAAGAACGGGGGCCACAACGGGGGCTGAAAAGTCAGACAAAGTTGGACGGCAATCAGTACGCTCACCGTGACACGCTGGCGTTCGATATGCTAGCTCCCCCATACTTATGGATTTTCGAACTTCTAGCTCCGATCATCGAACTGACGGGCATCGCCACGATAGCATTAGCGGCATATCTGGGCGTTCTAAGTGGGTCATTTTCTTTCAGTTCGTTCTGTTCGGGTGGGGGGCGCCACGATGATCTCCATCGGCGCCGTCCTGCAGAAAAACGTTCTGAGTGCGGACATAGTTAGCACTTTCATAAACAGCCACTGCCAATCCACAGGCCGCTCATGCTAGAGAAGAGCCTGCGCGGAGATGATCAGCAACAGGACCGGATGTTCGGCTATATCTCACCCGACGGGCTGCGATTCGCCTTGCATAAAATCCTGTAATAATGTTAACAATAGTGTTAACATGTTTTCAAATCGAAGTGAGCAATGTTATGGAGTTGATCCAATGTTTCGCAATCCAGCAATTCGGATGGGAATCATAGTGAGGCGCGAAGAAGAACCTCGTTACACTCTCATACGTTGCGAGCAGATTATGCGATTCCTTGCTTTGACGATCCTCGGAATTATCCTTATCACGAATTGTGCGAAGGTTGGAGCCTCAAACAAGCCAGCTAACGCCCAGCAAGATAACCAATGGCTCAAAGAACAGCTGCTGAATGTTACTGCCCTGCCGCCATTTTCATTCGCTTATGACCGCCAGGGATCGAGCGCCCTACTGAAAACCTGGCCTCGGAGGACTGAGACAAAGCATCTCGATAACATCCGCACGGAATACAGCGTGATTTGGACGGATCCAAAGACCGACCTGCAGGTTCGTTTAGAAGCGCTGGAATTTGCGAACTCTCCCGTGGTGGAGTGGACAGCGTATTTCAAGAATGAGGGCAAGATCGACGCGCCGATACTTGAGTATGTTCAGGCGCTTGACCTTTCTTTCCCAGTCGCAGGCGAGGGCATCCCTACCGTCCTCTACTCCAAGGGATGTGGCGTCATGGATACATACTCGCTTCAGAAGAAGCGCCTGAATCAACTCGAATCCTTCCAGCTGACGAGCGAAGGCGGTGGCAAGACAGTCGAGACGATTCCATTTTTCGACATTCAGACAGCCGGGCGCGGCCTTATCGGCGCGTTGGGATGGCCGGGCAAGTGGGCGATCAACTTCTCGCGCTCGACCGAGTCGACGATTGCGGTTACCGCGGGCATGGAAACCACTCATCTCTCGCTGCATCCCGGGGAAGAGATCCGCACGCCAGAGATTCTTCTGCTTCCGTGGGTGGGTGACGACATCGACGCCCATAACATCTTGCGGCGTCATATTCTCAAATATCATACCCCGCAATATGACGGGAAGCCTGTCGTCCTGCCGGTCTCTCATCTGGGATGGGGGGGGATGAAAACCTCTACAAGCTTGCGGCTCATTGACCAGATCACCAAGGAAAAGATTGGATTCGAGAACTTCTGGATGGATGCCGGATGGTACGGCACCGACCGTCCGGTGGATGAATTCCAGGTGTTCGGAAAAGAGGACTGGTTCTTGCACGCCGGAAATTGGCGGGTCAATGAAGTACCCCATCCGGACGGATTTGGCTTGAAACCGATCAGCGATGCTGCCCACGCGCACGGGATGAAGTTCCTGCTCTGGTTTGAGCCCGAGCGGGCAGTTGTCGGAACGCCTTTGACGATTCAGCATCCCGACTGGTTTATCGGAGAGGTCACAACGAACTTCGAGGGCAACACCGAGCGGCCGTTGGTAAAGTTTCGAATGTTCGACTTCGGCAATCCGGAAGCACGAGAATTCATGATCGATTCGATGTCCGATCTTATTACTAAGGAAGGCATCGATGTTTACCGGCAAGATTGCAATTTTGCCCTAGCTCCCTTCTGGGCAGAAGCGGATCCGAAAGACAGACAGGGAATGGCCCAGATACGCTATGCCGAAGGTCTGCTGAAATTTTGGGACGAACTGCGGCGCAGGCATCCGCAGTTGATCCTCGATATCGTCCAGCGTGGGGATCTGGAGACGATCTCACGGGCCGTGGACTTGAGTCGCGCGGACTATCCAGTTTCGCCCGATGCAGATCCGATCGGAGCTCAGGTTAGTACCGAGGGTCTCGCTTACTGGCGGCCGCACTTTGGAACCTTGCTTCAGGTCCGGCCGCGCGACACCTATCATTTCCGCAGCGGGATGGCGCCGGGTTTGGCTTTTGCGCTTTTCAATGTCGCTGGCTACCCGAACCAGATCGGTAATTTTATACCTGCTGATTTTCCCTATGAATGGATGCGCAACATGGTTGCGCAGCTTAAACTTACCCGGCCGTACTACTACGGCGACTACTATCCTCTGTTGCCGTGCAGTCAGAATTCCGATTGCGCTACCGATCCCAGCAAAGAACGCAGTGCAGCATTCGAGTGGGCTGCCTGGCAGTTTAATCGTCCCGAAGAAGGAGACGGTATGCTGCAAGCGTTTCGCAGAGACGAGAGCGATCAGATGGAGGGAAATCTCCGCTTGCGAGGGCTGGATCCAACGGCAACTTATGAGGTGACCGATCTTGACGCGAAGGCGCCGCGTACCATCTCAGGACGAGACCTGATGCAGCAAGGACTGGGTGTACAGATCAAAGAGAAGCGCGCCGCGGTTATTGTTATTTACAAGAAAATCCGTTAATCGGCTACGACTTGCTGGCTCTGTTGGCCAAGCCCGCGGATGCCCAGCTGTACACGGTTACCGGGACGCAGGTAAACAGGTGGTTTCAGTCCGAGTCCGACGCCGGGAGGGGTGCCCGTCGATATGATGTCGCCGGTCCTCAAACTCATAAATTTACTCACGTAGCTGATCAGGTACGCGACTCCGAAGACCATTGTCCTTGTAGATCCATTTTGGAAACGGTGGCCATCCACCTCCAACCACATGTCCAAGTCCTGGGGATTCGGAACCTCGTCGGTAGTGACCAGCCACGGGCCGATCGGACCGAATGTGTCGGCGCTCTTGCCTTTCACCCACTGGCCCGTGCCCTCGATTTGAAATGCACGTTCTGAAACGTCATTGATAACGCAGTAGCCAGCAACATGGGAAAGCGCTTCAGCCTGTTCCACGTACTTTCCGGGTTTGCCGATCACTACGCCGAGTTCGACCTCCCAGTCGGTCTTTTTCGATCCGCGCGGGATGACGATATTATCGTCGGGACCGCAGATCGAAGAGGTTGCCTTCATGAAGATTACCGGTTCGACGGGCAGAGGCATTCCTGCCTCCTTCGCGTGATCGGAGTAGTTCAAACCGATGCATACGAATTTTCCGACACCTCCGACGCACGGGCCGATGCGTGGTTTTCCTCGAACGATGGGAAGAACCGATGTGTCGGTATTTCGAAGTTTCTCGATAGAGTCGGGAAGCAATGATCCTGCGGCGACATCGGCGATGATTCCTGACAGGTCACGGATTGTCCCATCCGTCGTCAGAATTCCAGGCCTTTCTTCGGAGGGTGGACCGTAGCGCAGCAGTTTCATTGTTTTTCCAATTTCCGCTTGAGAGTTTGTAGTTTTGAATCTTTCAAATGACACCGCGTCACCTGCTTGCAAGCATCTGCTCGCTCTCAGGTAAATTACGCAGGGCATCAAAGTCCTCGATGTGAAACTGCATTGATAGTCAGTCCTGGAGTGAAATTCCCGGCATCACTTCCCGCCGTCCGTCTTCTTGAGCAAAATAACCCGGGCGAAGAGACCGGTCGTGTCTCCAAAATTCGTTTTGTTCTTTCCATAGCCGACGGCAAAGGTAATCGTGTCGTTGGCTTTCATCTTGATTTGTCCCGAGTACTCCGCAGTCGGGCTGGCTCCCTGTACCTTATGGAACGCGGGATCTCCCCCGTAGCCGTCGATGTCCGCGTCAAACAGACTCTTGTCATTCTGCAGCACATGCACATCGGTGGTGGATAAACCGAAATGGATGCCCTCAAATTTCGCACTGATCTGGTAGCTGCCCGCAGATGGAGCCGCAAACCGGACCAAGCTGTATTGGCCGCTATTGCTGGCTTCCATGGCGACCTCGCCGGCCCGCACGGCCCATCCTTTGCAGCCCACCTGTGACTGATTCGTAGTGTTGTAAGCAACGTACGGATAATAGCCGGGGCCCGGCCCCTTATTGGCGGCCGGGTGCCAGAAACCAATCGAACCAGTCGAGTCACATTGCATATCGACTCGATCGGATTGCGTGTCGACTCGAAATTGGTCAGACCCTAAAGAATTAGTTGCAGAATATCCGTACTGCCAAACCTTTTGGGGATTCTCCTGAAAAGAGAAATCAGCAGACAAGTCAAAAGTCGTTTCTGCCGGTGCAAGCAGGCCAAAAAATAAGATGACGACCGTAATTCGCCATACTGACCTCGTATTAATCAAAGACTGAAACCACCATCAATGATGTGGACCTGGCCAGTGGTGTAGGTGGATTCATCCGACGCCAAATAGACAGCAAGCGCCGCAATTTCCTCCGGACGGCCGAGGCGCCCCATCGGCTGCCGTGCTATAAATTCCGAGCGAGCCTTTTCCACATCGCTCTGCACTGCAATACGCTGCTCCAGCGACGGCGATTGTACGGTTCCGGGGCAGATTGCGTTGCAGCGAATACCGCTGCGAATGAAGTCGGCAGCGATTGCCTTCGTCAGTCCAATTACTGCCGCTTTCGTGCTTCCGTAGGCAAACCGGCTCGGGACGGCCCTGATGCTGGACACGGCCGACGAAATATTAATAATGCTACCCTTTCCAGCTTTTAGCATGGCAGGTAGAAATGCGCGGCAGGTGCGGTACATCGATTTGATGTTGATATCGAAAGACAAGTCCCAATCTTCTTCGAAGCAATCGAGAATGGTTCCGTGATGAACATAGCCGGCACAGTTAAACAAAATATCAAGCGTACCGAGTTCGGCTGCACAATTCTCAATGTCATGCATTTCGCGGACATCGAGTCGGCGCGTTTGAATGTTGGGCCGCTCCTGGCTTAGGAGCGCGAGCAGTGCGTCGTTGATGTCGGTCGCGAATACTTTGGCCCCGGCGTCGGCAAAGGCTACTGCCGTGGCCCGTCCTATACCCTGTCCCGCCGCCGTGACGAACGCGATCTTCCCCGCAAGTCTTCCGCTCATATATTTCTGATGGTGACCACCGGGCGCTGCGCCTTCCTAAGAATAAGGAATCGCCTGACCTAAACTGCCGTGTGATTCCGATGATGCTGTGGTAGGCTAGTGGATACTTTTTCATATGTCAACACTATTGTTAACATAATATTGTTGCCGCAGTTGGCGACATTGATAGCGGCACTTTTAAAGAAGGCTCGGGCGAGCAGATGGCGCTTGACATCGAAAAGTTTGACGCCCTTCGCGACTATCTGACGGCGCGAGGTTCTGTGAAATCGGGCGAGGCGATGTCTTTCACAAATCTGTGCGGAGGAGTTTCCAACCGCACGGTAAAGGTAACATGGGCGGATGGACAGGCATGGGTCTTGAAGCAGGCATTGGCGAAGCTGCGAGTCCAAGTCGATTGGTTTAGCAGCCCGGACAGAATTGGAGTAGAAGCAAGGGCTCTCCGCCGTTTGAATCAATTGGCGCCATCGGGAAGTATTCCCTCTTTCATCTTTGAAGACATGGCGAATCACCTGATGGGAATGGAGGCGATTCCGGAAGCCAACGAAAATTGGAAATCGGTTCTGCTTTCGCGTCGGATTGTGTCGGAGCACTTCGAGCAATTCGGATTGCTGATCGGCGCGATCCATCGAAATTCGTCTGAGGCTGGGCCGGAACTTCGCAATGAGTTTTCCGACACTACTTACTTCGAGAATCTTCGGTTGGAGCCTTACTATCTTTACACGGCTCAGACAGTCGCTAAGGCTGCGACCTTTCTCAAATTCCTGGCGAAAGAAGCCCTCCTTCACAAGAACAGCCTGGTTCACGGAGATTTCAGCCCCAAGAACACCCTGATCTACGAAGGAAGGTTAATTTTGCTCGACTACGAAGTAGTTCACTTCGGAGATCCCGCGTTTGACATTGGTTTTGCTATGGCTCACTTTTTCAGCAAGGCGCATCACCTGTACCAAGAACGCGGTCGCCTCGCCAGCGCCGCGGAATTATTCTGGCAGGTGTATCGCGAAGAGATCGACCGGTTGGACTGGGCCGCAACTTTGGAACCCCGGGTCATCCAACATACTCTTGGATGTTTGCTGGCACGCGTAGCGGGAAAGTCGCGTCTGGAGTATTTAACGCCGGAGGAAGGGAAGCGGCAACTCGAAATCGTTCTTGACTTGATCTCCACGCTTCCGAAGAATGTCTCAGATCTAATCGACCAGTTTGTAGGCAAAATCGAAAACTATGCCAACAGTTAAGCGACTCTCCGGCCGCGAAATTCTCGACAGCCGTGGGAGACCCACCGTTCTGGCAACCTGCGAACTCGAAGGCGGGATTACCGCTTCCGCATCTGTGCCTTCAGGGGCCTCGACAGGCAGAGCGGAGGCCTTCGAGTTGCGAGATGGAAATGCGAAACGATACCGCGGCCTGGGGTGCCGGCGGGCGGCGGCAAATATCGGCGCGGAACTTCAGGGCGCCTTAGTGGGCCGCGAGTTCGATCAGACCGGATTGGACCAAACCATGATCGCGCTCGACGGCACACTCGCGAAGTCGCGGATAGGGGCGAATGCGATTCTGGCGGTCTCAGTCGCCTTCGCCCGAGCCTGCGCACTGTCTCGCCGGGTCCCTCTCTATCAGTATTTTGCCGACATGATGGGCTCCTCCCCGAGTACAATCCCGCGCCTGACGATTAACCTCTTTAGCGGCGGAAAACACGCCGGGCAGCAGGTGTCAGTACAGGATGTGTTAATCATCCCGATGTCGGCGCAAACCGTCGACGAGGCGTTAGTTGCGGCTTTCGATGTTTATCAGGCGGCGGCCGAACTCATCCTGAGTAAGTATGGAATGCGCCTTCTGACCGCGGACGAGGGTGGGCTCGCACCACCCTGCCGCACGGCAGAGGAGATGCTGGGTTTGGCCGTAGAAGCGATCGAGCGGGCCGGCTATTCTCCTGGCAAAGATGTTTTTCTCGGCATCGATGTTGCATCCACGCACTTTTACGAGAACCACAAATATCGCCTGGATGCGGAAGTTCTCGACAGTGCGGAAATGATCCAAACCATTTCGCGATGGCTCGATCGTTACCCGATCGTAAGCGTGGAAGACGGACTGGCGGAAGACGATTGGGAGAACTGGCCCCTCCTCCGCCGAACAATCGCCGGCCGGGCCCTTACTCTCGGCGACGATCTCTTGTGCACGAACCCTGTCCGGATCCAACGCGCCGTGGAAGGGAATGCCTGCGATGCGCTGCTGTTGAAGGTCAACCAGATCGGAACTCTTGCCGAAGCGCTTGAGGCTTACCGGCAAGCGCGAGCCGCTGGCTGGTCAATCACGCTGAGCGTTCGCAGCGGAGAAACAGAAGATAACTGGGCTGCGGATTTAGCGGTCGGATGGCAGGCCGATCAATTTAAGAATGGATCGATTCGACAGTCTGAGCGCCTGGCAAAATACAACCGTTTGCTGGAAATCGAGGAAGTCACTGGCTGGCCGTTGGCCGCATGGCCGCGTCGCGGGTGAACTCCCCGTACCACTTTCAATTGTGAACCGGAGGCAGCGACTTTGGCCGCTTGCAAGAACACGTCCCCCTTTTCAGTTCGTAAATTCCTCGCGATCCAATTTGCACTTCTTTGCGTGGCGACATCTTTATCGTTGGCCCAGACCAATTTCCAGAGCGGAGATGGCTATGTGCGTCGCGAAGGTAATGAATGGATCATGGGAACGTCCAGGGTCGAACGACGGGTTCGTCTTGCCGGCGGAAGATTTTATTTAGGTTCGCTCCGCAATAAGTTGTCACGACGCGAATACCAGGATGCGGCCAACCCGCCATCCGAAATCCGATTTCTGGCAAATGGCCAGGACGTTGGTGCATCCGCTTGGGAATGGAAGTTGCACGGGGACCGTGTTGTCCTCGGCAAACAGGGCGAACTTCAACTCGACGTCACACTTGAATCGGAAGGCCTGGGGGTGACGAAACATTATGTGCTGTACCCTGGCACATCCGTAATCCGCGAGTGGCTCACGCTCGAGAACTTCTCGGACAGGCAAACTCGCATCAGCCAGGTCGCCTTTCTGCATTCCCGCGTCCTTAGTTCCATCGCATCGGATCTGCAATTCAACTATCTAACCGGCGGAGGTAACTACAATGGCAGCCAACTTCTAAAGACCGAACCCGTCGCTCCTGGATACCGGCGAAGTCTCGATTCCAATGGAGGGATACAGCCGGGTCAGTACAGCAGTTTTCTGCCACTGATTTTTCTGCTGAATCGCGGCTCCACCGAAGGTCTTGCGGTGGGTTGGGATTATCTTGGCCATTGGCGCTTCGAGATCGGCGATCAGGATGGTGCACCGCTGGATATGCGTCTGGAATTGGCGGGCTTTGCCAAAGACCTGGCTCCGGGCGGAAGGATCGATACTCCCAAAGTATTCATGGCACCGTTTTCCGGCGGGGTCGACGAGTTGGGCAATCAACTGCTCGACTGGCAATACGCTTATCTTTGGGAGTTCACGAATTTAGATTATTTCGCGAAGACTCGTTGGGCGGTCGATTGGCCAGACCCTTGGATTGGCGAAGGTGGAACACCGAGCGCCGACAACTGGGGAAGAAGATTGGCTCTCGATCTTCGGTATGTCGATTTGCTGCGTGAAACAGGTACCGATATTTTGTGGGACGATGCGGGTTGGTATGACCGATGGGGTACGTGGAACGGTCCTGCGTGGAAGATGACGAATGAGTACCTGCGCAAACATGACATGCGATGGGTGCTCTGGTATCCCACATTCTTGGCTACTGCAGAGTCCAAAGTTGCACAGCGACACCCGGAGTGGATGATCCCAGGACAGCAAACCTTGGAACAATCGATTCCAGAAACCGTCGATTGGCAAAGCCAACTGCTGAATGATGGAGTTAAGGACTGGGGTGATTTCCAGTGGCGCTACGATATTGCGCCTGCGGCCAGCGCAAATGACACAGATGCTCTCGCGGCTGATCAAAATTTCCGTACCCTATTGGAGACTTTCAAGAGCCAACATCCTCAAAGTGGAATCGACGCCTGCGACGGCGGAGGGCGCTGGATCAGTTATGACATTGCTCGACTGGCAGAGTCGGGGGAATACACGGACGGAGGGGTGGGACCGTACAGTTCGTACTACACATCGCTGCTGGTTCCACCGGACAAACTCCATAACGTAGTTGACTTCGATCACACTTATTACAACTCCGCGAGCGACCGAACACACCTTGCAATGAATCCGACGTGGTATCGCGATCCCGGTGACGGACCCGATGTGGAGTCGATCCGAAGGGATTGGGAGATTTACCACTATCTGGTCTCTCAAGGCGTTGCCGGGCGCTGGGGTCATGTATTTCGCCCCAGAGTGGATCACGATGATGCTATCTGGTACTTCCAGAGGATGAATCGAGATAGCTCGAAGGGGGTCATTCTCACCAAACACGAGAAGCGTGGCTCCACTTACTTCGTCATAAGCCGGCCGGCAAAGCATTCGCCAGATTCTGTTGACCAGTACCGCGGGAACGCGGGAGACATGAACACAGTGACGACAACCTCTGCCGCCAGCCTTGAAACCGGAATTTACGAAGATCCAGTAGATGGTGCCTTCCGTTTCTACGGAGGATCCGGACAGGAATTTGGCCCGCTGAATCTGAAGTATCAGCAGGGCGCGGATGACCAATCGCTGGTCACCAAGATTGTTAAGCTGGGAGCCGAGCGGCGGGGCGCAGATCGTTTCTTAGGAATGGCTCTTCAACTGGACGAGTCCATGACCGTCACGCAGTTGGGTCAGTTCGATCCGGGAAACAACCGTGGTTCCTATTCGCTTTCGCTGGTGCGAGCGGACGACAATCAAGTTCTTGCTACGGCAGACCTTGATATGAGTCACGCGCGACCGGACGCGATGGGCTTTAAGTACGTCCGCTTGACGCAGCCTGTCCGACTCGACTCGCCGGCGCAGCCGGTGGTCATTTATCCACGGGGACTTGTGCCTGCGGAAACTTATGACGTGCGCGCGAGCAAGTCTGAGTTACATCTGCATAAGACTGGTGCCAAACTGATGTCCGAAGGAATCAGTATCGATAAGATTGCCGCCGGCGAGCTGATATTTCTAAATTTGCCTGACTACCCTGGTTCTGGAACCGATCACGTCCCTCCCACATCGCCCGGCAACGTAACCAAGCGACTGGCGACAAATCTCGGCGTGCAGGGAATTGAGATTAAGTGGTCGGCCAGCCACGATGACACATGGCTCTCCTACTACGAACTCCGCAAGAATGCAAAACTCATTGGACGAGTGGCAAAAGGAACATTTTTCTTCGATCATACCGACTCTGCTCGTAACGACGTCGACCTCACCTTTGAAGTATTCGCGGTAGATGGAGACGGTAATCGCAGTCCAGCTGTGGCCGCGCAAAAAATTCCGGGTGAACCACCTACGTACGCGGCTCTGGGAGATTTTTCGCCGACCCAATTGGAGCATCAATGGGTGTACGAAGAAGCGCTCGACGACGGTACTTATAAGAACTTGGTTTGGGACAAGGGAGGCTATGAAGGTCGTTGGGCGGGATCAGGCTTAGGCCGGATTGGAAGAATCTGGATGCAACCTTCCGCTCACTACGATCTCTCGCGTACTTTCGTGGCGTCCGCCTCCGGTACGCTGAGCAGTTCTGGATTTGTTCGCAAGGATCCGAGGGGTGAGAACCAGGCGTCCTGCTTCGTGCGAATTCTGCAGAACTCCCGCCAAGTATGGCCGGCGGAGGGATGGGCGGAAGTTTTGCCAAGCTATGCAACCCCCACCACCTACAACATTCCGAACCTGCCGGTAGTGGCGGGCGACAAGATTCGATTTATGGTCAAACACAACGGCGAGAATCGTGCCGACCCAATTGTTTGGGACCCGGTGATTGTCATTCGCAACTCAGAGGCCGGCCCATAACTTCAGGGCAAGCGCCGAAGCAGCAAAATATCGGAGCCGTAAAGTTGCTGGTCGGGAAATTCTTTGACCGCCCCGTCGCCTGTGGCCAGCCACTGATTGGGCAGATGTACGGCGACGCCGCTCAGCAAACTTTCCCCCGTCACTTCCTTTTCACGTCCCGGACGGTCGTTCAGACTGGTTACACGATATTTTGCCTTTGCATCCAGCCCGCGCAGGCGAATCTTGGTGTCAGCGATCTCGGACTTATCGCGAAAAATGTAGACTACCGACTCGGTCGAATCCTCCTTAACGTACTGCACGGAACTCCATCCCGCTGCTTCGATTCTCGGATGGTATACGTCCTCCAGCAAGAGATGGCGATACTGCTTGAAATACAAGAGGTTTCGCTGGAACGCCTCGATGAATCCGGGCGGAGCAGCCGAGAGAAACTGCGATGACATGCCATTGATGTTGCCGAATGTTACTCCGTGCATGAAATGCTTCCGGAAGTAGTAGTCCAGCGCGGAAGCGCTGTACCAGCGACTCGTAAGGCGTTCTCCTCCTGCATCGCCCTTGCCCGCTGTGGCGAGCGACCCCCAGACATTGGGACTGAGCATAGGGCCGGTGATGAACTCATTGATATATCCGCCCGGCAATAAAGTTTGCGGACCGGGATTGGTGCGGGCAAATTCCAGTGACGGATCGCATTCGAATCCCGAAAGATTCGGAAAGCGCGTGAGCAGGTAGCGCATGATCTCCATCCGCCCGCGATAGGCCGCATACGCGCCGTCAGTCTTCCCATGCCCGTGGTCCGTACGACTGCACTCGTAACTTACCGTCGACGAAGGATCCCATTTAATCCAATCCAGATGCCACTTTTCGATGATGTCTCCGAGTTGCTTCTCGATCCACGCAACCACCTTCGGATCGCCCAAACATAGTTGTTTGGTGATTGCGAGAGAAGGGTGCGTGGTGCCGAGGGTCTTGCCATCGATCATCGCGAGCCAATCTTCAGGAATCTCACCAGAGGCCACTCGCGCGGCGTCAACATTGCCGGGATCGATCCAAAGCCCGAATTTCAATCCCTTGGCGCGCACGGCATCGGAAAGATTTTTGATGCCGTGGGGAAATTTCTCTTTGCTCTCCTCATAGCTGCCGAGTCCAAGCGTCCAATCGTTCATACCCGGCACCACGGACGCTCCCTCGTACCAGGTTGCGTCGTGATAAAAAACATCGAACCCTACGCGTTTCGCGAGTTCGAGCTCCTTGAGAAGTAGCTCCTCGGTGTTCCGTTCAGTGAGCCATATGCAATACGTCACGAGAGGCGAGTTGGGCAAAGGCGCGGGAAATATGTACTGCTTGAGATATCGGAATGTCTCGTTGCCGGCGTCGTCGGTGTCCCCTTTGGCGAGCGAAAAGAAACTGAGGGGAGTCTCCACGGTCGCTCCCGGAGCAAGTTCGAAAGTTGGGGAAGGACGGGTCTTCTTGTTCTTGATCAGTATTGTTCCTGCGAGAATCACAGTGCTCGCGGTGGAGGACTGCACATTGGCCCTCCATCCCAGCACACCGAGGCCGGGTTCACCGCCGACTAATATAGATTCATGCCTGGATTCGTTTTCCAGCACCATCCAGTCCTGAAATTCATGCCGTTGAGAAAGATTTCCGCTCGAACGAAATCCGTGCCCTTCCTTGGTTGACGAAAACGGCCTCAAACCACCGGCAGGATTCTTTAGCGTGAGAAACAGCGGATCCATGTGGGAGTCCAGCGCTAAGGTGTGCTGGCTGCGGTTCTCCACTTGCATTGCCGTTTGCACAACGGCGCCGTTGGGGTACAGCTTCAACTTGAGAGAAAGAAGCGCGTCAGTGCCGGATTTGAAGCGCAGCGTGAGTTGCTTGCCACCCTTCTCCAAGTCGCTGACGGCAGCATCTGTAAACAGGTATGGCTTGCTGACTTTGTCTGGAACAGCAACCAGCGGCGTGTCCGACACTGCCCATTCCGCGCCGCCTTCCCGCCGCAACGACTTGAGATGAACCCCCGCTGATGAGCGCGACAAATCGACGTGGATGTGCCCGTTAGTAAGTTCCCATCCCTCGGGCGATTCGGCGATGGAAACCTGGGCGGTGGCGAAGGTTGCGAAGGAACAGACCAGACAGGCTGCCAGTAGGAATGGTCTCATCCAGTTAGAGCCTCGATGACTTAATTTGTTTACTACAGGATCAGGGTCTTGGCGCAAACGACCCGGGTTGAATCGGCACAAATAAACTTGCCTCGGCCATGAGCCGAGGCAAGTCTCGGTTGCGTGGAGGAAGGAAATTAAAATGTGAGACGGGCTCCAATCTGCATACGCCGTCTGAAGTCAACAATGCTGCAAATTTGGCCTGCGTTTCCGATATCAACAAATGCCGCGCCGGAACACGTTGGTTGTCCCAAATTCAAACGGTTGAGAGCGTTGAATGCGTCCCACTTAAAGTCGAGGCGGGTCGTCTCCGTGAGGGTGAAGGACTTGGTCAACGACAGGTCGACTAAACCAAGGCCTGGGCCCAATAGACTGTTGCGTCCAGCATTTCCGAAGGTGAACTGCGCAGGGTCGGCATAGGCCGCCGGGTTGTACCACAGGTTCTGGTTGGGATGGGACACATGCGGATTGCCAACGAGGTTCGGTCTATCGTAAATCGGAGAATTCAACACGGTGGGTGAGTTTAAGTAATACGGGGTGAAATACTGTCCGCTCTCGAAATTAAAGATTCCACTAAGCGCCCAGCCTCCGACCACGGCGTCCGCACCACGGCCCAAGCCATTTGCATAAGCCCTGCCGCGGCCGAATGGAAGTAGCCAGTTAGCCGCGCTCACCCAGGCCCAGGGTCTTACGGTGCCTGAGGGTCCGTAGTTGCAGGCGAAGCAGAACTGATTCCCGTTGCCATCCCCTGGACCGAATGTTCCATCATCAAGTGACTTAGCCCAGGTAAAGTTACTCAGTAGATACAGCCCTCGATGAAAATGCTTCTCCACGTGAAGTTGCAGAGAGTTGTAGTTACTCCTCAGTTCAGGGACATGGTAATCTGCGTTGTTTCGTTGAAATTCGGGTACCGCCCAACCAAAGCTGGCGAAGAACGGCTCTCGGGAGGTGAAGGGGCCTGGTCCCGGCGGCGGCAGGTTGACGTTGAAGTTATCCCACAGATGACGCCCGATGTTACCCACATACGCAATCGAAGCGGTGATCTGATAAGGGAAAGCATGCTCTAAGGTTACGTTGTAAGTGTCGTTGTAACTATGCGGATAGGTTCCGACCCCAACGAAGTATTCACTACCACCAGGGGCACCCTGAAACGAAATCCGGCCATTTGACGGAAAGGCGGGAAGTGCCGGAGGAGCGCCCGGCCCCTGATCGAACGTGTAACCCAGTGGGGCAAAAGGATTGGCCTGAGCATCGGTCTGGCTTTGCTTGATAGGCCAGCAACAACCCTGAGTTCCAAATCCCGCTCCGTCCGCATTCATATAGTAGCTTCGGCCGTATCCGGCGCGAAGGACCGTGTCTTTAAACAACCGGAACGATACTCCGATCCGTGGCGAAAATTCCGTTTTCGGCGTTGTAACTCCGGCGTATTTACCCGCCAGGTTGGTCAACAACAGTGTGTCGGTGGCTATATCGATATTTCCGTCGCTCTGGCCCTTTTGCGTGAAGATCGGACTCATATAATCCCAACGCAACCCCAAGGTCAGGGTCAGCCTAGGTGTAACCTGCCAGGTATCCTGACCGTAGAAAGCGTACTTCCAAAGTTTTTCCTGAGGTTGAACCAGCGTTATGTCTCTGCCAAAACCAGAGGGCAGACCGAGCTCCAGAGCGGCCAGGCCTGATCCGCAAAACGTGCCGGCCGCAGGACTCGTGCATGGCCCAGAACCCGCGGAATCGTTGAGCTGAGTCAGCGATTGGCTAACCGTGAAGGTTCCGCGTCCGCTGACGTCGGTCCGGATGCCGAAAAACTTTCCTATATCCCCTCCCCACTTGAAGGCATGGTGGCCCACACTCTTGTTCCAGTTGTTGTAGACCTCGAAGTTTGCCTCGCGCTCAAAGAATGGCAACCCAAAATCACCCATATTGAAGGAGGTTAGAGGGTCGCTAATGTTTATCTGGGGCAGGCCTGATGTGTACACCGTACCCAGGTTGACGTTCGGAATTCCCAAGGTGGTCGCCGCGTTGGTGTTGAAATCCGGCTGCAACTCCGAAATAATGAGTCGCGAAAAAGCGAATCGAGCTTCGGTCAGCAACGATGGCGAAAAGGTATGTTGATAATCGACCATGAAGCTCTTGTCGTGATCGGAGGACAGCCCGGCGTTTGCGACTCCAGGGCCTCCCAGCGGTGAGCCGCCGCCTGCGACTCCGTAGGCCGTGGGAGTATTAAAGTTCGCCTTAAAATAACTGAATTTTCCGAATACAACGGTTTTTGAGGTGACAAAGAAATCGCCGCGCGTATCGAACTGATCCTGGCCGAAAGTGGCGGCCCGGGAGATCTGGTAGTTTGAGCTAAATCCCGCGGAATTTGGTTCGGGCAACAGCGCCAACAGATTTTTTGCCGCCGGGCTCAGCCGATCGGGGCAAATTACGTTGAGCACGCCATTGCACTGGATCTGCGTTCTTCCGGTTCCATCCGGATTACCCGTGGCCGGATCGTAGATCGGATCGATTGCTGCGACGGAACTGAAATCTCCAGTCCTAAATGCATCGATCGGCACTGTCTCGTTGCCTGATGCGAAAAGGTTATTTCGCATGCCTTGGTAGTCGCCAAAGAAAAAGACCTTCTGCTTGATAACCGGGCCGCCGAGGCTGCCGCCAAACTGATTCCAGATATTCCGGGGAATACCCTTGGGCTCGGTGAAGTGGTCAGCTGCGTTGAAGCCAGAGGTGCGATAGTTCTCGAAAAGCGATCCGTGAAATGCATTCGTGCCCGATTTAGTCGTGATCTGCCAAAGTCCGCCGGCTACCTTGCCGTATTCGGCATCGTAATCGCTGGTTGCGAGTTTCACTTCCTGCACGGCGTCGTTCGGAGTCACGATAATCGATAGCCCCTGGATCGCCTCGGTGTTCTCGACTCCGTCGAGCAGGTGTCCGTTAGCGTTAGGTGCGGCCCCGTTGATGTTGAGATTGAAATCCTCTCCTGCATTCTCGGGGTGAAGATCCAGTTGGCCGCCCGGCATCGAAACTCCAGGAGCCAAAAGCGACAATCGAGTGATGTTGTTGCCATACGTAGGCAAGCTGCTGATTTCCGACGAGTGAATGGTTTCGTTCACTTCAGCGCTGTCCGTCTGAATAAGAGGTGCCTCGCCGGTCACCTCGATCTTGGCAGTTGCCGTGCCGACCGGCAGTTTGGAGTCGACCCGGTACACTATTCCGGCGTCGATTCGCATGGCCTCGCGGTTTAATGTGGCAAACCCTGCCTTCTTGACCGTGATCGAATAGGTTCCAGGAATCAGACTGGGGAACCTGTATGCCCCGTCGACGTTCGTGACGGTTTGGCGAACGACTGAGTCCGCCACGTTCGTTGCTTCTACGATTGCTCCGGAAATGGCGGCGCCAGAAGCGTCCGTCACGTTGCCCTCGATGCCCCCGGTGACTGCAGTTTGTCCGTACAACGTGCCAATACTCAACACTAAGAGAACTACCGTTAACTTCAGGGAACGGAATGTGGCGGAGTTCATCGTGGAGCCTCCTTGTTACGGCTGCATTTCTTGCTCAAAGATCTGTTCCGGTTGGGGCGTTACAGAAGGGCATTTCGTTGGCCCGTGGCCCCGTTCGTCGCCATAAATAAAACACGTTGGCGCACGTTTCTTATGACCGACGCGGAAGTTATCCTATCTTTAGGCAGGGTGTCAAGAGAAATATTGTTAACACTAATGTCTACAAGACTGGCGACGGAGCGCCCAGAGCGAGTTCAGTCGGCTCGCCTGGGCGCAGAGTTGCTTTTGCCGCAAATCGCAGGATGCCAGAAATCGTGCGGCCCGGCAGGGACACTGTTGCGGGCGGGGATTCCACAAGAGCGGAGGCGGCATCGAGCCGGAATGCGATGCGCGCTGATGCCGGAGGCTTCCGCCGGGGTGCTTTTCTGCCAACTATACTGTCACCTTTATTGTTGACAGCATGATACAGTGTCTGGAAAGGCAGTCGCCATCCCAGGTGGGCTGGCACAGTCTGGTGGGCGGTGGGTCGATCGGTGTTGCCTTTCGGCGCACGCCCTTAAGAAAAGCCACTTCTCAATGCGAACTTCTAAAGCTCATTCCTCCAAACCAGAGCGAGGCGTGTCTGCCAGCAAACGGGTTGAAGCCCATTTGCGCAAGGCCATTCACGCCGGCAAGCTGCGGCCGCGTCAGCGCATCATAGAAGAGGATTTGGCCCGCGAACTGGAAGTCAGTCGCGGACCGGTGCGGGAGGCCCTGCTGCGCCTGGAGCGTGACGGGTTGGTGGTAACCACTTCGAGGCGGGGCACTTTTATCCGCGATATTTCGCTGGCGGAAATCGGCGTCATCTTTCGCATGCGAGCCAAACTCGAGGGACTTTGTGTTCGCTACATGAAGGAAAATCCCTCTGTCGATTGTGCAGAACTTCTCGGTCGGGCGTTAAAAAAAATGAAAGGCGCGGCTGCGAAGAACAATGAAGAACAGTTCTTCCACGCGGATATGGAACTGCACCGCACCATCTGGAAGGCGTCCAACCAGCCACTCCTGTACCGGACTCTGAACCTGCTGATGAATCCATATATTTACATCATTGCGCGCGCGTATTCCTCACGCATACCTCTGGTTAACCGCCGTGAAAATCACGAACAATATGTGCGAATGGTGCTGAAGACGCCCCTGGATAAAATCGAGGATGAAGTTGAGGAGTATTTCGCGGGTCTGTATTCCCGCCTCTTTGACCAGAGCTCCATCTTCCCAGCATTTGATAGCGGGAATTGGGCCGACGAACTCGAAAGTCCTCTAACTCTCAGCTGAAGCATTCAATCCTCCTGCGCCTTTGTCGCCGTCGCCAATGTCATCAAAGGTGTTGACAGAAAGAACTCCGAGTGCTTCAATGGCTCGCCTTGAATGTCCTGACCGACACTGCGACGCGCTGGCTCCTCGCCCGCCATTTTCTTAATTTTAAAATATCCCTTAAGGAAGTGGCATGACGTCGCAAACCGTACAGGCTATTCTGCTGGTTTTGTGCGCTGCAATTATGAACGCCGCGTATTCGCTTCCCATGAAATTGAACAAGAAATGGGAGTGGGAGCACTCATGGTTTGCCTTCTCCATCCTGGGCGTGGCTGTGGTCCCCACGTTGATAGCGCTACTCACGGTGCCCAGACTCTGGGCGACTTACAACGTGGTTTCGACAGGGACACTCGCCGCCATGGTGGTCTTCGGAGCCAGTTGGGGAGTTTCCCTCGTTTTTTTTGGCTTGGCGCTGACTCGTTTGGGCCTGGCTATTACCTTTGCGGTCTGCCTTGGCACCTCGGCCGCGGTCGGAGCGCTCACCCCGTTACTTGCTCAGCATCCTGATCTCGTGATGACGCGGCAAGGCGAACTAATTCTATTGGGCGTTCTCGCCATTGTCCTGGGTGTTTCCCTCTGCGGAGTAGCCGGCAAAAGCCGGGAAGCTGCGCTGCAACAGGCGAGTGCCTCAACGCGAAAAGGCTTCTGGGGCGGGTTCACGTTGGCTTTCATTTCCGGCATTCTCGGGTCCATGCTAAATCTTGGGCTGGCGTTTGGGGGAAGCATTCAGCACGCCGCCCAGCAAAATGGCGCTAGTCTGGCTATGATGTCGAATGCTGTCTGGCTTCCGTGCCTTTACGCTGGATTCTTGCCCGGAGCGATTTATTGCTACATCCTGATGCGCAGGAAAGGAACCGTCCGTCTGCTTGGGCTACCTGGCACATGGTACTACTGGGTGGCAGCCGCCAGCATGGGTCTCCTGTGGTTTGGAAGCATCATTCTCTACAGTATCTCGACGATCAAACTTGGGGACCTGGGAACATCAATTGGCTGGCCGCTGTTTCTCGCTTCCATTGTAGTCGCGAGCACATTTTTTGGAGTGCTGACGGGTGAGTGGAAACGGACTGGAACGCGCCCACTCCGGTTCATGATTGTGGGAGTGGGCTTCCTTGTAGTAGCGATCGCAGTTCTGAGCTATGCGGGGCGGGCTTGAATTCCAAGTCGGGCAGTATTGCCTGCTGCTTAATATTGTCAACAAAACTGTTGACGATAGACTCTCGATTTTAGTATGGTGCCAGTTGCGTTGCTGAAAGGCGCGGTGAACGCGGTTTATTGCGAAGCTATTGGTTCCTCCCGACGCTATGGAAGTCTTCCTGCACATCTATCCATCGCTGGGCCCCGAACGCAGTTATTTCTGGTACCGGTTTACCAAGTCTGACGGCGGAGAGCCGCACAACGGTAGATCAAAAACTGGTAAGAGGAGCGATGGGATTTTTTAGCCAGAGAGAGCGCACGCCCGGCAAGAGCCGCAACTGGACGTCCCTGGCCAGCATTCGCGCGGTCCCTTATTGTCTCTTTTTTCTTCATTCGGTTCTCTTTGCGGCGGCAGCTCCGGCATTGAATCCCCGTTCGGCGGTCATTCGGACAGGTCCGATTCCGGGAGTGCGCTTCAGTTCCGGACTCACGATTTGCGATGAAGAGCTACGCCATGGCCGGTGGGTGAGCCGTTATTGGGAGTCGACTGGTCAGATCGTCGCAGACGTTCAAATCGAAGCTGAGCGTCAGCAGATGGACGGTTTGCCGGTCGACGCGTTCAAACTTGAAATAGAAGGACAGGAGCTTTCTGGGACCTGGAAGTGGGTGGGAGCCGGCAAATCCGATGTTCAGATCTCCGGGGGATTGCTCGTATCCGTGGAACTGGAAAGTACCGTCCGCCCGGTTCGGGTAAAAGTTCAAACTCTCTTGACCGGCGGCCCTGTGATGGTTCGCTGGCTTGAAATTAAGAATACCGCAGAGCACGCGACGGCTATCTCGAATGTGTCGCCGTGGTCAGGGCAGCTATGGCACACGCCCAATTTTGCCGAGAAGCTGCCTGCCGAATCCGAAAATGTATACGACGTCGGGTCCGCGCAATACAGTAAATGGGGATACGAAGGAGCGTGGCGCTTCGACCCGGTGGTCAACGAAACTAAGATTATCGCTGGGGAACGGGGAAAATCCGGATGGGGACACCCAACATTCTTCGCACGTAATAACGCCACGGGAGAATGGTTCGCCGCATCTCTTGCGTGGAGCGGGAACTGGAGAATCCGAGTAACGAGCAAAGTTGAAAAATCACCGGTCGACCGTTCGAACTCTATCGATAGGCCGGTGAATGAGGCTCGCCTGTTTTTCGACATGGGCCCCAGTTCGGTTGACCCCGCTCTGCGAGTCGTTGCTGCCGGCGAGACCGTCAAGACGCCGGAAACTCACATCCTCTGCATGAAGTCGGATCTGGATCATGTCACGCAGGCGCTTTTGAATCACGTGCGCCGCGATGTACTTCCCGCTCCGCCTTCCGAGCATGTCTTCGACGTGGAGGCAAACCATCGCGGATACATCGTGGATCACGAGACAGAGGCAGGCATCGAGCGGGAGATCGATATGGCCGCCGATATCGGCGCCGAGACATTTCTGATTGATGCGGGCTGGTATGGGCCGGAGCCAAACCGTTGGTACCAAAATGTGGGCGACTGGTACGCGGGAGCGTGGTTGCCGAACGATATTCAGCCTATCCGCGAGTACGCTCGCAAAAAAGGGCTGCACTTCGGGTTGTGGGTTGAGATCGAAGGCGCAGGCGCGGCTTCGAAGCTGCGGAAAGAACACCCTGACTGGATTCTAACCCGCGACGGTGGGCCCATTGCCGACGGCCGCCACCTGGATGTGGGGAACCCGGCAGTCGCGAAATGGATGGAATCGGAAATCGCGCGAATCATTAAGAAATACGATCTTGATGTTTTTCGCATCGATTACAACATGTCGACTGAAGAAGACGGAAATCAGGTACGGGAGGGATTTGTCGAAAATTCTGCGTGGCGTCACGTGGAGAATCTGTATGCGATGTTTGATCGCCTACGCCTGCAATTTCCTCACGTTATTTTTCAAAACTGCGCTGGCGGCGGTGGTCGGCTGGATTGGGGTATTTTGCACCGCTTTGACAACACCGAACTGTCCGACTGGATGCGCGGGCCGCGAGGAGTAAAAATCCTGAGTGGCATGACATGGTTGCTTCCGCCGGAAATTCTGCTACGCACTTTCGGCACCGAAGTGCCCGATCTGGCGGGCGATGGCGACATTGATTACCAGATGCGGCAGGTTGAGATGTCGCTGCCAATTTTTCGGGGGATTGCGCCATCACCCGATGAATTGAATCCCATTTTGCGCAACAAGATTCGCGCCGGCGTGGATCTTTACAAGAATGAGTTGCGACCGATTTTGCGGGATAGTTTGGTCTACCATCACACGCCGCTGATCCCATATCAAAGTCAGTCGCCCTGGCTTGTCCTGGAATATGCGGCACCTGATAAGAGCCGCGGTGTCGCTACGTTATTCCGTACCTCCAGCTTCGAAGACCCTGTCTACCATTTTGTGCCCCGCGGCCTCGATTTGTCCGGCACTTATAAGGTTACTTTTAAAAATCGTGCTGAGACCGTTGAGTTGTCCGGACTTCGGCTAATGACAGAAGGTATTCCAGTAAGGCTGGAAACAAACGGAACATCCGAGATGTTGTTGTTTGAGAGCTTGTCCGCGAAGGCAAAGAGTCGCTGAAGCGAGCCCTGCTAGAGTTGTCGAGATTTGAACATGGACATGGAATCTACAGCTTTTCGAAAGTTGTTTGATCTTAGCGGACGGGTTGCCCTTATCACCGGGGCTGGGGTGGGCTTCGGAGAAGCGATCGCGCTTGGTTTCGCTGAATTTGGCTGCGATATAGCCGCGTGCGACCTCAATATAGAAAACCCTCAGCGCACTGCTGAGCGAGTGCGCAAAATAGGAAGGCGCGCGATCGCCCTCAAAGCGAATGTTGCCGTTGCCGACGACATATTTGCCATGGTTGATGCGACAGTTAGCGAACTTGGCGGCCTCGATATTCTGGTGAACTGTGCCGGCATCCCGCAACATGATCCCGCGGAATCGACTCCGCTGGAAACTTGGGACCGAGTTCTGGACATCAACCTGCGCGGCACGTTTCTGTGCTGCCAGGCGGCAGCGCGGGTTATGTTGAAAAAGGGCGGGGGAGTTATCGTTAATTTCTCATCGATTGCGGGAGTGGTCGGTGTCGGCCGCGGCGCCAACGCTTATTGCGCCAGCAAGGGAGGAGTGAACGCCTTGACCAAGCAACTCGCGCTGGAATGGGCGGATCGAGGTATTCGGGTCAACGCGATTGCTCCCTGCCAGTTTCTTACGCCCGGACTGAAAGAGGTAATGGCCGAGCCGCAGTTCGACCCCAAAAAACTCATGCAAACCTGGGTGTCTAATATTCCACTCGGCCGCGTGGGGGAACCTCAAGAGATCGTCGGTCCGGCCTTGTTCTTGGCGTCGAATGCTTCGTCGATGGTCACGGGTGTAATTCTTCCAGTGGATGGAGGCTATCTGGCTCGATAACTGCGAGACGGAAAGAGCAAAACGTAAATGATGCCGAATTTGCCATCGTCGCTTGTGGGCGGAATACAGCTCAAACGGCTCGTACAGATTGGAATCGTTGTCGGCAATCGCGACCGTACCACGCAGCTTCTAACTTCTTTATTTGGCATTGGACCTTTTCGCTTCGTGGAGTGGCCAGATCGACCTGAATCGAAGTACTACTATCGCGGCGTGGAAGAGAGCGTTCGAATTAAGCAGGCATTTGTTCAGTTGGGAGAGGTGGAAGTCGAAATTATTCAGCCCGTTGAAGGTAGTAGTGGATACAAAGATTTCCTCAATCAGAACGGTGGGGGAATCCATCATCTGCTGTTTGAAGTAAGCGATATCGATCCCGTGATTGAGGAATTGGCGAAGTCTGGCGTAACTGTGCTCCAGTCTGGAAGCGGAATACGCCCCGGCACACGTTGGGCGCTACTGGATACAAAAGACCTTTTGGGATTCCTGGTGGAATTGCGACACCGGCCGGGGGAGTCGGATGGCACCTCGGTTCCCTGATTTCGAAATCTGTGACTGTAAATGCTGTCGAAGTGGGGTTCATGCGAAAGACGCGTCAAACTCGCCTCAAGACTGCGATCGTGGGCTGCGGAAAGGTCGCCGGCACGCATGCGCTCGCTTATCGCTCACTTCCGAACTCGGAACTGGTATCGGTTTGCGATATTTCTCCCGAGCGCGCGCAAGCGTTCGCAAAGAATCTTCAGGTCAAGGCGTACACCGATCTGGCTGAGATGTTGGATCGGGAGCATGTAGATGTGTTATCGGTCTGCACGCAACACACTCAGCATCCTGCCGCCGTTGAAATAGCAGCGGCGGCCGGAGTACACGTCATTTCGGAGAAACCACTCGCTATCGATCTGGAGTCTTGCGATCGGGCGATCGCGGCCGCGCGTGCTGCCGGAATCAAATTAGGCGTGATCAGCCAGCGACGCTGGTACGAACCAGTGCAGCGAATGAAGAAAGCGATTGATGCCGGCAAGCTAGGCAAACCGGTGTTGGCAATTGTAACCATGCTTGGCTGGCGTGAACCCGCCTACTATCGCTCCGATCCCTGGCGTGGAACCTGGGAAGGCGAGGGAGGTGGTGTGGTGGTGAGTCAGGCGCCGCACTATCTTGACCTGATGAGCTGGTTCATGGGTCCCGCTGTCGAGTTGCAGGGCTATTGGGACAACTATAACCATCCCGGGATAGAAGTGGACGACACTGTTGTGGCTTCCGTCCGGTTCATCAACGGTGGAATGGGTTCAATTGTCCTCAGCAATTCGCAGCGCCCCGGATTGTGGGGAAAGATTCACATTCATGGTTCTTCAGGCGCCTCGGTGGGCGCGGAGACAGACAGCGGCTCTCCATTTATCTCCGGTGTCACGGAAAAAATGGATCCGCCATTTAACGACATCTGGACGGTGCCGGGAGAAGAGCGGAATCTCGAGGCCTGGAATCGCGAAGACCGCTCGCGCGACTGGGATGTGATGACCCACTACCACCAAGTGCAACTCGCTGACTTTCTAGACGCAGTATTGGAGGATCGAGAACCGCAGGTCGACGCGGAAGCGGGGCGTCGTGTGGTGGAACTATTTACCGCGGTCTACCGTTCGCAGCGCGAATGCGCACCCCAGAAGTTGCCGCTGTTGCTGTCGCACGAGTCCGGGAGGGTCTAATCATGTCGGAACGAGTTCTGGCGGAGCAAATCTCGCAAGAATTGCTTCTTGCTTACTACAAAAAGGTACTCGAATTGCGATTGTTCGAGCTTAAGGTTCAAGAACTATATCGAAACGGAAGGCTTCCCGGGTTCGTCCACTTATATGTGGGTGAAGAGGCGGTTGCGGTAGGGGTATGTTCGAATCTCCAGACCGCGGACTTAGTTTTTAGCACCCATCGCGGCCACGGTCACGCCCTAGCCAAGGGAGTGCCAGCGGGCGTCGTGCTTGCCGAACTTTGGGGCAAGGCAACGGGAAGTTCGGGAGGGCGCGGCGGCAGTATGCACATGTATGCGCCTGAATATGGATTTATGGGTACCAACGGAATTGTGGGCGCCCCCATTCCGCTAGCGACGGGCGCCGCCCTGAGCGCGAAGGTAAGGAAGCATTCGCAGGTTGTCGTTTGCTTCTTTGGTGATGGTGCAGTCAACAGCGGCTCGTTTCACGAGGCGGTGAATCTCGGCTCGGTATGGGACTTGCCGGTGGTGTATGTGTGCGAGAACAATTTATACGCAACAGAGATGGCATTCGTCCGTGCCACTAAGAATACGAGCGTTGCTAGCCGGGCGGCTGCGTATGGAATGCTGGGCGTCGAAGTCGATGGGCAGGACGTCGTTGCGGTCCACGAAGTTGCACAAGCCGCCATCCAACGGGCCCGCGGGGATGGCGGCCCCACGCTGATCGAATGCAAAACTTATCGCTATGTTGGCCACCACGAAGGTGATCCGGGTACGGATTATCGCACCCGTGAAGAAGTTCAGCAGTGGAAGAAACAGGACCCGGTGAAACTTGCCCGGCAACGGCTGCTCGACTCCGGTATGGATGAAAATAAATTGCAAACGGCGGATCAACAGGTAGAGCAGCTAATCGATGATGCCGTCGAATTTGCCGAGAAAAGCCCTGAACCGTCCGCTGCATCCGTAACTGAGCACGTGTTCTAGCTGAGGAGAAAGTATGTCAGAGCAAGGCCGGGTGATCACATACGCCGATGCAGGAGTCGAAGCGTTGCGCGAAGAAATGCGCAGAGACGACAGCATTGTTTACATCGGGCAAGGGATTGGTCCCCGGGGCGGAAACTTTCGTCAAACCCGCGGATTGTGGAAAGAATTCGGGGATGAGCGCTTGCGCGATACCGGCATCTGCGAACTCGGAGCTACAGGTGCGGCGATTGGCGCGGCCATGGCAGGCACCCGTACCGTCATCGACGAAGTATTCCTCGATTTCGCACTCGAAGCGATTACGCAAATTGTGCAACAAGCCGCGAATATTTCCTACATGTCCAACGGTAAGATAAAAGCGCCGGTAGTGATTCGAGGAGCCATGGGCGCGGTGCGCAATGCCGGCGCCCACCATTCCCACACTTTCTATAACTGGTTTGCGAACACTCCGGGATTGAAGGTGGCCCTCCCCGCCACACCTTATGACCTGAAAGGACTCTTCAAGACTGCGCTCCGGGATCCCGGCCCTGTGGCGCTGATTGAGCACAAGTCCCTTTACAACACCAAGAGCGTCGTTCCCGAGGAGGATTACCTGATTCCGTTCGGAGATGCGCGCATCGTCCGCGAAGGCAAAGATCTGACGATTGTGGCGATGTCACGGATGGTTGATCTGGCCGCAAAGGCCGCGACGGTGCTGGCCCAAGAGGGAATTTCAGCGGAAGTGATAGACCCTCGAACCATCGTTCCTCTCGATCGGACGAAGATCACCAACTCCATTAGGAAAACCGGAAGGCTCGTGGTGATTGATGAGTCGCCGTCATACTGCAGTTTCGCGGGAGAGCTTCTGGCAATTGCTGTCGAGGACTGCTTCGACGAGCTCCAGGCAACCCCAAGGCGAATCTGCTCATTGCCTGTCCCCAACCCGTTTAGCCCCGTTCTTGAAAATCAAATGATTCCGTCAGTCGATCGCATCGTCCGTGAAGTACACGAGGTGATGAAACAAGTGAGGAGAGTAAGTTAGAGATGGCATATAAAATTGTGATGCCGCAGCTCGGTCTCACCATGGAGGAGGGTTCGGTGACCAGTTGGCTCAAAAAACCCGGGGAGTGGGTTGATAAAGGCGAAACTCTGTTTACGGTCGAAACCGATAAGGTCGAAATGGAAGTCGAGTCGATGGGAAAAGGCTATCTGGGAACGATCCAGGTGGAACTTGGTGCAAAAGTCCCGGTGGGCACGTTGCTCGCCATGCTGACTGATGAGCCGGACACCGCTTCGTAAGGCCAAGAGCGGCGTAGTCAGCGACAGCTACACAGATGACCGTCTTACGATCGCATCTTTGCGGGTGAGCACGTCGGCGCTCAACTCAACGCCCAAACCAGGCCCTGTAGGCAATGGCAGCTCACCACCGGCTCCTGGGACCAGTTTCTGCGTAACTAATCTCTCGTACTCTTCGTTGTAGTGCCTTCGAACGCTTTCCATGATGTAGAGGTTGGTCAGATTGGCCGAGAGATGCGCCGTTGCGAAGTGCAAAATGGGACCGCCGCAATTGTGCGGCGCGATGGGAAGATAATAAGTCTCGGCCATGGTTGCGATTTTCTTGCCTTCGGTGAGTCCGCCGCACCATGAAATATCCGGCATAATGATCGCGGCCGCGCGATTTTCGAAAAGTTCGCGAAATCCCCAACGCGTCATCAGTCGTTCGCTGACGCAGAGCGGCAGATCAGTGGAACCTGCGAGTTCTGCGTAAGCGGCAAGATTGTCCTGCGGAAGCATCTCTTCCAGCCACATTGGTTTGTAAGGCTCTAACGCCTTTGCGATTTGGATGGCGCAAGGTAAATTCCAGAAGCCATGAAACTCGATGGCGACGTCAATGGAATCGCCAAACTTTTCCCGGATCAGCCGCAAAGGTTCAATTGCCCGCCGGAGTTGCTCCGCCGTAATGTAATTGCCACCGGTTTCTTTGGCGATCGGATCGAACGGCCAGATTTTCATAGCACGCACGTTACTGGCTAGAAGCTCGCCGGCGAGCCGGGCAGGTTCGTGATTGAAGTCAACGCGGTCGTAGCAGGTGTTGTAAATACGTATGGACTGGCGCGACGCTCCGCCAAGAAGTTTATAGATCGGTTGGCCGGTAACCTTGCCGAACAAATCCCACAGGGCAATATCGACTGCGCTGATCGCGCGCATCTCTGCGCCGCCCCAGCCGCTATAAGAGACCGCGAGAAACATGTCGGCCCAGAGCCGGTCGATTGCGCTCGGATCCCGTCCCAGCAGCACGGCGGCTAGCCGGGAATGAACGATGGCGGCTTCCGCTTCGGCATTTGGATAGCTCTCTCCCAGGCCAACGAGACCGTCGCTAGTGTGGATCCGAACCCAAAGGTAGGTGATCGCTCCTGCGTGAACCGTGATTCCGCGGGGGAGATAGATGGTTTCAACGGCGGTGATTTTCATGGAAGGAATTTCTAAAATCGCGACTTGAAATTATCGACGATGGTACTTAATATAGTCAACATCTTTGTTGACAATTGATAGCGTGACTGATAAATATTCCCAGCGGCGGTTCGATCCGGATTTCAGCCGCTCCCGGAGGGAGGTCTCACTGTGGCCGAAGTCGAGCACGTCCTTGAAGTACGCAATGTGATTGGAGAGGGCCCGCTCTGGCACTCGCAGGAAGAGTGCCTCTATTGGGTGAACTTCATTGAACAATATCAGATTCTTCGGTTCTACCCGCAAACGAGGGGCACCAACGTGTTCGAAACGGGCATTCCGATAATGGCGCTGGGGATTCGGAAGGCAGGCGGTTTTGTTGCGGCAACCGGAAAAGGAATTGCCACGTGGGACACCCAGCGCAAGACTCTTGAGCCTCTCTGCGATCCACTTTTCGACCGAACCGGTTGCCGCTTTAACGATGCGGCTACTGACAGTCGCGGTCGGTTTTGGGTGGGCACCGTGAATGATGCCAATCCCAAAGGGCGGGATGGCGAGTTGTTTTGCGTCCGAGCCGATGGCTCGTGGCAAGCGATGGATAACAATATTACTGTGGCAAACGGAATTGGCTGGAGTCCGAATCGAAAGATCATGTACTTGACCGATTCTTTCCGCTATAGCATCTACGCGTACGATTACACGCCGGATACTGGCACCATTACCAACCGCAGGACTTTTGTTGAGACCTCTCCCGACTCCGGCATACCGGACGGCCTTACGGTGGATAGCGAAGGATTCGTGTGGAGCGCATTCTGGGGTGGCTGGAAGGTGGTGCGGTACAACCCGGAAGGCAAAGTGGATCGTGAATACCGGTTACCGGTCCCTAACCCGACCAGTTGTGCCTTTGGCGGCAAACAGCTTGATGAACTCTACATAACCTCTGCTTCTCTCGGACTGAAGAAGGAGGAAAAGGACCGCTACCCGAAGTCGGGCGATTTATTTTGCCTGAGGGCAGGCATTACCGGCATGGACGAGCCACGTTTTGCCGGATGAACCACCCAATCATCGATGCTTCTTACAGCTAACAATATTGTCGACAATATTCACGAGCCGCACTTCGAGTGAGCGAGCCTGCAAGAAGCAGTTGAGTGTTATCGTAAGTCAGCCGAACGTCCTCCGCCTCAGGCTAAAAGTACGCGTGTACGAACACGGCCACTAAATTCGCGTTTTTGTCGGATTGGTTATCTATGCCGCATGAATTAAGGCTCCAGGGGAAAAAAGCTCTCGTCACGGGCTCTGATACCGGAATTGGACATGAAATTGGTCTCGAATTTGCCCGTCAGGGCGCCGATGTTGTATTTCACTATGTCCAAAGTGATTCTGGGGTAAAGGCCGCGGTAGAGGAAGTAAAGGCCATGGGCCGCAGGTCCACTGCGTTTCAAGCGGACTTCGACGTCCTGGACCAGGTGACTTTGCTTGCCGATCAAGCCAACGAATTTCTCGACGGCGTGAACTGTTTGGTCAACAATGCGGGGGTGACCATGAACCGGCCATTCCTCAAGGTGACGCCCGAGCAATTCGACAAACTGTTCCACATCAATTTCCGCGGCCCGTACTTCCTCACTCAAAGAGTGGTTGAGGGCATGCTGCAGCGTGGCGGCGGCGTTATCTGCAACATGTCCTCCGTTCATGGGTTGCAGGGCGTTCCTGAACATTCCGTATATGCGGCAACCAAGGGAGCGATCATTGCTTATACGCGATCTCTCGCCGTGGAACTGGCCTATCGGGGGATTCGAGTAAACGCGATCGCACCGGGTTGGGTCACGGTGGAAAACTACTTCAAGTGCATCCCTGGTTTTACGAAGGAGATCGCCGCGGAAACAGGGTACCGCGCCATCCCGGTTGCCCGCTGCGGTGAACCGCTCGATATTGCCAAACTGGCTGCTTTCTTGTGTTCGGATGACGCGTCGTTCATCGTCGGTCAAACCCTCGTCGCCGATGGAGGGACGACGGCACTCATGTCTCTGGTCTCGGACTTCAGAAAAGAGTCCAGCAATACTTTTGGCAAAGGTTATATTCCGGGCGTCTAAGGGAATTGAACAATGCTTCAAGATCTTGTCGCAACACTGAATGCAGTTGGCAAGACTACCGAGCTCTATCAAACCGATGACGGGACCCGTCTGCTCATTTTGCCCTATGGCGGCAGAATTCTCGGGGTCTACGCGCCGGGTAGTGAAGAGAATTTTCTCTGGACGAATTCCGCGCTCGAGAGCGTAGAGTCCGCTCGCGCGTACTATGCGAGTGATGACTGGCAAAATTCCGGTGGAGACCGGACTTGGCTTGCTCCAGAAGTCGACTTCTTTTTCCCGAAGTTTCCCGACATCGATATCGCCGGATATTGGCAACCGCGCAGCCTTGATCCGGGCAATTACGAAGTGACGAAGACCGTTCACGGAGTAAAGCTCATCAATCGTTTGAAGATCGACGCTTTTCGATCGCGGAAGCGCGTGGAACTCGAGATCACGAAGTCCGTAGCCTCGGCTCCGAATCCGCTTCGCTATGACGGCAATATTCAAATCGCTGACGTTGAATATGCCGGACATACTCTTCTGACGTCTTTGAAGATTATTGATCCAGATCCTGACCGTGCTCCACTGGTGGGATTGTGGAGTCTTACGCAAATGCCCCATCAGGGGGAGCTTTATGTTCCGACCTATTCCAAAACCGAGCCTAGGATTTACTTTGGTCTCGTCGACAAACTTCGCGACGAACTCGCAATAAGTGATCGGCTGGTGCGCTTCAAGATGCGGGCTGCCGGTGAGCACAAAATCGGAATACGTGCGGCCGGTACGACCGGCCGTATCGGCTACATGTATGGTACCGGCAACAAGCGCGCGCTCATCATTCGCAATTTCTTCGTCAATCCGTCAGGCGAGTATGCCGATGTACCCTGGACAGAGCCTGAAGATCGGGGGTACTGCACACAGGCTTGCAGTGTGAATAGCCGCTGGGGAATGTTCAGTGAAATGGAATATCACGTTCCAGCGATTGGTGGGGATACAGGACTGCGCTACGTTGAAGATCGCTCACAACTGTGGGCCTTTCGCGGGTCAAAAGAAGATGTTGAGAAGATTGCCCGAACTCTGCTCTCCGCTCAGATATAGTGACATCTGTGCTACGAAACTGTGCGCATCCGGCAAGTCTTGCGGCACGCCAAGCCGATACTCGATCTTACGACCATCAATATAGCGCCAACTTGGGTGCCTTCTGCCTGCGGCAGCGATAGGCTTTGTCAATGTATCCCCCGTCGGTGCTGCTGCGAAAAGGGCATGGAATTCGGTGGCATTGGCCGGAACCGACGCAAGCTTGTTTGAGCGGTACCCGGTACGTGGCAACGGCTCGGCATCTTTGCGGAAGACTGGATGTCAGGGTATTCTTCTGAGAGGTTGATGCGAAAGCGCTCAACCGGCCAGCTGCAAGTGGATTCGAAAATATCGAACACCACCAGCGGAACCAAATCATTTTTTCTGAAAATTATGGAACCCTTTTTCAAGAAAAAGAAGAAAAGAGAAATCGTTCCCGTGCGGATCTCCGGGACCTACGGCCATCCATCGTTCGGCCTTAGCCTCAACGACAAGAAAGCCCAGACCGTCCCCCCGCTCTCAAAAACAGAACCCGGCACACGCAAACCGAAACCTTAGACTGCACGAATAACTGGCGAGGTGGTGCAGCGTTCCGGGCAGAGCGCGCGCTTCCGCATCTCGACGCCCGAACTTAGACCCCCAACTTAAAAGAAAAGACGTGGCTTCGCATTACTGCGCCAAGCCCACGCGCAGCAGCAGATCCTGGAATCGCGGGTCGTTGCGGAGCGGGTCGTAGGCCGGATCGACCTTCAGAGCCGTCAGCGAATAGGAATGCTGAACATACGCTTTTTCCAACCACGTGAAGGCTTGGTGCTTGTTCCCAGAGCTTGCATAAGCCCATGCGAGGATGTAAGGGTCAATCTGCTGTTGCCGGCTGAAACGCTCCAATTCTTGCAAGGCATGTTGCGATTGCGATTCTCGTTGCGATCGTCCATTCACGCAGGCGAGCAGTGCCCAGTAGAATGGTGGACCGACGGGATGACGCTCACTTTCGATAACAGCGAGAGCTTCCGCGTACATTCCCTTTTCTATGTAGGCGGACGTGATCAGGTGTGCACGCCCGAAATCCGGGTCCATTTCCAGGACGGTACGCCATTTCTCAATGGCGCGATCGTATTGTCGCGAGTTGTATAGAATAACCCCATTATCTGCGGCGATAATCAAGGAAAGCGGGTCCAACTGCCGGGCTCGCTCGCTCTCGCGGAGCGCGGCTTCGAATTGCCCCCGCCACATCAAATGCTCGGCATACCAGTGGTGGGCCGTGGCATAATTGGGATTCAATTCAATCGCGCGACGAAATTCCTTCTCCGCGGTTTGCCAGTCCCAATCATAATTTTGGACGATCAAAGCCAGCGCGGTGTGCGCCTCCGGCAGCGTGTCGTCAATCTGCAGGGCTCGCAGTGCCGCCGCCCTGGCCTGCGGCATGTACTTGGTGGAGGGCGCTGCGCTGTAGCCGGTCAGGAGGGCATAGGAATCCGCTAGTCCCGCATACGCCCGCGCGTAATTGGGATCCTTGGTGGTAGCTTGCCGGAAATCCTCGATCGCCTGCTGGAACCCGGGAACGGTTCTCTTACCTAAAAAAAATTGTCCTTTTAGATAAAGATCATAGGCCTGGTAGACCTCAGGAGTCAGTGAGGACGTCGCATCCGGTGTTAGCGGTCTGTGATCGCCCAGAGTGAGCTGAATCTCATCCGCGATTTCCTGTGCAATCTCGGCTTGCACAACCAGCAGGCTGCTTAATCCCCGGTCATACTTTCGCGACCAGACATGGGTTTGATCCTTGACTTGAATCAACTGAGCCGTGATGCGCACATGGTCCGAATCGCGACGCACTCCACCCTCCAGCAGGTATTGCACTCCTAGTTCTCGGCCAATTTGTTCCAGCGGCATCGAGCGATTTTTATAGTGCATTACCGACGTGCCGGCGATGACCCCCAGTTGCTTGGGATCGAGATTCCCTAACTGCGTGATCATTTCTTCGGTAAGGCCGTCACTGAAATAGTCCTGCGAGGAATCCCCCGTGAGATTCTGGAAAGGGAGCACGGCCAGCATCAATCGTCCAACGGGGGGTTGAGGACTTGGGGATCGAAACCGCATCCACCCGGCGACTGCAGCGATCAGCAGAATCAGCAGCCCTCCCGCAAAAATCAACTCGATTCGCCGGGGTCGCTGCAGGCTGGTCCGCGGAGCGGCGGGTGCCGTCGCTCGAGGGGCGTCTACGTCCGTCGCCACCAGTCGTTCCCCGAACTCGGGCACGGGGGCGATAAAACGATATCCTTTCCCGGTGATGGTCTGAATGAAACGCGGTTGTTCGGCATCATCCTTCAACACGTAACGGATCTTGCGGATGGCGCTATTGATGCTGTTGTCGGTATCGAGAAAGGCGCCTTTGCCCCAGACCCGCTCGACAATCTGCTCCCGCGCAATGATCTGTCCCCTTTGCTCGACGAGCAGGAGCAGAATCTCGAGCGGGATTCGCTCCAGCCTAAGAACACGACCGCCGCGACGGAGTTTATAGGATTGGGCATCGAGTTCGATATCATCCCCAAACCGGATCGGATTTTGGATTTCAAAGGGCTGCGTGGCCACAGACATTCTCCCGCGCGTCGCGTACCGTGACACGACTGCGTCGATTTCGCTCGGCCTAGTGATCAAATCGTGGGGGGGGGAATCGCCAAGCACGTGTTCGGGATTCTACCTCACTTTTCCCGAATTGCAGCATCTTCCCTATATTCAGTCGATTGGGGCGACATGAAAATTAAGAACGCGACATGCATCCCGCTATTGAGGAGTCAGCCCGAATCCGCCATTATGCGCGGGGCTGGGGAATTGCCGTCTGCTGTCAGGATGCCTACCTAACAACCGAATACCATCAGGAGTCTGCCATGACTATTGCTTCCGTACTCACCGGCCTCTTTAGAGTCCGATCGACTGGCTTCTACAGGACTCTTGGCCGCCATGCTTCAACGGAGCGAAACTGGCGCCCTTTCCTATCCCGTCGCTCCACTCTGATGAAATCTCTCCTGGTGTTTGCACCGGGCTTACTCACCCTGTTGGTTTCGTTTCCAACCATGGCGCAAATCGCTGCAAAAGAAGCGTTCAATGGAAGGCCTGCTTGCAGCGATGTTGACCTTTCGCAGCAGTCCCCTCCTGATATCGCTCGCATTACTCCCGAGTGGAAGCCCATTGTGCTGGATACGCCCCCGCCAAGAAACCCGCCCACCATTCTGGAGGGATTCGTTGCGCCGCCGCCTTCCGACGAAGACTCCGCCTCGCAGGCAAAGGCGGAGGTTTCAGAGGAGGAAATTCCCTGGAACCATTTCACACACGATTTCACAACAAAGATCGTGCCCGACGATCCATACAAAAATCTCTTGTCGTCATGGCAGAGGTTCCCGGGCTACACCGCTACCTTAAGCGGAACCGATTTCGAAGCTGCGGTTGAATGTTCAAACCTCAGTGGTGTCTATTTTGGAAACAACCGGTGCCAGGTAGCCCCGCCGAATACAGATAAGTGTCCCGACGGCACCCTCAACGACGTTTGCGTTCACACCGACATGGAAGTCGAATGGGAGAACGCGAGTGATATGCATGTCAACGACGACAATGACTTGAAGTGGGGCGCGCTCCCGCAATTCGCGTGGCCGGCCTTCGGGGACCGAGTGTGGGCCGAGGGGCGATGGATTTTCGACTGTGGCCACACAGGAGTCGAAAGCATCGCCAACAACGACCTTATCCCGAACCTCACGGACTACGTTAAATTTGAGACGGAAATTCATCCTCCGCGGGCACTAGTGACGTTTCGCCTGAACCACCCCGCGGTAACGGATTCCAATTCCCAGTCGAACGCACCAGCCAGCTGGCTGCCGGTTACGGGCAGCCCAGTCAACTCCTACGGGCTTACCTACGGGCCAACTTCTGTCCCAGTCACCGAGGCAGATATCTTCGTCAGCGGCAATGGCGGCGGCGCGAACGATATCTGCAATCTCGTGCCAGACGATTGCAATAATTGGGGAGGCCATTCCGGACCATGGATCCCGGTGAACGACAGAAATTACGTTTTCGATGTCTACCCACCGCTAACCGACTATGCGACCCTGGATCCTACTGGGACTGGAAGGACATTCAGAGTCACACCACCAGCGACTGACGCATCCCTACAATGGCGCATCGTGGACAAATCAAGCTACATTCCCGAGCATACTTGCGGCTCGGAGCTCAGCAGTTGCGTGGCATTGCCGATGGATCAGGATCACGTTCTGCTTTGCCTGATAGACGCGAACACGCCCCCACCAGACCAGACAGAAACGAGTTGCCCAACTCTCATTCCTGCGCAACCTACGCGGGTTAGAGTCATCCTCAAGTTCGCCGGTAGCAGTGCCAACTACTTTGCCCAAAGCGTGCTCGTGGGCTGGGATGACGTGCCGGCCCCGCCGACAACGCTGCCAGTGCGGACTTTCCAGGTAAGCCTGCATAAGGTCATCGTCGAAAAAAACGGCGAGACTTTCCCGCACAACGGAGATTGGCGCGTGTTCGTCAATGTTGGAGGGCAGTGGCGCTACATCAGCGGTATGGCTTCGGACGCCAACACTGGTGATTGCAATCACAGCGGTACCTTCAGCGATAATTCTCTTACCGGAAACGAGGATGAGGATTGTTACAGCTACGATTCGCACCCTTGGATCGTGAGCGTTCGACAGGAAACCGACATTAACGTCGGGGTGGGCGGTTTCGAATCAGACGAGATCGACAGCGATTACTGCCCTTCTTCCCCGGATCCTTACTACGGCTGTAATTTCGATGCCGAATCGTACGCGACTCTTTTCCGGGCGAATGATGACCGCATCGGTACTCTGGGCATCAAAATACCCTCCCCGAACTACACCGGGAGCGGGATGATTGCACTCACGTCCGGGAGTTCGATTGCGCCGCCTCGATTCACCACCACAAATACGGGAGACCTATGCAAGCTAAGCTTCCCGCTTACCTGCGACGAATTGCAGTACACAGTCGAGTTTAGTGTCGCAGAAGTGATACCGGTGCCGGCGCCCGTCAGTGGCGCCTTGCAAATCGGAGATCCTCACTACAATAGCTACGTTTCGTCCGCCACGCCGTTTACGCTCTCGAGCACTGATACCAGCGCTCAGGGGTTCCAGTATCGCTTCCGCCGTCAAGGGGACATCCTGCCAACCTACGGTTCCACCCCCTTCCCGTCCTTCCCGGTGCACTGGACGAATGCTAATTTCGCGACCAATTCCACCTCAGTCAACATATATCTCACCAGCGCCGGCCTCGCTGACGGGCCGTACGATTTGCAATACTCTGCCAACAGTTTTGCAAACCTGTTGGAGACTCGGCACGTCGCAACGACTATCCTCGATACCACCGCCCCGGCGGCGACGATCAGTCAGCCCACTGCGACGCCATACACTCACGCCGACATTCTGACGCTGAGCTATCTCGTCTCTGACGGAACCGGCTCGGGCGTGAAAAGTTCCACCGCTAAAATGGATGGCTCGACCACTCTTCCCGACAACACGCCAGTTACGGGAAATGGTCAGATGATTCCGCTGCTCATCATGTCGCTCGGCTCGCACACGTTCTCGGTCGATTCGGTCGACAACGTGAATAACTCCGGCACCAATTCGGTGACCTTCACCATCATCGTTACAGCCGACAGCCTTATCACTGAGGTGAACGAATTTCTCGGCTTGGGTTGCATTGACAATGCGGGAATCGCAAACTCGCTCGCCTCTAAGATGGCCGCGGTGAAAAATGCGATCGCTAATGGACAGATTCAAGCCGCCGCCAACATCCTGTCGGCCTTTATCAAAGAGGTCCAGGTGCAAGCCGGCAAGCACATCTCCACGACCTGCACGTCTGGGGGGCACCAATACTACCCGGTACAGACCCTGATCGGCGACGCCCAATACTTGCTGGGAACTTTGGGACCCCAAGTGAAAGCTGATGCCATCGTGGGCTCGGTTCTCAACTCGACACTGGTTGGCATTTCCGGAGCGACGGTCAGTCTGCTGAACTCGACGAAAGATGTGGTGGGTACCGCGATCACTGATGTGAGCGGCTTCTACTATTTCGCCACGACGGGTGGATTGGCCATCGGGAAAACTTATACCGTCAAAGTTACGCCTCCGAGTGCTTACAAGAGTTCCATGCCGACTTCGCAAACCTTCAACTGGTCGGCGAACGCGGTCACGCTGGCGAATTTCGGTCTGCGTTGACTTTGCCAGCTGCGCAAACAGTCAACGTGCGCCGGCAAACTTCGATATGACTTTGCCGGGTGGCTGGAAACCGAGAAGAGAAACAAGCGGAAGACTGGATGTCAGGGTATTCTTCTGAGATCGGAATATCCTATGGGATCGCGGCTTGATTGCCATTCGGGAAACATTCGTCCATTTCAACATGCAGGATGGTGCCAAAACCAAGCTGTCCCGATCACGGGTGGAAGCTCCACAACTCCTGCTCGACGCTCTTGCAGCTTGGCAGAAGAAAACGACGTATGCGGAGGACGATGACTTCGTTTTTCCATCCGAAAAGGTGAATGGCGAGCAGCCCCGCAGTGCATCCCAACTGGTCGAAGACTATATTCGCCCCGCTGCAATAACAGCGGGCGTCATCAGGGTCGAGGACGGCGTGACCTACGACTGCGACGGCGAAGTTGTGAAGCGATTTGGCTTCCACAACCTTGGGCGACATTCTCTAGCGACCTTTCTAATGGATGAGCAGGAGAATCCCGCTCTGGTTCAAGCGATCAGCTATGCGAAGATGGACATGACCCTCTATTACTCGCACTCACGTCGCAAAGCTAAGCGAGCCGCTCAAGAAAAAGTGCTTCAGCACCTGATTCCCGAGGGAGTGCGGGTGCCACTACGGGAGTCCGAGACGATTCAATGAACGCGAAGTGGACGGGGAACTTGTGTATAATGATGAACTTACCGCAGCACAGTGGGCGCTTAACTCAGCGGTAGAGTGCCATCCTCACACGGTGGAAGTCATAGGTTCGAATCCTATAGCGCCCACCATTTTCTCAGCGGGTTAGCTGGCCTACCGCGCTGATTGCGCTCCATCGCCCTTGAAAGCAAGTCAGCTACCTTCAACTCGCGGAGGTCATCCTGACTTCTCCTGATCGTCTCCTCGTGTGCGGCGTACATCGCTTTGTGTGTTAGGCCACGTTTCCCGCGCTTGCCCTTGGCTCTTTTTTCGGAGTAGCGACTCCAAAATCTCCTTGGCTTCTGAAGCGCTGCACTTGATACGATCTTTTACCAGCTGTTCGGCCTGCTCGGGCATCACTTCTGTTGCTTTCGGGGACAAATAAGGGCGTTTTTGCTTGTTGGGATCACCTGAGCCTTCTTTCATGAGCTCAGTGTTTCATCGATCGCTCCTCTCTTGAAAGAATATCCCTGCCTTTTTACGAAATCCGAACAAGCTTGACCATGAGCAGATGGGCATGGGTGCATCATTTTGCCGCGAACAAACACTCCGCCCTCCTTAATTACGGCCCTAGATCGCGCGTCAGGAATCCGCCCTACTCATTCGTCGTCGGGTCCAATGGGAGGACGCGTGTCCCCGAGGAAGTGCTCGCCCTTGAGCGGCGCCACCATGGTTTGGTATGGGATCGGGGTCTGCATGTAATTGAAGCAATCAGAGAGATCGTCCGCCTGGGCATCGGCGTAACCAAGCGACGGCAAGTTGAAAGTCGTCTCCACAAATCTCAAAATGCTCCCAAAATCATGGGTAAGGTGCGAAATATAAGCCGGTTTTGCGTACGGCGAGACAACGATCATGGGAACGCGGAAACCGTACTCGTAGGAATTGAGCAGAGGTGGCGGAACATGGTCGTACCAACCCCCCCAATCGTCCCACGTAACGAAAATCGCGGTATCGGACCAGTAAGGACTGTTGCCAATGGCGTTAACGATAGATGCGACCCACGAAGGGCCGGAGCCGTCAGTGCCCAGAGCATGGTCTGACGCCGGAGCAAGCGGAATCACCCAACTCACGCCAGCGAGTTGGTTATTGGCGATATCGGTCAGCACTTGAGCCGAGCTTATGTTTTGCGCCAGCACTACGCTATTGGTCCAATCCGATCCCGTGCATGAGGTGGCATTCGGAGGAGTCGCATTGGGTCCACACATATGCTGAATCGCATTTGGACCATTCCAAATTGATCCTACAGAGGGCGCGTAGTATCGCCAGTTAACGCCGGCGGCATTGAGCAAGTCGGTTAGCGTCTGATGCTCGAAGCAAGGGTACATCTTGCTGGACTCAGCGCCGGCAGGGTCAATCATGGCAACGTATTGCGTTGGGGGAGCTGTACAACCCGCAGCCCCTTGTATGCCCATGTTTTCAGCGGCAAATAAATTGCTGGTCGCCGTAGGCGCGGAAGTTCCCGAAATAATGAATTGATGAGCTGGAAAGCTGGGACCCTGGTTGGTCTGGAACATGCGATCGGCGAATGTATACTGTTCGGCCATCTGAAAGTAAGGCTGCACGTCGCCGGGATTCACGTACTTGAATTGAGGAGTTGGCGGCGCGCAGTTCGTGATTCCCGGTGGGCACACAACGGTAACAAGGTCGGCCCCATCCATTGCACAGTTTCCAGTCGCCTGCTTCAGATCGCACATGCGTACGAACGCATTATGCGTATGGCTTAAATCATAAGTATCAGGGCTGCTTCCGTTGGTGCCCAGATCAATCGGGGCCAGCGGGATGACCTGGCCCTTCGAATTAACTCCGCTGCCGACGATATCCGCACCCCTCGCTATCAGCACAGGATCCTGAAATAAATTATCGGGAGTACGATTTTCCTGGAAAATGATGACGACATGCCGAATTGGGGTAACGACCAGAGTACCCGCACTACTGAGCGAACCCAGGCTCGCCGTAATCACAGTTTTCCCGGCGGCGGCGCTAACGGCCAGGCCCGCGGGCGTAATCGTAGCCACGTTCGCGGACGAAGATGTCCACTGCACGAGGTTGGTGACGTCCTCGGTGGACCCGTTCGAAAATGTTCCAGTAGCGCTGAACTGCTGAGTGGTTCCCGAAAGTATGGAAGCGCTCAGGGGCGTTACGCTGATCGAAACCACTTGCTCCTGCACAGTCAGGGTTGTCGAAGCGGTCAGTGAACCCGAGCTTGCGGAGATCCTTGTAGTTCCCTCGCCAGCGCTTTGAGCTAGCCCTTGAATTCCAGGCGCGTTACCGATTGTCGCAACATTCACTGCCGAGGAAGTCCATACCGCGGCTGGTGTCAGGTCCGCAATGGTTCCATCCGTATACAAACCTGTGGCACTGAATTGTTGTGTGGTCCCCAGCGGAATGGAAGAACTTTGCGGACTGATTTCGATCGCAGCCAGCAGCGCCGTAGTGACAGTTAAAGTAGCCGTTCCAGAAACTGTGCCCATGGTTGCAGCGACCAGCGTGCTTCCGCTATTAGTTCCGGTGGCTATTCCCTGAATTCCCGGGGTATTGCTGATGGTGGCGACACTCGCAACGGACGAACTCCAATGCACCGAACTGCTCACGTCCTGCGCGGAGCCGTCCGTGAACGTTCCGAGCGCCGAAAATGACTGGGTTAATCCCGACGCAATGACAGTGCTCGAGGGATTGACTACGATCGAAACTATGGAAGCCGGGGTTACAGTCAGCACAGTGAGTCCAGTTATTCCACCGAAAGTGGCAGTGATCTGAGTTGCTCCAATTGACACAGAGGTTCCGAGCGCACCGGGATTTACCCTGGCCACACCCGCATTGCTAGAGCTCCAACTGGCGGAGGCCGTCAAGTCCTGGGTGCTGCCATCCGTAAAGATTCCGGCGGCCGCAAATTGTTGTGTCGTACCCAGAGCGATGAAGGGGATTGGCGGGTTCACAGTGATTGAGACCAAGGCGGCTGTGTTCACCGTAAGCGTGGTCGACTTTGAGATCGAGCCTGAGGTTGCCGAAATGGTGGAAGTACCTGTCGCCAGCCCCGTCGCCAGACCCCCGACACCATTATTAATAGTTACTACGGAGCTATCCGATGAGCTCCACTGCACTGAGCTGGTTATGTTCTGTATGCTGCCGTCGCTGAAAGTTCCATTCGCCGCAAATTGCTGAGTCGTCCCCCGCGGGATGGTTTGAAGTACGGGGGTGACGGAGATTGACACCAGAGCGGCGGGACTTACGCTCAAGGAACCCGAACCGGACACACCGGCGGCCGCCGCGGTGATCAGCGTCTGTCCCGTGGACACACTCGTCGCCATTCCGCTGATGTTGATCGATGCCACTGACGTGATTGAAGAACTCCAGTTCGCCGAGGTCGTCAAGTCAAGCGTGCTGCCGTCGGCGTAGGTTCCCGTTGCTGCAAACTGTTGGTTGGTCCCCAGCGCGATCGAGGAGCTGGCCGGTACCAATGCGATTGACACCAGAGCCAGGGGATTGACTTTTAAAGTTGCCGAGGCATTCATGGTGCCGAGCACTGCGGTGATTGTGGTTGAGCCACCGCCCAAAGCGCGGGCTACACCGGCAGCAGTGATATCGGCAGTTGCCGGCTGCGAAGAACTCCAGCTCACAGAGCTGGTTAAATCCTGGGTGCTACCATCCGCGTATAGTCCCGTGGCAAAGAACTGCTGATTTTGACCAATCGCTATCGAAGAGTTGGCAGCCGACACAGAGATTGACTGCGGCAAGGCAAGGGTCACCGTGACTGTGAGGGTTATCGATCCTTTTATCGAAAGCGACGTTGCGCTTATCTGAGTTGTACCGGGCGCCAGACCGGAAGCTAATCCAGCCGAAACACTAGCAACACTTGTATTGGACGAGTTCCATATTGCAGCAGCGGTGAGGTCCTGCGTGCTGCTATCGCTGTACGTTCCCGAAGCGGCAAACTGCTGAGTGCTGCCCACGGGCAGAGACGGATTTATCGGACTGACCGCAATTCCAGTCAACACTGCAGGCGTGACCGTCAGCGGTGCAGAACCGCTTACCGAACTCAACGAAGCAGCGATTGTGGCTTGCCCGGCGGATAAGCCTGTTGCGAGCCCGCTCGTATTGATTGTCGCCACCGACTGCGTGGACGAGGTCCAGCTCACCGCTTGAGTAAGGTCTTGGATGCTCCCGTCGCTAAACAATCCCATAGCGGAATACGACTGAGTTTTGCCGGCCGCAATCGACGCATTCGACGGAGAGATTGTGAGGCCGGTGAGGAGGGCAGGTGTCACCGTCAGCAGTGACGAACCACTGACGAAACCGATCGACGCCACAATCTGGCTTTGGCCGACGGCGATGCCGTTTGCAAGCCCAGTTGCCGTAATGGTTGCGACTCCCGGGGTGGTAGAAGCCCATCGCACCGATTTTGTCAGGTCTTGAGTGCTGCCGTCGCTGAAAGTTCCGGAGGCTGTCAGGGGCACCGTGGTTCCCGACGCGATTGTGGGGCTTGGCGGGTTCACTTGAATGGAAATCAGACCCGGAACTACACTCAAGCCGGTTGATCCAGTTTTCGTTCCCAGGGAGGCGGTGATGGAAGAACTTCCGACCGCGATGGCACTGGCTTGCCCGCTTCTATTTATGGTCGCTATCGCCGGATTCGAAGAACTCCAGCTGGTCGAAGCGGTGAGATCATGGACTGAACCGTCGCTATAGGTGCCGCTTGCCCCAAACTGCTGGGAAAGCCCGAAAGCCAGGGAAGGATTTTGCGGAGCGACGGTAATGGATTGCAGTGTTGGCTTGCACATCCCGGCGCCGAGCGCATTGTAAACCTGCCCAATCTGCGGGCTGCTGAGCGCCTGATTGAAGATTGCAACTTCGTCCATGGACCCGGCGAACCCGGGATTTTGAACCCCCAGATACCCCCCCAACACAAGCTGGGGATACCACGAGGGATTCTGCCGGCTGATTGCACTTGCAGCGAGACTCCCATTCAAGTAGACGTTCACGGCGACTTCTGAATTAGAAGCCGAGTAAGTCAATGCCACGTGAGACCAATGGTTAAAGCCCACTTGGCCGACTGACTGGCCCGAGAGGTTTGCGAACTCCCAAACCAGATTGCCGCTCGTATCCACTAAGAATCCCGGGGTATGATTTACTCCGTCGTAACTGCCGGTCAACCAACCTGAAGCCGTCGGGAAAACCCAGAACATCAGTGTTCCAGTGGTTGGAGAATAGACTGGAGAATTAATAAGAACACCGGTGCCATTGCCGGCGAAACTAAATCCCTGCTGGATCTCTCCACTTCCATAGGCGACCCCATTCTGTGCTGTCCCCGAATTGTTTGCGGCGATATCCACCATATCGCCGTCTCCCGTCCACCACCCGATCAATCCTGGCGGAACTGCCACGCACGGCGGCTGGAAAACATTCAGCGTCGTGCTGCCCGACACCGATCCGCTGGCGGCCGCGATGTATGCGCTGCCTGCCGCGAGAGGGCTGACCAGCCCTGTACTCGTGATTGTCGCGATGGCCGCGTTGGAAGAAGACCAAGTCACGGAGGCGGTAGCGTCCTTCATGCTCCCGTCGCTGTAATTGAGTACTGCGGAGAACTGCTGAGATGCTCCAACGAGAACGGACGGGCTCGACGGCGTCACGCTGATCGAAGTGACAACGGGAGCGCCAACCGTAACCGTCGTCATCCCATTGGTCGATCCATACGAGGCGCTGATGCTCGCCGATCCTTGCGCGACACCCTGTGCCAAACCTGTCGCGTTGACGGCCGCAATTGCAGGCGCCGAAGATGACCAGACGACAAATTGACTGATATCTGCGGTCACGCCGCCGGTCCAGGTGCCGGTTGCAACGAACTGTTGTTGATTTCCTGCCGCGATTTTTGGGCTTGCAGGTGAAAGCGAAATCGAAACCAGCCCAGACAAGGTACCTGTGCCGGAGAGGTTCGCCGTCTGCGGGGTGGTGCTCGCATTATCCGTGATGGTCAGGGTTCCGCTTCGAGTTCCGAGACCAGTCGGCGTGAACGTAGCGGAAATGGCGCAACTGCCCCCGGCCGCTAACTGATTTGGGGATAGTGGGCAGTTTGAAGTTTGCGCGAAGTCGCCTGAGATTGAGATAGCTGTGATCGTCAAAGGCACCGACTGCGTGTTCTTGAGGGTGATAGTTTTTGCCGCGCTGGTCTTGCCGAATACCTGGCTAGTGAAAACCAGGCTTGCGGGAGATAAGGTGACAGGCGCGGTCCCCGTTCCGCTCAATTGTGCCGTTTGGGGAGAGTTTGAGGTACTGTCGGTAGTCGTAAGCGTTCCGGTGCGGACGCCCACGAGGGCTGGCGAGAACGTAACCGAAATCTTACAACTTTGCTTTGCCGGCAGCGTGGCTGGAGAGACGGGGCAGGTAGAAGTTTGGGCAAAGTCGCCTGAAATTGAAATCCCGGTGATGGTCAGGGGTACAGCCTGATTGTTTTGCAGCGTGACGACCTTGGCTGCGCTGGTGGTCTTGAGGTACTGAGTGCCGAATGCTACTGACGAGGGCGATAAAGCAGCGGGAGTCACTCCGCTGCCGCTCAATTGAGCGATCTGCGGAGAAGTCGTGGCATTATCGTTCACACTCAGAGTCCCCGGACGCGTTCCCAAAACGGTGGGTGTAAAGGTGACTGAGATTTTGCAGCTTGCGTTGGCGGGAAGAGTTTTGGGAGTAATCGGACAATTCGAAGTTTTTGCGAAGTCCCCGGTGATCGAAATACTGGTAATCGTAAGCGGCGTCGAGAGGCTGTTGCTCAGAACGATAGTCTGTGAGGTGCTGGTAGTCTGCACAACCCAGTTTCCAAAGAGCAAACTCGTTGGGGTTAAAGTTTGTGCTCTCGCAATCAAGGAAAGACAGCAAAACAAAGCAACCAGCCACGAAGAATGGTTGCGCATGGTCCTAAAGCCCTGGAGGCTATAGGCTGTCCTGCCTTTTGCCACGGTGCACCCTCTTCTGCGACTGATATGCGTTTATTTGGGGGCCCGATAAAACAAGCACTCGTTCGCATACATCACAACCCGGGGTCGGGGGAGGGACTCAATTCAGGAGCGAGGCAAATATACTCCTGCCAATCCGTCACCTCAAGTGATCTCTTTGTGCTGGCCAACGGCAGCAGGGGCAAGTGGTATTGTCTTGGGAATTGGGACTGCCCGCTCTGAAGTTTATGGGCCGATTGTAGGGGGTACTCTTCAGTACCGACCCACAAAAAAATCGCGGTATCCGACCAGTCCTCGGCCACACAGACAGTTTTTTCACGAACTCAATGAAAGGCCGACTATTTGGTGATGATGAACTCCGCGGATTGGCCTTCAGCGGAACTCGGACCAATCCAGACGGTGGCGTGGGCAGGCTCCACCGTGTTCTGCATATCGATATTCCAGAAAGAAAGCTCGTCGCGTCCGACGGTAAATTCGACCCGCTTTGATTCTCCCGGACCGAGTGTGAGTTTTCGAAATCCTTCGAGCTGTTTTACAGGAAGGGCAACGCTGGTTCCCCGCAGACGGATATAGAGTTCCACAACTTCTTCGCCAGCACGCGATCCGGCATTTCTTACCGTGGCAGAAACATGCAGCGGTTGCTGCGACCTCCCGCTAAGCGCACCGGCACTCACCTGAGAGGCACTCAATTCCAAAGGAAAGTACGTAAACTTCGTATAGCTCAGGCCGTAACCAAAAGGAAAGAGCGGTGCGTTTGGTTCGTCGACATATCGCGAATGATATTTTTCCTTGTCATTGCGCGGTGGACGCGTGAGGTCGATTCCATCAGCCGGCCGCCCGGTATTCAGCTCATCGTAATAGAGCGGTTCCTGCCCTACGTACCGGGGCATGGAGACCGTCAACTTCCCGCTCGGACTCACGTCACCGTAGAGTGTCCGCACCAGCGCCGGGCCTGCTTGCACGCCCGGAAACCAAGCCTGCAAAATTGCGGATACGTGACCGGCAGCCCAGTTAAGTTCCAGCGGCCGCCCGCTAAAAACAATCAGCACGATGGGTTTACCGGTCGCGGCAACCGCCTCCAATAACTGTTGCTGATTTCCCGGCAGCCCGAGATGGGCGCGGGACGCGGCCTCCGCGCTCATCCATAAAGAATCTTCACCCAGAGCCATGAGAACCACGTCGGACTTCTTGGCGGCATCCACCGCTTCCGCGAAGCCGTTATCTTCCGTACTTAGAATTTCCGTGCCTTTCGCGTAGAGTAGTTGCCCGCCAGCTTGTTGCATGCGGGAATTCAGCGCCGCTCGCAACGTCACTACGTCGGCGGCGTCGCCTCTTGCACGCCACGGCCCCAGCATATCGGCGGCGCTATCGGCGAGAGGACCGATCAGCGCGACGGTATGAACATCCCGAGCAAGGGGTAGAACGGCATGCCCTCCAGCCTCGCCGTTTTTCAACAGCACGAAGGAACGCTCCGCGGCGGTACGAGCGAACTCGATATGTGCAGGATCAAGCTCAGGTTTGCCCGTTCCCGCCGGTTCAGGTGTGTAAGGATGGTCGAATAACCCCAGCGCAAATTTTATTCGCAGCACGCGACGTGCGGCCTGGTCAACGGCCGCTTCGGGCACGTCACCCGACCGCACTAACTCCGCGAGATAGCGCGAGTACATGTTGCCTTCAAGATCCACGTCAAGGCCAGCGAGAATGGATTTGCGCGCGGCCACTCGTCCGTCCAGGGCAATCCCATGGGGGATCGTTTCCGCGACCGATCCATAATCACTAATCACCAATCCTTCAAATTTCCACTCCTCGCGGAGAATGTGCGTCAGCGTAAACGGGTTGGCGGTGGAAGGAACGCCATTGAGGGCATTGAAGGCGCTCATTACCGAGCCTGTACCTGCTTCCACGGCTGCCTTGAAGGGCGGCAAATAGACTTGGCGCAATGCGCGCTCGGACATGTCCACCGAGTTGTAGTCTCGGCCAGCTTCCGAGGCTCCGTATCCGACAAAATGTTTCGCGCAGGCCAGCATGGATTGTGGATCGTCCAAGCGAGCGCCCTGATATCCGCGCACGTACGCGACGGCCATGGCGGACCCGAGGTAAGGATCTTCTCCTGCCCCTTCCACCATGCGGCCCCAACGTGCGTCGCGTGCGATATCCACCATTGGAGAAAACGTCCACCGGATGCCTTCGCTCGTGGCCTCTTGAGCAGCGATGTGCGAAGCTTGCTCCACGAGCGCGGGGTCCCAGGTTGATGCCATTGCGAGCGGCACCGGGAAGATGGTGCGGTATCCGTGGATTACGTCTAAGGCAAAGATGAGCGGAATGTGCAGCCGCGATTTCTCGACCGCAAGCTTCTGCAGAGCATTCGTCGCGGTCGCGCCCGTAATGTTCTCGAAAGAGCCGACATGCCCCTGTGCGGTCTGCTCGCGATAATCGGTATGAGGAGAACCGGGCCCGGTGGAGCTGTCCGCGTAATGCACGGTTTGCGCAATCTTTTCTTCGAGCGTCATCTGGCTGAGCAGTTTGCTGACGCGCTGCTCAATGACGGGATCATCCAGATGAGTTGTAGGGGCCTGCGCTTCGAGAAATAAAGACAGACCGGCGAGCGCGACTACCTGAAGCAAGAGACGAAGCGAGCGCATTTTTAATGCCTTGTTTCTGATTCCGCTCCTGATATCGGACTGCCCTGGGCAAAGGCCGTCCTTGCGACACACCGCCAGCGCGCTCTGGGAATCGCATTGCCGCGCCTTACTGCCGTCGCCAGAAAGAAAGCTTGTAGTGCCCGAAAGAGGCCCCCACAGACAGCGCAGATGTTAGCAGAAAAATCGGTATTCTAGTAGTAAATTATGCAATCAGCGCCGTGCCGAAGCCGTCGGCCGAATCTTATCCCGCGACACAATTCCTTCTCCTTCCTTCACTGAGTAGATCCGGTCGGCAGCCAAATTATTTATGGTTTCGGTCTTCCCCGAAGGCCAGAGGATTTCTACCCGGTCAAGGCGATCATGGGAGGCTAGGCCAAAGTGGATGCGAAGATCGTTCTGCGACAGATAGCTTCCACCGCTGCGGACTTCATCGACTTGAACCAGTTCTCCGGCGACCGCCTTCATACGGGCGTTCAGCGCCAGCCGATTGCTCTTCGTTCCCGCCAGTTCGAATTCTATCCAGTGGTTATGGTTTCCGCCCTCGTTGCGAAGGATGAGCGGCTTGCCATCCAGATTTTCGACCACAACGTCGATGCGTCCGTCGTTGAATAAATCACCGAAGGCTGCGCCACGGCTGACCTGAGGCATGCGGATCGCGGGACCAGCCATTTCGCTGATGTTGCGGAATGTTCCGTCGCGCTGGTTCAGAAACAGGAGTTTGGGCTCACGATATCGGGCGCCGACATCGAGCGTATCCACCTGCGGGTAGACGTGCCCATTCACCATGAAAAGATCGGGCCAGCCGTCGTTGTCGAAATCGAAAAATGCGGTGCCCCAACCCACGTAAGGAATGGTTGGGGATGCAACTCCCGCCTGGAATGAAACGTCGGTGAAACTCATTCCTCCATCATTGCGAAACAGCGCGGCGTACTCCTCAGAAAAGTGTGTAACAAAGAGAGAGTGGCGCCCGGTGTGCAAATAGTCACCAAGGGCGACACCCATACCGGCTTGTTCGGAGCCATCCTGGCTGACTGCCGCGCCGGCGATAAATGCAACGTCAGTAAAGTGTCCCTTGCCGTCATTGCGATAGAGAAAGTTCGGCGTGGAATCATTGGCGACAAAGAGATCAAGTCGGCCATCGTCGTTGAAGTCCGACCAAACGGTTCCGAGGCCGTAATAGCCGTGGGGATCGTCCACACCCGCGGCCTTGGAGACATCGGTAAAAGTGCCATCGCCATTATTGTGAAACAAAAGATCGCCAGCGCCTTTCAATCCCCGAGGGCCGCACTGCACCGCGAGTCCGTGATACTGGCAGGTTTTGCTGGAACCAAATTTTGGAAGGTCGTCGAGGTGGAAATCGACGTAATGAGAAATGAAGAGGTCAACAAAGCCATCGGCATCGTAATCGCCGAAAGCGGCGCCGGCGGCGAATTGAGTGTCAACGAGCCCGGCCTGTTTGGTTACATCGGTGAAAGTGCCATCTCCGTTGTTGCGATAGAGAACGATTCCGCCGAGGCAAGTCACGAGCAAGTCCGGCCACCCATCGTTGTTGTAATCGCCGACTACCGCGCCCATCGCGAAGCACGGATATCCAACGCCTGCCTTGTCAGTTACGTCTGTGAAAGTTCCATCTCCGTTGTTGTGATATAGAGCCCCACGAGCCTTCTTGCCGGCGAGCGCCATGTCTACAGTCGGGGAGTTGGTGAAGTAAATGTCGGGCAGGCCGTCGCGATCATAGTCGATGAGCGCAACTCCGCCCCCCATCGATTCGACAATATATTTCTTTTCGGATGAGGATAAATGTTCGAACTTGATACCGGTGGAATCCGTAATGTCGACGAGTTGCGGGAGTTGTGCCGAAATCTGCTGGCTGAGAACTGTCGTCGCGAATGAGAAAAGCGCCACGAATACCCCCAGCACGACGACGCTTGGGCAAGACAATTCCGAGATTGAGATCCGAAGTGCGCGCGTCATGACGGTGGGTACGGCGGCGAGGTAGGCGCAGGTGCGGACCCAGGCGACACTGGACCAGGGTTTTCCTTTTCCTTTAACTTACGAAATTGATCCATCTCCTTCTGAGCATGATCATGCTGGTTTGTGCGGGCGAAAAGCAGGCCGAGTTGGTAATGAGTGTCGGGAACGTTCGGTGCAAGTTCGGCCGCGCGGGTCAAGTGCTCCTGCGCCTTCGAGTAGTCGCGCTGCGACAAATAAAGTTGCCCCAGCAGGGCCTGAGCCCGAGCGTGTCCAGGGTCGATGGCAACTGCTTTCTCCAGATAAGAAATCGCTGAGGGCTGATCCCCTTGATCTTTAGAAAGTGAACCCAGTTCGTAATAGGCCTCCACTTGTTTCGGGTTGAGCTGAATACATTGCTCGAAGTTTGTTCGGGCCGCGGGAAAATCGCGCAAGTTAACTTCATCCATGCCCAACGCCAGGAGGGCGAGCGGGTCGGCTGGACGCAGTTTCACATATTTCTCCAGCGAACTTCGAGCTTGCTCAAAGTCACCATTCTGCAATTGCGCTACGCCGAGCAAATACACTGCTTCAGCTTCCTCCGGGCGAAGTTTAATAAGCTGCTGCGCCGCGTCCACGGCGTCGGCGGCATGGCCGGCGTGGAGGCTGGTGGCAGCGAATTTGCGCAGAACCTCCGGGGAGTCAGGCGAGATCGCGCGGCAACGTGCGAGCAGTTCCATGGATTTTTGCCATTTTCCCTGGTCTGCCAGTAGATGGGCCAGCGCCTGTAGAGCGCTCACGGATTTTGGATCTAAATCCAGTGCGCGCTGAAAGTTTTTCTGGGCCAGTACGAGTTCACCCTTGCGTTCCCGCGCCCGACCCATCGCCAAAAAAAACTCTGATGTAAGAGGTGGACGCTTCTCAGCGATTTGCAGAGCCGCTTGGGCGTCGGGAACGAGATCAAAATCGAGCAGCACTTCGGAAAATTCGACGAGGAGGCCCGGATTCTTCGCTGCACGTGACATGACTGCCGGAACTAGCGCACGAGCCTCCCTTATCGATCCCAAACCCAGGTAGCTGGCGGCCAACAGCGGTAACGCCTTATCTGGACGGCGGGCGGCGGGGATTCGTTGCAGCGCCTCAAGGCTTTGGCGATAGTCATTCTGTTTCAGATAAGCCGCAGCCAGCATGGTGTTGATCTCTGGATCGGTTGGTGCCAACCGCGCAGCCTCCACCAGCGTGGCGATCTCTTTGTCTATTTGAGACTGAGCGTGGAAAACGCGCGAGAGATTGATGCGTGCTGGAAGAAAGTCCGGAGTGAGACTGGTCGCCCTGGTCAGCAAAGTTTCCGACTCCGCAAAGCGTTTTTGCTGCAGACGGATGCTTCCCAGCAAGTTCAAAGCTGGTGCATTCTCGGGCCGTTGCTTGAGCACATCCCAGAGCAAGGCTTCGGCCTCATCGAGTTTTCCCGCTTGGATTAGTGCGGCGGCGCGATGGATTTCTTGCGGATTTTCACCACTGGCCGCAGACGCCGCGAGGAGAGAAAGCAGCAAGAAGATAACGAGCGGGCAAGCGGCGAGGCCTTCGAACGTTCGGGTCCGGACCTTCGTCAAATAACCGACGCGGGAAGAAATCACGGACGTTCGGTTCCTCGTTCTTTCTCTTTCAAGGCTTGATACGCCTGTAGAACTCGTTGAGCGTCCTCAGTTCGTCCGTCGCGCCGGTAGGCTACGCTCAACTGAAAGTAGCTATAGTCTTTCGCAGGGTCGAGACGCACCGCGGTTTCAAGTTTTTCGATAGCAGATTTTACCTCTCCGCGCTCAAGCAACACTTTGCCAAGCTGGTACTGCGCGTCGGCGTAATCGGGCTTGTCGCGAACTACCTCGGTGAGCAAGGTGAATGCCTGATCTTTTTGTTGCTGCATCAGTAAGCCGTAGGCCAGGTGATACTTCGCCTTGGCGTCCGCAGGATGAGCGTCAAGTTCCGCGCGCAATTCCCGGACCGCATCATCAACCTTGCCCTCGTGAAGCAGCAGGAGTCCACGCCCAAAATGCGCCCCTTCGATTTTCGGGTCAAGTTCCAGGGCGCGGGAAAATTCGCTGGCGGCGGGGGTGTACTGGTTCTGATCCGCGTCAGCCTGGGCAAGCAGCACGTGAAGTTCGGCCACGTTAGGATTCTTTTCGATCATGCGATGGAAAACGCGCGCGGCAGTCACCGAATCGCCAGTGCGAACCAGCGACACTCCCAGCGCATAGAGAATGCCAGGATCGTCCGGAAGATCCGCGAGCACAGGCCGGAATACCTCGACTGTTTTCGTAAACTTGTCGGTCATGAAGTAACTCACGCCGAGTGCGTCCCGCGCCTTCGTATCGCCAGGCTGCCGGCTCACTTGGCGGGACAGCGGACTTATCGCTTCTTCGAACCGCTGGGCATGGAAGCCGGCTAAGCCCCAGTTGCGATCTACGCCGGGCAGATCGGCATTCCATTGCGAGGCTTTGCGAAAGTAATCGGTTGCCGGGGCGTACTGTTCGCGCCGTGCCTGGATCACTCCTAAATTGTTGTAGGAGTTTGCCAGAATCTCGGCCAGCATGCCCCGAAACTCCCCCGCCTTTTTCTGCGCCGCCGCGTCGAGTGCGGGACGGCTTTCGAGCAAGGCTGGGCGCTCATGACTGTTTTGAACTTCAGGTAGCAGTTCATGCTGTCCCATTTGATGCGCTTCTTGCGTATCTTTGTCGCTCTGGAATGCCTGCGCTCGAAGCTCTTGAGACTGCTTTAACTCGGCCTCTGCCTCGTCCTGCTTGCCCATTTTGATCAGGATCTGGCCGATCATCGAGTGAGCTTTCGACACCTGATAGTGATTGTGCGAAGGGTCCGGTGTGAGAGCGATTGACTTCTTCAACGCTTCGATGGCGAGCGCGGGGCGATTGGTCTCGAAATACTCTTGACCGAGATAAAGGAGAGGGTCGGGATTTTCGGGCTGAAGGGCTAAGGCTTTTTTCAAATATTCTTCAGCGGCTGGAAAATCACGGTCTTCGAGATGAATCACTCCGAGGAAGAACGTGCTGTAGAACTCCCTTGGATTGATCGTCAGCTCCTGTTCGAAGAGCGGGCGGGCTGTCGGAAACCGTTCCTTTTCTCCCTGGCCCAGATAAGCCAACGCCAGATAGTAGTGAACGCGCGGGTAGTGCGGGTTCAGCTCAATGGCTTTTTTGAATTCGCGGATGGCCTCGTCGAGGTAGCCGGTCTCACGATAAGCGCGGCCGAGAAGAACGTGAAGCTCGGGGGTCGAGCCCATATCGTTCAGGATTTCGTCGAAGAGAAGTTTGGTCTCAGCCAGCTTATGCTCACTAAGGTAGGCGAGAGCGAGCGAATACGCGGTATCAAAATCTCCCTTGACGCCGAGGGCGGTATGCAGATGTTCAGTGGCCGCTGCGAAATTGCCCTGCGCGAACTCGACGTTGCCCAGCAGTTGCAGAGCTCGAACATTGCGTGGCTCGGCTTTGACCACCTCGGCGGCCTGCACGTTCGCCTTATCCAAATGCCCCGCCCGAAAATAGATCAGGCCGAGATCAATACGCGCGTCCGCGTAGGTAGGGTCGACCGCGACCGCCTCTTCTAATAAACGGACAGCCTCGTCCGAATCGTTCTTCTCCGCAGCCAAAAGATTGCCCGTGCGCTGTAGCGCAAGGGTGAGCACTTGATGATATTCCGCCTCGGCGCGATCGAAGTCACCACCCAACTGGAAGGTTTGCGCGGCGCTGTAGTGTTGATCAAGCGGGTCGGGCGCCTGCTGCGCGCCAGAAACGCCTCCCCACAAGAGAACGCTAACCAAAAGAGAAACAGCCAGGCAGGACGCAAAACCCCGGAAAACACTGTGGAAACGCACTGGAAGATTTCCAATCAAAACAATGGAAGGCGAAACTCGTTTGAGCTTCGCCTCCATTAAACGCTGGAGCAATTTCGCCGTCAAGCCTCAGAAGGTGAATCGCAGTGCGTACTGAATCTGACGCGCCGGACGGGTGTAAGTGGCCTGACCAAAAGTGGGGGAGAGCAGCGTGCTACTAAGTCCACCGGGGCCCGGGACCACCTGGTACGCGTTGGTTGGAATGGTTTGTGTGTTGGTTGGATTGCCAGTCAGGAAACAGGAGTCCAGCCCGTTGAGCGTCGCATTCGACGAAGTAACGGCCAGCGGGGCGCCATTCGCTCCAGCAAAGCAAAGCTGAGCTGGGCCCATACTCCCGTTTACGCCTTCGAATTGCGTCTTGTTGAACGCATTGAAGAATTCAAAGCGGAATTGCACATTCATCCGCTCTGATATTTTGAAGTCCTTATGGATCGCGATATCCCAGTTGTTCTCGCCGGGACCGTAGCAATCGCCAAGCGAGGCATTGCCATCGGTTCCAAGTGGCATCCCGAAGATTGAGAAGGCATTGGGATTTAGCCATTGCTGCTGCTGCGTTGCTCCGTGCGCGCGGCACGATTGGCCGGGCACCCGGTTGGGCCGATCCTGATTGGTCCCAGTCCCCCACAGGTCTGGACCCGTGCCGGGCACTATGGGAACGCCACTTTGAATCGTGATGATCGGGTCGATAGACCAACCACCGACAACATTTCGCTCGAATGAATTTCCACCGCTCCAGGTGGGGAGGGCATAGACCACAGAGCCGGTGAAGATTTGTGGGCGGTTGAATGACGTAGGCCCATAGTCACGACGAAGATTGCCGTTGTCGCTAAAGACGTCGGTAGCTCCCTGTCCAATCAGACCTTGAACGCCTTGCAATGCGAGCGCTTTCGACCACGTGTACGTGAACTGGTAGATCGATCCCCTTCGATCAATCTTTCCTTTCCATAGCGCCTGCAAGGAGTGATAACTGGAATATCCGCCGAAGTCCGCGACCGGCAATTGTGCCTGTCCCGATGTGGCTTGACCGAAATAACTCATGTAAGGACGGAAGCCGGCATTGCCGTTCCCGTTATTTTGTATGGTTGCTATCGCGAAATCCTGGCGGCAGGTATTACCGACTGTGACGGCTTGCGCCAACACACCGGTTCCGTAAGGGGAGCCGCAAACATTTGGGTTAGCGAGCGTAGCAACAGGATTACCCGGCACGGGGGTTACCTGGGCAACATCGGTGTAGCTCTGCAAATGGAGGCCGCGGTTTCCCACGTAGCTCACCTGCATTGTATTGTTCCGGAAAATTTCTCGGGACACGCTCACGTTCCATTGCCAGTTGTTGGGAATATCGGCGTTGTTGGTGCGTCCGAAGGTTGGATAGCCAAATCCCGTGCCTCCGTTGCCGGTAGGAACTGTACCGTCCAGGAAGCGGAAACCGCTGGCTTTCGCCACGTAGGGAGGGTTCTGCGTTCCCTGGATAATGAAGGGATCAAGTTGGTAGCGAACGAAGAATTGTCCTACCCCAGCTCGAAGCGACGTTTTTCCGTCGCCAAACACGTCCCAGGCTATTCCCACCCGCGGGGCGACATTGTGGTAGCTGTTCGGAGCGATGGAGCGATTCGACGCAGTAGTGAAGCCTCCCGCTATGCCGACGGTACTACAGTTAACTTTGCTCCCAGCGGCTTGAATAAGCCCGTTACAGGCGCCATTTCCATTGGTTGTCGAGACGGTGGGATCGAAAACATTGGGATTGAAGAACGAGAGTTGGTTATCCGCAGCATAGGGCTGCATCAGGAGTGACCAGCGGAAGCCGTAATTGAGCGTCAGGCGGCGAGTAACCCTGAATGTATCTCCGCCATAAAACTCATAATCCTGATACCGGCCGGCCGCCTCATGCAATTTGCTGGACTCACCGTAGCCGTACAGGGTGCCATGGAGCAGCATGTCGGCGATACCATTTCCTGCGGTTGCACCCGTAGAAGGCGTCCCCCAGGGAGAGTTTCCACAGTTGCCGCTAGGGGCAGCTTGCGTGCAGGTGGCACCCGGGCCCCAGAAAGCCGGAGACTCATTGAAGTCGCCATTGTTTGGCTGGTCTTTTACGTTGTGGGCGACCAAAGCACCGAACTTAAACTGATGTTTACCTGCCACTTTGCTGTAATCGTCCGTCCACGTGTAGCGATCCATCCGGTTGTTCCAAGGAGCAGCGTTCCACAAAGTGCTATACCCTCCAGGTCCCCAGAAGACCGGCGGAGCAAGTTTATTTCCCGCGGTTTTGCCGGATAACGGGTAGTTCGGGATCGTAGTTGCATAAATCTGCTGTGAGAGACCGGGATCGGTTCCCCCGGGAGCGATGTTGATCCTGTTTCCCGAATAGCTGAACTGAAAATCATTGACCGCCGTGCTCCCGATGGTCCGGCTCAATCGAATAGCAGCAATCCTGGAAGGTTGCGTCCAGGAAGAATCCACCGCTGGGAATCCAGTATCGCCCCACTCGCCGCCTGGTTGGCTGGGTGCGGGCTGGGTCCAATGCGACTGGGTATAGCTCAGCATCAGAGTGGTAGCTTTGTTCACGATGTAGTCGCCCCGAACAAAGGTTTGCCACATATTGACTGGCGAGTTCAGGCTTTGCTTGTAGTCAGGATTTGGGCAGGGATTGGAGGCGGTGGGTGTAACGTTCGCAGCCGGATACAGCTGCGTTATCAACTGCCCACCCGGACTGAATCCTTCAGTGGTTTGGCTGATGTTTTGGATCTGGCCCGTCGCTCCATTTGTGTTGTTTCCGAAGGTCGCGCCACTACCGGGGTCGACCACCGGGAAAGTGATAACACCGATCGCGGGAACGTTGGAATTGTAGTAGCAATTCGTTAACAACCCCACTCCGGGGGTGTCGCTGGCGTTCATTGGCGTGCCGGCCGGAGGAGCGATCCCATTGAAATTTCCTGCCAGTTCAGCAGCGCTTGGGGTTTGCCCGGTGTGGAGAAGGCCATCAATCTCTCGGTTAAACTCCTGCGAAAAGAAAAAGAAGAGTTTGTCTTTCTTAATCGGTCCGCCCACCGTAAAACCGAAGTCGTTCCGCCTCAGTTCTCCTTTCCGTATAACTGGCGCGGTATTGGTGTTGAACCAGTTGTTGGCGTTCAGCGCGTCATTTCTGCCGAAATAATATACAGAACCGTGCAAGTTGTTGGTGCCGCTCTTGGTAACGATGTTGACTTGACCGCCGCCGGATTGCCCGTACTCAGGGCCGTAGGAGTTCGTCAGAATCTTGATTTCCGAAATCGCATCCAGCGTGGGGTACGCCAAAATCGTGCGCTGCGAGCCATTGTCGTTGTTGGGAGCGCCATCCACCGTAAACACGTTGCCGGTGCGCTGACCGCCGCTGAAAACAATGTCCGACCCACCCAGAACACCCTTGCTGCTGGAATTGAATCCGTCCTGCGTAGAGGCGCCCGGAACTAGCAGCGCCAGTCCAATGAAGTTGAGACCGTTCAGCGGCAATTCGCGAACCTGCGCTCCTTCTGTAACATTGCCCAGGCTTGCGGTCGTCGTCTCTACAGCTATCGGATTGGCTTCCACCGTGAGGGTCTCAGCGACGGAGCCCACCGAAAGTTTTGGGTTAAGAACGACAGTGGAATCGGGGTGGAGTTCGATGTTCTGCTGGCTTTCGGTTTTGAAACCTTCCTTCGTCACCTTCAGGTGATAATGGCCGCTGGGAAGATCGGTGAAGGCGTAGCTGCCGTCCGAGGCGCTGCTCACGGAGCGCGAGTAGCCGGTGCTGTCATTCACGACCGTAACGTTGGCTCCCGTCAGAACGGCGCCCGCCGCGTCCGAAACAGTACCTTGAATGGTTCCACTCGTTTGCGCCAGTAAGGCTGGCGAGAGAATCAGCACTACACACCCAAAAAGCACCCCGAGCGCTGTCCTTCTCATTGAATCTCCTCGGAAACACTCATCAGAATTTTGGATAGGCCGGACTAACATTTTTGTACTACGCCGGACATTTAGCTCCAAGGGGGGATGCGTTGTCAAGCGAAAAATACCGATATTCTAAAATATCGGCCTCTGACAAACCGGTATTCTAACCACTTTTTGCACCATTCGCTGGGCGGAGGGGAGTATGGAGTAGTATGCTGGCAACCGGTCACAGCTTGGTTTAGCGGTCCCAGTGTCAACTCTGTGGAGGAGCGATGGCCGAATGACAGCCCCGAAAGATAAGGGGAATATCAAGAAAAACCCACACGTGACCTTGAAAATGGTCGCCGAGCGCGTGGGTCTTACCAAAGGCACATGTTCCGCGGTATTGAACAAAACCGCGGCCTCGCGGTCGGTTCCTGCCCACACTCAGGAGAGAATTTTTAAGGTCGCCCGCGATCTGAACTACCGGCCCAGTTTCTACGCCCGCAACCTCGGGGTGAAGCGCACTTACATGATCGGCGTGGTCACCCAGGAAATTGGTGATTTCTACAGTTCGCCGATCATCGGCGGCATAGAACTGTATCTGCGCCAGAAGAATTTTTTCTTTCTCACCGTTGCTCACCGGCACGACCCAACACTTCTGGAAACTTATTCGCGTCTGCTGCTGGACCGCGGCGTCGAAGGCTTCATTACGGTGGATACTTTTATCGATCGCCCATTGCCACTGCCGGCAATCGCCATCCCCGGGCACTCGCGCGTGGAAGGTGTCACGAATATTGTGTTGGATCACCGCAAAGGAGCATGGCTCGCTCTAAACCACTTGGTTCAACTTGGACATAAAGAAATCGCGTTTATGAAAGGCGCCGCCATCAGTCCCGACTCGCAAGACCGGTGGACGGGGATTCGCGAAGTTGCTAAGGAACTCGGCATTTGCATGCGGCCTCAACTTGTTGTCCAACTCAAGGGCGACGATGCCACGCCGCAGTTGGGTTATCCATTCGCGAAGGAGTTACTGAATCGCAAGCGGCCGTTTACGGCATTGTTTGCCTATAACGACATTTCCGCGATCGGATCCATCCGCGCATTTCAGGATGCCGGGCTACGAGTTCCAGAAGACATTTCGGTGGTGGGATTCGACGACATAAAAATAGCCGTGCATAACAATCCGAGTCTCACGACAGTCCGCCAACCGCTGGCGAAGATGGGGGAAATCGCGGCACGCACTCTGTTGAAGAGGATCGAACAGCATGAAGATTGGATTCCGGAGATTTCTATCGAGCCCGAATTCGCGGTGCGCAATTCGAGCGCCAAGGCGCAATCGCTGTCCTCCATCGCGCGTAAACTGGAGCGGGCTTGCTGACAGCATTTCGGAATCGGACCGGGCACGAGCCGACGTTCAAGCCAAAGTTCACCACTGAGTTGCGGGACGGACACCTTCATGCGTCGCTGCGGTATTAGCAACGGCTTTGTATTGCATTTAGCCGGCGCTTGCGTCGCCTTGGCAATTCTTGCCGGCTCGCTTCTGCATGCGCAAACCGCTACCGAGGATCGGCTTCTGTACCACGCATGGTGGCCGAGGCACAGCAGTCCTTCTGCAGCTGAGTACACCGGACCCGCCGAATGTGCCAAGTGTCACGTCGGAAAAGCAACCACCCAAAAGAACACGCCCATGGCGCGGACTGCTCTGCCTGCAGCAGACTCCGATATTCTGGCGGCGCGCGAGCGCCTGACTTTTCAGGCAGCCAAAATCAATTATCAAATCTCATCGGCATCCGGGAAAAGCGTTTACACCGTCACCGACGGCACGCAAACTTTGTCCGCGCCATTAATGTGGTCGTTCGGCGATGGACACGTCGGCCAATCCTATCTTTTCGAACGGGATGGAAATTTCTACGAGAGTCGCGCTTCCTATTTCGATAGTCTCAAAGCCCTTGACTTCACTCCCGGCCGCAAACTCACCGAACCCCAGAATGTTGGGCAGGCGATGGCGCGTCCTGTAAGCGGTGCCGAACTGGTGAGATGTTTCTCTTGCCACGCAACGGCCTCCACAATCAGTGACAAGTTTGATCGGAGCCGAATCATCCCGGGAATTTCCTGCGAAGCTTGTCACGGCCCGGGCGCCAGGCATGCCGGCGCTCAGAAACTTGCCGCCGCCGAAGGCCAGGTATTGGATGACAATTCGAAGACCGATCCAAAGACGGATCTTATCTTCAATCCCGCGAGCCTCAAGCCCGCCGACTCCGTCGACTTCTGTGGCTCGTGTCATGGCACGTGGTGGGACGTGAAACTGGCTCCGCCGGTCGGCGTCGCGAACGTTCGTGCACAACCGTATCGACTGGAAAAAAGCAGGTGCTGGGGAAAAAGTGGCGATGCACGCATCACCTGCGTGGCCTGTCACGATCCACATGAGAAATTGGTGCGTGATACCGCTTCCTACGACAAGAATTGCCTGAGCTGCCATCTTGTAAACAGTTCCGCCAAGCCAACCGCCGACCATCCAGGAACAGCTTGCAAAGTGAGCACAAAAGACTGTGCTTCATGTCATATGCCGAAATACGAACTCGCAGATTTTCATTATCGGTTTACCGACCACGACATCCGCGTAGTGCGCCCGGATGCCCCGTATCCAGAGTGACACACTGGGTTGAAGTGAAATCACCATTTTCGCCATACATGAAAACTCATTTCTTGACTGTCATGCATCGCTATGCTAACCATGTAGAAAATCGGTCTTCTTAAGGCCGCCAAGCTATCCGTTGTGCGGCATTAGAAAGAAAAATAACTAATGACGATCCGAGTGGATTCGCACTTACTCTGCAAATGTCTTCTCGCAGTCGCGACTATCGTTTTCTTAACCGCGAGAAGTTCCAGCGCGCAGAGCTGTAATGGAGTCACCTCCAGCACAACCGGATCGGTTACATGGAACCCGCAGTGGTGCCAGGAATTCAACGCCACTACACCAGCTTCGCCCGATATAACCGTGTGGAGCTTCGATCTTGGAAACGGCGGCTTCGGAAACAGCGAAGTCGAGACATATTGCGGCCCCCCTGGATATCCAGGAAATCCAATTAATTGTCCCAGTTCGCTTTTACCGAGTACGTCTAACGCCTATCTTGACGGCGCAGGACATCTCATCATTCAAGTCATAAACAACAGCGGAACCTGGTTTTCGGCACGTATGAAAACTCAAGGTCTGCAAAATTTTCAGTATGGCCGAATCGAGTCCAGCATTCTGCTGCCTGACACAACAAATCCCGGATTGTGGCCTGCGTTTTGGTCTCTCGGCAGCAACATCGCCACTGTCAAATGGCCGGCGTGTGGCGAGGTGGACTTCATGGAGAACTGGTCTCCGCAAGTTAACAGCGGACCGGGCCCGGCAGGCAACAAGACCACACTCCACACAACTGCCACAGGTGGAAATGGAACAGGAGCGCTTTACACTTTTCCTCCCGGCCAGCAAGCGAATACCAACTACCACACCTACGGCACCATTTGGTCGGCGAACATGATGCAGTTTTATGTGGACGACCCAACCAAACCATTCCTCATCAAAACGCCCAGCGATCTTTCCTCTGGAGATACGTGGCCTTTTAATGCTCAGCAATTTCTCATTCTGAATGTCGCGGTCGGGGGAACCCTTGGTGGATCGACCACCAATACTCCCAGCCCCGACCAAATGCTTGTGGATTACGTTCGGCAATACCAGCCGTCAGCCGGGGTCGGTGCTCCGGTATTGGGAACTCCGCCTCCGCCTGCGATCAGCGTCAAAGCGGGCGCCGTAACTGGCAACGCGACTATTTTTGCTCCGACGCTTGCATCCGGCACCGGCTACGTTTATTTCTCCTGCAGCACGAATGCGCCGAAGGCCAGTTGTGCCATCACCACTAGCGATCCGCTGAACCCCTATGTCGTTAATTCCAGCGCGGCCCCTGCGGAAAACGTAACGGTCACGGTGATGACGATGGTGAACGCGGCATCTGCAAATTCGATTCCGCCCGCGTTTATTTTCGAAACTAAGACACAAGTCTGGTTGCCGCTAGTAATCGCAGGATTTCTGCTCTCGATGACTTCTGCGCACTTTCAACGCAAGCGAAGCCGTGCGTGGCTTTGCGATTGCACATTGATTGCCGCGCTAATTCTTATGGGAGCCGGAACTCCGAGTTGCGGCGGCGGTGGAGGAAGCACTCCTGTTGTAACTCCGACTGGAAATAACGGCACCACGCCTGGCACCTACTCCGTCACGGCTTACGCGTTTACTGAGAGCAACACCAGCAACGGATCAAACAGCAACGCCGATGCCAGCGTCGCCATCCCATTGACGGTGAACTGAAGCACCGGTACCCGTGCTGCCGCGCGAAATAGCCGTGATAGGATTCACTCCGAATGCGCCGGGAAGCCTTATTTACGTTCTTGATCGCATGTGGAGTCTTTAGTTGCTCGTCGGCTGTCCTTTCGCAGGACAAGTCACCCGCCTACCGCGGTCCAGTCTTCGAAGATGTCGCCCAGCGCAGCGGCCTGACCGTGCCGCACCAATCTTCGCCCGATAAACGTTACGTAATCGAATCCATGAGTGGCGGCGTCGGCCTGTTCGATTGCGACAACGATGGCAAGCTCGATGTTCTTACCGTTAACGGCTCTACCGTCGATCGCTACCGCGATGGTGGCGACCCGATGGTCACTCTGTATCACCAGGAACCGGACGGAACTTTCAAAGACATCACAAAGTCAGCAGGCCTCACCCGGCGCGGATGGGGAATGGGCGTGGCCGTAGCTGATTTCGACAACGATGGCTGGCTCGACCTTTTCGTCACGGGGTACGGCGGCAACGTTCTCTATCGCAATCTCGGCAACTGCAAGTTCGAAGACGTCACGGAAAAAGCGGGCGTTCGCGGCGGCGGATTCAGCACCGGCGCGGCCTGGGCCGATTACGATCGCGACGGCCACGTCGACTTATTTGTGTCCCGCTACGTCCACGTTGATCTCAACAACTTGCCGGAGTTCGGGAAGGGAAAATTTTGCCGCTACAAAGGCTTGCTGGTTCAGTGTGGACCCTGGGGGCTCCAGGGCGAGAGCGATCTTCTCTATCACAACCGCGGCGATGGCACATTTGAAGAAGTCTCCGTGCGCGCCGGTCTTCACGATACTGAAGGACGCTTTGGACTCGGCGTCGTGTGGGGCGATTACGACAATGATGGCTGGCCGGATTTATTAGTCGCCAACGATGCCGGCGCGAACTATCTCTACCACAACAATCACAACGGCACGTTTACAGACGTGGCCCTACTGGCCGGAGTTGCCTTGAGCGGCGAAGGCCTCGAGCAGGGCAACATGGGAGTCGACTTCGGCGATTACAACCACGACGGCTGGTTCGACATTATCGATACCACTTTCGCCGATCAACCCAAAACGCTCTACCGCAACCTCGGGCATGAGGGTTTTGAAGACACCAGCCGGTCCGCGCAAATTGCTCAGGCAAGCATTCCTTACGTGGCTTGGGGCACCGGCTTTGTGGACTTCGACAACGACGGCTGGCCCGACATTCTCATCGCCAATGGCCATGTATATCCGCAGGTCGATACCGTCAGCGAGGGCGCGCGCTACAAAGAGCCGCTCTTTTTACATCTGAACAAGCACGACGGAACATTTGAAAATGCTTCGGCCCCGGCACATCTCGCGGATTTGCCCCTGGCGTCGCGCCGCGGAGTCGCGTTTGGGGACATCTGGAATGATGGCGCAATCGACGCGCTGATTCTGAATGTTGGCGAACCTCCCTCTCTTTTGCGTAATCATCTGACCAGCGGAAATCACTGGATCGAATTTCATCTGCAGGGTACGAAAAGCAACCGCGCAGCCATTGGCGCGCGCCTCACAGTGCATTCGGGCAAACTCGTACAGTTCAACGAGGTTCGCGGCGGCGGCAGCTACCTTTCTCAAAATGACCTGCGAGTGCACTTTGGTCTGGAAAACAACAGAAAGCTCGATAGTGTTGAAATTTCCTGGCCCAGCGGCCTTCTGCAGCGTCTCGGCAATCTCGAAGTCGATCAGATTTATACGATCGAGGAAGGAACGGGGATTCGTCCGCCGAAAGTTCCTCCGACTCCATGAATTCGCGCTCCCGGTCGTTCCTTTCGTTCTGCGGACTCAATATTTCGTTTCGCGCGTTATGGCTCGCTGCGTTCGGCCTGCTCTGTTTGATTTCTGCAAGGCTGCGCATTGCGGAAGCACGGCAGAGCGTGCAATCGTCTCAAGCTTCACAAAAGCCGCCCGATCATTACCTGAACACGCAGCCCGGCGTCGAATATCTAGGGGACGAGGCTTGCCGAAAGTGTCACGCTTCAATCTATCTACAGTTCAAGCGGACAGGAATGGGAAGATCCGTCTCGCTTCCCTCCGCAGAAGATCTAAGTCAACTGGCGAAACCCGTCACCTTGGTTGCGAAAGCAGCGCACCGAACCTACTCGGTTTACGCGCGCGATGGCAAGATGATTCACGAAGAATCCGAGAGTGATGCCAAGGGCCACCTTATTTTTTCCCAAAGCTATGAGGTCGCTTATGCCGTGGGCGCCGGCGATGTAGGAAAAAGTTATCTGGTGGCAAAGGGCGACTCGCTCTTCGTCTCTCCCATCTCCTACTATGAGCGAATCCGCGGTTGGGATTTATCGCCAGGATACGATCAAGGCACCTTCCGCGGATTCACGCGACGAGTCGTCGACTTGTGCGTTGACTGTCACACGGGAATGCCGCAGCTCGTTGCCGGAAGCCACAACCGATTTCAGCAGCCTCCGTTCCGCTTTCTGACCGTTGGGTGCGAGCGCTGCCACGGGCCCGGCGCCACTCATGTGAGGCAGCACACCGAGGAAGCTGCCACCGGAGTCCCAGCCGACGAAGGACCGCTCGACGTATCGATCGTGAACCCCCGGAACCTGCGCAACGAGATTCGAGACGACGTCTGTGCGCAATGTCATCTTGCCGGAGATGCGCGCGTACTTCAGCCAGCGAAGAATTATCTCGACTTCCGGCCGGGAACGCCGCTCGGCGATGTGGTTGCAATATTTTCTGTCCCCCAAACGATCAAGGGTAACCATTTCGTCGCGCTCGATCAGTTTGAGCAAATGAAGATGAGCCGGTGCTGGGCCGGAAGCAACGGCCGCCTCGGATGCATCTCCTGTCACGATCCTCATGTTCAACTTCACGGCGACGAAGCGGTTGATTTTTTCCGCGGCCGATGTCTAACATGCCACGCCGCGAGCACTTGCCGCGCCCCACAGCCGCAGCGGCAGGCGACCTCCCCACCGGACAACTGCATTTCGTGCCACATGCCGAAGCAGCCGACGGAAAACATTGGGCACTCGTCCATAACCGATCACCGTATTCTGCGGACTCAGTCGGAAACTCCCGCGGCGTTGCAGCCAGGTTCATCAGCGGCGGTATTGGATTTAATCTCCGACACAAAGCCTTCCGATTCAGCCGCGACTCAAACTGATTTGCGCAACCGGGCTCTGGCTTATGCGCAGGTTGCCGGACATTACCCGGAGCTTGGTGAGAAAGGATTGGCGGCGCTAGAGCAAGCTGCCGCCGCACTTCCCAACGATGCCGAGGTCCAGGCCGCCTATGGCCTTGTTCTTGAGTTTGCCCGGCCGAGAGAAGCAGCACACGCCGCGCAATTTTTGCAAAAAGCGATTGATCTCGGCTCGCAGTCCGTGGAAGTGCGAACTCATCTTGCTGCCTTGCGAATGCGGGAAGGACAAGTGACCGCTGCAATGGAGTTGTACAAGCAAGCGATTCAAATAGAACCGTATTACACGCCCGCGTACCTGGATCTTGCACACATCGATTTATTGTTGAAAGATCAGAAAGCCGCTTTGGAATTGCTGGACCAGGTGCTGAAAATGGATCCGGGAAATGACGCCGCCCGTGAAGAGCGGCTCAAGGTTGCAGCGCCGGGCGACAGGAAAAAATCACCATGACCTTCTCACACGAATGAAATCAATTCACTTCGTGCGCAGAGGAGTTTCCTCCATCGCCCAGATGGCCGCCGGACGCATGTACATCGACGCGCGATAGAGGCCGTCCTCTTCATAAGCCTCCGGCGTTCGGAACCAATAGCCTTTCGTCTCGTACGTCACGTGATAGACGCCCCACGCTGTTCGATAGCCTTCGTCTTTTAAGCCATCGCTCAGCATCAAGGCGGCAACACCGAAAGTTGTGCCGGTCCAGACTTCCTGCACTTGCTCGTTGGTCTTGATGATTGAGCCGTCGGGAGCTATGCCGTTGACAGCACCCATGTCGCCGTTGCCGAACTTCATCACGTTGTAATTGAAAATTTTCTTTAGCGCACTCACTTGCATCTCGACCGGAACCAGATCCCCTAGCCCGGTAAGATTCGCGTACCACTGTCCCGCGAGTTGGTCCGCCTGAATGTCGTCTTTATATTCACTCAGCATGTCGTAACGAAAATATTCGCCGTTCCAGAGTTTCTTGATGTAGCTGGCCTGGCTCTTGATAAAGAGTTCGCGATATTTTGTCGCCGACGCAGTGTCTCCCATTTCTTTGGCAATTTCTTCGGCTGCCCGCAACGCGGCGAGCCACAGGCTTCCGCAGTAAGCGCTTGCCCCGCGAACCACCCAAACGTCATACGTCTGGTCTGGATAGTTATCGTTCTCCGGAAGCCCGCTGCCGTCGTGGTCGTACTGACGCAAATACTGCAGCGCCTCCTGCACAGCCGGCCAAGTGTATTTGAGAAATGTTTTATCGGTGCGCCCCGTGAATACGTAATCGCGATACACCATCAGCACAAACTTGCTGTTCAGGTCTTTCCATCCGTTTGTGTTCTGCCAGCTGAACTGGTTGGGTTTGAAAAATGGATCTTCGCTAGGCGCGCCCAAATCATGCGGGACCGCGCCTCTCACCTTGCGAGTTCGAAAGACGTGCTTACCCTCCTGCGCTGACTTCCACTCCCACAACATCTTGTCGGACTGTTCACGAGGAACGGTATCGGCAAATTGTCGCATCACCTGCTTGTCGATCTCAGGCCAGAACTTTGCCAAAGGCACCGAGCCGTAGAAACGCACGTCGAGCGTGGCGTAGTAGGGATAGTCGAAGCACTCCATGAACGCGAACGAAGCATGAGTCTTCGGGTCCGCATCCACGGGTCGTCCCCAAAACGATCCGCCGTCTGCAAGAATGTAAAGCTCATTGAAAAGCGCACCGCGATACCACGCCGGTTTGCTCTCGTCACTCACGTAAGGAGCCTGCCAGGCATCGATCGCATCGCTCCATGACGCAGCCTTCTTCAAACCCTCGGCGGCGATTTTCGCGGCATTGGTGCCGGACGTTCCGAAGAAATCCGTATAGTGCCGGTACCATTTTCGGCCTTCACCGAACTCGGCCAGCGGTAAGTCCCAGGCAACGACCATCGGCACCACTCGTTTTTCGCCGGGCTTAAGCGTGAAACGTACCGCAATGGCGCCGCCGAGAACTTCGCCACTGCTGATCCATCTTTCGTCGCTATTTGCGAGCCTTCCGTCTTTCGCAAACGGCGCCCAGACTTCTTCGCCGTTGCCGTTCGTAGCGAAGGTCGTCTGATACGAGACTTCGACGCCGGGAGATTCCAATGCGGCAATCGCGAACTGTCCGTCCCAGTCATTCTGGACCCCCGAGGGGCGGTGCCGGTCGAAGACGATGCCTTTCATCGTTCCCGCTTCGCCCATCGATTCCGTCACCATCCGATTTTCGTTACCCGCATTGGTCGAATTCTTGAAATCAATTGACGGATAGCGCAGCCAACCCAGCATGTTCGTCCATGAAAAAAGTACGGAGACGGTCACAGCGTGGTCAGTGGGATTTTCTGCGTGCCATCGATACACCGCGACGGGATAACTTGTCTCGCGATAATTCTCCGGAATAATTGGAGAGAACTGTTCAAGCGTGACATGCGCCGGAAACTTATCCCAACGGTAGTCGTACCAGGATTTGGGATAGAGCGCGTAGTAATCGCCGGCGCCAACGGGATAGTCCCATTTCCACGAACTCAATTCGCCACTCTTGGGATGATCGTTAACCAGCACCTGCGCGACTGATTCCGCGCTGCCCTCTGACTTCTCATACAAAGCAAACTGGTTTGCGTAAACCGTTTCGTACTTGTGCACTCCCGCTTTCAAATGCCAGCGCGCAAAATCTCCGCGATAGGTTCGGGAAAAAGTCCCGGCGCCGAAACCGCCGACAGGCGCCCCCTGCCAGTAGCCGTCATCGATAATGCTCGCTGCCAAAGCAGGCTTGCGCGTGCCGGCATTCGCCAGTGGTTCTCCCAGCGGACGCTTCCATGCGACCTTGGGAATACCGTCTCCTGCCCACGCTGTCACTGCACAGAAAAGAAGAAATGAAATAACTCCGCGCCTACGCAGACAGAAACGCATGCACCCTCCGGAAAAACAGATTCGCCAAACCGGCCAAGCTTGAAGACATATCACGTTACCTCAACAAAAACGTTATTGTAGGAAAGAATCACAAACAAGGGAAGAACAAAAGAAAGAGAGGTTCGCCTTTTTGAAAGACAGCAGCGACATGTCTGTTTCGCCGCTTGTCACAATCTTCAACTTCTATTAACTCTCGTCCGCTACAATGGGCAACGCTGAAACGGATGCATTTGGAGTTGGCTCGTATCGAAATTAGGCGAACGAATGGCAAGGTTGGATCTTAATAATTCGAAACGCGTCACCTTGAAATCGGTTGCCGCCAAGGTTGGTCTGACGCCAGGAACGGTTTCGGCGGTGCTGAACGACACGCCTGCTGCGCGCGCCATTCCAGCGGACACCAAGAGCCGCATTATCGCGGCCGCCCGCGACCTCGACTACCGGCCAAATTTTTATGCTCGCTCCTTGCGCAGCAAACGCACCTACACCATTGGAGTTGTCGCCGAGGAAATCGGAGACGCCTATGGATCCCTTGTAATCAGCGGAATCGAATCTTACCTGCGGGAGAAGGAATATTTCTTCTTTACCGTCATCCATCGCCACGATATGGCATTGCTCGAGAGATACACCGACATGCTGGTCGAACGAGGCGTTGAAGGATTTATTACGGTCGACACCAGCCTGCCCCATGGCCTGTCGCTGCCTACTGTCGCGGTCGCCGGGCACAGGCGTTTGCGCGGAGTCACCAACATTGTGCTCGATCACGAACACGCCGCACTCATCGCTCTGCGGCATCTTTCAGAACTTGGGCACAAGCGAATTGCGTTCATGAAGGGCAACCCGCTCAGCTCCGATTCCGAAGACCGCTGGAGCGCAATTTGCAAGATTGCCAAACGCCTTCACATTGAAATGGACCCGGAACTTATTGTGCAGATTGAAATCGACGACCCCTCGCCGCAGTTGGGTTACCCTTACGGCAAGCAACTGCTGAGCCGCAAGAAACCATTCACTGCTCTGTTTGCTTACAACGATATTTCCGCCATCGGCGCTATCCGTGCCTTTCAGGAGGCGGGCTTGCGTGTCCCGCAAGACGTAACCGTCGTCGGTTTCGACGATATTCAAAGCGCCGCATTCAACAGTCCCAGCCTCACAACCGTGCGGCAACCCCTCGGCAAGATGGGCGAGATTGCGGCTGAAACATTAATTGCGCGCATCGAAAGTGAGAGAAAATATCCCGACGAAATCGCAATTGAGCCCGTTCTCGTCGTACGCGAATCCAGCGCGGTCGCGCCAAAAGCTGCCACGTAGCCTCTTAACGTTGGGCGCGACTCTGCAACTCTCGGTAAAATTGCTGCAAGACGAAGAACGCTTTCTTTTTCTCGCCCTGCGTCGTAACCAGACCTTTCCGGTTGAAATAATCTTCAAAGCGCGGAAGCGTCCTTCGCGGACTACGAAAATCTTTCAGAACCCAGGGCGCAACTCCAGTTAGAAAAGGAATGCGCTTCATCATGGTGATCTGATGGCGATAGAGATCCTCCTGATACTCCTCGCTCCAGCGGGTTCCAGCATCGCCGTGATAGCCAAACAGCGCATCGCCGCCAAATTCGCTCATGATCAAGGGCTTTTCGAAAGCCGATGTCCACTCCGTCGTGTCGGCGTCGGCCGGCGCATGCGAATACCAGCCGATGTATTCATTGATTCCGATCACATCGAGGTCGCCTGCGATTGGATCATCGACGCGCATCGATATCTGATTGGCTTGATCGTGCTCGCGTGCCTGAAGCGCAGCGGATACCAACCGAGTTGGATCGGCGGAACGCGCTTCCCTAATCAGTTGTCTCAAGAATAAGTTGCGCGCATCGCTGATTACCGTTTCATTTGCAACCGAATAAATGATGAGAGACGCGCGATTCTGGTCGCGCGCCATCATTTCGCTCAACTGATTCTTGGCACTGTTCAGCGTCGACGGATTCCCCCAGTCGATCGTCCAGTAAACCGGAACTTCCGCCCACACCATAATTCCCATCTCGTCCGCTACATGTAACATGGCTTCATTGTGCGGATAATGGGCGAGTCTCACGAAGTTGCAGCCGAGTTCCTTGGCCCACGTCAGAAGAGTTCGCGCGTCATCTTCGCTCCAGGCCCGGCCCGGCCTTGTCGGCGCTTCTTCGTGCAGGTTGATGCCGCGCAGGAAAACAGACTTACCATTGAGCAGGATGTTTGTGCCGCGTACTTCGATCGATCGAAAGCCAATGCGATCGGTCAGTTCGTCGGTTTCGCTCGTAACCACGACTTTGTAAAGCTTGGGATTCTCGGCCGACCACGGAGTGAGGTCGGCCTCAAAAGAAAATTCTGCGTGACCCTTGGCGTCCGTCCGAAACGACTTGCTCAGGCCGGCTTCTGGAATGCGAATCGTAATCTTCTGCTCCAGGTGCGTACCGTTGAGTTGCATCCAGCCCGCAATGCGATGCGTCGAACCTTTTTCAAACTGAATAAAGTCGTCCTGAATAAAAGTTTCAGGAACCTCGGCTAACGCTACCGGCCTGGTGAGTCCTCCATAGTTCCACCAGTCCGAATTGACTGCGGGAACCTGATCGGCTCGTCGCCTATTGTCGACTTTGACCACGAGGATATTATTGTGCGGACGCACTTCGCCCGTTATCTCAAAATCAAAGGGAGTGAAGCCACCCTGATGCTGGCCGAGTTCCTTGCCATTCAGATACACGGAAGCGGCATAATTAGCGGCGCCGAAGTGCACAAATAATCTTTTCCCGGCTGGCTTGGTGTAATCGAAAGAACGTTCATACCAAATAGTGCCTTCATAAAAAAGAAGCGAATCGCGTTGCGTATTCCAGTCGCCCGGAACCTGAAGGTACGCGGAAGTATCGAAATCGTACTCAACCAGATCGGCCTTCGACTCCGGCTTGTAATTCTTATAGAACGCGTTCTTGTTGGTGAGCGGCTGATTGTGATAGTCCAACGATCCAGTGTCGTAAGGATCTACAATCGTGTGCCACTGGCCGTCCAGGCTGCTGGTGTGACGGCCATCGATATTAGTTAGAAGCGGTGCGGTTTGGCCAATGCCAGCCTGCCCCAATAAACAAATGCAAAATAATAATGTCCGCAGGAAGCGAAATAGTTCGAGCATGGGATCAGACTCCGTTCATCACGAAACCTAACGCAGGCATAATCTCAGAGATGAATTGGTACGGCAACACGGAACCTTCAAGCGAGGTGACTTCGCATCGATGATTGCATGCAAACACTAAATCCAATGCCCCAAGCAGTCCAACACCCGCACCCGCAAGCCGGCAGCCCGCGATTACCGGCGCTACTGCACGCTGGCTTCATCCTCACTGGCGTGGTCAACACAATGTTGGGGCCGATGCTTCCCGTATTGTCGGCGCGATGGGGTCTTAGCGATGAGCGGGCGGGATATTTATTCATGGCGCAGTTTGGCGGTTCGATGCTGGGTGTATGGGGATCGAGTTCTTTGATGACGCGCCGCCATCACCGCATCTCTCTTATGTTCGGACTGGCACTGATGGCATGGGGATCGGTAATGCTTCTGGCAGCAACGTGGGTGTCGGGCATCTTCGCGACGTTCACTTTCGGAGTTGGCTTAGGTTTCACCATCCCAACTACCAACCTCCTCGTTTCAGAACTGAATCCGGAGAAGCGCGCAGCGTCCTTGAGCCTCGTGAACTTCTCCTGGACAATCGGCGCGGCGGTCAGTCCCTTCTTGATATCCGCAATGTTGCGTGCGCATCGAAGTTCTCATCTGTTGTACGGCGTCGCCGCAATGCTGGTCCTCGTCGCGCTTAGCCTCACGAGAGTTTCATTTCCTGATATCGCTTCAGCATCCGAAAATGCCGACCGCAAAATGCCAGTAAGTTTATGGCGAAGTCGCTGGGTGCCGATCCTGGGCGCGCTGTTTTTTCTATACGTCGGCACGGAAGCGGGGTTGGGTGGATGGACAGCAACCTATGCGCGCCGCATTGAGTCCGGAGCCGGCACCATGTGGATTCTGATGCCGTCATTCTTCTGGGCCGCCCTGCTGTTAGGTCGCCTGATCGCACCGCTATTGTTACGGACTGTGCGCGAACTAACGCTCGCAAAATATGGCTTGGCGCTGAGCACTGTAGGAGTCGCCGGGCTGTTAGCCGCCAGAAATCTTTCCGTTGTCGCGCTCGCGATCGCCCTCGCCGGACTTGGACTTTCCTCTATTTTTCCCATCGCAATCGCCACGCTGTCGCGCAAATTCGGCGCAGGCGCGTCGAGAATCGCGGGAGTAATGTTCGCCCTCGCCGGCGCAGGCGGAGCCACGCTCCCCTGGCTGATCGGCTACACTTCAACCGTATCGGGCAATCTTAAGTACGGATTGCTTGTTCCACTAGCTAGCTCTGTCATCATGCTGCTGTTGAATGTGTTTTTGGCAAAGCCTGAATAACTGCTGACCTGCTTTTCCGTTTACGTCGCTGCCATCAAATCGATTCGCCCACGCCTCGGCATGACGCCATCACTTCCCCTGATAGCTCACTCTCCAAATCGAGTTTGATCCGTCGTCGCTGACCAGCAGTGACCCATCGGGAGCCACCGTCACGCCCACCGGACGTCCCCACACGTTGCCATCAGGCAGCACAAAGCCAGTGAGAAAATCTTCATATTCGCCGCTGGCATCCCCCCGCTGATGCAGTGGAACCCGGATCACTTCGTAGCCCACGCGCACTGCTTTATTCCAGGAGCCGTGTTCGGAAGCAAAAATATCCCCTTTGTATTCGGCGGGAAATTGCTTGCCTTCATAAAAAGTAAGTTGCAAAGATGCGTTATGCGCTTGGAGCAGGACGTCGGGCACAATCGCCTTATCTTTCAACTCAGGGTGCTTGCCCTTGTGCCGCGGATCCTGGTGCCCGCCGAGGTACCACCAGGGCCAGCCATAGAAACCACCTTCCTGCACGTGAGTGATGTAATCGGGAACAAGATTGTCGCCCAGTCCGTCGCGCTCGTTCACCGAGCACCACAGTTCGCCGGTTTGCGGATCGATCGCAATCCCACCTCCGGCGTTGCGAATGCCGGAAGCGTATACACTCAAATTGCAGTTCGCAGGATCGCACACCAGAATGTCGGCGCGATTTTTCTCCCGCGGCGTGGTCTCCGGATCATCGACGTTCGATGCCGAACCTACTCCGACAAACATTCTTTTGCCGTCTTGCGAAAATTCCACCGCGCGTGTCCAGTGTCCTCCTCCCGGAAGATCGGCGATATGCTCGGGGACAGCGCTCGCCGTCAAGTCGCCATTGTGATAAGGGATCCGCACTAGCTCGTTGGTGTTTCCCACATACAGCCACTGCGGATCAGGACCCGGAGGATAAAACGCCAAGCCATAGGGACGCTTCATACCACTTGCGAAAACTGCCGCCTGCTGGGGCTTGCCATCGCTCGTTATTCCACGAAACACCCGGATGCGCCCACTTTCGCTGTCAGCGAGAAAAATGTCGCCGTTGGGAGCCGTGCGCAAAAAACGGGGACCGTCCAATCCCGCGGCAAAAAGTTCTACCTTGAATCCTGGGGGCGCTATGGGCCACACATTTTCCGGCCTCGCAACCACTTCTGCGCCGTTGTCGGCGGATGGCGTGGCGAAGGGTTGTGGCAGATCATTCACCGTAATTTTGTGCACCGTGCCCGGCTTTTCGTAGCGGAAATCGGTGAAGGGAGGCTTCGGCGGCGGAGCTTTCAACTTAGCCGTGCTCGTGTCCGCCACGGGCGCGCTGGTTTCCTGCGCACTTCCCGGCGTGCCCATGGACCTCACAAAGGTAATGATCTGCCAGCGCTGCTTCACCGGCAGAGCCGCCCAGGAAGGCATTCCGTTGTCCTTGTCTCCCTTAGTGATGAACCAAAATATTTCGCCCGGCGTTACCGACTCGAGTTTTGGATCCACCAGCGAAGGTACGTTGCCGGTTCCCTTCCCCTGCTTGCCGTGGCACGAAAGGCAATTGCGCGCATACAACCGTTTGCCGGCTTGCGCCGCTACACTGTTCCCTTCATAAGGATTTTTGTTCGCTTTAGTCGAAGCCGGTGCATCGTGAAACTGCGTATTTGCGGTATCTGCGAATAGTAAGAGTGCGGGAAGTAAAACTGTGGCAGCAATCTGGAAGGAAGAATTAGTAAGCGAGCGCATGAATCCTCTCAGCAGCATTTGGTTTACTTTGAATCGCCGCTTGATCCTTTTGGATGCGCGCGAAATGGAGTTGGAGGCGTGGAAAATCGGCATTCCTGTACCGCCTCGTTCCCTATTAAATAGCCGCGTCTCCTCGGATTTAGCGCTGCGTTTGCGCCTGGGCAATCAACTGGGCCACTTTTGAGTTCGTGCCCACCGGCTCCACGCAAAGAATCTGGTTCGGATTGAGATACATGCGGTCTGGCTCGTGCAGTTCCTTGCCACGCTTCACCAGGACGTTGCTCGATTGCTTGGTTTCGGGATTGGTTTGGCTGACGATGTAATAGACCTCGCTCAGCACAGGCTGCGGCGTACCGTACCGTTCGAGCTTGCCAAAATAGGCCGAACCATTCGTCAGCAGTACAGCCTGGTACGGCGTGGTGAACGTCACCGGCGCGGCGGGCCCGGTGCTCCGGATGAACAACAGCGCTGCAACAATCACCACAATCCCCGCCACTACCCAGACGATCTGGATGGCGGCACTTCCCTGCTGATTCCTCATCATAAGAAACTCATCCTTCTGTGTTAGAAATTGTTTTCACTTCACTATGTCCAGGTTGCTCGCGCTGATCTTCGCAGTTGCAATGCCCGCCGTCGCGCTGCCGGGATTTGCGTTGCCGCAGATCACCTCCGGCTACCGAGCCCAGCAACTGAACACCGAAGGAATTCGCCTCATGCAGCAGGACCGTCCCGCGGAGGCTGAGTCTCAGTTCCGCCAGGCTGTACAGGCAGATTCGTCCAACATTGACGCGGTGACCAACCTCGGTGTGGCGATCTTCAAACAAGGCAGATTCGCGGAAAGCATACCATTTTTCGAGAAGGCAGTCGCGAATCGCCCGCAGCAAGCCGCGGTGCATAACGACCTGGCGCAGGCCTATGTACGCGTACGTCGTCCCCACGATGCCGCGGCCGAAATGGCGCGAGCCTGCGATCTCGATCCTCAAAATCCCGATTACCGCAGGTTCCTCGGCGATATGTTGTCCGAAGCGCACGATCAAACATCTGCCGAAAAGCAGCTTCGGCTCGCCATCAAACTGGCCCCGAAGAATTTCGAAAATTGGCTGTCTCTGGCCAAACTCCTGGCAAGAGCCGATCGCAGGGCCGAGGCCACCAGAGCCTACCTTGCGTCCTTGCGTTTAAATAGCAAGCAGCCTGACGCTTTGCGCGAACTAGGTGAAATTTACAGTTTCGAAGGCGATTTTCAAAAGGCGGAAGCAACATTTCGCAAAGCGCTCGCGCTTGATTCGAAGAGCGCGCTACTACACCAGGATTTGGGCACCACGCTGTTGAAGGTGGCTCAGTCCAGCCCATCGCAGACAAATCAATTGCAGATCAATCGGGCCGAAGTCGAATTACGCCAGGCGCTCAAGCTCGAACCAAATCTTGGCGCGGCACACCGCGATTTAGGTCTGGCCTTGCGCGATGAAGGTAAGTTCGAAGAATCTGTGCAGGAATTGCGCCGCGCGGCGGCGCTCCTGCCGGCTGACAGTGCAGTGCACTATCAACTGAGCCGCACCCTGCGCCGTGCGGGCAAACCGGAAGAGGCCGCTAAAGAAGCCACCATCAGTGAACAGCTTGGGAACAAAGAAAAAGAAGCCCAGCAGGTTCTGGCGCTGGCCAATGAAGGTTTGTCACTGGTGCAGGAAGGCCACACAGGGCAGGGTCTGGCAAAAATCAAAGAAGCGCTCGCAATGGATTCCGAAAATCTTACCGCGCATTTCGACTATGCCCTGGCCCTGCGCCGCCTGGGCCGCTTTGACGAATCCATTGTGCAGTTGCAACACGTGCTTCGACTCGAGCCGGATATGCCCGCGGCCCATTATCAACTTGGCTGCGATTATTTCGGAAAGCGGCAGTATGTCGAGGCTGTGTCTTCTTTCCGCAGAGCCGCCGGACTCATTCCCGGAACTGCGGCGGTCCACAACGGTTTGGGCGTTGCTTTGGCGAAAACGGGCGACACCGACGGCGCCGCCACGGAAATAAAGCTGGCCCGAAAGCTCGAACCTAATAACACCCTTTACCAGAAGAACCTCGTGTGCGTTGAGCACCATTCACCCAACTGTGTTCTGGTACCTTGAGCATCTGATCCAAAATCACAAAAAAGTGGCTGCAATAACTTGCAACTCACAAGCCCCGTCGTAAAAATCTCCGGAAGGCTCTAGTGTTTTCCAATTACTTTTGATATCGTTCATGTCGCGCAGAAATGTAAGCTTGCGCGCGGTTTCTATCGCATCTCTCCTCCTCCCCGGAACGAGATAGAGCCCGGTAATTTGTTTTCATACGTTCACTCCCAAATTCAGAAGCTCACTAACCGTCCCGCCGGAGGTGAAATGAAGTTCACAGTAGCCATAAGAATGTTTGCGCTTCTATTCGTCCTAATGGGCATAAGTGGATTTCGCTCGCAGGCGCAAACTGCCGTCAGCTGGAACGGCGGCAGTGGCAACTGGAACACCGGAGCGGACTGGAGCGGCGGTGTTGTTCCTAACAACGGCGGCGGGAAAACCTATAACGTCACCATCAGCAATGGCGTAGCGGAAACCGTCACGCTTAACCTTGGTGTCACCCTCAGCGACCTGACTCTCGGCACTTCGGCGACTCTTCAGAGTTCCGGCAGTAACTCTCTAATCATCGCCAGCGGCGGAACCTTCACCAACAGCGGCACGCTCGATTTCAACACCGGAGCGAACGTTCTGACCGTGCAGAGCGGCGGTTCGCTCATCAATAACAGCGCCATGACATTCTCCGGTGTGGGAAGCGGCCTGAACGTGACCGGTACTACGACGAACGGCGTCGGCGCTAATCTCAGCGTTGAGGGCGGAAGTACCAGTACGTTCACGGGAAACGTAAACAATTCCGGGATATTCCAGACCGGATTTTCCGGCGGTAACAATACCGTTACCGTCAACGGAACCTTCACCAATAATTCCGGAGCGCAGTTGCTGCTTCAAAGTACTGGCGACACCGTAAATGTAAGTGCTCTCACCAATTCCGGAACCCTGACTGTCTCAACCGGGACAACCTTGACCATTACAGGCGGCGGCAACGGGCTCACCGACATAGCCGCCGGTTCCACCGACACGATTACCGGCTCCTTCAATGTTAAAAACGGCACCACTACAACAAGTGCCCTCGCAAAATTGACCAGCGTCGAGGGCACTTTAGCTCTCAATAATGGAAAATCTACCAACGCAATTACGCCGACTGGTGGAACGCTCACCGTTGCTAACACCGGAACTTTCGACTTGGAAGGCGGCACAGCACTTTCACTTACCGGCAACGTCAACAACTCGGGTATTTTCAGGACGGGCTTTTCCGGCGGCAACAACACCGCCACCATCAGCGGCACCTTCACCAACAATTCCGGAGGACAACTGATAGTAAATAGCGCCGGCGATGTGATGAATGTTAGTGCGCTGAGTAACTCGGGCACATTGACCATTGTCAGTGGTGCGACCCTGAACATCACCGGAGGTGGCCAAGGCGTCACCGACGCCGTGAAAGGCTCCGTGTTCAATGTCGATGGGACGTTCAACGTAAAGAATGGCACCACCGTCACCAACGCTTTATCCAACCTCACTAGTGTCGAAGGCCAGTTGAGCCTGAACAATGGATTGACGAATACGATCACGCCAAATGGCGGGACGTTGACCATTGCAAGCGGCGGATCACTCGGCGTCTCGAACGGGATCGCATCGGCAACCACCTTATCCATTACAGGAAACGTCAACAACTCCGGAAGTTTTTCCACTGGCTTTTCCGGCGGCACCAACACCGTCAACGTGAGCGGCACCTTCACCAATGCCGCCGGCGCGCAAACGAATCTGGACACTAGTAGCGACAAGGTGAACGTGAATGCTCTCAGCAACTCCGGTGTTTTGCAGATCGGCAACTCCTCCGGTAGCGCCGCAACCTTAACCATCACCGGCGGAGGACAGGGCGTCACCGATGTAGTCGCAGGATCGACGTTGACTCTCTACGGAAACTTGAACGTGAAGAACGGCGGCACCACCACCAGCGGGTTGGCTCATCTCACCAGCGTGGAGGGAACCCTAAACCTTTTGAACGCCCACTCAACCAGCGTGACTCCAACCGGTGGAACACTAACCATTGGCTCCGCCGGAACCATACAGGTGAATGACGCGACCACGCTTGCTATTACTGGAAATGTGAACAATTCCGGATCATTTAGTGAAGGTTTCCTGGGTGCCTCCAACACAGTCAGCTTGAGCGGGACCTTCACCAACGCCGCAAACGCCCAGCTCACCGTGGAAGGCAGCGGCGATGTAATGAGCATCGGCAGCCTGAACAACTCGGGGACGGTGAATATCACTCCTGCCACTGTTACCACGCCAGCCAGTCTGACTATCACCGGTACCGGCGCGGTCACGAATTCAGGAAACATCAACGTGGTCGGTGGAACCTTGAAATTTAGCAGTTCCACTGCCAGCCTGACCGGTGGCGGAACCCTGACATTAGGAAATTCCACCGCGACCAGCACCGGCACAATTCAGGTGGGCGCCACTAACACCGGAACTCTGACCAATGTGAACAATACGATTACCGGCTACGGTAACCTCGGCAATGGAACGCTTGCTCTGGTGAATCAAGGAACGATCAATGCCAACGGGCAGGTAAGTTCTGGCTCATTGACAGTCCAGCCCGGCACTTCGGGCATGACGAACACCGGCACGATCGAGGCAACGAATCAAGGCACACTAGTGCTCACAGGAACCTTCAATAACACCGGCGGCACCATTGAGGCACTGGGCGAGACTGGCGGAACCGTCAATCCAACGGTGCAACTTACAACCGGAACCGTAATCAATGGAGGAACGCTCACCACCACCGCCATTGGCTCAAACAGCGGCCTCATTGAAGGAATCGGTGCCGTTACATTGAACGGAGTCACGAACTCCGGGTCTTACTCCGTGAATGCCGGAACCACGACCACTCTCAAGGGGACGATCACTAACTCAGGCAGCATCGCGCTCAATGGAAGCACTCTCTCGCTGGGAAATAGCGTGACCCTAAACGGCAAAGGCACGGTGGTTCTATCGAACAGCGCCAGCAACCTGATTACGGGAGCGACCAGCGGACTCATCCTCACCAACGCCAACACTATCGAAGGTTCGGGAACAATTTCGAATCTTGGAATCGTGAACAGCGGAACGCTCGCGGCGAATCAGAGTACGCCGCTTCTCGTCCTGCCCAGTTCGGCGGGGTTGAACAATATGGGCACGCTCAGCGTTTCCACCGGCGACACCATGCAGGTCGGCACTTCTGCCGGAGGAGCCTTGCTCAACTTCTCGGGCACCACTCTGACGGGCGGGACGTACACCGTGAGCGGGACCCTAAAATTCGGAGCCAGCGGCACCAGCGTCGTTACCGACGCAGCAAATATTTCACTCGCCGGCGCGGGCGCCCAAATCATGGACTTCGGTGGCCACAGCGTGCTCACGAATCTTGCCACCATCACTTCGGCTGGGAGCTTCACCATCGGTAGCGGCGCCAACTTCACAACCGTCGGAGGCTTTACCAACAACGGCAAACTGACAGCAAATGCCGGCAGCACTTTTACCGTAGCCGGGGCACTTAGTAACTTCAACAGCTCCACCAACACGCTCACCGGCGGTTCATACACGGTTGGCGGAAAATTGAAATTCGCCGGCGCCAATATTATTACCGATGCCGCCAACATCACCTTGAACGGCACCGGCCAGATCGTTAACTCCACCAATAGCAGCAATGGTCTGTCGAACTTGGCGACTATCACTGGAGCAGGCAGCTTCACGCTGGCCAGCAAGGCAAACTTCACCACGGTCGGAAACTTGACCGACAACGGTAAGTTGACCGTTAACAGCGGCAGCACCCTCACCATTGCCGGCACCCTGACCAACTTCAACAGTTCCACCAAAACTCTCGGTAGCGGAACTTACACCGTCGGCGGAACTATGGAATTCACCGGCGCCAACATTGTGAATAACGCGGCGAATCTCACCATCACCGGAACCACCGCCAAGATTCTGAACGGCACCAGCAACGGTCTGGCAAGCTTCGCCAACAACACCGGCTCTCTCACCGTCACGGGCAATGGAGCATTCACCACTGGTTCGGCCGCCTTCACCAACTCCGGCTCTGTGACTGTAGCCAGCGGCAGCACCCTGACCGTTGGGGCTGGCAACTCCTACACCCAGTCTGCTGGAACCACAACCGTGGATGGAACGCTGACTGCCAGCGCCGGAAATAGCATCACCGGCGGAAAAATTTTGGGCGTGGGCAAGCTTAGTGGCAGCGTCACCGTCGGGGGCACCGGCACGGCCCCTACGATTAGCGCCGGCGACAGTGGCAAAGCCGGCCTGCTCGCTATCACCGGCAACTACACCCAACTTTCCACTGCTACCATGAACGCATTCATTGGAGGCACCACCGTGGGCACACAATACAGCCAACTGCAGGTCGGAGGAACCGCCAGCCTCGCTGGAACATTGACGGTCACGCTGGCCAGCGGCTTCACTCCCACCATCGGCTCCACCTTCACTGTCATGACAGCGGCCACCGTCACTGGGACGTTCTCAAATTCCACGATCGGCATCAACAGCACGGAGCATTTCAACGTCTCATACACCTCAACCGGAGCAGTTCTTACGGTCGCCTCCGGCGCGGTTCCTTCGTCAGGTGGCTTCTCGCATTCGGCAATGGTGCCCGTGTTGCCGCGTAGAACGCAGCCATTCTTGATCAGTTCACTACGGAATAAAATCGGAGGCATGCCAAGAACCGGCAGGCATTTCCTGGTTGCTGCGATACCGAACAGCCCGGCGCGCTCCGGTGCCATCCTCGCCCGGCCCTACAGCGTGAGCAGGCCGGAAATCTCAAGCCGCGTACCTGCGCAAGTGTCTGCGATATGGAATCACAAGCCGTCAATCGTTGTGCCTGCCGCGCAACTACAGCTCAGCCGCCAACACATCAATCCCCGCGTTTCTCTGACGAATAATTGGACCGCGCCGAACCGCGGCCTTTCCATGATGCGGCCTTCCGCAACACTCTCGCCCATGCGACGTGTGCCGCTCAGGACCCTGCCGAGGATGCTGCCCCGATTAGGAAGATAGATTAGGCAGACAGACTAGAAAGATAGCTTGAAAGATAAACGGCGGCTCAACCGCGCTCGGGCGAGCGCGGTCCACTATGCCAATTCCAGCTCAATCTTTTTGGCGCCCGCATCAAGTTTCGCGATGCGAAACTTGCGAATCTGTCCCGCGCGAGCCGCTTCCGGCTTGGCCTCGCTGCCTGACGTGTTGCCCTTCCACCGCGCTTGCAGCATCGAGCCAAGCGAAGACAAGTCCGGCTTCGCATTACTCTTTGGACTGGCTTCCGCCGCTGACAAAGAAGACGCCACATGCGAGGCGCTCGGACGCTTCTTCTCAGGCACAGCAATCACCGCATCCATACGGCACTTCGCCTGAATCCCCTCACCCAACTCCACGCGCGCGTTCCCGTCAACCACGTCGACCATACGGCCTGTGACCACGTCGCCTTCTTTGTGTTCCGCAATGTATTCATCCAGCCCGCTGGGAACCAATTGCTTCATGCTCAGTCGCAATTGCCGCTTCTCGCTGTCGACCGCCAATACCTGCGCTCTTACCACCTGCCCAACCTTCACTACTTCCTGCGGATGGTTGATCCGTTTCTCAGCGCTCATCTCGCTGATGTGAATCATGCCTTCCACGCCTTCGCTAACCTGCACGAATGCGCCAAACTTCGTGATGCTGACCACGGGTCCCTCGATCACTGAACCTGCGGCGAACCGCTCCGCAACTTCCGCCCACGGATCCCCCAGCGTCTGCTTCAAACCGAGCGACATGCGACGTTCGCCCGCGTTGACTCCCAGAATCACCGCGTCCACGATCTCGCCAGGTTTCACCAAAGTGCTGGCGCTCCTCATCTTCCTGCCCCACGACATCTCAGAAACGTGGATCAGACCTTCAATCCCAGGCTCCAGTTCAACGAACGCTCCAAATTCGGCGACGCGCGTAACCGCACCGCGCACCCGTTCCCCAACGTTATACTTTCCCGCCACCGCATCCCACGGATGCGCCAGCAACTGCTTCATGCCCACGGAAATTCGCCTCTTCCCGGCATCATTCGTGATCTTCAACACCTTCGCTTCAATTTGCTGGCCCACCGAAAGCACATCCGCAGGCTTCCCAACTCGGCTCCATGCAATGTCACTCACATGCAGCAAGGCATCCACACCGCCAATATCCACGAACGCCCCGTAATCGGTGATGCTTCGGACCGTGCCACTCACCTCATCGCCTTCCTTCACTTCCGCGTACCGTCGATCTTTTGCCGAACGCTCTTCTTCTTCCATCACGGATCGGCGATCCACCACCACATCCTCTTCCGCCACGTCGAGCTTGATAATGCGGCACAAAATTTCCTGCTCCACCAACTTTTCCATCTCGGCGGCATCTTTCGCCCCGCTGCGGGAGCCTGGCATGAACGCGCGAACTCCCACATCCACGCTGAGCCCGCCTTTAATCACTCCCGTCACCGTACCCACGATCGTCGCCTTTTCGGCAAAAGCCTTCTCCAGCGCCGCCCAGTCTTTCGGCCGCTCAACTTTGGCGCGCGTGACCTGGTAGTAGCCCTCCGGATCCCGCCCCTTCACCGAAACCGTCAGCTTGTCGCCGGGTTTCAGCGTTTCGCCCGCTTGCAAGACCGCCAGCGGAAGAATCCCTTCGCTCTTGAATCCGATGTCGAGATATGCGGAGTCGCCGGTGACAACAATCACCGTGCCTACGAGTTGCTTGCCGCCGTCTTCGGCCTTGCGCGAATGACTCTTCTCATACTGGGACAGCATCTCCCCGAATGACTCGTTAGGTTCGTTGGCAGTTGTAGCGATAGATTGCGATTGTGGAATGCTGGGATTAGACATGATTAGATCGGCAAGCAGATCAAAAAATGGTAGGCACGACTGGACTCGAACCAGCGACCTCTACCGTGTCAAGGTAATTGATCTTAATACAGCATAGCAAGAGCGGGCAATCTGGCACTGAAATTATCAGTGGTCTTTCGCTGTGGGGCAGATTCCTCGGCGCACAACTTTCCCATCAGGCATAGTCCAGTGGTATGGTTCGCCCGAATGCGCTTTGCAATATTTCTTTACTCCGCGATTGATTCTGGCCGTCATAATCGAGTTCCCCACAGCCGTTCCGACCGTATGCCCGAGTTCAGCGCTACCATCGTCACCGCCTGAAGACCCGCACGCCCAAGTCCAGCCACATTCGTTATGCTCATTGCAAACGCATGTAGCGGTCTTATCGTTGCAACCAACAGGTGGTGGTGGTTTAACTCCGCAGGATTGAGCAGACAGGGAGCGAGCGCCTGTCGCTAGCAGGAAGGCCAGAAGCCCAAGTCTACACCACGACGCTTTCACTTTACTTTTTCCCAAGTAGTCATGTTCTCGCGTAGTTTCTTGCTATCTTCCGGACTGAGAGACCAGTTGTGGTCACATTGGATTGAATAAACTTTGACGGGCTGTCCCGTCTTCACCTGAGCGCGACTGCAAGAGACCGAGCGTCGTGTTTCGCATTCAGGGCATTCAGCCTTGAAGTTGTAACTGTCTGGATTCATCGGAACTCCTTCAAGTTCCTCTCTAGGATGCGAAGTACGAACCTTTCCCAAAAGCCTTGGATGCCGCTGACAGGTTAGCTTCGTTTGGGTCGTCCACGGCCCGACGAACGGCCTCTTTGCTAGATGCTGTCATCACCCTGTAGATAC
>JAOAPI010000094.1 GCA_025462865.1 Candidatus Sulfotelmatobacter sp. | reverse complement strand
CGGACTGTAGCCCGCGTCCAGCAACACTTCCCGCGGACTCACGCCCTTGTCAATTTTCTCTGCCATCGATTGGTAGTACTTCCGTTTTTGGGCCATAACGTTTCCCCCATTCTGAAGGTTGACTGGCTAGCTTCGCAGTTTCGCTAAGTGGCTCTTTGGCTGCGATCGGCTTTGCTTGCGGCGGTCCATTCCGCGGCGGTCTGAGTCCCAGCCGTTCCGCATAGCCGTGTACCAGCACCTCTGGCTCCCTATTGCCCCCATTCGAAAGATGCATCTTGTAAACGACTCCCGATAGACCGGCGAGCGCCCAATCGACCAACATCCACATGTCAGCAAGCGGCAGTGTGATCTTTGCGTTGCCCTTCGCCTTGGGAGAAAACACCGTGTCTATCTTCTGAGCGGTCGTCTTCAATTCGGATTTACCTCTCTCCAGCTCTTCCGGCTTGGAGTGCCTGCTTTCGAAGCTGGTCGAGCGGCATCTCCCACGGGCCTTGCGTCGATTGCTGCGCGTCCGGAGATCCGCCCATGATCATCGGAGGCGGAGTGGGCCGTGGAGTCGGTTGAGCGTATCCGTTCGCAACTGCGATTTCTTCACGACTGAGCGGCTGATACATTCGGTTTTGTACCGCTAATGCGTGGGCTGCTCCCATTGTTTCAGGCGTCCAGTTCCAACCATTGCCGCTGATGATGGCGTCAAGCGCTGCATTGGCCTGTTCTGTGTTCGGATACTCCGGATGGTTCATGAAAAACTCCGATACGGTCTGCTGATTTTTGAAAGTCTCGAGCAGTTGTTCTTTTTCGCGCCAGTCGGAAACCATTTCTTGTTTGTCTCTGTAACCAAAGGCGCGAGCTTGTTCGTTCGCTACCCAGTCGCCAAAATTTTCATTTTCTGGCGGTTGTTCAAGCTGGCCCGGTTGCGCTGTGGATTGCGGGGGCTGAATTTGCTGGTGGCCATTGTTCCCGTACCTGGCTGTTAGTTCGGCTTCTTTTTGTTCGTAATGGCGTCGGCTTTGCACTTTGCTCTCTGCAATTTTGAGAAGTGCTTCCCTGCTCTCTCCCTGTTTGAAGCCAGGGAAAATTTCGCCCGTTTGCAGCTTCACCGAAAACGTCCCGTCCGGATTGTCAACGATCCATGCCGGGGGGCCAGATGCGGCGGGTTGAGCAATTGCGATTTGCTGCGCGAGGTCGGGATGATAGTGATTCAAGTCCTCAAATGCGGCTTCGCCTTCTTGCAGGTTCCGGACAATGGCGCGATGCCCTTCGAGCGGCAGGTCGGATAAGTGATTCAAGTCTTGGGCTGGAAATCTTTCCATCAACTCAATACCGCGCGACAATACTTCTGCCCCGCGACGTTCTGAGCGAAGCCTTGCGTTTCCCATCGAGGCGTCGACCTGGTCCTGTATGACTCCCTTCGCCAATTCGCGTTGAGCGGCAATGGACGCTTCAAGGTTATTAGCGTCTTCCTGGGCAAGGTGGGACCGGGCTTGTGCTGACGCCAGCTTGTCTGCGTTGAGTCGCTCTATTGATTGAATGAGGTCGGGATTCGGATTAGAAAAGTTCGGACTTCCCATTATTTAAGCTCCATTCTCGGGGACACCGGAAACAGCTCATTGCTGGTTATTTTCTTGGTTGCCGAGCAAACCGACACGCGGCACCAGTGGAGTAGTGAGAGGGGCGGTGTTTCTAACGGCACCGGCCGCAAGAGTGGTAGCGCCGACAGTTCCGAGCGGCGTAGTGATTGGACTCGTCATGATGCTCATTCCCGAAGGTGCCGGAGCTCGCATCTCATTCAAGCTGGCCCGCTGCAATCCCTTCTGAGCGGTGAGCAGATTGGCATACCTTCCCTGCAGTGACCGTACACCGGGCACGGCGCTGCCGATCGCATCATTCAGGTTTCCGTAAACCTTCACTTGCAATTTATTCAGTGCGTCCGCGTATGGGTTAGTTAGAGGGGACCAGTTCGTATCGTTTCCGATTCGCAACTTTAGATCGTGAGCCGCTGCCGGGCTGAGCGACTGCAGGCGCGCGGTTGGCACTACGTTTCCTTGCGCATCTTGCGAAAAGGTATGAGTCCAGCGCTGCTTTACAGCCGTCAACTGATCGACTAGCCCCTGATCGCCCTGCATTACCGCCTTTCGAATGGCTGTATCAATGGGATCTTCAACGGCCTGGGCGACGTCGATAGTGTTTCCCGCACCAGAATTTTTGAGCGCGTCTCCGATCTGCTGTCCGAGTTCCTGTTTCTTGGCGGTGACTTGCTGCAATGCGCCCTCTCGAGATCCTGCGACAATGCCTTCTTGCGCGAGAGCACCAGAAGGATTTTTGCCAAACTGAAAGTCTTTGGCAGCCGGCCGCACAACTGCATTGTTGAGCACTCGCGCGGCCCCGGGCCCGACTCGGTTAAGTAGGGCTGTTCCTGCCATCGGCAAGGCGTAACTTCCGAGTGCTTCGGAGAACTCCTGCTGCTCGGGGTTTGCGCCTAAGAGAGCTGCAGCGCCTTTGGCAACCTTACCAGCGCCGTAACCAATTGCCGCATTTGCTGCGGTTGCTACGGGAGCAGCGGCCGCGACGAACGGAGCAGCCGGCAACATCGCATTACTAACAGCACTCAGCATCTGAGTACCGCCTTTCGCGATGTTTCCCTGCAGCATGTCTTTCGCTCCACTGTAAGCCTGGCCCGCTGTGGCGGGAACATACTCACCAACATTTTCGGGATGGCCCTCGAATGATCCCGGCATCGCGCCCGAAGGTCGTTGAGCGCCCGGCATCGACATCGGATCACGCGGAGCGAGGACGGATTTTACGGAATCCCAAAAACTCTGTTTGGAGTTTTGGTTGGAACCAGGCGCTTCGGAATTGACGGCACCTGCTTGTTTCGCGAGTGCGGCATAGTCGACGCTGCCTTGCTGTGATGTGGATGATCCTGCAGAGAGGGCGCCAGCCTGCTTAGCCAGTGCATCGTAATCGACGGTCGCTGTGGACATCTATCTGATTCCCGCTAGGCGTTTGAAATTGTCCGCCGAATTTTGATCTGGAAACGTATGCACACCGCCAGATGGATCGGTTACCTGCACCTGCCCTGGACTTAGGCTTTGGCTTCCATTGCCGCGCTGTACTGGCACCACATCCATTCCCGGTATTCGTGGAATACCTTGCCGGAGCAGGTCAACATTCTGAGTAAACGCGTCTAGCTTCTGTCTGGAAATTGCGCCGTTACCCTCGAGTCCGGGCAAAGTCGCGAGCAGGGCTCGCAACTGAGTCTCATTGCTGCGGGCCGATCCGGTGAGGACCTTTTGCAAACCCATCGAGGATTCGCGCAATGACAGAGTGTTGATCACATACTTTTGAGCCGCGGGACTAAGCCCGGCGAGCACTGCGGAATTGATAAGAGAATCTGAGGTTGTGTTCGGATGATCCGATAGATACCGAGCAACGCCCAAAGCGTTAGCGAAATCCTTGGTATCCATTACGCCAGCGGATTGATAAACGGCATTCGCTTTTGTCGCAAGATCGTTTAGGACCCTGATATCATGCTGATCGTTCTTAATGTCGCTTTCCTTGACTGGTCGGACTGCTTGCATTCCACCAGCTTGCGCCTGCGCCATTGTGGTTAACAGAGTCGACTTGCTCACCGGATTGTAGGCGTAGACTGCAGCACCTCCGCCCGCTGCAAGTTTTGTTGCTCTATTGCTCTCTGATACGGGAGTGATCTGGTGCAACGGGTTACCGGCCCGGTCCATCATCCAGATTCCGCCCTTAGGTCCATCGAAACCCATGTCTTGTTTTTGATATCCCAACGCTTGAGAGCGTGAATCGATCAACTTCCAATCAGCAGCCGAAAGATTCTTTCCCACAAACTGCGACGGAATGTTGAGCAGGTCTGCCGTTTTCTGATCCAGCGGCATTTGAATCTGCGGGGTGCTTTCCTTGAGTGCGTCAGCTCTTGTTTGGGCGTTGATGTCCGCAGCTTCTTTCCCGCGATTCTCAGAGCTGATCGACTGCATTACATCGGGCGCGACAACCTGGCCGGACAGTTCGGGATGTCCGATCGACGCTGCGAGTTCCGGAGTCAATGGCCGGTTCAGATTCTGCGTTTGTGCCTGGCGGAGTTGAGCATTAGTTTGAGAATTTAAGTAATCCGAGCGGGCATTCGTCAGCGTCGCAATGTGGTTGTCGAGGTCCTGCAATTGTTGCTGCGGACTTGCCATGCCCGCCTGCGTCATCATGGAACCGCCCATTCCCTTGAAAAAATTGGAGAGCATTCCTTTCACTCCGCCAGACGGAGACGGCGCAGTCTGTTGCATGAGTTCGGAGCGCCGCTGGACCATCGAATCTAAAACTGGCGCGAGCGGATCATCCGCGGGTTGCTGTGGGGAGGGCTGTTGCTGATTTTGTAAGTTCTGCTGCTGAGATTGGAGCGCTTGGCCAAGTTGCCCGGGAGCATTCTGCGCTTGGTTCTCAAGGTCCGAAGTCGAACCTACCGGCGGGGCATTCGGTGGCGCTTGCGGGATGTCATCCGTTGATCCAGCTACTCCGGGCATCTAGTTCGAAACTCCCTTGCCGCCGTCGCTCACTACGGCCGGCTGCGATTCTTTGTTATCGCGATCATTTTTTTGCCAAGCCAGCCAAGCTTGCTGATTCGGTACGCTGTTATCCGAAACCGCCGCTGGCTTTGGTCCCGGATCCGCAGTTGTGACCGAGAACGGAAGTGGAATCTTTGTTTTCGCCATCTCCCAACCTTCCTACTCAGGTTTCAACCAATCCCTAGAATGCCCCTTGCTGCTGTTTGTAGCCCCGTGGAGCGTTTCCAAGCTGGCCAGAGGTCCTGAGTCTCACTGTGGCTTTTACGCATCACTGTGGCTTTTTAACCACACCTCGTGTATGTAGCAGGAACCAGAGGGGATGACAAGGGGCGAAGAACCTTTTTTTATTCTGCAGTGTGACTACGGAACCAATTACCTAAAAACCCAGTAGGGCACGATGAGCAATATTGAACAGACCGGTTTTGGAATCCAGAGTACCTTCGGGAATGCTTTTAACAGAGGAAGGGGTGCCTTATGAGCCCGAATCAATCTTGGCGGCAACTAGCCGAACAAGCCAGCGTAGAAACCGATTCCGCGAAACTGTTCGAAATCGTCAGTGAACTAAACCGTGTCTTGGGCGAACGCGACGAAACATCCCCACAAAAGCGCCCACATGGGAATGAGCCCAAGTCTTACTGCGCTTAGATGAGTAGACCCTTTTTTATTTTTGAGTCAAGTTTGCGGTCATGTCCGGATTTGCCGGGGTGGCAGAGGACCCCGTACGGGCGGCCACTTTGGGACTCCAGTCCCGCTCGCCAAACCTTTTACATAAACAAAGCATTGCAAGTCATTGAAAGCAAGACGATAGATAATGTTACGTCACCTTGTAACAGCCAGGGGTGAGGGTTGGGTCTGAAGGAGATCGGGAGGGGCGAGATCTCTGCGAGTGCTGTGCTTGGACTGTGCTCTTGCTAGTTATGGCCCACTGCAATCAAGCAATTACGATGACGAGCGGTTCCTGTAACCTAAATTCACGGACAGCGATATTCAATAAACCACTGTAGAATCAATTATTTAGCGAGATTTGCGCATATTCTTGGCCATTTTCAGGCGTTGCCAGACTTGCGAAAGCTGGATTTTGCCCCGTGTTTCGTGCGGTTTCCATCCATTTGCCTTGCGCGGGCGTGAAATCAGGACGAGAAACCGGAGTAGCAAATCGTAGTTGTGGGTCCTGTCTGAGTGTGGGACTGTCACACACGTGAGGGAACGTACTACGCACTGATGCTGCTCAAACTGTTGTTGGAGATTTTCTCTGGTCTTGCCTAGGGCCAGAACTTTGAATTGCTGGTCACAGCCTGTGCAGATCCCCATCATGGGCATGTTGGAACGCCACTTATCTATCCGAAGAAAAGGTTTTGCCGTTACAGGCGAGCTTACCTTGGGCTCGAGATGGCGACTGAGCAATACCGCACACTTCCAAGTGAGTCTACGAGGGTTTGCTGCCAGATTCCCGAAGGTTCGGTAAGCGACAGACTAGATCGGTCTGGCTTTCTTAACATTCTGGCGCTGGAGCAAAATACCCTAAATTATGGGTAGTGGGCTACTTTGAATTTGCGGATCGGCTGTGGGATGTAGCAGACTTGGTTGCTCTCTGGGAAGCATACGAACGGAGGGTGGAAAGAGCCGTAGCCTGAAGATGTCAGTCATTTACCTAATTTGGCTGGTTTTGTTGGCGATCTATTTCTTTCAGGGCGCAGTCACAGGCGCATTACGAAAGAAGCGCGGGCGGTCTCCTTATGCCGTCTGGCGTATTCCTAATTGGGCTAGGCTATTGTGCTTTGTTGTCGGGAGCGGATTTGCCGTCATCGCCATATTTGTTATCGTTGGATTTTCAAAGTAGCCCACTACCAAATTATGTCCGCACTTTTTATAGTGACCATGCCGCGACAAATGATTGAGTTCCCCGATCGTGAAAATTGCCGGAGTTGCGAATGTAGTGACTGCGACTGGCGATACGATGTTCCTCTCCTCGGTAACCGATCCATTGCACTATGGATAGCGGCACAGAATTTTGAAGTGCACGACTGTACTCAGCACAAGGAAACCGCGTAACGACGTTTCCTTGTGGGACATCGCATGTCAAAAGCGCAGAGTAAAAGCGTAGTGACTGAGAGTCTATGAGCGATGACGCTTGGTTCGGTGTCTCGCCGTAATCTTCTGTCTCTTTCGCCTTCGTTTCATACCAGCAGCCGCTTGGCAGTTCGAAGAGCAGTATTTTTTGCCCAGGCTCCTGAAGAAGAGCTCGCCGCATCGTTTGCATGTCTTGCGCGATCCTTCTTTGCCGGTACGTGCGAGAGCGAGCATATACAAGGCAGTGGCCACGTCCTGACAGAACACTCCAACCGTGAAGCGCTTATGAAATCTGGGCTGCCATACGATGATCCGTGTCTTTTGAAACTGCCGAGTGAATTTTGCTGCGAGGCTCATCAGCGGCACCGCCTTAAACTCAGCAAGCCTCTTCTCATCGCCAAACGCGTAACTAATACCCCTTCGGAGTTTCTGTACGCTTTGACCGTCGATCGCATCAGCCAGTTCCACCGTGAACCGCAACTGCTCTGCATGGTCCTTCTTGATCGCGCCAAATTTCTCCTCGAAGCTAGTTGGTGAAGTGAAGTACGAGAGTAAGTCCTCAGGGGTTAGCAACCGAAGTAATCCGAAGACAAAGCCGCCGCTCGCAGTGCTCTCATCGTTCCAAGGAACAAGGATATCCATCATGCATTCCGGCAAATCAATGCTCGTTATGGTCTTGTTATGGTCGCGCTGATTCATTGGTTGACGATTCTAGCACGCGCTGTAAGTTAACAACACACGAGGTGGTTAAAAAGCAATGGAAGACACGAAACATTTCGCTAACTGGAGTTGTTCACTTTCCGAAAGCGCTGCGCTCTGGGAGCGTGTTCCGTTCAGGACATTACAGAGCTGGACTAGCGGGCAGACCCTAAGAATTAAGCCGAGCCGCGGACGCGGCAAATATGGCGTTTTGTCTCAGATTCAGTTTGGGCTTGCATCGGTATTGTTGAAGGCTGGTCTGCCATCCAAGGGTGTTCAGGTTTTCTTGGACAACTTCGCCGCTTCATCGTTTTTACCAAACAGTTTCGCTGAAAGAATGAAAGGCCGCTTCATCGTTTGCGAAGATCCGAACGATCACGAGCATGTGATTGTTCATTTCTTTAAAGAAGACGGGGGAAAATTCTGGCTAGCAGTCAAACTGCTCATAGAACAAACACCACTTCGCTTCGCAACCATTCACCTCGACTCCATGCTGTGCGAAGTCTTGGGCCGGATCACTGCCTGGAATGACCGCCGCGAATACGTATCGCAAGGTTCCGGAGAGCAAATCAAAAAGGCGCTACGGGAAATTAGCGAGTTCAATCTTGAACATGGGTTGCCCGCGAATACACCGAGTTTGCCTGTTTAAAGAATTGAATTAGAGCAATAGCTAAAGGGGGCCGTCACGCCCCCAGAAGGAACAACTAAGTTGAGAGACACCACGAATACCATACGCCCGTTCGAATTTCAATCGGGCCACGAGGATTTCTATCCTTACAAATCCCGTCCACTCCAAGAAGCGCTAACACACATTTCCCACGCAAAACTTTTGTCGCAGCGCGCGCGGCAGTTCTCCACGAGCCGAAAGAGATCAGAGTGCCTAGACAGAATCGCAGAAGCCCTTGCACACGTGGGCGCCGCTCTTGAACGGCTCGGCAGCATGGAATCTCTATCGCCGCAACGCAATGAACAAATTCGTAAGCAATATCGCTATGTCTAAACGTACCAATCAAAAACAACGGATCTTCGAACTTCTGTCTTCTGGCCGCGAGGTTCCACTACCAGAGATTTTGAAGCTCGAGATTGCTCAATACAACACGCGCCTGCTTGAGTTGAGACGGGAAGGCCATCAGATTCTTAACCGCACTGAATTTAAGGATGGCAAAACATTGAGCTGGTATCGCCTCGTTTCTGGTCCCTCTAATACCCGACCTTTCTGCGATGTTTGTTTTGAGTCTCGGACTGGCGCGAGCTCAGAGCCAGACGCAAACTCTTTCGGGCAATCGACAGAAAGTTTATTTGGAAATCTGGCACCAGATCGGACCTACCAAGAATGAGTTTGAGTGAATCGGAAACTGGGAGCAGGACGACATTACTAGGGATTTCGTCGACTATGCCGGAGACGATCCAAATTGACCTACGGCGCTTGTTCTCTTCCGAGCTGTACCGGCGCGGCAATGAGAACACGTGCACCTGGGCTCTGAAGTTAGTTTTCGAAT
>JAOAPI010000093.1 GCA_025462865.1 Candidatus Sulfotelmatobacter sp. | reverse complement strand
GCCACCAGTTTACCGCGAACGAAAGCGCGGAAGAGCAGTTGGACAAGTTCTACGAAGCCTATCGACGCAGTCTTCGGTACCTGTACGAATAGACGAGATTCATGGGACGAGTCCTCCTCATTACAGGGTCATCTGGTATCGCCGCGGCCACGGCTCGACTCGCCACCAGTCGAGGCGATACCGTATTTCTGATTGGGAAGAATAGCGAAGAATGCGCGCAGCTTTCATCGGAGCTGAACGATTTTTCGTATTCTGTCGCCGACGTTGCCGATGAAGACGCGGTAAAAGAAGCAGTCAATCTTTGCTTGACACGAATGCACACTATCGATGCCGTATTCAATGTGGCGGGCATCAGTGGCCGCTCGTTGGGAGATGGGCCGCTTCACGAATGCACTACCGCGGCCTGGCAAACCCTGATGGCCGTCCACGGTGCGGGATCGTTTTTTACTTGTCGCGAGGTCATTCAACACTGGATGTCCAGTAAACGCGGTGGCGTCATTCTGAACACCAGTAGTGTCCTCGCCCGTTTTCCAGAGCCCACGTTTTTTGCGACGCATGCTTACGCAGCCAGTAAAGGAGCGGTGGAGTCGATGACCCTTGCTGCGGCTGCATACTATGCTCCGTACCAAATTCGTTTGAACGTGCTCGCTCCGGGGTTGGTGCGAACTCCGATGAGCGCGCGAGCACAATCGGATCCGGCGATTCTGGGTTTAATGAAGCAAAAACAACCGCTCAAGGGGAATCTCGTCGAAGCGGATGAGATTGCGCGTGTCGCTTATTTCCTCTTGAGCGACGAATCATCGCCAATGACTGGCGAGATTATTCGGGCCGACGCCGGATGGGCAATCACCGGATAACCCGCGGAGGACAACGTGAAGCACGAAAGCGCGGCGCCGAATTGGAGTCGCAGGTCGTTTCTTAAAGCAAGCCTTGCTGCAACCGCTCTGCCGAGTCTACCGGTCCCAGCGATGGAACCAAAGGCGCATAAAAATCTCCCGCCAATTCCCACCGTCGATGATTTGGCTGGTGCCCGCATTACTCATAAGTTACGCGATCTTTATAGTTCACCGACAACCCAGAACGAGTATGGATATGTGCAAGCGGCAAAATCGGTGTCCGGTATTACAGCGATTTCATTGCCGCCTTTCGCCTGCTGCGGAGTGCCTGACACACCCTGGAGTCCCGGCCCGCTCCTTACCTGTGAACTGTTCTTGAACGGACGTATCCTTATTTCATACTCGCCCGGCGGTGATGAGGTCACATACCATTGGTATCCGCACCGGATCGTGCGCGAAACACAGACTGATGGACTGCGGTTTACGACCGAGACCTTCATGCCCAGTAAACGGAGGGCGGTTGCGCAGTCCATTCGCGTTAAAAATGTCACAAGCGCATCGCGGGGCATCACGCTGGGTTTCGATATGCGCGCCGCAGTCACTAAAAAGACGACGCAGTGGATGGTCAATTCGCCTGGAGAACCGGATAACCTGATCCATTGGGAAGGTTCCCGTGGTTGTCTCATCTTCGAGGCACAGCATAGCCAAGCAGTTTCGGTCCAGGGCATATCTCCCAAGGCAACTCGTGTCGATTCTGGCCGGATGCTCGTGGTCGAAATGAGGCTTGGGCCGGGAGAAACAAAGGAACTTCGATACGTGAATGTGGTCGATTCCGATAGGCAAGCGGCTTTGGCAGAATACGAGAGTCTGCAAGCGGGCTTCGTGCGCATGATGCAGGAGAATGAGCAGGCATTCAATGGCTTGCTGAAGTCTGCCTTCACGCCGGGGAATTCAGATTTCTCTGGCTACCTTCCGCGCCTGGAAACCGATGACGAATCTCTTTGGCAGGTCTATCACGCTGGCTTCAGAAATTTATTATTTGCTCGACGTGCCTCCCCCGATTCGAAATACGGCACCACTTATGTCACTCTTGGCGGGCGCGTGCTTCCGACGTTGAGCTTTCCTTGGGACACATCACTAACGTCTCTCAGTCTTGCCATGCTCGATCCGGAAGCGTTGCGTCGGCTTGTAGAAAATTGGTTCGTTCAAGACATGCACCAGCATCTTGCTACCGACTATGTGACGGGCGAAGGGGTCGGACCGTGGTACGCCGTCAACGACATGGCGATGGTGCGATGCGCCCAGAACTACCTGCGAGTAACCGGTGATTTTGCATGGCTCGATAAACGAATTGGTGATAAGACGGCAATCGATCATCTGTTGTATCACGCGACTTATTGGAAACAGCTCGACAAGGAAGGTCATGGTCTAGGCGACTACGGCAAGTTGGAGAACTTGCTGGAGGTGGTGAGCACTTACCTGCATGAGACAGCCGGGATGAATGCGGGCAACGTGTCATCCATGCGCTTCGTCGCGGATTTACTAGAACGACGCGGCGACTCTTCTCGCGCATCACAACTGCGTGCCGAAGCGAAAGAGCTTGCCCAAAGAATCAACCAGAAGCTTTATGTTCAAGGAAAAGGCTGGTGGAAATGCGGGCAGCCTGACGGTTCTTTTTTAGACGTACGTCATTGTTACGATTTCCTTTCCGTGCTTGACAATATGTTTGAGGACCTCAGCGATCAGCAGAAACAGGAGATGAGCCGTTTTTTCTGGGACGAACTTCACAGCGACTACTGGATGCGGGCGCTCTCGCCACATGACGTCGACGCGACCTGGAATATACGGCCAGATCACAGTTGGTTGGGCTCCTACTCGGCATGGCCTCCTGCGACAGGTAAAGGACTTTACAAAATAGATCCCTCGGCACGTGTATCAGCGTGGGTAAAGAATCTTGCCAAGGCTGGCAATCAAGGACCGATCGGGCAGGCGCACTTCGTGGAAACAGCCTTCCCGTTGGAAGCAGGGGCGGCATACAAATGCCCTACCGATGCACCCTATTTAAATGACTGGTGCTGCATCGCCGGCGGAGGATTCACCGATCTCGTAATCGATACTATTTTCGGCGCGGATCTGACTCTGTTTGATGGCGTCAAGGTGCAGTCTCGGCTTGCAGACTTCGATCCCAGAGCGCGTCTTGTAAATTTGCGGCATCAAGGCAAGAACTACGTGATCTCCGGGCAAGGAGCTTCGAGCGCCAGCTGAGTCTCGGAGTCCTCAGAAATTCTTTCTTCAAGAACAATTGCCAATGAAGGCTCTCGCCATAGATTTTGGAGGCACGCACGCGACCTGCGGCATAGTAGAAGATCGAACTCTTCTCGTGCACGAAATGGTGGACACAAATCGCGCGAAGAGTTTGGACGCCGTGCTTCCGCGAATCACGGACACTTTCCACAATTTGGCAAAGAGCCAGTCTCTCTCATTCAAAGACTGTGCAGGGGTTGCGGTGGGCTTTGCT
>JAOAPI010000036.1 GCA_025462865.1 Candidatus Sulfotelmatobacter sp. | reverse complement strand
AACCGACATGACTCGCTTTCCCACGGCGGGGCATCTGGCCAGTTGGTGCGGGTTGTGTCCGGGGAATGCGGAAAGCGCGGGCAAGCGGCATTCGGGACGGACCAGCAAGGGCAACCGCTACATCCGGCGGGCATTGGTGGAAGCCGCTTGGGCGGCGGCGCGCATCACCAGACAGCGCATTTTTTTCACCACGCTGTTCTACCGCATCAGCCAGCGCGCGGGAATGAAGAAGGCGGCGGTTGCCGTGGCGCATCGGATGCTGCGAATTGTCTATGGCATGATTCGCGAAGGGGCGCACTACCGCGAACAAGGTCCCGACTACTTCGACCGGCTGCACCCGGAACGAACCAAGAACCGCCTGCTGAGCCGACTTCAGGCGCTTGGGTTCGACGTTGAGCTAAAACCAAAACTTGCCCCGGAAACCAGCTAAACCGTTTAGCTACAGGCAGGTTTTACGAAGGATTTGCCCATGGCTGATCGCCACAACGGGGGATGAAAAACGAATTCGGCGCGCCCGTGTGTGGCTGGGGGAAAGCCGATTTTGAGCTAACTTGTTGATTTTGCGAACGTGTTTTACGAAGGATTCGCCCAGTGCCGATTGAGCCGTTTGAGCATTCGCTCGCGCGTGTTCCGGTCAAGGTGGTCCAAATCCCGGGCGGCGCGATTGGAAAGCCGGACCTTGGAGTTCAAAGACCTCGCGTCCGGCGGTATTCCTCGAGCGAGATCGTGCGTCCGTGCCGGATGTCTTCGAGCCCCTCTTCGATGGCGGCCGCTGTAGCGGCGTTGATTGCTTCGTCGCTCTCTTTGAGATCGGCGAGATAATCGAGCACGTCCTCGAGACGGTCTTCCGGCAGCTTGTCAACGAGCTGATGAACATTTTCCCGGACGGTCATGGCGTGTTCCTTTTTCATCATAGCGCCGAGGACTCGAATCACAGGGTGGCGATCCTCCAAATGACGCCTTGAACAACCAACTCGCCTCAACCCGGATGTACGGGACCGAATCCGATTGCAGGGCAATAGCTCAACTCGTCAGAGTGGATCTGGCATTTAGGTGGTGCCGCATCTCACCGACTCTGTATAGCTTTCAATAGCGCTGACGCGGCGTGGAATCGACGCCCTTGATCAGCGACGCGACAGATTCTGGCAGTGACTATTAACCACCTCCGGGCCGAATCCTCAGCGGCATTGCGCCAAAAATAATGCAATGGGGTGCTTACTGCTCTACGAATCGAACCCGACTTGATGTCCAGCTCGAGGAATGACACGCTTCTGTAACTGAAACACTTGGGCGGCTGAGGCGTAGATGCGAGAATTCAGCACAAAGCGGAGGGCGGGCCAAATCTGAGGCACCTAGTCCAGGGAGCGTCTCATTACTTCATACCGGGCATCGGAATAGGACATCTCAGAGTCGGCTTTCCCGTCGTTCGATGCCGGAAGAAGTACGAGGTCGCTACGCTTGCCGCGCAGGCCAATAGCCTTGGCAGCAATTTCTAGTCGGCTGCTTGGCGCAGGGCACGATTGCTGCAACCATTTTTTCAGGACCGTAAAAGGACGATCAGATGGATCACCTCTCTCGCTGAACCGCTCCAACCAAAACCACAGACTGGCGGGTTGGCGGTCTTCGCCTGCTCCCTCTATTTCATCAAGATCGGTAAAAAGGTCCGTGTCGCTCGGAAACGAACCCTTGGCCAACCGGTCCGGGTAGGACGCTATTCCTCCACCACTCGGAGACTTGGATGTTCGGCGAAGACATTCGGGCTTTATGTGCTGGAGGGCCCAAGACCAATGATCATATCTCCTACAGAACGTCAGCATCGAAGAAAGACAGGTGTCCGGCAGCACTTGAATATAAGGCCGCAAGCTCTCCAGGTGAGATTCGGACAATCGGTTAGATCGGCTGGAATCCGTAAATCCGAAAAACCAGCTTACATGGCGCAGCGGCTCTTCAGTTAGTTCAAACTTTGCCATCGCATCGTCGACGAGGCGACGACTTGCAGGGGTGGACAAGTACAGGGCGACCTGAACAAAAAGCGGAACTCGGTTTAGTCCTGGCCAGTGTTTTCCAAGTAACCGCCATCCAGCATCGGCCGGAATGTCCCTCAAAACGTCTGCGAAATGGTGGTAGGCATTGTCCCAGACGTTGGGCTCCGGCAGCGTCATGCTGTCTGTTACTAACTGACTCAGAGCGGAATCCAGAACTGCCTCAAGCTCTGGGCACCATAGGTGCGGGACGACGAGGAACCAACCTGGGCTCTTGTTCGCGGCTTCGATGACGTACGGGACAATCTCCCGGTCCCCACGCAAAGCTCGCTGCCACGCCGCAGTTCGGTACGAGGGGCTCTCAGGAGGAATCGACTGAAGAACCGGGAGCTCATCAGAGTATTGGACCCAGACCGAAAAAGCGTATTCTTTCACCTCTGACGGATTGCCGACTTCTTCCCATACATTGCGCAGCTCACGTAGTGAGGCCTCCGATAACCCGCTGCCGTTTCCGCCAACATCGCGCTTCCATTGCGTTTTCCACTGAGTTGGCCAGGGCGCAAGCTTACCCTTACAGCGGGCGTTGCGTTCCAGTGCCGCAAGTTCACCGGAAACAAATTTTACTGCTACCGGATGATCAGTTCGATAAAGTAAGCTAAGGATAGTCCAACGGTATTTTTCGTCTTGAGATCCCAGCGCAGTGAGGTAACTCAAAATGTGATCGCGCAACCCATGCCGGATCGCGAATAGCACCTGTTGGGTCGCAGAATACCTCTCTGAGAACTCGCCTTCGTCCGGCAAATCTAAGAGAGCGTCAATCATTGGCCGGAGCATTCTCTCAGATGGCTCGGGAGCGCAACGCAGAGTAGCCCACAGAGCGGGCAGCAGCACTGCGCGCTTATCGGAGGACGCGACCCACGCCGCCTCGACCGTGCTCGAAATCGAAGTCTCGCCCAAGTATCCGGCGAGAATGAGGCCTCCGATCCTAAGGGAATCATCCAGATCTTCTGATCCAAGTAAGGTCGTCAAATCCGCAACCAGCTTTCCGCCATGGCGCGCGTGGGCTTCGTCGGTAAGTGCCTCAATCAGTGAATGCTGAGTCGCCGGGTAAAATTCCGTCCCTAACAACTTCGCACCCGCGACAGCGTCTCCGTTTCGTAGCCGAGCGAACCATACCTGTTCGTTCTCTGACATCCCCTCGGTCAGTTCAAGCACCCGAGGGGAGCGAGCCAAGGATAGGGTAGCGAGCATGTCTCGTTCAACAGCGGGCGCAACGGTTTTAATTTGCAATAGACATTCTCTTGTCTTCGCCAAGACGCGTATCAAGTATGGAGTTTCGTAGAGATGAAAGAATGAGATACTTTCAATCAGAGCGACTGGCAATTCCGTGGCCAGCCATTCTAAAGCGTCGCCGGCAATCTCCTGTTGAACAATTGCGCGAGCTACAAAGGGAACAAAAAATGGATCTGCCAAAGCCGACCGAGCTACCGCGGAATCGAGTAGGCGCGAAACGGCTTTACTAAGAAAGTATTCGCGAATTCGGTCGTGCCGGAATTCGAAATACGAATGATCCTGTTGGTTCGTGATCCGATTAAGGGAACCGTGTGAAAGTTGCCTCAGCATCTCAAGTCGATACTGGTCCTGGTCAAACCAAAGCTGCACATCGGTCCATTTTGGAACCAGCATCTTGTGGTGAACCATCTCCGTGGCGAGAGCAATTAATGCCGACTGGTAGTCTTCAATGATCGTTCCTCGTTGACTGGCCAGTTCGTGAAGCGAGTTTCTAACGAAGTGTCCAATGACGTCGGCTGAAATACTGGCAGCGGTTTGAGACTGGTCCCTCTTAAGAACCGCCCCGAACAGGCCGAGGAGAATTGCATCGTCCCCCATGCGCTCTGCAAGCTCATCGAATTCAGAGTTGGTGAACTGTTGTGATAGGCCTTCAACTGACATTTTGAGGCAGGCGATCGACTCCGATCGCTGCATGGGTCCTACAAGATGCGACCGCAGCCATAGCTCATGATCGTAGTAAACCTGTTTCGAAAGCCAGTACGAATTCCACAATGGGCAAACAAGCCGGACGACGCTTGCTGTGGACGCAGCCACTCCGCTGTTCGCAGGTTTGCTGGCCAAACGAGACCAGCCAATGATCTTCGCGAGCAGTTGGCTCGGGTCCTCGGTTCGATTGATATCGTCTACTACGACGAGAAGAGGCTTGGTGAGCGTTGAAAGCGCCAACGCTTCATTTCCGGCGCTGGCTGCGAGTCGAGGGTGATACACACGCAACACAACACCAATGCCTTCTCCAAGAGATATCGCAGTCTCGGCGACGCGTGCCGGCATCCAAAGGCCTACACCTCCATCTTCAATATGACGACGCAAAAGACTATGGGCTAGAATACTTTTTCCGACTCCTGACGCGCCAACCAAGAGATGGAGGCACAATGCCGGATCGCGAATACTCAAATAGGCATCTTGTTCCGCTTTAGTCGGCACAATGCGCTGCACAGACGACAGAATTACTTCGGCGGCGTAACCATCGAGGCTGCGCTTTGACTGTTCCTGCAACAACAGCCGGCACAGAAGGTCTGCCTCTATCCCCAGATGTTCTCGTCGAAGCCATTGTCCCGACGCTCCCGTGTCAAGGAAATCACGTAGGCGTGACTGTTCCAGGAAACGAACCTCGACACCCAACGCGGATGCTTTTGCAATGGTTAGCTTGATTAGCTCGTCATCAAGACGGCGATTCGTGCAGAGATAGACTACAAACTCGGCAGTTGGGTTCCCGGCGCGAATGTCAGCTGCATTCTTTGCCGCTTTAATCAGATCCCCTTTTTCGAACTTGGTGGGTTTTGGTGCACGCGGCTTTGGGTCTGGCTTACCTGTGCTTGGTCTATCGGATAGCCATTTGCTCTCCAGCTTCTGGAGGCTTGTGACTGTGCATGCTACCACGACATATCGGTGCGGATGACAGCCGGGTACCAAACAGAAACCATCGAGAGGTCCGGGGATCGTTTTACCCTGCGCATTCATGCCAAGGTGAATCACGCTCTTGCAGTCTTCCTCCAGTTCCCTCAATGCACGTATGGAAAGGATCTCGAACTTGCCGGTGTCGGTGATTTTCTCGATAGCCTCGGCAGTCGTCATTTCAACTTTGCAGTCCTGAAGCGTCCTTCGGCCGTGGGGCCGGTCCTTCACTGCAAAGAGTGTCGCATCTCTGTGCCATCCGGTTCAATGCATATCTCTGATCTCGAGCTAAACACAGAAGCTCTTCATCCACCGCTTTTCGCATGCCAAATTCAGAGACATGCCTGCATCCATAACCCATTGACGGAAATCAGCGCCGCGTCGGCAGGCATCCCCTGGTCGAGAAGGAGCTTCACGGCGGGCAAATCGGACCCGCTCACGCGGCGGGTGTCTCGTAAACCTCATCAGCAAGATTTGCAGCCGCGAATTCAAGGGCCTGGCGGATGTCGTCTTCTTCCATATCGGGGTAATTCCGAAACAACTCCAGGCGGTTGGGATATGCAGCCACTGCCGCTACTACCCGGCGGACGGTAAGCCGCATGCCGCGGATGCAAGGTTGACCGTTCATTTGCTTCGGATTCCTGGTAATTCGGTCGAACATCGGCGTCTCCACGGCTCTATTCTCCTATACGCACTGGAGCGTAGTCACCATAATCGAGCCGGATCGCCGTAAGTGGAGGTATCACGCGCCTCCCGCCAACCGTTCCCTCTACAGGCGTCGAAACCGAACCTTTGCCATTCAGGCTTAAGAGCCGACCAGCCGGTTGTAGTCTGAGCGGCTGCCGATCCAAACCCAAATCATCTTTCTCCTGTTTACCGTCGGCCAGCGTGACTGCGGCCTGTCGTACGACCTTGTCCTCGAAAGAGGCAATTCCCAACGGACGTTGCCGCCATCTGCTTTGGGTATAAACACCCGCCGTGACTGCTTCGCTCAATACGTCCCGGCATGAATTAGCCGGCGCAGTTCGAGTACCCGCTGGGGAAGGATCTTCTCGTACTCCCACCACGTCACTCCGTCCACACTCGCCGCCGCGTTTCCCTTCCAAGTTGTTGAAGCTTTCGACGAGTAACTGCGGCGTGATGTGACGCAAGAACACTGTGAACAGGCCAGTAGGGCAGGGGCAGCGACACGAACTTATAAGCCTGCAAGCCTCGCTAGCGCGGATTTTCGTCAGAGAATACTTCAACGTACACGGTACCGAGGAAATTCCCCTTCGCTGGATTACTGGCAACGCCCCGACAGGGAAACTTCCGGTTGATTAGCAGTACGTATTTACCGGTTGCTCCCGTGACTTGGTAAGTGCCGGTAAAAGGGCCACCCAGGCCGAAGATGTTTCCTTGACCGGTGCCCGAAGGGAAGTTGCCGATCCCACCAGCGGACGATGTGGGAAGAAAATGGCCCGCGATATTCACCAGAAACAGAAGTTGATCCCCGTCCACGTCGGTCACTACCAGCAGATCATTAGCCTCGAACCTAGGCGGCGGGACGGGCAGAAACTGAAAGTTCTCGATGGTGGTTCCGTTGATTCGACCGGTCGCCGTGCCAACCCGGACGCCGTCACCAGTAGGCGGGAAGCTGACTACATTATCCTGTTGAATGAAAAGCAATCGGTGCGCCGCGGTCTCGGACAATTCCATTGCTGTTCCGGGCGCCGAAAATGCCCCCAGGATCGCGCTTAGGATCGTTCTTCGCTTGTGCATTCAAATTTCCATTGTCTGGCGCGGCGCCTGTCAGTGAATGTGGAGGTGGGATTTGCAAAGCCCCAGAGTAGTCAAAAGAGCTCCGAACGTCAAAGCCAGCGTGCTGGGTTCCGGGATAGGGGTCGATTGGAGTGTGAAGACGCTGAATAGCGCGCCGACTTCGTCCTTACAGTTCGGCATGCATCGACCGGCAGCGCAGGTAGGACCGATAAACGGGATCGTACCGCTCAATTCCGTACCTATTTGATACTGGAACGGATTGATGAAATCTGGCGTCGTTAGGGCAGGGACCCCCGCCGGATTCAGATTTCCATTTACCTGAGTGGCGTAGAAGATATTGGCCTCACCATCAACGTTGACGAAGCGGATGAGGTCCTCGAGTTGGGTGAGGGCTTCATCTTCATAAAGACGCACATCGCCCTGAACTGCGAACACGCCGTTGGTGATCTTAATATTCAGCAAATCAGGCATCGTTTCCGAAACTGTAAAGCTCTGGAGCGTTTCAAGGTCTTCGATCTGGTAGGTAAATGTAGAAGCGAGTAACGGACCTGAAACTCCGAAAATTAGTAGTACTAAGAGGTATGTTCGTAGCACGATCAATCGACCTCCTCTGCACGTTGATTTCGATAATCCGAAGCCATGTAGGCGCCGATTTGTAATCGAAATTGACCTTAAACTCAATCAGCATATAACCGTATCCGATCCGTTTCAATTCAAAAAGGACGTTGGCTAGCATCCGTCAGGACAAAACAACACGGTTTCAACGGACACCGTGCGATGGGAGCGACGGCCGGAGACTAGGCCAAGCCCGGGCCACAGTATCCTGGAATAAGTGTGGGTCAAAAACGAAATCGAGTGTGGCCGCGGAGGAGTCGGTATCCAACTGGTTATCCCACCGCCTTTGTTCGCGTGCCCGGAACCATTGGACGATGCGCCGGTATTCCGCCGGCGCGTTACCACTATTGAGCCGGGTCGCCGTAAGTTGACGGAAAGCGCGCGATGGTCCCTCTTGCAGCAGAGGGGCTCGAGACGGCGCCGTTCCGCGACGACGCGACCAAGTGGAACTGAAGGGACTGCGGGGAGATCGCTCGGACTTTGCAAAGTGGGCTACCATGGACTACGGTTCCTTGGATTCAGGCATACAGGGCTACTGGGCAACAACAATTACGAGCGGAGGCTTTGGCAACGGATGAGGAGTCTGGCGTCAGAAGGGCGAGAAATCCGCTATGACGGGATGCACTGCAATCTCATCATTCGGCAGTTCCCGCCTCGCGTGATTGTCTTGAGGATAGCGGATGTGACGTAGGCGAGTTCGGTCAGGCTCCGATGAAGGCATTGAACGACAGTGTTACTTCCTCAGATCCGATCGACTTATTTATCGACGCTCGAGATGTGAGCGGCGCATCCATTGACGTCAGTGGAGAGTGGGCGCGCTGGTTGGACTCGCACAAACCGGGATTGCGAACCGTTACCATGCTTACCGGTTCGCGTTTCATCGAGATCACGGCCGCGTTCGTGCGCCGATTCGCAAGCCTGGAAGGCATCATGAGGATCTGTAGTGAACCTGCGGTCTTCGATTTCGCCCTGGCTAAAACGATCAAGCTGGACGACAAGCAGTAGTTTGGGCGTGCGAAGGCGCCTGAATCTTAGCTCAGTTTGGCGTCGAACGCGCATCTCGCGCCTGTGTAAGGTGACCGCGGGATGGTGGCCGCCAAGATCAGCAAAGCTGACTCCTGGTTATCCGGATGTTTCAGCAGACTACTATTATGTTGCGATTCTGAACAAGTGTGCGGTTAGCTAAGATAGGTGGGCCGTTCGCCCGCCTTCCGGCTGGCGGGACCCGCTGAAAGCGGATCCGCAGGCTGAAGCCTGCCCCACGCTCGATTTAATGAACTTCTGACTCAAGACCTCTCATTCAAGGGCCTGGCGGATGTCGTCGGCTTCCAGATCGGGGTAATTCCGAAACAACTCCAGGCGGTCGGGATATGCCGCCACGGCCGCCACTACCCGGCGGGCGGTGAGCCGCATGCCGTGGATGCAAGGTTGACCGTTCACTTGCTTCGGACTCCAGGTAATTCGGTCGAACATCGGCGTCTCGTCAGCGTAATTGAGCCGGTTCGCCGCTAGTGGGGTATTTCTGAAGTTTATTTGCTATTGACCGGACATCCGGCTATCAGCCTCGTCTTTTGACTTAGCAGCGAAGAAAACGCGGCTATCGCCGCGTGTCCCCAGCCAAACCCTAAGAAATTTCGGAAAGCCACTTATCCGACGTGCCGACGGAAGGCCCGCGTTCACGTTACGCTGGAGGCGAAGCTATGTACGAAATGTCCGCAAAGTGGTTCGTCGCCGCCTTCCTCTGGTTGATGGTCCTGCCCGCGCCCGGCTACGGCGCCGACGCATTATTTACTGTCCAGTATCCGCCCGATCCGGCGACCTTCGTCGTCCGAATCACCGATCCCGTGAAAATCCAGCACGCGCGCGATATTCTTGCGGGGAAAAGCAACGACTCGCCGCATCTCATTGGGACCATCGTCC
>JAOAPI010000142.1 GCA_025462865.1 Candidatus Sulfotelmatobacter sp. | reverse complement strand
AACAACGAGTTCGCTGGGCGCGGTTTCCCATCACTGATGATTCTTTCTAATGCGGAACCTTTACAGCGTATGAGGGACTGTCGCAAATTCTACATAAACGGGAACTGGGTCGAGCCCGCTGAAATTCATGACTTCGCGGTTATTAATCCTGCTAATGAGGAGGAGATTGCGACAATCTCGCTCGGCACTCCCACCGATGTGGACCGCGCTGTCACTGCGGCAAAACGCGCCTTCTTGTCGTTCTCGGAAACGAGCGTCGATAAGCGTCTGCAGCTTCTGAATCGAATCATCGACGTCTATAAATCGAGAATGGAGGAGATGGCCAATACCATTTCGCAAGAGATGGGAGCGCCCATTTCGCTCTCCCGAAAAGCTCAAGCCCCGGCCGGGCTCGCACACTTGATGGAAATCGTTAACGTGCTGGGACATTTTCGATTTGAAGAGATCAAGCGTTCAACTCTAATGCGCAAAGAGCCGATCGGAGTGTGCGGCCTCATTACTCCGTGGAACTGGCCGATGAACCAGATCGTCTGCAAGGTGGCGCCGGCGCTCGCTGCTGGATGCACCATGGTTCTTAAGCCGAGCGAAATGGCTCCGCTCTCCGCCTACCTCTTTGCTCAAATCATTAACGAGGCTGGCGTGCCGCCGGGCGTTTTCAATCTGGTCAATGGAGCGGGCGCTACGGTCGGTGGCGCTATTTCATCGCACCCTGACGTGGCCATGGTGTCGTTTACTGGATCCACACGAGCCGGTGTCGCAGTGGCTATGGCGGCTGCTCCGACGGTGAAGCGGGTAACGCAGGAACTTGGCGGAAAATCAGCCAACATCATCCTGGATGATGCCAACTTTGAGAAGGCCGTCAAACTAGGCGTAGAGGAATGCTTCCGCAACGCTGGACAATCCTGCAACGCTCCGACGAGAATGCTCGTTCCGGGATCCAAAATGCCGGAAGCAGTGGCGGCCGCGAAGGAAGCGGCCGAAGCCACTAAAGTAGGGGATCCATTTGCAGAAGAGACCAGCGTCGGGCCGCTGGCAAGCAAACACCAATTCGAAAACGTGCAGCGTCTGATAAACAAGGGTATCGAAGAAGGCGCAAATTTAATTGCGGGCGGCGTAGGGCGTCCTGAGGGGTTCAACAAGGGCTATTTCGTGAAGCCGACCGTCTTCGCCGACGTAAGCAACGGCATGACCATTGCCCGCGAGGAAATCTTCGGGCCTGTTCTCAGCATCATTCCGTACGAAGACGAAGATGACGCACTCCGGATCGCCAACGACACGCCGTACGGATTGGCGGCTTTCATAACCTCAGGAAATCGAGAACGGGCGCAGTCGGTAGCAAAGCGCATTCGATCTGGAAACGTTCACATCAACGGGGCGCGTGTGGACTTTGCCAGCTGTTTCGGAGGTTACAAGCAGTCGGGTAACGGCAGGGAGTGGGGGGAAGCCGGACTCGAAGATTTCCTAGAACTGAAGGCTATTCTCGGTTATGTGTCTCAGAAATGATGATAGCGTTGCCGGCGATTTCAAGTGAAAGTTCGATGATCAACAGGCGCCGACTCATCCTCTGAAACAATCGGTAACTGACTCTCATTGGAGGTTCAATTGACAATTGGTGACGGTTGGTCCAAAACCTGGACCTACTTCCAGGGTGCTTGGCACGAGGGCAATGTAGGAATCATGGGCCCGCGCACGCATGCCGCGTGGCTTTGTTCCGTTGTGTTCGATGGCGCCAGGCAGTTTGAAGGTGTCATGCCCGATCTAGATCTCCACTGCGCTCGGGTGAATGATTCCGCCAAAAAGCTCTTCTTGAAGCCGACGGTTTCGACGAAAGAATGGATCAGGCTCGCACACGAAGGAGTGCAACGCTTCGATAAGGACGCAGCGCTCTACATTCGTCCCATGTATTGGGCGGAGAAGGAGGGACCATGGGTTCAGGCGCATGAACCCGAGTCCACGCAGTGGTGTCTTTCGATTTACGAAGCCGCGATGCGTCCACCTAAAGGCTTCTCGATCACGTTATCTCCCTATCGCCGGCCGACCGTTGAAACCATGCCAGTGGATGCCAAAGCGGGTTGCCTCTACCCTAATAACTCCCGCTCGCTTTTTGAGGCGCATGCGCGTGGCTTCGACAACGCGATTGTCTGCGACATGCTGGGCAATGTCGCCGAACTTGCCACGTCAAATATTTTCATGGCGAAAGATAGCGTAGTCTTCACCCCATTTCCGAACGGAACCTTCCTCGCAGGTATTACTCGCCAGCGGGTAATCGGTTTGTTACGCGAGGGCGGTGTGACTGTTGTGGAGAAAACTCTTGCCTATCAGGATTTCGAGAAAGCAGATGAGATTTTCGCAACCGGAAATTATTCCAAAGTAGTCCCGGTGACCCGCATCGGAGAGCATCCCCTTCCTTTTGGGCCTTTGTATACAAAAGCCCGGGAACTGTACTGGAAGTTCGCGCACTCGTAATCGTCAGTACGCGCAATATCGATTCCGGACAGACGAACTGCTCTAAGAAAGTAGCGATCGGCGAACTTTGATTTCAGGTGGGAATGTGAAATCCTACCCTGCTCACGGTGCCCGTGCCAGAACTAACGGCCATGATTCAGCGCGAACCAGACACTTTCGCGACAC
>JAOAPI010000134.1 GCA_025462865.1 Candidatus Sulfotelmatobacter sp. | reverse complement strand
TCGTTCCCTAGGATGCCACAGATTCCAGGGATGCCGTAGACAATTGCACGCTATTGCACGCCAGCAGAAAACGCTCATGTTTCCGGACGCAGGTGACATCTGTTGATGTGGCTTTGCGTATTGCTGTTTTGTGGGAGAGGGGTGCGAGCGGGTTCCGTTCTGGGCGACTTCGGGCTGGTGGACCAACTTGGGAGTTCGGACTTACGCCAGACCAAGTCGCGCGATGTGGCCGGAGTGTCCGGCTGCCATGGACACGACCGGCACTGGCCCCTCGGTCGATCACGCTAATGCCGTGCGCACGTCGGGAGTCGACAACGTTCGATAGGCAGCCGGAACATCCCGCAACTGCTGGGCTGTCCACTCCGCCGTTGGATGTGCGGTGACGCCAAAGTGAAGCATCCGGCGACGATCACGCGCCAATACCAAGAATACATACAGGATTTCAAATCGGAGCGTCGGCGCCGTGAAGAAGTCGATGGAAACCGTGCTCTTCATATGATTCTTGAGGAAGGTCCTCCAGGTCTGCGAGGGCGGCCTCCGGTGGCGGACCATATACTTTCCGACGCTGGTCTCGCCCACATCAATGCCGAGTTTGAGTAGTTCGCCGTGGATGCGTGGCGCGCCCCACAGTGAATTTTCGCGACTCAGTCTGCGGATCAGTTCGCGGACCTCTTCTGGGAGGCCCGGACGCCCGCGCTTTCCGTGGCGGACCTTCCAGGTCCAGAACCATCGGAAGCCTCGCCTGTGCCATGCGATCACGGTCTCCGGCCTGACAATCATGAGGGCGCTTCGCCAGTTGTTCCACACCTCAGACAGCCACGCCCAGAAGACTCGGTCGGCGTCGGTTAGCTTTGGCCGCTTCGCTGAGCGGCGCAGAACGTTGACCTGATGACGGAGAGCGACGATCTCAAACTGGAGAGCGGCACGACTGCGGAACGACCCCAATAGGGACATGAGGATGGCTGACAATACGCCGCCGGCGAGAATCGAAACAATATGGACAAGTCCCACCTTACCAATCAGATCGGAATTTGCGAGAACCACAGACCATTCTGAAAACCGTGTTACATTATTAACCTTGCGCTAAGCTTTTGATTCCGCATGGCGGGGTGAGTTTTGATGACCGTCAACCCTCCATAACAGGAGCGGCAGCCTCAAATACTCCCCATCTTGTTAGAAAGGACCAAGATCAAGCTCAAAGCGCTTCAGACAGAGAGTTTTCAATGGCATCGTTCCTTTACGCAACGATTCCGGCACAAAATGTCACTTACGTTTTTGCATTTTTACTCGAATGCTTTGCGAAGTGCAGCACCTGTCTGGTCGATGAGAATCCTGCCTGCGTCAAGCACGCCAGCCAAAGAGGCAAGGCCATGAACCATGCCGGACAAACAAGTGTAGTCCACAGCCACATTCGCCGCCCTCAACTTGGTCATATACTCCTCTCCTTCATCACGCAGGGGATCGTGATCCGCAGTGACGATCAGAGCAGGCGCAACGTCGGCGAGGTCCGTTGCGAAGAGAGGGGATACCTTCGAATCTTTTCGATTGACTCCCTGGGGTAGATACGCATCGAACCGCTCGATCATCTCTGCATGCAAAACGAGATATGCGCCGGTTCCCAATGCCTTCCATGAAGGCTTCGAGGTGGTAGCGTCGAGGTTTGGGTAAAGAAGCACCTGAAGACGTAGCACGGGGCCATCTTTCGCGGCTTTTTGCGCTACCCATGCTGCCAGGAGGCCGCCCGCACTATCACCTCCTACCGTGAGTCGCTGAGGGTCAACACCAATTTCGGAAGCGTGATCAGCGACCCATCTGAGAGCGGTCCATGCATCATCATTTGCAGCGGGGTAAGGGTTCTCCGGAGCAAGACGGTATGCCACGGAAACGACAATACATTGGGCACGATTTGCCAAAGCCCGAAGCAGGGTATCGTGGCTCTCAAGATCCCCTGCGACAAATCCTCCGCCATGGTAATAAACCATGGCCGGGGCAGCAATTGGAAGAGGTTCTTCCGTGTGCGGAACATACAGGCGAACAGGGACTTTTCCAGCAGGGCTTGGTATGTCGAAATCTTCGGATCGTAAAACCGGCTCTGCTGGGTACCCTAGTATAGCCGAGGTACTCACTAACTGCCGTGATGCAGCCACCTTTTCCTCTGGGGAGAGGGATGTAGTTGGGGCTGGATGCTGCGCTGCATTTGCTTGGAATTGCTCCAAGAGAGCTTTTACCTGTGGGTCAAGTTCACTCAACAATGGACGACTCTCTTTCTTCTGGGACGACTTCAGCATGTGCGACCAAGCAAACGAATCAAGACAGTGATTCTTTTTTGGGTTGATAGCAGACTATGTACTTTGCCAAACCTTTACCGAATAACATCTCAGCCGGCACGTTATTCCCATCTTTATCGATGGGACCAAATCGCCTTCAAACCCTAAGCGTACGATATTTGGTGCGCCGTGCGAAGGCACGGTTTCTCAGTGGGTGCGAATCCCGCCCGGCAAGATCGCTCCAGCCGGTAGCAATCGGAGCAGTCGTGGAGGTAACGAAGCGGCTGAAGCCTCCGGTGTAGAGGGTCATGTAAGTGACTTGGCAAGTATGCAGGCCGTAACGTGAGTGAACGCTGAGCAGGCCTCGAAAGACGCAATGCGGAAGCCGACCCGCCCAAAAACCGGGGAAGGCTGCCATCGTGAAGGAAGAGAGCGAAATGTGCACCTTGCGATTCCGCCGGGGTATTGGCGACAGCGTGCATACAAGAGGGAAACCGATGCAACACGGGAAGCCCGCCCATACAGTCATAAGCTCCGGAATTTCTCGAACCGAGGCGGGTCCCACAACCGTTTGGATGAGCGCGTGCTGCAAAGGAAACGGCAGAGCAGGATCGTTCACGTCCGCTAGCTCATCCATCAAGCGGCTTCTGACTCCCCTGGCCAGCCTTCCGGTGAAAGCTTCAGTCAGGCCGGTATTCTTCGCCGCGGGTGACGAGAGAGCAGATCGGTAAGCAGCGCTTGCCCCAGAACCCACACAAGAGACGAAAGCGGTACCAATCTGGACAGCTTCAGCGCCGAGTGCGTGTGCGGCCACCACGCCCCGCCCATCCGCGATTCCGCCGGCCGCTATCACTGGAACTGAAACAGCATCCACCACCTGAGGAATGAGCGAAAGGCCCCCCATGAGCGAATGCGCGGCGGGACGAAGAAATGAGCCGCGGTGCCCTCCCCCTTCGAAGCCGGACGCCACTATGGAGTCGAATCCCGCTTCTTCCAGAGCGACGGCCTCTTCTGGTGTGGTTGCTGTACCGATTGTCCTAATAGCGTGTTTGCGGCATTCATCTAATATTTCCGCGGGCGGGATTCCATAAATGAAGCTGAGCACTGCAGGGCGAGCGTCAACGGCTGCGCGGACCTGAACTTCGAAATCCTGAGGCTTGGACTCCACTTGCGACGGAGGTTCAATGCCTAGCTCCGCATAGTATCGCGCAAGACCACGAATTTTACTCTGGATAATATCCGATTCAATCCGCGCAGCCTCGCGATCGGAAGTGGAGACCCATAGATTGATCGCGAAGGGCTTCGTCGTGAGGCTGCGGATCTCTTCGATCGCCTCCGTGATGGCTGAACTGCCGAGTGTGACGGCTCTGAGTGAGCCCAGACCACCCAGGTTGGATACGGCCGCGGTGAGTTGCTGAGACGGAAATCCGCCAAAAGGGGCTTGAATGATCGGGTAATCGATACCAAGCAGCTCTACGATCCTGGTCGATTTCCAGGAGCGTTTTTCATTACCACTTGCCGGCATGCGCCCCCCCATCAAGATGTATGACTTCGCCATTTACAAACGGGGCAGACTCCAAGTAAAGCAGTAGGTCCGCGACTTCCCCAACTTCGGCCAATCGATTCATCGGACTGAGTTGCTTCAGAAATTCATGCGTCTCTGCAGGGTTCATCGGCGTGTTCACTACACCGGGTGCAATCGCATTGAACCGGATACCTTCACTCGCAAATTCAACCGCCAGCGCTCGGGTGACGGATTCCAGGCCACCCTTGGTGAGGTTTAAGAGACCGGCCGCCACTCCTGCGATTGGTTGGGTCACAAGTGAGCTTGAAATGTTGATCACGTGCCCACACTTCTGGAGACGCATTTGCGCCACCGCCAGTTGAGATACATAAAAGAAACCGGAGAGATTCGTTTCCGTCGCCCTTCGAAAATCTTCGGGCAGGTACTCAGTAAACGGCTTGGGTATGAAGACCCC
>JAOAPI010000096.1 GCA_025462865.1 Candidatus Sulfotelmatobacter sp. | reverse complement strand
CCGGTTATGCCGGGATCGCGTTGGACCGTCCAAGCAAGATGGCGGACGTGACTCGAATTGGCGGCGGGGCTGGTTGGACGGCTCCGAAGCCTGCCGTAGCCAGCGCGAAGGCGTTGGAAGCAGCACTACGCAAGAATCGCGCGGCGAAGGAGATAACGGCCACAACAGCCGACGCAGATACTGCGGTCCTGACAGCGTTGCTTGCAGAAATTGTGAAGGCTCTCATCGGCTGCGATCCTGACACTCTTGACTCCGCCACAGTGAAAACCCGCTTCACTGCGGCTCTGAAAAAAGCAGGCCCAGTCGTTGCGGCTCACGTGAAGGAGATCAACGATCAATTGGAAGAAGCGAAGCAGAAAGCGGCTTTCAGTTCTTCGGGGGGCAAGTGGATACAAGAGGGCAGCCGCTTGAGCCTCTCAATCTGAGCTTGCGCTCCGGGGTAATAGCCGGAACGCGGGGGTAGGGCGGGCTTTGGGCTTGGATTCCCCCGTCCTGCTTTTCACGTTTGCGTCCGACCGTCGATTCGGGCGCACGGCACTAGATTTCTTCCTAGTGTCGCAGCGGGCGGTTCGTTATAGGTGTTTGGCGACACGCTTCCGAACCGCCCGCCCTTGTTTTCTTAAAAGCCAGTCCACTTAGCGGACTCGGAAGGAATTGGAAAATGTTTTTCTGTGTGCTGTGCAAGGGCGAGATCGAAGCAGGAAGGGCGAGGCGCGGCGGCGTGACGTGTGGGCCGAACTGCGCGCGTGAATACTCTCGGCTGAAGCGTCAATTCAGCGCCCAATCGAAGTGCCGTCTCTGCGGTCGAAGATTTCGCACGCGGAAGCCCGTGGGCGCGTTTCGGGAACGAGTGGGGGCTTGAGGGCACCCGCGCTAGAAGAATCGAAATTTACCCCTGTGCGCGACGCGCACAACGACATTCCGAGAATTATCTGAAGGCTCACGTTACTGCTCAGTGGAAAGGGCTGTGGAAAACAGCGTACAGATTCGAGATTGAAGATGAGAAAAGCGAAGCAATCCGAGATGGTCGTTTCGCTCCTTCGGGAGTTTGCCAGCCGCGCTGTCAAAGATCATCGCGCGAACCTCCAGACAGTACACCCTCAGTTACGCACGATCAACGATCTCGCTCGCGACATTCTTATTGCATCGCGCACGCGCAGAATGGGATTGCGGTCTTAGCAGCTTAGCTGGTATGCTGTATAGGGTAGCTAAGCAGGTTAGGTCAGAAAGGAACACCCAATCATGGACAAAGACGAAATCAGCCGCTATTTCGCTAAGGTAGGATCGAAGGGCGGCAAAGCGGCGGCAAAGTCGCTCACACAAAAACAGCGAACCGAGCGCGCGCGCAAAGCTGGCAAGGCTCGGCAAGCAATGGCAAAGAAGAAGGGAGGGCGGAAATGAAAACGCGGAATCGCGAGCAGAAGGGATCAGTCGAACGGTTTGGCGATTACTGGTACTTGCGTTACGCCGACTGGAGGATCGAGAACGGCGAGCGCGTTCGCAAACAGAACTTAACTCACAAACTCGCTCCAGTCCTGAGGGAGCACCAGCGGCTGAAGCGCCCGCCAAAATACATTGAGGAGTTGCAGCGGGAGTTTATGAAAGGCGTCAACAGCAGTCGCAGCGCTCCTCAAATGTGCAGCACTATCGAGCAATTCGTCGATGCTGCATGGCTACCGTTCATCGAAGCTCACAGAGCTTCATCCACGGTCACCGTGTACCGATACTATTGGACGCACGTTTTGAAGCCCTACGTCGGCAACTACCTATTGCGCGATTTCACCACGGCGCAAGCGGAGGCGACGCTTAACGAGATTGGCCGTCTCAATCCAACGATGCGGAAGGCAACGCTGCACAAGCTTCGCTCCATGCTCTCGGCGATCTTCAAGAGAGGAATTGGCCTTGGATATCGCACTGGAGCCAACCCGTGCCGCGAGATCACGCTCCCGAACGGTTTGCCGTCTGAGCCGACTTACGCTTACAGCTTGGCGGAAATTCGGCAAATGCTGAATTTGATCCAGCACGAGAGCACGCGGGTAATCATCGCTCTCGCGGGCTATGCAGGCTTGTCCCGCTCCGAAATTCAAGGGCTTTGCTGGGAAGCCTATGACGCGGACAACGGAGAGATCGCGGTCCTCTCAGGCGTCGTCAACGGCAAACGGGGCGAACCAAAGACTGAGGCGCGGAAGGCCACTGTGCCTTTAATTCAATCCACGCGCGATCTCTTGGATCGCTATCGGGCGGACTTGGGCAATCCAACGTCCGGGGTGATGTTCGCAACTGGCGTCGGCACTCCGCTCGACTTGCACAACGTTTTCTGTGACCGGATCGACCCGATACTGAATGCGTGTGAGGAGTGCGGGGAAAGCAAAGCCGCACATCGAGGCAAGGACGATCACGAGTACCGCCGTCGCTCGCACATCGTCGCGTGGCACGGCTGGCATGGATTCCGGCGCGGCTTGGCGAGCAACCTCAACGAGCTTGGCGTGCTCGATCTGACGATCCAGCGGATTCTCCGGCACGCCAGCGTACTGACCACGCGACACTCTTACATCAAAATCCGTGACCACAACGTCACGGCTGGAATGGCTCAATTGGAAGCGGAGATTCGGAAGGCAGAGACTGTGCAGTGAACGGTTTTCAGAGTCCGTTTTTCTTAATTTACAGTTAACTTACAGTGCCAACAACAAACCGCATGTGCAAGTCGTTGAAAAATCTGGTGAGCGCGGCAGGACTCGAACCTGCGACCCATGCCTTAAAAGGGCATTGCTCTACCAACTGAGCTACGCGCCCACTTTCCTCCAATCTAACATATTATCGAGCACGAAATGCCGGGGGGTACTACGCACTGGTTCGCGTCCTCCGAGCGTTTATCAGGCCGTCATTGGGCGCTATTAGATATTTTCCACCGCACTTTACGAGCGCCGAAGCGGGGCTGTGGAATAGAATAACTCTTCGCTATGTCGCAGACTATGAGCACTCCGACAGACTTGGGAAAAAATTGGGTAGGCAGAGTTGTTGACGGAAAGTTCCCGCTGCGACAGTGGCTGGGAGGGTCGGATCATAGCGCTGTTTTCTTGACCGAGCGACCAGGCGGAGGACGGAAGACCGCCATCAAGCTCATACCCTCGCAAGGGATGGACGCAGACGCTCAACTCGCCCGATGGGCGGCCATTTCAAAACTCTCCCACTCTCATCTGATTCAGTTGTTTGAATGCGGACGCTGCCAGCTTGATGGGACGCGCCTTCTGTATGTGGTCATGGAGTGCGCGGAGGAAAATCTGGCCGAGATTCTTCCAGTGCGGCCCCTTTCTCCGGCTGAGGCTTCGGAGATGCTTCCACCCGCAGCCGAAGCATTGGGCTTTATTCATCGGGCGGGATTTGTGCATGGCAGGGTCGCACCTTCAAACATCACCGCGGTCGACAATCAGTTAAAACTCTCTACGGACAGCCTGCGCAAAATGGGCGACCTGGATGGCCCGCGCACAGCCAGCGCATACGATGCGCCGGAGGTTGCGACCGCAGGGCTGTCGCCGGCTGCTGACGTTTGGTCGCTGGGAATGACGCTGATCGCGGTCCTCACACAGAAAGAGCCGAAGGCGAAGGGCGGCAATGGAGGAGTGGTTGCCGTGCCCAAAACAATTCCGCAACCTCTTCATGAAATTGCGCGGCAGTGTTTGCAGGCCGATCCGCACTCAAGGTGCACGGTGCATGATGTCGTCAGGCGGCTGCGAGCGCTCACTGCGGACGGCTCGGAAAAAACAGTAGAAGCACAACGGCCGCAGCGCAGACCGAACGCTTGGATCCTGGCAATCGTTGTTCTCGCGGCGATTTTACTGGGAGCAGGGCTTGCGATCAAAGTTCTAGTGCATCGCACAGACGGATCCGCCACCGAAACTCAATCTGCGGCACCCCAGACGTCCAATGACAATACCGCCGCGCAATCCCCCGCGCCATTTTCGGAAAAGGGCGGACAAAAAGGGGTTATCCCAGGCCGTGTACTTCATCAGGTTCAGCCGGAAGTCTCGCGAAGTGCACTGGAAACCGTTACCGGGCGTTTGAAAGTCACTGTACAGGTTACGGTGGACCCTGCGGGGAACGTTTCGCAGGCAAAATTTGTCACGCACGGACCGAGCCAGTATTTTGCGAATAAGGCGCTGGCAGCAGCCCAGCGTTGGAAATTCACACCACGTCGGGCAAATGGACAAGTTGTCACGAGTGAATGGTTATTGCGCTTTGAATTTGCTCGAAGGTCAGTTCAGGTATTTCCAACGGAGCTCAAGCCGTCATAAAAGTCTGTCCTACTCCTGAAACGGACGCACTGCTCTCGCGCATTTCCTAGCTGCCGTACAAGCGATTTGCGTGGATGGCATCGTTTTCAACTTTCCGCCTGCTCGTTTCTTTTTAGCTTCCAGACAATCTGTCGCAGCATGCCAAGCAGAAATTCGGCATCCCCGGTTTGCAAGCTGAGGCGGCGGACCAGGCGGCGGACTGCGCCATCGAAGGAATCCGAGGTGTTTAGTTTTGGATAGTTGCTGGCGCGGAGCGCAGTGAGTAGAACGTCATGGATTCTTTCTATTTCCGCTGACGATGCTGGACTTCCCTCCCCTGGGTTAACAGGAGCATCGGCGTCGCGCTTTAACTCGTACAGACACACTGCAACGGCCTGTCCCAAATTCATGGAGAAGTGTTCTTCTCGAGTGGGAATGTGCATGAGCCAATGGCAATGGCTCATATCCTGATTCGAGAGGCCGAACTTTTCCGATCCGAACAACAGCGCGCAAGGGCCAGTCGCGAGGTGCCGGCGAATAAGAGGAGCCCCCGCCTCCAGGCGCTGAAGGGAATGCTGCAGATCGCGATGACCCACCGCCGTGGTGCCAACTACAAGCGAGCAGTCGGCAACCGCTTCGGCTACAGTTTCAAACTTCTCGGCGTTGGCGAGGACATCGGCGGCGCCGACAGCGGAGCGAGCGTTTTGAAACGCCACGTCGTAGGGATTCACTAGCCGCAGATGCAGAAACCCAAAATTGCTCATGGCACGTGCAGCGGCGCCGATGTTTAGTGGATTGCGCGCATCCACTAATACAACGCGCAAACGATCGAATTCAGCAGAAACCGGCAAGGTAACAACATTCTACGGCAGGCGCACCGGCGAGTTTCCTTTGTAGCCGTCTTCCCATCCGCAGCATCTACTAGCAAGCCATACGCCGTAACCTGTGTTCGTGGGGTTCGGCAATTGTCAAAAATTTGTCAAACTTCTCGTCAAACGCTGAAAGTGGCCTGAAAGGTTGTAAGCTTCGAGTGGTTGAGGAGTGCTCGGGGCGCAATCCGCCAGTCCTGATCCAGCTCCAAAGAGACCGACAGTAATGCAGTGAGGGTAACCTTATGGGCCAAACCATGATACCGATCAGCGTAGCGCGAATGGGAGATGCAACGAATTCCGCGAGGCCGTTGGGAAGAATTTTGGTGGTGGAAGACGACCCCGCGGTTCAGAAGGCCTTGAAGCGGCTCTTCGAATCCGAGGGATATGCGGTGGAGATCCAGGCGAATGGAAAGTCGGCGCTGGAAAGTTTCCAGGCGGCGGCCCCGGCAGTGGTCATTCTCGATCTTCGCCTGCCGAAACTTTCCGGCAGTGACGTGTGCAAGGAGATTAAAGCCCAGGCACCTTCGTTGCCGATCATCGTGCTCAGCGCAACCAGCGATGTCTCCGACAAAGTTCTGCTGCTTGAATTAGGGGCGGACGATTACGTAACCAAGCCCTTTAGTCCGAGGGAATTGCTGGCGCGCGTCCGTGCGGCCCTTCGGCACACGTCGAGAACGGCGACCGTCAACCGCGTTAATTTCGATGGCATCTCAATCGACTTCAAGAAAATGGAAGTAGTCCGTGACGACAAGATCGTGGTATTGACCGCCCAGGAATTCAAGACGTTGCAGTTTCTAGTGCAAAACGCGGACCGAGTAATCAGCCGGGATGAGTTGCTGAACGAGGTTTGGGGATACCAAAATTATCCCTCGACGCGCACCGTGGATAACCATATCCTGAAGCTGCGCCAGAAACTGGAGCGCGACCCGGCCAGTCCGGTGCACTTCCGCACGGTGCACGGAATGGGTTATAAGTTCGTTCGCTGAAATCCTTTGCTTCCTTTACCTGAATCCGTCTCGCCAACTTTCCCAGAATATTCCGGAAGCACGCTGGTGCCTCGAACGCGGCTGCGCACGCGCTTTCTGCTTTCCATGGTCGTGATCACAGCCGGCCTTACGGCTCTCAGCCTTCTGGTTGTCCGGCACAGTGTGCAAAAACGTGTGCGGGAAGGCATCGTGCAGGATCTGCGGAACTCTGTCACGACCTTCCAGAATTTCCAGCACGATCGCGAAGGGATGCTGACGCACTCGGCCGAATTGGTGGCCAACCTTCCGATCACGCGTGCGATCATGACCGCCCACGATCCCGCCACCATTCAGGATGCTTCGAAAGACGTGTGGCAGTTGACCGGGAGCGATCTTCTGGTGCTGAGCAATCGCAATGGTGACGTAGTGGCGCTGCACACGAAATCCACCGGGTTCAACCGGGATGCGGCGCAAAAATACTTCGAGCGATCCTTGAATGAGGAGCGCCCAAGCTACTGGTGGTTTGGGGATCACCATCTATACCAGACGTTCGTACAGCCGGTATATTTCGGCGCCAAGACGGAAGGTCCCTTGCTGGGATTTCTTATCATCGGATACGAAATCGATGACCGTTTGGCCCACGAGATTAGCAAAGTGTCAGCGAGTGAGGTGGTTTTTTCCTACGGCGATGAGATTGTGGCTACGACTCTAACGCCTGGGCAGGCGCTGGAGCCAGGAGTACGCGCGCTGGCCGCCGCGGGCTCATCTCAGAGCGCGCCCCACGATGTCGAGGTTGGCAACGAGAATTTTGTAACCACCTCTCTCGACTTGTCCGGTGAGCGGGAAACTCCTGTGCGATTGACAGTACTGGGATCGTACGATGAGGCAGCAAAGTTCCTCAACAATCTGAACCGCCTTTTGCTGCTGCTCGGTCTGACGGCAGTTTTGATAGGCAGCGGGCTGGTGTTCCTTATTTCCCACACTTTCACGCGTCCACTTGCCAGCCTGGTAGAGGGCGTGCGCGCTTTGGAGCATGGAGACTTTCATCATCCCCTTGATGCCCGTGGCAGTGACGAAGTGGCCGAACTCACCTCAGCCTTCGACCGCATGAGGTCGAGCCTGCTCAAGACGCAACAGGCGCTGCTGGAGTCGGAGCAGTTGGCCACCATCGGACGCATGGCCAGTTCCATTTCCCATGATCTGCGCCATGCGCTGGCGGCTGTTGTCGCGAACTCCGAGTTTCTTTGCGACGGTGGGTTGACTTCCGCACAACGGGAAGAACTCTATCAAGAGGTACGGACCGGCGTGAACCAAATGACTGATCTCATTGACTCGCTGCTGGAGTTTGCGCGAACCAGAGAGTCGATGAATCCGACCTACGCCAGCGTCGTGGAAACGGTGCAGCGGGCCATGCAGGCAGTGCGGTTGCACCCGCGCCATCAGGGCACGCTGATCGAGATAAAGGCGAATGGACAAAATTCAGCCTGGTTCGATCCGCGCAAGCTGGAGCGAGCTTTGTACAATCTTTTGTTGAATGCTTGCGAGGCTGCGCCCGGCAGTTTGGGTAGAGTTACAGTCACCGTTGAGCGAGCAGGTTCAGAAGTCACGATTGCGGTATCCGATAACGGCCCGGGGATTGCCGAGGAGATTCGCGGAAAGCTCTTTCATCCCTTCGTAAGCTTCGGCAAGGAGAATGGTACGGGACTGGGACTCACGGTCGTACAGAAGATCGTGCAGGATCACGGTGGCAAAGTTCTGATGGAACGTACTTCGGATGCATGCACCGTTTTTCGAATCACCATTCCCGGAGGCGGTCCTCATGGCTACACTGAAGCCGATGACGAGCGAACGGGCGACCCGTTTTCGCCTGTAAATAGCGATCGAATGACTGAAAACTCAATTCGACATTCGGACACGTAGTCCCCGTTCACTTTCGATTTCCAGAAGATCCGTGTGTCGCGCAGGAGGATGTGTGAAGAGACCAGGTATCCTTGCACTCCGTAGAAGCGTTGTGACCGCAGCCACGTGCGTCCTGTTGATTACTATCGGAAGGGCGCAGGAGCGCACATCCGCTACAGCCGCGCCGACCGGAGCCAGAGCAGCGGACGATCTCGACTCGCAAGTGCGGGAATTACGCACGGTGGTTGAGGAGATGCGCGCCGAGAATGCACAATCGCGAGCAGAGATGCGTGAATTGCGGCAGGAACTGCAAGACACGCGTAGGCTTCTGGCGCCGCTTGCCGCGTCTGCAAATGCGAACCGTGCTCTACCGACTACAACGCAGCCTGGTCAATACGGTTCTTCTCAGTACGGTTCCTCACAGTACGACAGTTCCTCGGGCAGCGCCGCGGTTTCAAGCTCTCAGAGTGCGCAGGTCTCAGTCGAGCCTATGGACCTGGGGGGCCGGGTGCAAAAGCTGGAAGAATCCACGCAGCTGCTGGGTTCGAAGATTGACGAGCAATACCAGACCAAGGTTGAAACGGCGGGCAAATATCGCGCCCGACTATCCGGGATTGTCCTGATGAACGCCTTTCGCAATGTTGGAGCGTCCGATAATGCGGACTTTCCGAACTTCGCGCAGCCAGTCGCGCCCGGCGATCCTGTAGCCAGTCTTGGAGCCACGCTGCGGCAAACCGAGATTGGGCTTGAAATTTTCGGCCCAAACCTGGCCGGGGCAAAAAGTTCAGCCCATGTGGAGTTTGATTTTGCGGGAGGATTTCCATCGACTCCGAATGGAGTTAACTTCGGCATCGCTCGGATGCAGACCGCCAGTCTGCGGCTCGACTGGAAAAATACATCAGTAATTACGGGACAGGATTCGCTGTTCTTCTCCCCTCTTTCTCCAACGTCGTTCGCATCGTTAGCGACTCCGGCATTTGCCTATGCGGGAAATCTGTGGGGATGGACGCCTCAGATTCGCATTGAACATCGATTCGATCTTTCGCACCAACAGACGGTTACTCTGCAGGCGGGAATCCTCGACAATCTCAATTGGGAACCGCCCTATAACCCATACTTACGCACCCTGCAGGCCGGAGAACGCTCGGGACGGCCGGCTTACGCGCTGCGCACCGCATGGTCGCGGCCGGTGTTCGAGCATCCCTTAAGTTTTGCCGTAGCGGGATACTACGGACGGCAGAACTGGGGTTGGGACCGCTACGTCGATGCCTGGGCGGGCATGACGGATTGGCAGATTCCCATTCTTCGCCGTTTGACGCTGTCTGGAGAATTTTATCGGGGACGAGGGGTGGGGGGCTTGGGCGCGGGCATTGGCCGGGCGGTTTTATTTGGCGGCGATCCATCGTTACCAACCACCCCTATCCGCGGCTTGGACTCCGCCGGGGGGTGGACGCAGCTCAAGTTGCAGCTAACACCGAAGCTGGAATTGAATGGCGTGTTTGCAGAGGACGACGCATTTGCCAGTGACGTACGGGGCTTCGCTGTTGACGCCAACAACTTCATAACCATTCTGGGACGAAATCGTGGGGCGCTGGGAAACCTCGTTTACCGACCGAGGTCCGACTTGGTGCTTTCCGCGGAGTTCAGACGGTTGCACAGCTTTCCCGTCTATAGCAATGCCAGTGCAACGAATCAGGTCAATCTTGCCATGGGGATACTGTTCTGAAGATGCTTCGCCTCGCGATTTGCCCGCGTGCCTGGTGGATCTTGCTGATGTTGTGTGTATTCGCCTCTGCCCAGAATGTTGAACTGAAGGGCAGAGTCGAGCTCACAAGAAACGGCCGGCGCCTCGGAGACGCTTCGAAGGTTGTGGTCTGGCTGACCCCTTTGGGAACAACGCCAGCTCCTGCGATGCCGCTGCAACAGGCATCGCAAATTCCGCAGCTCGTGCAGAAGGATAAAATGTTCCACCCTTCCCTGCTGGTAATTCCGGCAGGCGGGAAGGTGGAGTTTCCCAATCACGATCCGTTTTTTCACAATGTGTTTTCGCTGTTCGATGGGAAGCGCTTTGATTTGGGCTTGTACGAGAGCGGAAGCACGCAATTTGTGCAATTCGATAAGCCGGGCATCTCTTATATCTTCTGCAACATTCACCCTCAGATGAGCGCGGTGGTGATTGCTCTGAATACACCGTACTACGCGGTCTCCAGATGGCGCGGCGAGATCAGTATTGCCGACGTGGCTCCGGGCCGCTACCAGTTGCACGTTTTCCATCCGTCGGTTTCACCCGATGCTCTGCAGGCCGTGGAGCGAGAAATTACCGTGACCCAGGGCGATACATTCCTCGGAAGTTTCAGTCTGCCTGAATCCAATCTAGAACTGGCCCACAAGAATAAATACGGACGAGACTATGACCGGCCTGACCCAGACAGCCCGGCGTATGCGCGGCCATAGTGATTGCAACTTAGCGCTCTGTAATTGTGATTTCTTACGCGACGTTGAAGCGCTGGTACGGCATTACTACGAATCCCAAAGAAAAAAAGGCGTGCCGGTTAGCACGCCCTTTTCGCCTCTGTCTTCACTTCGTTTACATCAACTTGCTCTTAATTCTAGTGGTGACCATTAGAGTGGCTTCCACTAGAGTGACCGCCACTCGACTGGCCTCCACTACTTGAATGGCCGCCTCCGCCACTGGAGTGGCCTCCGCTACCTCCACTGAAGGAAGAACCGCTCAAAGAATGACTGCCGCCATAGCTTGGCGCACTGCGGGAGCCTCCGCTGTAACTACCCCGGCTGCCGCCGTAACTCGAGCCGCCACCGTAACTCGGCATGCTTCGAGCACTGCTGCTGTAGCCGCCCCGTCCGCCGCCGTAACTTGGCGGTGTGTTGCGAGCACTGCTGCTGTAGCCAGGGCCGCTGCGCGAGCCGCCGTAACTTTGTGACCCGTAATTTGGGGAACCGTTACTTGGCGAATTAAAACTCCTTGGTGAATTGTGACTCGGCGAACTTTGATTCGGCGCACTATGACTTGGGCTCGGCGCACTGTGACTCGGCGGAGCATAGCTCGGCGCACTACGACTTGGTGGTGCTGAACTGCGACTTGGAGGCGAGCTATGACTCGGCGAATTATAAGTAGGCGAACCGTGGTAGCCCCCGTAGTTTCCGGAAGAGCGAGGCTGCACGATCGGCTGCCTCATGTTGAGCTGCGGCCGCGAAGAATTTGCGCCCCCTCGGTTATAAGCGCTCGACGGAACCGATCCGCGCGAGTAGCTCGAACTTGGCGCAGTGCGGTTCCAGTAGCTTCCATTCGGCGCAGAACTCCCGGCGCTGCGAGGCGAGGACGGCGAGAACTGGCTCCAGCCGTTGCTATTCGTCCGACTGGGCGAAGTTTGCGACGGCCGATTCGTCGGCGCGGTCTGCCCCATTGAGCGTCCCGGGAATGACTGCGGAGAAGATTGCTGCACTTGCGAACGAGTATTGCTGTTTGGCGGAGAAAATGTCCGCGAGTTGCCAGAATTCCCGTACTGGCCCGTAGAGGAGCTACCACGGCTTCCGTAAGGGCTCGCGGTAGTTCCTCTTGCGGCGCCGTTATTCATTTCTCTGCCGGAGACCGGCGTGCCGGCGCTAGGCTTTCCGCCGCCCGCATTCATCATGCCGCGAGATTCAGCGCCGCCCGTACCGGCGGTTCGTCCGCCTGCCGCTACCGGCGTGAAATGGCTGCGCTGCATGGATTGCTGAAGGTGCGATGTCTGCTGCTGGAATGATTGAGGACGAGTTGCGTTCTGCGAGCCGTAAAATCGCTGCGATCCCCCATTGCGAATCGTTGATGGAGCAGCCGCGCGCCCACTAGCCGACAAACTGGCGCGCGTCGGTACGACTGGCAGATTGCCGGTCATCATGCGAGCAGAACTTAATTGCGCGCGTGTAGCTGCGACAGCCGCGGTTCGACCAGCGCCGAAGCGGCCGGCCCCCACGGTCGAGAGTGCGCGTCCGATACGTGGATCGTTAATGTGGGACAAATTGGAGAATCGATTGCCACCATGCAGTGGCCCGATTCCGCCGAAGCGATTAAGCCCACCGAATCTATTGAAACCCACCGTACCGAAGCGGCCACCGTATCCGCCCCACCAGGGGAAGAAGCGGTCACACGGGCCGATCGGCATCCAGCCGAAGCCGCCCCATCCGCCGAAACCGACGCCAACGCTCCAACCACCTCCAAAGCCAAAGAACGACACATAGGCTGGAGCCCAGAAGGGACGATAGAACGCGGTCTCGTACACCGGTCCCGGCCACCATGCCCAGGAACTGCCATACATCATCCAGCGTCCATAGTGATATGGAGCCCAGCCCCAAGGCTCAGCGCCGACCCAAGTCCAGCCGTAATAAGGTTCCCAAACCCAATTGCCTTCGCGGTACGGAGCCCAATCTGCCGGCTCGTTCGGTACCCAGACCTGGCCATAGTCCTGCGCGTTCTCCCAACGTCCGTTGGCATCGAGATCTTCCGAGCCGGTGTAGTAGCGGTTGGTGTGATGCCACGACTGCGCGCTGTGAACCATATGGTCGCGATCGCTGTTCCAGCGATCCCAATCATCCCGGTCGGGAGCCTGCGAAATTTTGTACTGCGCTTCCTCCGCAGTTCCACGAACTGTCGCCATTTCACCTTCCTTTATTTCGGCGATGCCCTTCGGCGTGGAAATTTCGACTTCACCTTTGCGGACGATGACAACCGTGTCACCATCGGGACGGACTTCGATACGGACAATTACATCTTTATGAGCAGGATGCACCGCCACGTTGGGGGCATCGATTTCAGGCTCGGCGTCGCTCTCATTGAAGACGCTGTAATCGGCAAGTCCCTGCGCAAGTTGAACCTGAATATGGTCATGGGTGAAGGTGCCAATGTTGGCCTGCGCATTGGGCCCAAGGCGAAGAATGTTGGCGAAATCAAGTTGTACCTCGGCGCGGCCCCCCGTTGCGGTAGAGACCTTGTCGCCGTTCAGGACGGGCTGATTCAACACTGCCGCTGACCAGTCGCCCGAGTCACCGCGCTGCGTTGAAACATCGCCATGAATCATGCTGACGCGCCCGACCCCCTGGTTTGTCTGAGCCGGCGCTTCGCCCGAAGGTCCACCGGGCTGGGCGTCCTCTTCCGCTGGCGGCTGCTCACCAGACCCTGGCTGCTCACCTTCATAGATTTGTGCGGATGGGGGCGGCGGCGCGGATTCACTCTGTCCCATTTCCATCGGCGCGCTTGGCTGCTCTGATGGGCCGGGGCCTTCCTCAGTGGTTTGCGCCTGTAGCGCCGTCGACAGCGCGCCAGCCAATGCCAGAGTCAAGATTGCGAAACTTGATATGAATCTGTTTTTCATAAGGTACCTTTTTGATTTCTAAGCCGCATCTGCTCGAACCAGAAGTATGCCGATCAGTCCACTATTATGGAAAGCAAATGCCATGCCAAAGATGGGATAGCGCTGGGTCCACTAACTCCTGTAGTTTCAGTGAGTTTTCAGTGGAGGGAGGAAGGCCGACGGGGCCCCGGTGGCCGCCTTCAACCAAGGTGGTGGTTTTCGGCCAATAAGCCCGCAAGCTCCAAATTGCCCGGTTGTAGGTGGGTTTCCGGCCAAGCAGGGTACTCGCCACGCTGACCGCTAGCTTTCTTTCTCACCCTCGTCTGCAATTCCGATTTTCGAGAGTCTGTAGCGCAGCGCATTCCGCGACAGACCGAGCAGTCTCGCGGCCTGACTCTTGTTTCCGTTGGCGCGACGCAGCGCCTCTTGAATCATTTCGTCTTCCCAGTGCTCGAGCGTCATGCCCTCCGGTAGAAATCCGCCTCCGCCATTGGCGGCTTTTGAGGGACGCAAATCGAGATGAATGTCGGCAGCTTCGAGCACCGCGCCTTCGGCCAGTGCGCAGGCGCGCTCAATGATGTTCTGTAACTCGCGCACATTTCCCGGCCAGTGATAATTCACCAGAATCTGCATGGCTTCGGGCGTAATGCTTTTCACAGGCTTGCCTGATTCTCCGGCAAAGCGCGAAATAAAAAGATTCACCAGATCGGGGATGTCTTCTTTGCGCTGGCGGAGAGGGGCAATGTCGATTGGAACGACATTCAGCCGATAGTAAAGGTCCTCGCGAAACGTTCCCTGCTCAAGAGCCTCGCGCAGGTCGCGGTTAGTGGCGGCGATGAGGCGCACATCCACTTTGACGGTTCGTGTGCCACCCAGACGCTCAAACTCTCGCTCCTGCAACACGCGCAACAATTTCACCTGGATTGCTGGGGGCACATCGCCGATTTCATCGAGGAATAACGTTCCCTTGTCAGCTAGTTCGAATTTTCCCGGCTTGCTCGAACTAGCGCCGGTGAAGGCTCCCTTCTCATAGCCAAACAGTTCGCTCTCCAAAAGATTTTCGGGAATCGCAGTGCTATTAATCTTGATGAACGGCCCGGACGCCCGCCGCGATTTTTCGTGGATGGCCCGCGCAATCAGATCTTTCCCAACGCCGCTCTCTCCCCCGAGCAGCACCGTAGAATTTGTTGGCGCCACACGATCCACCGTAGCAAGCACTTCCTGCATCTTTGTGCTGCGTGCAACTACATTCGGGTGCTGGTAGCGCTTTCCCAATGCTTCACGGAGCGACCGGTTCTCCTCGCGCAAGTCGCGAACATCGAGTTCCTTGCGGATCACCATGCGCATCTCGCCCAGCGAAAATGGTTTCAGTACGTAGTCGCTGGCGCCGGTCTTCATGGCCTCAACCGCCGTCTCGACAGTGCCGAAGGCCGTCATCACTACCACGGGCAATGCCGCGTTTTGCCGCTTCACGATCTGCAGAAACTCCAGGCCATTCATCCCGGGCAGCTTAAGGTCAGTGACTACCAGATCAATCGGATTTTCGCGCAGCAGTTTCAATCCCGCCTCGGCGTCGCCCGCGGAAAGTGTATGGAAGCCGTCCTCCCCAAGATTCAATTCCAGCAGGCGGCGCATTTTTGCTTCGTCTTCGACGATCAGGATTGTTGGCATAACTTATTAATCAAGCGAATTAATCAACCGAGTTCAACTAAAGAAGTGGTGTGCTGCTTTTACGATGCAAGGTTGACCTCTTCTCTCTTACCGGCAGGAAAAAAGATCACAAACCTTGCGCCCCGCTGGCCGTTCCCTTCCCCATCGGATTCAACCCGAATCGTGCCATGATGGCCATCGATAATTCTTGAGACAATTGACAGGCCCAATCCGACACCCGTCTTCTTGGTAGTGACAAACGGGTTGAAGATTTGTTCTCGCAGCGCTGGCGGAATTCCCGGTCCCGTATCCTCAATGCTAACCTCGACCCCGTTCCGGCGAGCGGAGTTTGTCTTGGCCGCTGTGACGCGCAGCTTCCCGCCGCTGCTTCCCATTGCATCATAGGCATTCTGAATCAGATTGACGAATGCCTGCTCGCAAAGACTATCGTCGAGTGGAACAACGGGCAGGTCCGGCTGGTATTGCCGCTCTACATCCACGGGCGCGTCGTCTTCTTTACGAGTTAAAAGGACAGCATGAAGTGCGCGATCCAGCACCGGAGTGATTTCCAGTGGAACCAGTTCGGCCTGCAGTGGACGGGCAAAATCGAGGAAGCGAGTTACCAGAGCGCTCAACCGATTGGTCTCGGTCGAGATGTATCCCGCCAGTTCGTTCGCCAGAGGATTCGATTCCCCGAGCTTTTGGTGAAGCATTTCCGCCGAGCCTTTGATTACCCCGAGCGGATTGCGAATCTCGTGTGCCAGGCCGGCAGACATCTGACCCAGGGCAGCAAGCCGTTCCGAACGCCGAGCCTCCTCTTGCGCCTGCTCTAACTTGCGGTTGGTTTCCGCCAGGGTCTCGGCCAGCTCTTGATAGCGTTTGATTTGCCGCCGATTCTCGACCACGAACCGGTTTACGACCATGGCTGCAAGAAAAAAGAACAGAATCCGAATAGCGAGCAGGCTGTAGCTGTCGGCTGTAATTTCATATTCCTGCAGCGCTGGGTACAGATAGGAGCAATATGCTGCTGAGGCCAAAGCGGTCCACAACAGTGTGAGCCACGGGCTGAAATATTCTGCCGCTGTTACTACGGGCAGGTAGAAGATCGGATAGTAGCTGCTGTTAATCCCCAGCTCGCCGGTGTGATCGATGAGCAAGGTCGCCAGCGCGATTTTGAACAGGACGATATAAGCAGGTCCGCGCCGGGGAGAGCGCGACAGAACCCAGCTTTCGCTAAACTGCACCACTGCAAACGCCAGCAGTGTAAGTTGTTTATGAATTTCAAATACGGGCGGAAGCGCCGCCAGTCCGGCTAAAAAAAGCAGCCAGAGAACATCCATCCAATTGATCGGGAGCCGTTTCGATTCATTCATGGCAAAATGGCGAATAATCGGCCCCCGAGCGGACGCGTGCCCAACCGTTTAAGTCGTTCCTTTTTTTGTGACTCTGATTCAGTTCTCAGTTCTTCAGTTTCGGCCGCTCACAGGTATCCACAATCTTGGTCGGGTCGATTGCGTCGCTATCCACCTGCTCTTCGATAATCTTCCCATCTTTTCCAATCAGGAAGTTCACACGGCGTGCAGCCTTGTATTTACCCACGTAGATTCCATACTGCCGGGTTGTGTCACCGCCCCAATCACTCAAGAGAGGGAATGTAACTCCAATCTGGTCGGCAAAGGCCTTATTAGCGAACGCGCTATCCATGCTCACGCCCAGAACCTGGGTGTCAGTAGCTTCCAGCCGTTTGAGATCCTGCTGGAAAGCTTTCATTTGTTTGGTTCAACCACCGGTGAAAGCGAATATGAAAAATGCCAGGACAACATTTTTCTTACCGTGGTACTGGCTCAAGGAAACTTCCTTGAGATCATTACCATCGAAATAGCTCATTTTGAAATCCGGAGCAACTGCCCCCACTTTCGGCATGGAACTCGCCGCCGGCTGATTGGACTGCGCCAGGGCCAGATTCGCCGTTGCCGAAACCAGGGAGCAGGTAAGCAAGGAAACAACCAGCCCGTGTGATAGTCGCTGCATGAAGATCCTCCGCGTGAAGAATAGCTTAACTAAGCCTGAAGCAGTGTGATTTTGGATGGATCAACCCTGCCAAGGCGGCGCCCCCCGCACCACAGAGGATGCCAGTCAGTACCTATCTTCACACATTTCGCATTGCCCAATCGAATCCTAAACCAGTAAATTCAATTTCAGCCCACTTCACGCCCCATGAGCCTTGCCACACTGAACGACATCTTCTTCGCCATCACAGAACTAAATCTCGATCGCGCAATGCTGTACCGTGAGGACGGAAAATGGCTGGCCATTTCCTCTTCGACCCTTCACCGCAACATCGCGGGAACTGTACGCGCGCTTCAGGATTGGGGCATTCGAAAGGGTGATCGTGTCGCCATTTTGAGCGAGAATCGTCCGGAATGGTCTACCGCCGACTTCGCGATTCTGCTGCTCGGAGCAGTGACTGTTCCTGTCTACGCTACGCTCACTCCTGACCAGACCGCGTATACGCTGCACGACTCGGGCGCCAGTGTTGTTTTCGTATCCACTGAACATCAGTTGCATAAAATCCAATCGATTCTTTCTCAGACCCAGGTCCGGGGAATCATTGCGATGGATCGCATAGAACTCGAAAAAGAAAGCGTTTCAAACTGTCTGCTCATGGATCAATTCATGGCTCAGGGAGTCGACACACTCGATACGCAGACTGAATCGCTGGCTAGGTCCATTCAATCCGACGACCTCGCAACAATTATTTATACTTCCGGCACGACCGGAACTTCGAAGGGTGTGATGCTGACCCATGGCAACATGGCGTCCAATATCAATTTTTCACTCCTCGGCTTCAGCATGCGCCAAGGCATGAGCAGTGTTTCTTTTCTGCCGTTATCGCACGTCACGGCGCGCCACGTGGATTTCTCCATGCTGTATCACGGAGTCACGCTAGCCTACTGCCCATTTATGGAGAAGCTTGCGGAAACGCTGATGGAGGTGCGCCCCACCCTGTGCGTGGCTGTGCCCAGGGTCTACGAAAAAATCTACGCAAAGACTGAGGCAAAGGCTCACGGGCTGGCTAAACGAGCGATTTATCAGTGGGCGCTATCAATCGGACGAGTCAACAAGCCTGCAATTCTCGCTGGAGAGACTCCAGCCTCGCCAAGTTGGAAGCTTGCGAACCACCTCGTGTTTTCGAAGATTCGTGCCGGCATGGGCGGAAACGTTGAAACTTTCATCTCCGGGGGAGCGCCGCTGGGCCGCGAACTCGCGGAGTGGTACGCCACCGTCGGCATCCGCATCCACGAAGGCTATGGGCTCACCGAAACTGCCCCAGTGATCGCTGTGAACACGCCCGAAAATCACCGGCTCGGCACGGTGGGCAAGGTCCTTCCCAATCTGGAGGTTCGCATCGCAGATGACGGCGAAATTCTGGTGCGGGGCCCTTCCATCTTCAAGGCGTATTGGAACCGTCCCGACGAAACTCAGAACGCATTTCTCGATGGATGGTTTAAGACCGGGGATATCGGACACATCGACGCTGATGGATATCTCTCGGTCACCGACCGCAAGAAGGAACTGATCAAGACATCGGGCGGTAAGTTCATTGCTCCGCAACCGATCGAAAACTCGTTGAAGCTGAACCCGCTGATCGGCACCGCAGCCGTCCTCGGGGATAAACGAAAGTTTGCTTTTGTCATCGTCTCGCCCAACTTCGCGATGCTCGAGGATTGGGCCCGCACCAATGACATTGCATTTTCCTCGCGCGCGGAGCTAATCGCTAACTCACACGTCCAGGCCCTTTACGATGGGGTTGTGGATCAGGTGAATAAGAATCTCGCACGTTTCGAAAAACTAAAGCGAGTCTTGCTCGTCGCCGACGAATTCTCCCCCGACAATGGCGCTCTTACGCCTACCATGAAATTGCGCCGCAGGGTAATCGAAGAGCGCTATCGCAAACAAATCGATGATCTGTACTCCCAGGCCGAAGCTACAATAACTCGAGTTTAGGAATCGCTCAGTGGCGAAGGTTCTCTTGGGCCTTCCCGCCGGGCTGGCTCAAGATCGGTGCGAGTCGGTTTACAATAGAGGGTCATGACTGACCCACTCATTATCGCCGGCCGCTCCTTTCGTTCCCGCTTGATCGTGGGCACAGGAAAATATAAATCCTTTCAGGAAACTGCCCGCGTCCTTGAGGCCAGCGGAGCCGACATGGTCACGGTCGCCGTGCGGCGCGTAAATCTTGACCGCAGCAAAGAATCTTTGCTCGACTACATCGATGCGAAGAAATATTTTCTGCTACCCAACACGGCCGGGTGCTATACCGCGGACGAAGCCATTCGAGCGGCGCGCCTGGGGCGCGAAGTTGGCCTGTCCGATTGGGTGAAATTAGAAGTGATCGGCGATCAAGCCACGCTCTACCCAGACGTACAAGCTACGCTTGAGGCCACGCGAGTTCTGGTCGGCGAAGGTTTCACCGTTCTGCCTTACACGTCCGATGACATTGTTTTTGCCAAGCGACTGATCGACGCCGGAGCAGCAGCCGTGATGCCACTCGGAGCGCCGATCGGCAGTGGCATGGGCATCCAGAATCAAGCCCACATCCGCATCCTTCGGGAGATGATCAGCGGTGTTCCTCTCATTGTGGATGCGGGCGTGGGCACTGCCTCCGACGCCGCTATTGCAATGGAACTCGGCGCCGACGCAGTGCTCATGAATAGCGGCATTGCCAACGCGCAAGATCCAGTGCTGATGGCGGAGGCGATGCGGCATGGTGTGCTTGGGGGGCGGCAGGCATACCTATCAGGCCGCATGCCGAAAAAACTTTACGCCACTGCGAGCTCGCCACTGGAAGGCGCGGTCGCAAAATAAAAAGGGCGGCCGAGGCCGCCCCTTATCACTCCGAACTTCCTTAGAGCATCTTCGTACTTTCCACGTGAATCGAGTCTTTGCCCATGTGTCCGGTCACAGCAACGTGATGTCCCTCATGCCCCTTTAGAGCGTCAGGATTGTCGACCATCAGGATCTTCTGGTCCTTGTCGGTGACGACGACCATCTTCGCGCCCGCGGCCAGACATTTCTTGGTGCAAGCCTCGCCCTTTTCATTGGCGTTCTTCGCGCCGCATTTGTCCTCACTCACCCAACCATTAACAGTCGTGCTCTTGCCCATATCATCAAACGCCAAAGCCGTCAGGGCGAACACGAAACAGACTGCCAGACAAAGCACTAGCACTTTTCTCATGGCCGATTTTTCTCCTTTAGAGGTTACAATCGCGGCCCTGCGCCGCAGGTTGGAAGAAATCTAATCGTACGTTCGGGGCCGCTCACACCGCAGCGGTCCGTCGATTAACGCCCCGAACTATACCACAGAAGGAAACACACCCGTGTCATGCATTTGTAAACACTAATTTAAGTTCAACCACGAAGACTACTTTTTAGCGGAATGGTTGGCGGGTGCGGGACTTGCTGGAGTCGGAGGAACGTAAACATACTCTCCAGGACGCGCGTAACGCAGCTGCTCGCGAGCTTCTTTCTCGATGGCCTTCTCGTCGGTTTTCAAGCCGTGAATCTGCTCGGTATAAATGTCGTTTTCCTTCTGTTCCTGCAGGATCCGTTTTTGCAGCGATTCATATTCTGCGCGCTTCCGCTTGTACACAACCATGCCGTTAGCGCCAAACATCACATGTACGAATAGCAAGCTGGCGAGGACGGCAACTGTGATCGTCGCAATTCGGCGCCTGAAGATATACGCCTGAACCGCGAACGGCCGGATATACTCGACCCACGACGCGGCAATAGCCTCGGCCTCCGGCGCTCTCTGGGCCATGGCACGCAGCCCATCTTGCGCACTGGGAAATCGCCGAATTCTAGAAATATTTTTCACTCGAAAATCCATTGCTTGGCCGCCGCGCTCAACTTTTCCAGATCCCGTTCACTGCGCGCCTCGGAATACACCCTCACCACTGGCTCGGTTCCGGAAAGCCGGTAACACACCCAGGAACCATCTTCAAAAACCAGCTTCAACCCGTCGGTGCGAACCACTTTGCTGACCTTGTGTCCGGAGAACTCTTTCGGATCAGACCGTAGCTTCTCAGTGAACTTCGCTTTCACCTCGGGCGTCAAGCGGAAGTTCTGGCGTTCGGGATAATAGGAACCAACTTGGTTACATAAAGCTTTGAGTTGTTCGCCCAATGACTTTCCCCGTCGCGCCACCATTTCACAGCACAGAAGTCCAGCGAGCACTCCATCTTTCTCCGGCACGTGATGACGGATCGAGAGTCCCGCGCTCTCCTCCCCGCCAATGGCGATTTTGTCCTGCATAATCAGTTCGCCAATATATTTAAATCCTACGGGTGTCTCGTGCAGTTCGACGCCGCGCGCCTGGGCGATCGCATTGATCAAGTTGGTTGTCGCGACAGACTTGGCCACACCGTTTTTCCATCCCCGTGTCTCAACCAGATAGTCGAACAGCAACGCGATCACGTAGTTCGGCTGCAGGAAAGTTCCGTCGGCGTCCACAATCCCGAAGCGGTCCGCATCACCGTCTGTGGCAATGCCAATCTGCGCCTTGGTCGCACGCATCTGTTCGCGCAGGTCCGTCAACAAATGATCGTCCGGCTCGGGGGCGTGCCCGCCAAACAACACGTCCCGATAGTCGTGGACCGTACCAACTTTCACACCGGCCTCTCGCAAGACGCCGTCTGAGTATCCGCGAGCAGCGCCCCACATTGGATCGAAACAGACCCGCAGGTTGGCCTTGCGGATGACGTCCAGATCAACGATTTCCGCCAACCGTTTCAAATATCCCGCTTTAACATCCAGAGATTCCTTGACCGTTGCAGATCCGCCGTTAGTTCTTTTGCTCGGTGAGGGCGCGTCGCGCTCTGCGGCATGGATCTCGGCCTCAATTCTCTTTGTGACTTCCGGCAGTGCCGGACAGCCATCCGGTGTCGAGAACTTGATTCCGTTATATTCCGGAGGATTATGGGAGGCCGTAAAGTTGATCACGCCATCTGCCTTGGCTTGAACCACGGCATAAGCAAATGCCGGCGTGGGCGCGGGGTCGGCGACCATCACCGGCGTGATAGCGTGCGCCGAAAGAATATCCGCGGCCATGGAACAAAAGGTCTCGCCCAGAAAACGGGGATCGCGCCCCACGATTAAGCGTGCGCCATTCTTTTTCTGCGCGGCCACATAGCGTGCAATTCCGCCGAGCGCGCGTCGCACGTTGGCGAAGGTAAAATCTTCCGCCATCACTGCCCGCCAACCCGAGGTACCGAACTTGATTTGTGTGCTCATCTTCTCGTTCTCTATCGTAAGTGCTAGGCTCTCAGATGACGATGGCCGGCAGATGGCTGCCGTCGTCGCGAAGGCTGATTTTATATGACGGACAAGCGAATCGTCCTAACCACTACGGGTTCGGAAGAGGAAGCTGGCAGAATTGCGCACCGTCTGGTCGAAGGCGGACTGGCAGCTTGTGTGAATATCGTGCCGCATGTCACTTCAGTCTACCGCTGGAAGGACAAAGTGGAAAAAGCCGGCGAGTGGCTCTTAGTGATCAAGACAACCGCGGGAATGTTCGGTCAAGTGCGCCAGGCAATTGCGGACCTCCACTCCTATGAGTTTCCCGAATGCATTTGCCTGACGATTGAAGATGGATCGCCCAACTATCTGCAATGGATCGCTGAGTCGGTTACCGCAGAAGAGTAGTGGTCCCGGAGACCAAGAATTGTGATTTATCCGTGGCGATCCGTGCCAGTCCATGGCAAAAGGAACTAGATTGCAGCGAGCCCCGATTCCAGATCCTCAAGAATATCTCGCAAGTCTTCAATCCCGACCGAAATGCGCACCATGCCATCTGTTATGCCGATAGCCTTGCGTCCTTTCTCACCGAGTGCCGCGTGAGTCATGGTTGCGGGATGTGAGATCAACGTTTCCACTCCACCCAGCGATTCGGCCAGCGAGCATACACGCAGTTTCTTCAGCATCCTGTTGGCGTTTTTCAGCGAGCCAGTCTCGAACGTAATCATTGAACCAAACCCGCTCATCTGCCGTTTCGCCAACTGATGCTGCGGGTGATTCGGCAGTCCCGGATAGAAAACCCGGCTTATCTTCCGGTGCTTGGCAAGAAATTCAGCCACGACTCGTCCGTTGGTGTCGTGAACTTCCATACGAGCAGCCAGCGTTTTCACGCCGCGCAGCAATAACCAGCATTCGAACGGAGAAAGGATTGCACCTGCGGCCTTCTGCAGAAACGCCAGCTTCTCGGCCTGCTCCGGCCTGCTGCAAACCACTACGCCGCCCAGTCCATCGCTGTGTCCATTGAGAAATTTTGTGGTCGAATGCACGACCATATCCGCGCCATGTGCCAGCGGCTGCTGAAAATAAGGAGACATGAACGTGTTATCCACTACCAACGCAGCTTTCTTGCGGCGGCATGTCCGGCTGATGGCTGCCAGATCGCTCAAGCGCATGAGTGGATTCGTCGGAGTTTCCACGTATACCATCCGCGTATTTTTGCGAATCGCGCGCTCCACGTTATCCGCCTGCGAAGTGTCGACGTAAGAAAATTCCAGGCCGAACCCCGTCAGCACCTGGTTGAACAGACGTGGCGTGCCGCCATACAAATCATTCCCGCAAACGACGTGATCGCCCGCCGTCAGCATGCTGGCGACTGCGTTGATGGCCGCCATGCCGCTGGCAAAAACCGGCGCAGCGATACCGCCTTCGAGAGAAGCGAGATTTTGCTCGAGCCGGGCACGGGTAGGATTTGAAACCCGCGAATACTCATATCCCTTGTTCTGCCCAATCCCCTGCTGCACGTATGTCGAACTCAAGTAGATGGGGACGTTGACCGCGCCGGTCAGCGGATCCGGCTCCTGGCCATCGTGAATGGCGCGGGTTGCAAAACCTGATTGTTTATTTTGTTTCATGCCCATATAACTTTTGTCATTCTGAGCGAAGCGACGAACCCGTTATTCGTCGGCGTTGCGACGAACACTCCCGGGGGCATTTCCCATTACCGCTCGTGCTGCTGCTAAATGCCGCCTTCAAAAATCTTCTTCGACAAATACCGCTCAGCCGAATCCGGAATAACTGTTGCGACCCGCTTCCCCGCCCCCAGCCGCCGCGCAACTTCCACAGCCGCGAAGACAGCCGCCCCTCCACTCGATCCCGCAAGCACGCCTTCTTGCGCCGCCAGTCGCTTCACGGTCTCAAATGCATTCTCGTCGGTCACCGCAATCACTTCGTCGCATACCGACGGATCAAACGTCTCGGGAATAAAACTCACTCCGATGCCTTCCACCTTGTGAGGTCCCGGCTCTCCCCCTGCAAGAATCGAGCCTTGAGTTTCGACCGCGACAGCCAGCACGCCCGGCAGATGCTCTTTCATGTATCGCGCTACTCCGGTAAAAGTTCCGCAAGTGCCACAACCAAAAACCACTGCGTCGATCTTTCCACCCATCTGCTCAAACATCTCTACCGCGGTGGTTTCGTAGTGATAATCGGGATTCGCCTGGTTTTCAAACTGTCCCGCCATGAAAGCACTGGGATCGCCCGCCACTAGCTCCTTGGCGCGCCGGATCGCCCCCCGCATGCCCTCGTCATCCGGCGTGCGCTCCACTTCCGCGCCCAGCGCCCGCATGATGATCACCTTTTCCTGTGAGAAATTTTCCGGGACAAACAGCTTCACCTTGTAGCCGCGATTCACACCAATCAGCGCCAGGCCTATTCCGGTATTCCCGGCCGTGGCCTCCACGATCGTCCCCCTGGGGGCAAGTTTCCCCTCTTGCTCTGCTCTGCGGATGATTCCAATGGCGGCGCGGTCTTTCACGCTGCCGCCCGGATTCAGGTATTCAAGTTTGGCGAAGATGTCCGCAGATCCGGCCGGAACCAGCCGCTTCAATCGAAGCATGGGAGTTCCGCCGACCAGATCGGTGATGTCGTCGGCGACGCCCAGGTGGGAGACTTCAAAGCTCTTCAAGTGCACGTTACAGGGTAAGGGGAGAGTCTGGAATCGTCAATGGAGCAAAGACCCGGCTTCCATTTGCAAGATCAGAGAGCAAAGAGTTTGAATCGCAGCCGCTTGTGTCACAATTGGTCTGCGAACATTGTTTTGTATTCCCTATACCAGTTGCTCTGAAATCGCTCTTCGGGATCGTACTTCTTCTTCATCCGCAGGAACTCCGCAAACTGGGGATAGCAGCTTTCGACCTGCTTTCGAGTAGCGTCACGATGGTAGGTCAAGTAGTATGAGCCTCCGCGGCGAGCGGCCATGTCGATCAGCCTTCGAAAAGTATCGCTGGAGCGCTCGATGTCCTCCGGGCGATGAACCGTATGTAAGTTGAAAATCGTGCAGGCGTAAGGTTGTTTTGCCCATGGCAAAAAGCTCTCGTCATCACGCTCGATAAGGCGCACAGTTCCGTAGATCAGATCGACCTTGTGCTTGCGAAAATCCTCTCTCGCCTCATTCAGAAAATCTTTCAGCATGGGCCGCGGCACGTCTATTTCAGCGATGATTTCGCTCGCGGGATACGGTGCGTGCAACTGCTCATCGATTTGTCGGTGGTAGTTGTCGGGGTAAATACTCAGCTGATGCGTATCTGACCAATACACCTGACCGCTTGTCGAAAGATAATATTCGGCATATCTTTCAAACGCTTTCTTTGGGTCCACGTGGGCGAGATACAAAAGCTGTCTCCAATTCTCGTCGGACAACTGCTTCTGTTCCAGCGAAATAGGAGTTTCGATTGCCACCGGACGGTAGCAGGAAAAAACTCCCTTATGGAGGAAGTCGTCAGAGTCGCGCTCGACTGAAAATTGAAAATCGCCGTACTCAAATCCACCGGAAATACGTTTCTCGAAGGCGGTAGTCAGATCGTCGATCGTGCGAATTTCCACTATTCGCTCGATTTTCCTCCGGGGCACGAGACGCAATTGCAGCGAAGTAATAATACCGAAGAGACCATAGCCACCGTTCACCAAACTGAACAATTGAGAGTTTTCGGTCCGACTGCAGGTGATCGCCGCTCCTCTCGCGTCAACCAGAACAAACGATTCGACGTTGCTAATGAACGGTTTCATTTTCAAACCGCGGCCATGCGCGTTTGCTGCGATAGTCCCCGCCATCGTCAGCCGATCTGCTCCTGTTTGCTTCTGAGCGATGCCCCATGGGTGGGAATTTCCATTTTGAGCCGACAGATAATCATCAATCAGTTTCGGCCATTCAATACCTGATTCCACGGTGAGAAGTCCACGCTCGTGGTCGAGGTGCAGGGTCCGGTTCAATTTCCGGATGTCGATGAGAATGGTGTCAGTGCCAAACTGCTGCCCGCCCATGGCGTGCCGCCCGCCAGCAACGGAAATGTTCTTTCGGTTTTTCCTGGCGGCGCGAACGATGTCCTGAAGTTCCTCTAGCGAAGCCGGTTGCAGAATTTCAAGAACCCGGGTGGAATTGAGTTGGGAATGTACGTCATTGACGAGGATTGATTCAGGCGCCGAAACCGCATTCGACAGCCGTGACAGTGACAGAGCCAGCGAGCCGGCAACAAACTCGCGTCTGGAAATCATTCGCCCTCCGCAGATCCGTTTCGCCTGGAACAACGGGCGTGAACTCTTAGAGCAGAAAAGGAACCAGTCGCCACGTTCTTGCTAGATATTGCCGGTACGGTTCGCCGAGCGCTGATACCAGGGCACCTTCCTCAACTGGTATGCGATAGGCATAAGCAACCCCCAAGCAACCGACACTTGCTACAAGCCCCGCCCAATTCCCGAGCGCTAGACCGAATCCAAACAAACTCACCAGCGCGCCCGTGTATGAGGGATGGCGTATATAGCGATACGGCCCCCTTTCGACCACGGTTTGGCCGCTATGGGTCGCAACGTCGAAAGTAAAATACTTTCCCAACAGCGAGGCGGAGTACCAACGAAAAGCTGCGCCAGCAACCATAAGACCGATTCCTAAGAAGAAAATAGAAATCCGCTTCCCCAAGATTGCGGCTTGCGGCAGGCGAAGTGACAAAAAAACATTCAGACCTATTCCTAATGCCCATAAGACCGCGATCAGTCTGAGAGAGCCCCTATCCTGAGCGTTGGAAGAACGCGATGATCGCATCGATTTGGCAGCCACAACCTCCGGGATTATCCAAAACGCACATGCGCTCCAGAAAAGCACGGCGTAAGTCGGGTCTCCGACGAATGGAAATATGTGCAATGAAATTCCTGTTGGCTGGCCCGCGGAATCATCCTATCGGGAGGTAGCCGCTCGTTGGGTTCCCGCATAGTATCCGCTCTTGGTCCGCACTACCAGTTTGCTGTGGCCTTTAACTTTGGCTTCCACTTTTATCTGGCGGAAGCCCCCGCTGGATCGAGGATTTGTGGGCCTGTATCCGATTGTGTACTGGTTGCGAATGTCGTGGGCGACTTGGTGGCTGATCTCGTCCACTTCGTCTAGTGTCTTAGGAAAAAAAGCCAGACCGCCGGTGCGTTGCGTGATAATCTCCAACGCCCTCTTGGCGCGCTTAGGATGCTCTTCATCCCCCAGAATACCGATCGCATAAACCGACGGACCGTTTTCTTCCTGCAGTTGCTTTACCGCCTGCTCCAAAGTTTCCTGGCTGGCGTTGTCTTCGCCGTCGGTGACCACGAATAAGACTTTCCGTTCCAGCCTGGCGTTTCTTTTCAAATGTCCCGCCGAGGCCACAAGCGCTTCGTATAAGGCTGTGCCTCCCTTGGCGTCAATCTTTTCCAAAGCTTCTTTCAACTTGAGCAAATCATTGGTGAAATCCTGGTCAAGGTAATATTCGTCGTTAAAATTCACCACGAAAACTTCGTCCTGCGGATTACTCGACCGCACCAGGTTCAGGGCTGCTTGATTCACTTTGGCGCGCTTCTCGCGCATCGAGCCGGAATTGTCGATCACGATGCCCATCGCCACAGGAATATCTTCATGGCGGAAAGAGACGATTGCCTGCGGCTTCCCATCCTCGAATATGGTGAAGGCATTCTTATCAAGATCGGTCACGATACGCTGCTTATCGTCAACTACTGTCGCATGAAGCAGAACTTCATCAACATCCTTGCGGATAACGTAAGTTCCATTTTCCTCGGGAACCTGCTGTTGGTTCGGAGAGTTTGAGGGTGGAGAGCCGGCGCCTGGCTTCGACTGAGGATCTTCCTGCGGGACCGATGGGGGTTGAGCCGGCTGCGACTGCGGCGGCTGAGATGATGGCTGCTGAGACTGAGCCCTGGCAAATTGGCCTGCGCCGGGCTGCAGTTGCGCAGCTTTCCATCCGGCCTGGGCCGCAAAAGGTTGAAGAAATAGCGCAACCAAGGCTGTGGCCCGGATCGCGAAAACTGGAAAATAGAACTTGTGATGCCTCTTATTCCTGCGGGGCGTAATATCCGGTCCTTGCATACACACGGAGTGGCGGCAGTCCTTTCGGCGGAAGTAATTTCACTTTGATCTTACGCCATTTGCCGTCACGCCCCGGTTTGCTGGGACGATATCCGAGGAGATACTGGTTGCGCAGTTCCACTCCGATCTTGGTGGCCACATCGCCCAAATCGTTGGGATTTTCAACCGTAAAGGCCCGTCCGCCGGTCAGTTCCGCGATCTCTCCCAAGAGTGCGGGGCCCAGACGTTCCTCCTCTGTTGGATAATAGCGGTCGTAAATGCCAATGGCATAAACCATTACGTCCGCCTCTTTCACCAAAGCTTTGATTTCGCCCTCGGTATAGCGGCTATGATTGTCGCCGCCATCGGAAATAATCAGTAACGCCTTTTTGGCGTACTTCGCCTGCCTCATCTTGCTGACGCCCATATAAATGGCATCCAGCAGAGCAGTCCGCTTTCGCGGCACGGTGAATACAAGCTTGCCCTGAATCTCATCCACTGAACTCGTGAAATCGTTCACTACTTCCGGCGCATCCGAGAACGTGATCATGAAGAATTCGTCCTGAGGATTGGCGGTCTTGAAAAATTCGATAACCGCGTCTTTGGCGCGATCCATCTTCGTGCTCATGCTTCCGCTGGAATCGAAGATGACTCCTAAAGAAACGGGGGCATCCTCGCTGGAAAACGACTTGATGTCCTCCTTGGCACTGCCCTCAAAGAGCTGAAAGTTCTCCCGGTCCAGACCTGTGACCAACCGGTTCATAGGATCGGTGATGGTGACTGGCACTAATACCAGATCCACGTCTACCTTCAGCGGTCGCACACGCGTTTCGAGTGTTGAGGAGACCAGAGCTTTTTTCGCGACCTCTTCTGTCTTACCCTTTTCGACCTCGCGCGGTACAACGTGGATATCGTTCACGCTGGTCTGTCCCACAGCGCATGTCACTGTTGCGGCAAGACCAAAAAGCACCAGGAACAGTGCAGAAGTAATTTTGCGCAACGGGGAGCACTTGGGGTTCCAGGGGTGAACCAGGCAGGACTTCCGAACGACTTTCCGACCTAGGGCCTTGGGGCGAGTTAGCCGGCGCCCATCCAGGAGGGCCATAAGCACCTCGATTGGCCGTGATCGTATCACAGCTCGGTGGAAGTGGATGCTCTTTCTTTGTCAAATGTTGGAGACAAATCCTATTTTGCGCCTCATTCCCGATGGCTGATATCTGCCGATTGCACGCGCAAACTGAGGGCGAGGGTCCATGTTGTTACAATCAAAGGTCCTCATGGCAGACATCCAACCCTTTCGCGCATTCCGTTACGATTCGCAACAGGTCGAGCCGACAACAGTCGTCACTCAGCCTTACGACAAGATCAGCCCTGAATTGCAAGATCACTATTACGAGGCCAGCCCGTACAACCTTGTGCGTATCATTCTCGGCCGCCGGGAAAAAGCCGATGATGCAAAGAACAATGTGTATTCCCGGGCGGATTCCTACTTCCGAAACTGGCGCCAGCAAGGCATCCTGCGGCAAGACGCCCAACCTTCGCTTAACGTCTACTCTCAGCGTTTCACTCCTCCCGGCTCATCGACCGAAATGGAACGCCGCGGCTTCATCGCTCTGGGCCGCATCGAGGACTATTCCTCCGGCATTGTGTTCCGCCACGAGCAAACTCTTGCCAAGCCTAAGGCCGACCGTCTCGATCTTTTGCGCGCCACCCGCGCTCACTTCGGCCAGCTCTTCATGCTGTACGAAGACTCCGGCCAGATTGAGTCGCTGCTCACGACTGCCACGGATCCCGCAATTGCAGTCACGGATGATCAAGGCGTCCTGCATCGCGTGTGGCCAGTCACTGATCAGCGCCTGATTAGTTCCGTGCAAAGTGCAATGACGGACAAAAAACTAATAATTGCTGACGGTCATCATCGCTACGAAACCGCTTTGGCTTACCGTAACGAGCGGCGCGCGGCCGATACGTCTACGTCTCAACCCGGCGGCGCAGCGCCTTACGATCTGGTGATGATGACATTCGTGAACATGAACAGTCCTGCCCTGCTCATTTTGCCGACGCATCGCGTGGTTCATGGCCTGAGCTCATTCTCGGAAGATACTTTTCGAAAGGCTGCCGGAGCTTTCTTCGACGTCGAAGAGGTTGACCCTACCCTCGATGCATCGCGCGCCGCCACCATACTTCGCGAGTCAGGGCGCGCCGGAACCTCTATCCTGGCCGTAACTGCCACCCGCGCCTTCCTGATTCATCATCCGAATCCGAACTCGGCGGCCCCTGTGTTTGCCGGACTCTCCATCCGTCAACAGTCGCTTGATGTAGTACAACTGCACAAATGTCTGCTGGAGAAAGTTTTGGACTTGTCGGAAGAATCCATCCGCAACCAGCAGAATATTTCCTATGTGCGGGACGCAGCCGAAGCGTTAGCTCAAGTGAGAGGCACGAATGCTCGCGCCAACATCGCCTTCTTGATGAATCCCTGCCGCATGTCGCAAGTACGCGATGTCGCATTCGCGGGTGAGACCATGCCGCAGAAATCTACTGATTTCTATCCCAAACTTCTTAGCGGATTGACCATCTATGCGCTCGATTAGAAGAGGTCGAGTGCGCACGATTGCCAATGATCCCGGGAAGCGCGCAGTTTTTGTCCGCGCCGCTGTTGGAGTTCTACTCGTGCTTGCTGTGCTGCTGGTTTCCGCCGCAGCTCCTGAGAAGCATCTCTCAGTTTTTTCCACCGCAGCGAATTACTCTCTGCCAGTCATTCAAAGACAAGGCCAGGACTACATTGGCTTGCTCGAATTGCTTGATCCGCTTGGCACAGTCAGCGCGAAATCCGACCCGACGCGCTGGCGACTGCACTACAACAACATTCTGGGGGAGTTTACTGTGGGCAAGAGTCGCGCTCGAATCCAGGGACGCGATGCCGATCTTTCAGGCAGATTTCTCATAGAAAATGGGCGCGGGCTGGTGCCACTCGCATCGCTTAATTCTCTGTTGCCCCGATTCCTGGGAGGCCCCGCAACTCTGCACGAGGAATCAAACCGACTGTTCATCGGCAACATCTCCACGCACTTCACTGCTTCGATTTCACCGGATGATCCCTCGCGGCTGGTCTTCCGATTTACCGCGCCTGTTAATCCGTCTGTCGCCAGTGAACCTGGCAAACTCCGCCTGACCTTTCGCCGCGAACCGCTCACCGGCCCAGCATCGCCTATGTTGACCTTCGGGAGCAGAGTCATTCCCTCCGCCGATTATTCGGAGAATAATGGGGCCGCCGAGATCGAGGTGACTACATCCGTCCCGCTGCTGGCCAGCTTTAGCGCAGATGGCCGCACCATTACGCTTGCTCCGCCGAAATCGCCGACCGCGACCAACACAGCTGCAGCGAATGGCGCCGGGACGAGCGGAGCGGGCGCGCCAACAGCCAGTTCTCCGGCTACGGCCGCGGCTCAAAGCAATGCACCACCAGCGTCGTCGCCAACTGCGCCTGCGTTGACCCCCCTAATTTCCCGCCGGTACTTCGCCATCGTGGATGCGAGCCATGGTGGCAACGATCGCGGCGAGACGCTCAGTCCCTCCCTTGCGGAGAAAGACATTACGGTCGCCTTTGCCCGCCGCCTGCGACAGGAACTCGAGAGCCGTGGCATCACAACGTTGCTCCTACGAGACTCCGACGCGAACCTTTCTCTCGACGACCGAGCATACTTCGCCAACACTACTCACGCCGCGGTGTACATCGCGCTCCATGCCGCATCGAATGGGCACGGTGTGCGGCTCTACACAGCCCTGCTTCCTTACAGCAGTGACGACGACCGCGGACCTTTTCGTTCCTGGAACTCCGCTCAAACGTCTTCCGTGGCACTTAGTCAAGCGACGGCGGCAAGTGTGGGCGCTGAACTAAGGAAGGTACAGGTCACCGTGAGAACACTGACCGCACCGCTGCGTCCCTTGAACAACATCGTAACCGCAGCCATAGCTGTCGAAGTTGCACCACCCGCTTCCAATGTTTCTCCGCTGGTCGCTCCTGATTACCAGCAGCTGATTGCCGGCGCAGTGGCCAACGGGATTGTTGCCATCCGCGCGCAGCTCGGAGCCGCCCCATGATCCCCCGCCATTTTTTAATTGCGATTTCAGCGTTGGCTGTGGCTGTGCTGGGAATGAGCTTCTACGTCTGGCACATGCGTGGACGAGCCGCTGCCACTCCGGTTGCTACCGTTGACACTCGCCCGGTTGTGGCGCCCGTGGCCGGACCCACCGAGCAAGTAACGCTTTTTGTTGCTTACGATGATGTAGGTGTACTTCACTCGGAGGTGGCTCACATTCCACTACCCAGCGTGCGCCAGCAACGGGCCGAGGAGTTGCTGCGGGCGCTGCTCGCTCTGTACCTGGATAAGAACTCGCCACATCCGTTGCCAGCCGGCTCCGACATTCGCAGCGTCTACATGGTTGATCCCGGCCTCGCGGTCATTGATGTGAATGCCGCCCTGGCTGATGGCCACCGCTCCGGCGTGCTGTCTGAGGAGCTTACTATCGCGTCGTTAATCCAAACTCTTTCCGCCAACCTTCCCGGTATTCTTAAGGTGAAAATTCTGGTGGAAGGCAAACAGCGCGAGACGTTGGCCGGCCATGCCGATTTGTCGGCCATTTTCGACGTCTCCGGTGTCAACCAGTTAACCTCGCAGTTGCAGTCGACCCAGTAGCTGCGCGTGGGTGGTGTCAGTAGGGCCTTTCGTCACAGACGACGGGCGTCTGGCTTCTTCCTTAGCTCTCTACTCCACCTTCTCCGACACCCACCGCGACAATGCCGTCACCAACTTTCTCGGAGCGAACCGAACTGATTCGGCGACCAGCCAATTCTTCACGCCGGATATGACTACCGCCCGTCCGGCCATGAGTCCGCGATATCCATCCCGCGCCACGTTTTCCGCGCTCATCGCGCCGATTTTTTTGAACAACCGGGAGTTCTCCATCCCCGCGCGCTTCTGAAATCCGGTATCGGTAGGCCCTGGACAGAAACAGGTCACGGTAACTCCTGACCCTGCCAATTCATTCGCCAGCGCTTCTGAGAACGACAGCACATAGGCCTTGGTTGCGTAGTACACCGCCATCATGGGTCCCGGCTGAAATGCCGCGGTGGAAGCGACGTTCATAATCTTCCCGCCGCGCCGCTCGAGCATCGCTGAAAGAAATAGCCTGGTGAGGTGGGTCAGAGCTGTAACGTTAAGTTGAATCTGTCCTACGATTTCCTCCTCGGCCATTTCTGCAAATGGGCCAAACGCCCCGAAGCCGGCATTATTCACCAGAACGTCGACTACAATTCCGTCGCGGTTCAACTGATCGAAGAGAACCTTTGGCGCGGGTGGGGTGGAGAGGTCAAGCGCAAACGTCCTCACCGTCACCGCAAACTGGTTTTGGAGTTCTGCAGCCACTTGGTTCAGCTTGGCGCTGCTGCGTGCGACCAAGACGAGGTTGTAATGGTCCCGCGCGAATAACTTAGCCAGTTCATACCCGATGCCGCCGGAAGCCCCCGTAATCAGAGCGGTTTGAGTCTTGGAATGCATGGAGTCACCTTCGGTGAATTGCGCGCTGCATCGTAGTGCATTCATGCGTCCTGCAGACGCAGGGAATTAACTGGGGCGGAATTAAGTACGCAAAAGAAAAGCGCGGGCGAGTCGCCCGCGCCCACACGACCTAATCGGACTTTATGCTCCAGCCATTACTGGCTCGACTCCATAAATCGAATGCCACGAAGTCGCCGCCTTCAGCTTGCTATTGACGTTCTCGATGTTTTTTACTCCCTCAGTCTCCAGCCACTTCCGGAATGCCGCGGCACCCTGCTTGGCGTAGATGGGAATTCCGTCTTTCCATGTCGCCCGTCCGCAAAGCACTCCGTTGAACTTCACCCCCGATTCTCCCGCAAGTTCCAGGGTCTCGCTGAATTCGGCGTTGCTTACGCCCGCAGATAGATAAATAAACGGCTTGGTCGCGACGTTTGCCGCTTTGTGAAACAGCTCGATCGCGTCCTTCTTCGTATAAGCTTTCTGACCGCCAAACGACTTCGTACCTTCAACAAATTTCATGTTCACGGGCACTTCGACCTTCAGCACGTCCACGCCATAGCGATCTTTGCTGAACTCGCGCATGCTCTCGGTGACAATTTGCGGCTTCTTCTTCGCGTATTCCAAACCCTTCTCGTCGGCGCCCTCTTCGTATCCCACAAACTCCAGGAAGTACGGGATGTCATTCGCGCGGCACTCATCGCCAATGCGTTCAACCCAGGCGTGCTTCTTATCGTTCACGTCTTTGGGATCAAATGGGGTGTAGTAAAGCAGAATCTTCACGCAGTCTGCCCCGGCCTCTTTCAGGCGCCGTGCCGACCAGTGATCCAGTAGGTCGCCTAGCCGCCCAGGACCAGTCTTGTCATAACCAGTCTTTTCATATGCCAACAATAATCCGGCGTTCTTCGCACGCCGCTTGGAGGCTGGCAGTCCCCATTCTGGATCAAGCAGGATCGCGCTCGCGTGTGGAGTCAGCACCTCCGCCACCAAGATCTTGAACTCCTCCATCATCGCGTCGGTGATTTCTCCTCCCTTCTCTTTGCTCAGGGATTTCTGCAGCGAGCCGCGCTGATCCATAGCCGCGGCCGCGATCACGCCGTGTTCATTCGAAACTTTTCTGAGACCCGCAAGTTTGCCAGGGGTGAGCTTCATAGATTCCTCCAGGAGTGCAGAAATGAGTGCTTGAAAACAGTCAATTGTAAACCAGCGTGTAGGCGACAATACACAGTGGCCCGCGGACGAACCCAAACCGCGTGCGACTCCGCCCGATTCCGCAATTTTTTATTCGAGCTGATCCGTCTCTCACCACGGGACGCAGACCACGATGGTATAGTGGTATGACCAGAGCGGCGTTCAGGAATATCGACGTGAAGCATCCTGATGGGCCTGCAGAAATCATCAACCATGCCTATTGCCACCATCAATCCCTCGACCGGCGAGACGCTGCAAACGTTTGAAGCCCTGTCCGGCGCCCAAATTGAGCAAAAGCTCCAACGGGCCGTCACCACCTATCGTGCCGAGCGCAAGACTCCATTTGCGGAGCGTGCCAGGCGTATGCGCAAGGCCGCGGACATCCTTGATCGAGATAAAGATAAATTCGCCCATCTCATGACGCTTGAAATGGGTAAGCCCTACAAAGCTGCAGTAGCTGAAGCGGTCAAATGCGCGGGAGGTTGCCGCTACTACGCCGACAATGCCGAGCGTTTCCTCGCCGACGAAGCTATCGATACTGGCGCAAAGAAAAGCTTTGTTCGTTATCTGCCTATTGGACCGATTCTCGCAGTCATGCCCTGGAATTTTCCTTTCTGGCAGGTGATTCGCTTTGCCGCTCCCGCTCTCATGGCTGGCAATGTCGGACTCCTCAAGCATGCCTCGAACGTTCCCCAGTGCGCGCTGGCGATCGAAAAGATTTTCCTCGAAGCCGGATTTCCCGAAGGCGCATTTCAGACGCTACTCATCGGCTCGCAGCAGGTAGACGCAATCCTTAACGATCCGCGCGTCGTCGCCGCCACGCTCACGGGAAGTGAGCAGGCGGGCATTGAAGTCGGAATCGCCGCCGCCAAACGCATCAAGAAGGTCGTGCTCGAGCTCGGCGGCAGTGATCCCTTTATCGTCATGCCCAGCGCCGATCTCGAAGCTGCCGTCGCCACAGCGGTTGAGGCCCGAGTAATCAACAACGGTCAGTCGTGCATCGCGGCAAAGCGATTCATCGTCGCCGACGCTATTGCCGATGACTTTCAGCGCAAGTTCGTCGAACGCATGAAAAATCTGCGCATCGGCGACCCCTTCGACGAGAAAACGGAACTCGGGCCCCTCGCCACTGCCGACGCCGTAAAATCGCTGGATGCCGATGTGCAGAAATCCGTCAAAGCGGGCGCGAAACTTTTAACCGGAGGCCAGCCGCTGAAGCTGCCGGGCAACTACTATGCACCTACCGTCTTAACCAACATCCCGAAAGAATCTCCGGCCTACCGCGAGGAATTTTTCGGCCCGGTTGCAATGTTGTTTCGCGTTAAAGACATCGATGAAGCGATTCGCCTCGCCAACGACGTCCGCTTTGGCCTCGGCGCCAGCGCCTGGACCACCGACGACGGTGAGCGCGAACGTTTTGTCAACGAACTCGAATCGGGCATGGTCTTCATCAACAAAATGGTCGCCTCTGATCCTCGCATTCCCTTCGGTGGAGTCAAACACTCTGGCCACGGCCGCGAACTCTCCGCCAACGGCATCCGCGAATTCATGAATATTAAAAGCGTTTCGATCGCCTAGCAAAGCTGTCAGAAATAGAACAGTGAAACGCTGATTTGTCTCACGGCACCTGCAGGTCGTGCGCAGCCGCCCATTCGTAGACGCATCAAGACCATCCCCGTCGACCATTCGGAGTTTCTGTAAACCGTCGCTAACGATTGCCGCCGTTCTTAGTCGAATTGATATCGGCATTGGCTGATCGGCCACGCCGAATCGAGGCGACAATGCGCACCCTCCTGGATATCTTCAATCAGACCCTGCGCACATTGTGGGCGCACAAGCTGCGTTCTTTCTTAACCATGTTCGGGATCGCCTGGGGAGTGGGATCGCTGTTGCTTCTCACAGGGGTGGGGGAAGGCTTCCGTAACGGCAACCGTCGCCAACTTGAGACCTTCGGCAAGAACATCATCTTTTTATTTGGCGGACGCTCACCCGCAGTCGAGGGCAGCTTCAACTCGATGAGGTGGTTCAACCTGACTTATGCTGACTACCTCGCCATTCAGAAGGAGTCAAAACTCGCCCTGCACGTGTCGCCGGTAATCGCGCGCGATGACATCCGCGCGGTCAGCGACTATACCAGCACCAACGGCCAAGTTTCTGGAGTTCCTCCGGTCTTCAGTCTGGTGCGGACGATTCCCTTGCAGGTGGGACGCTGGCTTAACGATGACGACAACGAGCAGCGACGACGGGTCTGCATCCTCGGCCGCGAGATGACCCGCAACTTGTTCCCCGGACGACCGGCGGTGGGCAACACTATATTGCTCAACGGCGTTCGCTTCCAGGTGATCGGCATGCTTTCCATGATCGGCAACGAAGAGCAGAACTCAACTAACATTCGCATCTTCGTGCCTCTCAACACCATGCGCGAACTGTTCCCTCTCAAGGGAGACAACTCGAAGGAGGGCAGTGCAATTTCGTTCCTCAATTATCAACCGCATACCTTCGATGAAAACGAAGCCACCAAAGCAGAACTCCACAGGATCGTCGCCCGCAACCACGGCGGGTTTGATCCGGAAGCAAAAGACATCTGGGAAGAGTGGGATACGGTGAAGAACCAGAAAACCATGGGAAAGATTTTCACGGCGATGGATTGGTTCCTCGGCGGCGTTGGTCTCATCACGCTGGCGCTAGGCGCGATCGGAATCATCAACATCATGTTGGTCGCGGTCACCGAACGTACCCGCGAGATCGGATTGCGCAAAGCTCTGGGGGCGACCAACCGCAACATCCTGTTTCAATTCTTTCTGGAAGGCGCATTCCTCACGCTGCTAAGCGGAGCGCTCGGCGTAGGCGCCTCCATGCTCATCATTCATCTGCTCTCGGGAGTGAATCTTCCGCAGGGTTTCGATACGCCACGTATCGTACCGGTGTCCGCCTTCGGTGCGGTGCTCTCATTGGCATTGGCTGGCATTACCGCCGGCCTTTACCCGGCCCGCAAAGCCGCCATGCTTGAACCTGTCGAGGCTTTGCGCCAGGAGTAATTCGCAGGAGAGTAATTTATGACGCGTGATCTATTAAAGGAAGCTCTCGGAGCAATGCAGCATAACCGCCGCCGCACTACGCTGACCATGCTGGGCATGGCTTGGGGAATCGCCACCGTTGTCATCCTGCTGGCGTTCGGCTCCGGCTTTGAGCACGCCATCAACCTTATCTTCGCTTCCTGGGGAACCGATGTGATCGGAGTGTTCCCGGGCCGCACGTCGCTGCAGGCGGGTGGCGCCAAGGCTGGAAGCGAAGTTCGCCTTCAGGTCGCGGATGTCGATTACATCCGCAACGAGGTGCCCATGATCAAGGGCGTCACTCCCATCTTCGACAAACGAAATGGCGTGACCATTCAGCATGACACACGCAGCTTCACTAACCTATTTCTCACTGGAGTCTATCCCGTCTACGAGCGCATCCGTGGATTCGGAATTGCTACCGGCCGAGGCCTGAGCGAAGAGGACCAGCTCCAGCGGGCCCGCGTAGCTGTGATTGGCGACGAAGCCAGACGCCGACTTTTTTCCGGCGTGCCGCCCTTGGGACAAACCATTCGCGTCAACGGCTTGAGCTTTGAAGTGGTCGGTGTCTACCAGCGCAAGGTCCAGGGCGGCGACGACAACGACAACAGCATGGTCGTTCTGCCATTCAGTTCCATGGGCGACCTCTTCGACACTCGATACATCACCGGGCTCTTCATGGACTACGAAGGCGAAAACCATCAGCAACTTACGCGCGTGGTGCGCGCCGTGCTCGCGGGACACCACAACTTTAGGCCCGACGACCGGCGCGCCGTATTCATGGCCGATTTCAAGCAAGACTTCGACGAGTTCACGGTTGTCACCACCGCGCTCAAGATCCTGCTGGCTTTCATCGGCGCGCTCACTCTAGGCATCGGCGGCATCGGCCTGATGAACATCATGCTGGTATCGGTGCAGCAGCGGACGCGGGAGATCGGGATTGAAAAAGCTTTGGGCGCGCACAAGGCCCACATCCTGTTTCAGTTTCTCGCCGAAGCATTGGCCATCACTTTCCTTGGAGGCCTCGCGGGAATTGCAATTGCCTATCTTATTTCTTGGGGAGTAGGAGCATTGCCGCTGATGAGCGCCTTCGGCGACAATCTCCAGGCCGGAGACATCCACCTTCACATCAATGTGAGCAGCCTGGCCGAGGCAACTATCATTCTCAGTCTGGTTGGGATTATCAGCGGCATGGTGCCCGCGATTCACGCCGCCCGGCTGGATCCGATTGAGAGCCTGAGGTATGAGTAAGGTCGCCAGCGCCTCACTGCCTTAGTGTTAGCCCGCTCAATACGGCTTGCTGCTTGGCGATCAGCGCCTGCACTCCCTGCCGCGCGAATGCCATCATCTTCGCGAACTGCGCTTCATCGAATGCCTGGCGCTCCGCAGTTGCCTGTACTTCGACAATCTTGTGCCCCGCAGTCATCACAAAATTCATGTCCACATCGGCGCGCGAGTCTTCCTCGTAGCAAAGATCGAGTAGGACTTCTCCATCCACAATTCCGACGCTCACTGCCGCCACAAAATCTCTCAGCGGGACCGAAGTCAGAGTTCCAGCGTCCACCAATTTTTCCAGCGCCAGTCCTAATGCGACGAATGCACCTGTAATCGAAGCTGTTCGCGTCCCGCCGTCGGCCTGAATCACGTCGCAATCGATCCAGATCGTGCGTTCGCCCAGTCGCGCTAAATCGGTCACCGCCCGCAGGGAGCGTCCAATCAGGCGCTGGATCTCGTGCGTCCTGCCACTCGGCCGCCCCTTGGCCACTTCTCGCGACGTCCGCGTCAGCGTTGCCCGCGGAATCATCGCGTACTCGCTCGAGATCCATCCTTTTCCGGAGTTCCGCATGAACTGCGGCACCGTCTCTTCAATCGACGCCGTACAAATCACCCGGGTGTTCCCAACCTCTATCAGCACCGACCCCTCGGCCGTAGTAATAAATTCAGGAGTGATTGTGACAGGCCGCAACTGGTCAACAGCACGGTTATCCGAGCGATAGAACATAAGCGAGGATTGTAACTGATGGTGCGATCGCGCATGTATATGGACGCCCGGAACCAAAGCTCTTGGGTCTCCGAGGAGTAAAATCATGCCTTGGATGAAAAGTGTCCGGAGCGCAACGTCCTCTGGCTAAAAAACAGATCTCATGCCTACCTTGATCTCGCAACCCACTCGCATCCAATCCGCCGGCAACAAACCTAAGCTCATTGAGGAATACATTGGCCGCGTCAACTCCCAAACCACCGCGGCCAGCGTCGCGCACATGCATAGTCCTGCCGGATGGCTCGAGCCCGGCCAGACTCCCACATTCGATGAGTTCACCATCGTTCTGAAGGGAACATTGCTAATTGAACACAAAGCCGGTTCCTTCGAGGTCGCCGCGGGACAAGCCGTGATCGCCCACGCCGGCGAGTGGATTCGCTACTCTTCTCCCCACGAGGGCGGCGCGGAATATATTGCTGTGTGCCTTCCTGCTTTTTCCATGGATACGGTTCACCGCGACGAAGACAAGCGTTAACAAGCTGCACACAGGTGAACAACGAGAGTTGGCTAACGCGAATGCGGCAGGACTATTGGCTGAGCTTGATGGCGAGTTGACGTTCAGGCTGGGTCATCTGTCTCCACAGTTTTTGCAACTCATCCTGCAATACCTGATTATCAGGTTGTTTGTGTAAAGCCAGCGCGAACCACCGATAAGCAGTGGGCAAGTCACGCGGAGTGCAGGTTCCTGTCGAATAGAGAGCGCCGAGTGAAATCATTGCTTTTGGATTCGATTGTTCGGCGGCGGGCTTGAGCAGCCGCAGACCGTGGTCGCAGTCCTGACGCACGCCGCGTCCGTAAATATAGCGTTCCGCTTCGGGGACAGAATCAAAAGGTTTTGCGGCGGATGGCTTTGCAGCAAATGACTTTGCGGTTGCGGGTTTGCGCGCGACTGGTTTTTCCGTTGCGGCTGGCTCTTCCTGATCATCGGAGCTCTGCTCAGAGTTCGACCGTTGATCAGAATCGGAAGTGGAAGAATGTGATGGAGAATCGGAACCGACGCCAGACTCACCTCCGGGAGGCGGCGAAACAGCTTGCGGGATTGCATTTGTCGCATTCGAATCCGCGGGATTCGTTGGTGCGGCATTCGTTGGCGCGGCATCCGTGGGAATAGGAGTAACCGGCGCATTGGCCGTGGGAGGAGGCGCTGAAGTGTTTGGAGCTGCGGCCGTACCCGAAGCACCCGCGGGATCGGAAGTATTCGGGTTAGCGTCCGGAGCTGGCTTGGCCACCGCCGCTTTCTTGTCGCCGAGATTCAGCCAATCGAACCCACCGCGCTTCCAGTGCAGGTATCCAAGCCCCGCGGCAAGTGCGAGCACGATTACAAAAAGAATTAACTTTCCGCCACTGCCCTTGGGTTCTTGTTCGTCATCGAGGAGGTAATCAAGATTTTCTGAGGATGACTGCGAGTCGTCTGGTCCCGAAGAATCCCGGTGATGGTCACGATAAGATCCACCGCCACTCGAAGGACCATTCAGACCCAGAAACGATGGACCAGTGATGAAAGGACTGCCGCCAGGCTGCGCGCGATGAGAGGGCGAAGGCGCCGGTCTTTCGGCGGCAGTTGTCTCGAGACGCGTTGCGCCGATGCGAGGGGTTTGGGAAGCCGGTCGACCTCCAATCGCGGTCGGAGCCGCCGCCTGCCTTACGGGTCCGTTGCCGGCCGCTACCGGAACGGTCGCTGGTCCGGGAACTTGAGCTTTAGCGAGTAGAGGAGCACCACACATTCCGCAGAAGCGGTTGGACTCGCTATTCTCATTGCCGCATCGTCCGCAGCGCACAAATCCTCCTCGGATTCCAACACTAAGATTAACTCTACTTACGCCGCCCCGCCAGTACGATGCAGATTACCTCCCGCGGCGTTTCCGCCGAATGGAACCTAAACAATGAATAAGTGTCAATCTTCTTATGGATTTTTTATGGTTGAACTTTTCACCTTGATACCCGGGGCGAAAGGGATGATCGCTTTTCAGTTTCCAGGCATGTTGCCCGGATCGCTAAGGGCAATTAATTTGCCGATCGGATACTCTTCCTGAGTAAGAGGAGTCTCGGGCTCGGAATTGAGGACAGCGAGAACCTTTCCGCTTTCGACTCCGCGCAAAAACAGCCGGTCATCCTCGATGCCCACCACTCGATATTTCTCGTCGAATACTGACATTGATGACATACCAGTTTTAGATGCTGGAAGCCCTTGTCCGGATACTCAGGGGTTCACCCCATCTGTCAATACGGTGGTTCGATGCCGGGATAAGCTCTTGGCAGGCCACATCATCACATCGGACGTTAAATAGTTAAATAAAGGAGTCGCGCCGCTTAGAGCACTCTGACGTATACTGGCAAACCTCCACCATGCAGAGGCGATCTCAGCAATCGATTCCCTCCATATATATTCTGTCGTTTCTCCTGTGTGTCTTGTTGCTCTCGACGAGATTGTGGGGGCAGACGGATTGCGAAGCCGGCAACGGCCTGCTGGATTTCGCACAACCGAAATCGATGAGTGTGCAGGACGTAATCCAGAAATTTGGCGCAGCAGAATCGCTTACCAGGCAATCCCGCCGGCATTACACCTATAAGCAGGAAGTACTGATGCAGACGCTGAGCGGCAAACAGGTGACGGGAGAGTTCCATGAACTAACCAATGTTTCTTATGACGAAAAGGGCCGACGTCAGGAAGTCGTGACGTTCGCAGTACAAAATTCATTGCGAGGCATCCAACTCACTGCGGAAGACATGGAAGACATCCGTACGTTCATGCCGCTGATGCTGACCAGCGAAGACCTTCCGCAGTACAGCCTGACATATGCTGGGCAGCAACATGTGGATGACCTTGACACATACGTATTTCATGTCGAGCCAAAAAAAGAACACAAGGATCGCCGATATTTTCAAGGGCGCGTGTGGGTAGATGCGCAGGATTTTCAGCTCGTAAAAGTGTGCGGCAAGAGCGGGCCCGAAAAGATTCCAAAGAAGAGAGGACAGTGGCCCGATCTGCATCCGACGTTTGTGACGTACCGCCAACAAGTCGATGGACACTATTGGTTCCCGGCCTACACACGCTCGGATGACACCCTGCGGTTTAGAGCCGGATCAGTGCGCTTGCGGCAGACTGTCAAATTTACGGATTACAAACGGGTCAGCGCACGCTAAAACGTCGCGCCGACCTCCCGTGGATGAACGCTGTCGGCGTGTCGTCGGGCCGGAACTTGCCCGCGGGCACCTCTGCCAAGCGAAGCCCAAATGTGAAGAAATCTGCACAGTTGACACGTTGTCGCAATGTGAGAGAATCATCCGATCTTGTTGTCCCCCACGTCCACTTAACGCTGACTCAACAAGCCTTTCGTGAGATTCCATACTTGTCGATGGTTGTGTCGTCAAAGACTCTAAGGAGATTTCTACCAATGA
>JAOAPI010000060.1 GCA_025462865.1 Candidatus Sulfotelmatobacter sp. | reverse complement strand
AAAATCTACCCATCCCCGAGTGGGGCTATAGCTCAGCTGGGAGAGCGCATCGTTCGCAACGATGAGGTCGTCGGTTCGATCCCGACTAGCTCCACCATCTTTTCAATTACTTACAGCGCAACTGTGGACTCTCTTTGTCCCATTCTGTCCCAAACACTTTCAGGCTTACCGGGAAAGTTGCCTCACAGTTTTTCCGGCTTCGTTCCCATTCTTCGCGACGTGCTCAGCGAACTGCTTTCAGGTCGCACTGCTCGCAAATCGCACACGTCGCGAAAATGGGCAGCGTCACTCAGGAATGATGCGGCTCAAATCAAGGATCGGCGCCCCTGAAACGATTTCGCACTTGTCGAGCAGCTCGCGAAGATTCCCGCTGAGTCTCATGCCAGAGAGTGCTTCGCGCGCACACGGCCGGATCGCGTAGACCATTAATCCCTCGAAGAGATCGGCAGCAATGCCGTGCGCCGCGCGTCCGTCTTTAATGAGCGCATATCGGAAATCTTTCACCGCAATGTGATCGATGCGATTCGAGAGGGCCAACGTCACCGTCAATTCGAAGTCGCGCACTCGCAGCGTTCTTTTTGATCCGCCGGCGTCGGGAATCCCAAATTCTTGCACCAATGCAATCAGCCGATTCTTAAATCGCTCGTGAGGCACGTCTAGCAAATAGGCGTCACGGTATTTTTGCGAAGCCGCTCGTTCTGCTTCGAGGAAGTGATCGAGCAGCGCAGCGTCGGATCGATGAAATGCCGACTGATCGATAGACAGCTGCGCCAAATGGGATGCCATAAGCCAGAACCATGATAACGTGAGACAAGTTGCGCTGCACCACAAATGGTGCATGCACCACAAATGGTGCAGCGGTAACGCGGGGAGTACCTCAGGCGGGATTCCCCGCGTTCAAGAATTTCGCGCATGTTTAATCGCAGCTACCAGCGCGCCGCGAGAAGAACACCGCTCCAGGGCGAGCAGCTCGATATTGGTTTTCCTCGGCGCGGCAGGATGTCGAGATTTCGCCGACTAGAGCGGGCTGGGCAGATGCGCCTCAATTTGCAGCGGCCGCCTGCAGATTCCCCAAAGCCTGTGAGCAGTAAATCGGTCGGCGTTAAGTCGGAACCGGAGTCCCTCGAGCAAGCGCTCGATTATCTTTTCCCCGAACGTCCGCTGACAGATCTCGAACTGTTAGATGAGTTCAATCGGCTGTTTCCGCCGTCCTAACAACTACTTGCAAGGCACGAACCTGACATTGAGGTTGAAATCGACATTAGAAGTGACTTCGGTTCCTTCCCCACCGTCCGGCTTTCCGTCGAGCATGTCGCGGACTTGGGTGAACCAGCCGAGCGAACGAGCGGCTTCTGTGAGAGCTTTTTTTGCGATCTGCCTTATGAGAGAAGGGTCCGTCAGGATGGCTGCTTCGATGGCCTCAAGGACCGGTTTTCGTTTTGGCCGGCCGCCGGCGTTGCCAGACTCGCCTGACTTGAATTGAGTGGTTTTCCCGATGCTAGGATCGACGCCGCCATTTAGCAGCTTCACGCCATTTCCACGCCTGTTCTGTGGCGTGGACCGCGTTCCAGATTTCTTCATTTTTTTCCTCAGTTGCGTGGCCTCGAATCAGAGTTTTTTATCCGATGAAGGCGAAGGACCCGCCGCCCGATCCGCTGCCACCCGACCCAGTGGTTTGTACTGCTCCGATATCCAGATGCCCGACTGATACTGCGCCAGGAAATGTGCCAGGGTAGCCAGCGCCTTTACACGCCGTTCCTCCGCCAGCGGTCGAGTTCAGCGCGTAATTGCGCCCGGCAGAATTGGTGAACGGGTCGGCGGAAAGCGAAACGTCGCCGATGCCGGCGGAGACGTTGTTACGATTTCCAGAAGTATTTGAACCGAATGCATTCGCCTGGCCGATCATCACCGGCAGCTTCGGTGAGGGCTTGTTCACTCCCCAACCACCGTTCCCGTAAAAGATCGACGAGGAAAGAATCAGCGTGTTGAGAGCGATCGAGCTGGCCACCCCGTCGCCGCCGTTATTTGCAATCGTTGATCGCACGATGCGAACGTCCGCCGCCGTGGTCGTAATCGAGATTCCCTGCAGCGTGTTATTGACGATCAGCGAACCGCTCACATCCACATAGCCGCCGATTGAGTTCAGGATTCCGTAGCCGGTGTTGTCGTGGATATAGGAGTCGATGACTCGAATGTTGCCGTTCAGGACGGCCGACGATGTCAGGGTCGATGCGATGGCGCCCGTCGTGCAATTTTTAATCTCGCAGCGGATGCAGTTGATTCCGGCGACGGCATCTTGGGTGCTGCCATCGAGCGCAAGGGTGAAGCCGTCGAAGATGCAATCGATAAAGGTCCATGTCGGATTCTGCGTGCCGCCTATAAACACCATTCCCGACGCGCGCACCGCTGCGGTATTTGAGAAGCTGCAGTTGCGAATTACGAAGGTGAGGTTTCCGATGCTTACAAGAGGGGTGCTGTTAGTGGCCGTAGTGAAGAGCGGCTTGGTTCCATTGTCGTAATGGCTGGTCTGATAGCCAATGATCGAATAGCCTCCAATGAAACCGGTGCGCCAACCCTGCGTGGTGGTGAAGGTGTAAGTCCCAGACTTTACGTGGATGACACCACCCGACGCGACAAGTATGATCTTAGTATTCAGCACCGTAAGCATTGCGCCGCCCAGATTGCCATGGCCACCAGTTGATCCCGCCGTCCCCACTGCCCGGTCCATCGTGGCCGTGCTGCCTGAGACAGAAGAAACCTGATAGCGTGCGGCGGTGAATCCAGTTCCGCTCGTGATGTTGATGATGTTTCCCACGTGGGCCGAGGTGAAGGGATTCAGCGCGCTGGTGAGCTGGGTATTGGTTACGCCGATCACCAGATCAGTAAAAACGACCTGCGGAGAATCTTGCGTGCTGTAATCTGTCCCACTGGCTGCAGGATCGAAACCGCCACCATTGTTATCGTTCCCGGTAGTGCGCACATCCCATTCGGTTGTAGCTACGATCGCCATTTAGCTATCTCCGCGTTTCTTCGTTTTGTTCATTTTCTGTCCAGAGAAATCAGTTCACATGTTTCAATGAAGGGGATGCTGCAGGCTGCGACCTCTGCATCTCCATGATCATGCCCAACGAGCCAAGAAAAGGCTCGAAGGCAACCTGCCAAATCTGCGCAAAGGCACGGCTGTAATCGCGATCGTAGGCAGCCGCGGTGATTTCTTCTTTGTGCTCTATCAAGCTCGGTGCGTAGGAGAAGATGAGCGCTGGAAGTTTCTCCGGAAATCGAAGCATAGCTCCCATTAGTCCGCGCCCGATCGCCTTCGCCAGTAGCTTTGGATCATGCTCTTGTTCAAACTGCGCCGGCATCGCGTCGAAGACTTCGTTGTTGAGCGTGAAATATTCCTCCCGCCATTTGGCGGCCGGGATGGATCTGAGCACGGGTACGACATATTCCTTGTCGCCGAACCTGAGCGTGAGCTCTTTCATAACCTCGGAATCAGAACTTGTAGCCATACAATTTGCTCCCCTCTTTTTCGAATACGAACTTAAGCTTTGCGGATGGTCTTGTCGGCGGTGGTTGCGTGCAGCCGGATGCGGCCGGTTCTGGTTCCGTCGGTGATCACGCGCGCGACGTAGGGAATGTCTGATTCAAGTCGAATGTGAATCTCGCCCGATCCGCCCATGGCTTTCATCTGCGCTGTGATTGCGCTGGCGATAGCTTTCAATGCTGGCCCGTTGTCGAGCGGGATCACGGCTTCGCGCGAACTGCCGCCGGAAGACGAATCGCCAATGACCGCGAGGGTCGGGCGCGTCACCAATCCACCTGATGCCAGATGGGTGACGTTCACTACTTGCGTGGGCTGCTGCGAATTGACGTTCGGACTATTGGCAGCGGGACCTGCGGAACCAGCAGACGCGGATGACGAAGCTTTTGAGCCACCTACGTTCGACCCGACAGCGCCTAGCGCTCCTGCGAGAGCTTCTAAGGCAGCACCAGCCGCAAACTCTGCTGCTGCTGC
>JAOAPI010000055.1 GCA_025462865.1 Candidatus Sulfotelmatobacter sp. | reverse complement strand
CGCAAGTTGCAGCGCCACTGCCGCTCTCGAAGCATCCGTATTGAGGTCGCCTGCCACTATGACCGGAGATTCAGCGTCGCAGCAAGTCGCGTCCGACAAGACTTCCCCCAACTGTGAAATGCGCAGTGCATCACTTCCGCGGCTCTCCAGATGAAGGTTGTAAGTCACGAGCTTCCGTCCGGCAACATTGATCTCCGCGACCAGTGCGATTCTTCCTCCCAGCCGTTCTTGGAATGGCTCGATCTTCGGCAGAAACCAGTGGGGCTGCCAGAAATGTGATTGTTTTGAGAAGCGAATCAGGCGCGGGTTCAAAATAGGCCACTTCGAAAGGGTCGCCTGGCCGTGGTAAGCCGGAGAGTTTTTCGATCCCTGGACTAACTCCTCAAACTCGCAGCCGAACACATAGTTCATTCGCAGCTTGCGGGCGATCTCTTCGGCGATATTCAGCCGGTGCGTGCGTCGTGCGTGAACATCCACTTCCTGGAGAATCAGAATGTCCGCATTCGCACTCGCCAGGAAGTCCGTGATGCCCAGCAGTTGCTGGCCCCTATCAATATTCCAATCCACAATCCGCAACGATTTGGGAGGCCAAAGCATTAACGGCAGCGGTGCAAAATTACCGGTAAGGATCTCCTGCATAGCCACATTTAGACTGTAGTTGCTCCAGTGAATGATCGAAACGCATTCCGCATCCTGTAAGTGCCTAAACAACCGGGCTCTGCAGCGCAGTTGCCCTGGTCTCGGTGAAACTGAGGTAAGAATAAAGAGTAACAATCCATACGACGTTCGCACCGACTGTCGCGCCAACCAGGAACCAGTTCATGACGCCGCAAAAGGCAAAGAACAGGATGGCATAAGGCAAGAAGCAGCGCCGGATGATGAATTCCGTATGCCGCCCTAGATACAAGAGGGGATTCGAACTCCGGCTGTCCGCTTTCTTGTGCCACTCCTGCAGATACTGTTCCGGCTGTCCGTTGGTCATCTGATGACGTTGGAGGCCCGTCATGAGAAAACTCATGATCGCGCCGAAAAGCAAGAGACCTCCCCATACCAGGTAGCTCCGATTGCCTGAACTTCTTACCAGCCCGATCGTCATGCCGCCGAGGATGGACATGTAGTAGAGATTGTCACAAACCGTCTCCAGCCAGCAGCCGAAGGCAGATTCCTGCAACTTCAAACGAGCAACCTCACCGTCGCATCCATCGAGCACGCTCGAGAACCAGGACAGGGCTGCCCCGGTCACCATGTTCCAATATCCTCCAAGAGCTAAGAATGCCCCCGCGGCGAAGCTCACACCGAGCGTAAATAGGCTGACCATGTTGGGGGTGATCGCGAATGGAATGATCCGGCGGCTGATCGGTATGGAGATTCTGCGGTTCATTCTCGCATAAATCCCGTCCGTGGGCTTGAAGAGCCAGCTGTCTAACTTTCGTTCGGCCAGGACGCGTTGCTGCTCGTTGAGAACACGTTGCCATTGCTCGCTCGCAACGGCCTCGCTCTGCACGGCGTGTGTCTTAGTTATCCAGCGCTCAATGTCTTCGACGGATCCGGCGGTTGTGGGATTGTGGATTGCGAGGTCGCTCGATGCCTCTCGGGACAGCGAGCAGATGCCCACTGTTTCCGAGTCAGTCATGAGCATTAAGGCATCCCCAGTCCTATCCCATTCAGTGACTCGCTTATTCAATGAAGGATGGTAGACCCTATCGCCAGCGATCAGAACAAGATGTCCATCAATCTCGGAAGCAAGCTGCCCGATCAGGGACGGAACAGAATCCTCCCCGGAAGTCACTCCACACCACTCAACATGATTGGGCACACGCCCGGTCTTCAGCAGCTCTTGCCGTACCGGCAGACCCTTCACGCGATCAATTACAACTACGATTCGCGCAGCGCCGGCTTTTACTGCTCCCAGGATGCTTCGAAGCAAAACCGGTACGGAGCCGACTTTGGGCAGCGGAGAGCCGAAGCCGGGATCGTTGGCAAGAACAACGGCCAGGTGAGAGGGACGGCGCTGCGACACAGAAGTACTCTGAAGTCCTTCTAAAGAAATCTGTTCGGGTGCGATCTGCATAACGTCCTCGTTTATTTGATTGCTTTTTTCCCGCTCTGCACGCTTCGACAAAAGGATCAGGCAGAGAACCCCAACCCCAGTCCAGAACAGAGCGCGCAGCCGACGGGCAAAAGCCAGCGTCAAACCCGCCGCGGCTGTGAGGCCGAACATCTTCGCAATAAGCATGTTCCCGCCCTCATAGGTTCCGATATTCCCTGGATTGAATGTGCCGGCAATATTCACCAACTTGGTCAAGGCCTCAATTGCGAGCGCGCCGAATAATGTGAGTTTGGTGCCGATGAGCCACACAATCAGAAAGACCTCGACGATCGCGGCGGCGTGGCATGCAAGGTTCAGCAGGAGGCTCTCCCAAAATGCTTTGGGCGTAGTGTGATAGAAGTCGAGAAGACTCTCCTCGACCGAGTGAATCAGTGCGCGATTGCGGTCGATCAACGGTTTAAGATAGCGAATCCGACCTAAGACCTCACCGGTTCGTGAAAACAACGGCCAGCGGTTACTGATGGCAATCGCACTTAGAAAAACAAAGCCCAGAAGAACGCAGGCAAAGACAATCGCATAAAGAACTAACTTGTGAGGCAGTGGTAAAACCACCAGGACCGCGGAGAGCCCGAGGAAGCTCACAAAGGCGGCGCTGACGACGAAGAACGCACGGTCAATCGTGACGGATGCAATCCCTTGTGAGAGCGGAATCGCCGGGCCCAGCAGCGACACTCGCAGACCCTCACCGAACAACTGTGCGATGCCGCCAAACTGCCCGACCGCCTCAGAGCTGAGCCGCAACCCAAGCATGCGGGCGAACGACACCTGATACTTCCCATCGAGCAGGGTGAGCCGCCAAGCCCAAGTCTTAAGAATATGGGCGACTCCACCCCAGACGATTACCAACGCCAGTCCCCAACCCAAAGCGACGATGCGTGAGAGTAGGTTGGCGGGACCAGCCCGGTGGATCAGATGAATGAAGAGCAGAATGCCAAGGATGGCTCCGAGCATGCGGAGAGGGAGTCGCGCTCTAACCAACCTGGTTCTAGACACTGGCCACGCTCTCGTGAGTCGGTTCGTGATGGAGATACGGATCAAAGAAGGTTTCGGCGTGCGCTAATGCCTCCGGTGTGTCCAGGTCCTGCCATCGTCCCTCGCCGATCTCAAGAGCGCGCAAGCGCCCTTCCGCAATCAGTTGCCGCATGCCGTCGGAAAGAGAGCAGTTCCCTTCTTTGGTTGCGAGCTCGAGCCGGTCAAACAGAGCTGGACTACAAAGGAACATTCCAGTATCTAGAGCGTCGTAGTCAGCGATCTTCTTGCCAATATCCAGAATCCGGTCGCCGTTCCTGAGGACCTTGGTGGCATCGTCCAGGTCAAAAATGCGATCGATGTTGGGATCGACTGCGAGAATTACTTCGTCGGACCCGAGCGGTTGCTGTATGAGTGTCTCAGCCGTTTCCGGCTCAAAGAGATGATCCGCCATGAGCAGTAAGAAATTCTCGTGGATTGCGCTTCTGGCTTTTAGAGCGGAGACGCCGTTCGCTTTGTGGTAATCCGGATTCTCCACACAGGTCACAGACACACCGAGCGACCGGCCTTCAAACCAGTTGCGGATCAAGTCCGAGCGATATCCCACGACAATCACAAAGCTCTCGATACCGGCCCGGTGTGCACGTTGAACGATGTGCTCGATGATGGGTTTGCCACGAAAGTCAACTAAAGGTTTGGGAAGACCGCCGGCAATCGTCCTGATTCGCGTCCCGTTACCGGCAGCGAGAATGAGACACTGATTTACTTTTTTCATAGGACACCTTCAATCGACCCCGAACGACCTGCGTGAACTACTAAAATCCGAAAACTAACTTCCCCCGAAAAGTGCGAACGGCACTGTTAAAAAACTGCCCGAATCGGTCGCTGTCCAAATCATTCTGCACATCGCGATAGTTGGCGTGATTGAACAGGTTGAACACTCCAAATCCCAACTTCACCTTGTGTTCCTTGCCGTGAAAGGGCAGCCCGAAGGTCCTAAGCACCTGAAGGTCGAACGAATCAAACTGTGGGAATCGCTTATCGTTTCGCGGACCGACGAAGTCACGCCTTTCGTTAACGACGGAATACGGAAATCCGGTGTGAATATCCAGGACTGGCATGAGCATCAGCTTCCATGGGCCGTTGAGCTCTGCCCATGCCAGGAAACGGTTGGGCGCATCGAAGGCCAGCGGTCCGCGAGAGTTCGGCTGGATCACGGGCTGGGGATCGTTTCCGAAGAACTGGTTGAAGTCGTTGAGGTCACCGGTGGCCTTCGACCGCACGTAGGATGCATTCAATGTTTGTCGGTGTATCTGGTAGCGGCCAGTAACTTGAAACTCGCGATAGAAATCTCGTCCACGACTGGCCAACGACAACAGGCTGGCCTCCGGCGTTGTTTCAGGACCTACGACCAAGTCATTAACGGTATTTCGCTGTTGATAGGCCAGCTGGACCAGCAGGTTCTGCAACACTTGGCGGTCAACTTCAACATTCCACGTTTCGCTTCGGGGATTCTTCAATCCGCGGCTAATCACGTTGGAGTATGGGACCGAGGAAATCGAATCGCCCGCCGCGTCGAAAGTTAGAATTGTGCGATCGGGAAAGTTGGGGAAGGCTGGGGCATTCAGCGGCACCCGGTCGTAAAACAATCCCGCTCCAGCCTTTAGCAGAGTTCTGCGGTCACCTGTTAAGGCGAACGTCAAACTCGCACGCGGGGCGCTGTGCGTCGAATTGGTAACGGAGTCTCTATCGAAGCGCAGGCCGAAGTCCAAGGTCAGACGCGGCCCAACCTTCCATTGATCTCCAGCAAACCAGGCAACCTCGTTTTGTTGGATAGAAAAGATAGTTGGCGTGCCAAAGTTGATTTGTTCGAGTGTCGACCCTGCCGTACCGACGATCGACACCGGGAGGAACTGCTGACGCCCGTCGTAGGAACTATGAGAAAAATCGAAGCCGACCTTCATTTCGTGGTCGCCCAGAAAATGCTTTGGACTGAAATGGTAGATCTCCTGCCATTCGACTCGACGCGTATCTCGATTTTGCCGACTGAAGAAGCCACCTTCTGTGGTTTCAACCGCAATCTGATACGGAGCTTGACTGTTGGGAAATGTGTCTGCGTCAAACTCTTCATAGGCGACCCGCGAGGAAAGCAATGCGCCCGACTCCGCAACGTAGCTGTGTTGCGCAGAAATCTGATCTCCACGCTGATGTAAGTTTGTAGTCGATGGCTGTGGGTTGAACGTATTGAGCCCAAGGAAGTCAAACTTTTGTGGAAAGACAGCAACAGACAGAGTCGCGGTCTGTCGGTCGCTAATCTTCAAATCGAATTGGCTGAAGGAATCAAAGCTCTCAAGTGTCGTGTCGCGTTGCAGGGGCGGTAGACTTTCGACCGGCGTTCGGACAAACCGGTATTCCAGAGACTGGGTGAATGCGAGCCTTTCTCTTATCAGCGGCCCCGTGATGGTGGTGCGCGGAGTGAAACCTCCAATGCCAACAATGCTCCCGTCGCGATCTCTGGCCCGCGGAGCAAGATTTTGTATGGAGAAGTGAAATTTGTCGAAGTTGCTGGTACGGGTTTCTACGCTAGAAACTGCTCCGGTGAATTTTCCATATTCGGGGTCATAAGCGTTGGAAATCACCTGAACGGATGAGACCACATCAATCGGCAAGCTGATGGCTTGGCCGCCAGTTGCCGGATCAGTGACGTTTGCCGAATTCACCAGCCAGCCGGCCTGTGTCGACTGAGCGCCTTTCATGTTGATACGTCCGTCGGGCCCCCGGACCACTCCCGGGACGAGTGGAAGCAGGCTGTCGATCTTCTCGTCTCGATTCGGTGCTTCTTCCACGACTGATTGACTGATGGTGTTGTGCTGAGCAGACTCGTCAGCTACGAAAGCCTCGGTCGCGGTCACATTTACGGTATTGCTAACCATTGTCACGTTCATTTCGAGAGGAATAGTCGAGGACGTGCCTGGGGTCACTTCCACCGCAAGTCGGCCACTCAACCCAGGAGCATTCGCTTCGATCTCGTATGTGCCGGGGGGAAGGCTATCGATAGCGAATGCTCCCTGTGCGTCCGACTCGGTCTCTTTGGTTATAGGGCCGTGAAGGACGATGCGAACGCCGGGCAAAACGGCAGGTTCACCGTTGGTACCCTTCGTGAATACGTCACCTCTGATTGATCCAGATTCGGTCGAACCGCTTTGAGCGAAGGCAGGAAACACAAACAGCAGGATCGATGCAACGTAAGCGGTCGACTTTCGCATCCCTATTCCTCCCTGTCACATGTAATGCAATACGGCACCCAAACATCTGGCATGGGATGGGAATTGTTCCAACACATTGAGGAGACTAGATGTGGAATCTTCGAGCCCAAACTCGCAACGGAGCGCAAGGTGTCATTTGAGCGAGATGGAATTGACGCGTCAAAGGCTTGTCATATTTCTGCGAGGGGAAATGTGCGCTGCCGTAATGTAGGGACTGGAAGCTCAGGCAAGCGGGATGACTGGCGAAGAGTTATTTGACGGTGCTACTTGGAATGTTTGCAGATCAAATAAGCGAAGCGCCGAGTCTTCTGTTCGAGCAATTCAAACGTTTGTTGCCAAGCGCAGAACCCAGTTGCTCATTTCTTCCGACACTTTCGTTTCTTCCGGCACTTTCATCAGGCTTGGTTTGCGCCAACTAGTTCGTCTGAGTGACCACAATTTCCCGGACCGCGGTCCGGGCATTTGTGTTCTGGCCTTCGTTCACGAGATAGTTCCAGTGTTCGATCTTCAGAATTTTCTTTCCGTACAGCCGTACCTGCACAAGCGTCTGGTCCTTTTTCGGGAGCCAGAAGCCATCAATTCTCTGATACTGCCTTACGAAGTCTGCGTGCTGTATCCAGAAGGAGAGTTTCTTCGCAGGATGTCCTTCGATGCGCACGACGGAGTAGTCGTTCACATCAATCCAGACTTTACCTTCAAACAAATACTTGTCTTTCCGCTTGGGTACAGCTTCGGCGACGAAACAGCGGTACGGACCTAGCTGCTGTTCGCCCAAAAGATTCAAGGAATAGTTGTCTGTGGAAATGGCGCTGTCACGGTGCTCTTTGCCCGCGGCGGCTTCGATCTCGCTATTAATAAGCGGATTCAGCGCCATATGCCGGACCAGACCAGACCCGGACTCGGTATCAACCGTGAATGTCTTTTTGTCTGGCGCGAGAAACTCCATGCGTCCGACTTCCTCGGCGTGCACCTTGCCTTTGAGATCAACGACCTGATAAGTCCTGAAGACACTATAGCCGCGCAGGGCAGACCTGCGTTGCGCGTTATGAGCGGCAAGTTCTGCTAATAGCTGGCCTTCAGTTACCCCAGGGCTCAACGACTCAATCACAGCTGACAGCTGCGGTAGCTCCTCCTCAGCAGCCTGAGCGTGCGCCCCCGCTGTGAGCATGGCTATCGCAACCATCGCGGCTACTACGAACGAGAGCGCGAGTCTAGTGTGTGACGTTTCTCTATCCTTTGGACTCATGACTTTTTCTCCGATTCACTTCTCCCGTGCCCTGTACGGATCGGCCAGCAATTCTTAACAAGACCTCAACGATCACTCTGTCGGCGTGGAGAATGGCTTCGACTGTTTAGGCTTCGCAGCAGGTCTTTGGCTTTCTATCGGAACCGCAAATGATCGACCCAATATGTCGTTGTAGGTAATTGTGTTTTTCCCCACGAGCACGAGCAGGTCACGCCCGGCAGCATATTTCACGGTCTCCTCGCCCAGCGCCGGGGTATACAACACCACGTAAATTGTGTCGCCTACTTTGACGGAAACGTCATAGCTCGCGGCGTCAGAGGCGGCACTTCCGGCAGCCCGATGAACCTTAACCCCAGTGATCGTGCCCACTTGATACTTCGAGGTGGACTGGCCAAAGGCCGGACACGTCGTCAAAAAAATAAGAAACAGGCCCACTAGCCTCCGCATAATTTGCTCCTCCCGTCGGGCGACCTAAGTTTTACTCCCGACTCAGAGTTGGCCAGTGAGTATCGCAGTTGGGTGCCCGGAACCTGACCAGAATGATTGCTTGATCGTTTTCGCTATGTTGCGGGCCAGATTGTGAGTAGCCCGCAAGTTGCTGCCGAAGAAGCGAACGTCGCCATTTACCGTGCGCTCAAGAACAACCTTTCCCTCGCGTGTGAGAAGTTGACTTCGAACGGCTAGCTTCGTGGCGCCGCTCACGGTGGTCACCGCTCGCCGCGTTTCGCTGCCCTGCGTGTACTTCTCTATGGCGGTTTTGAGCACCAGCAAGTTTGGAACTTCACTCGCCTTGCGGTCGCCATCGCGGAACACCTGCTTGAACTGCTTTGTCTTATTCAATTCCTCTACGAGATTCTCGTAAATCGCGATTTGGAACGAATAGGCGAGGTCCAGGTTGCGGGAGTCGACCTGGTTGACTTGAACGCTCCAATCCGTGGGCGAAGTCCCATTGCCACCAGAGGATTTCGCAGCCGAAGTTTGGCTGGGCAGCTGTCCAGGACGTGCAAGGATGATCGCCACCAAGGCGACCCCAGAAGCGGTGGATAAATTGCATTTACTTGTTTTCATGCGTGGCCTCCGCTGCGTTTTCTTTCGTCGACTGATCTTGGCGGGGATTGATAGTTACGCCCTGAGCTACTAGTTCATTCCTTACAAGCTCAGCTTGTCCCTTCTTTAGTTGGAAGATCGCACCGTGAATTCCTCCATCATCGTCAACATATTCAAGACTCAGGGTGTCGTACTTCTCGTGGGCGAAGAGACTAACGACTCGGCCACCACCGAATGGAACCGCCGTCTTGCCTAATGTCATTGGCAAGCCTCCGACCTGCTTGCTCTCCGCACCCAGAAAAACATCCCGAACTGATGCGAGCTTCACTTGTGAGTTAGGCTTCCCTTTTTGTTGGAATTGCAGCGAATCGCCCTTCACGGACAATGTCCCGGTGCCGTTACTTTTCGTATTCGTGAATCCCAGTAGCTGAGTGGCCCGAGTGCTGAATGATGCGCTCGTGTTCCCGCGCTGCGTAGTTTGCTGCGCTGGCGCAGCCAGGCCAAAACAAATCAACACGGCTAAGAACCTCGAAATCACGCGAAGCTCCTGGCGGCAAGGATGCCTTGGCATGGGTAGAACAAAGAACCGATTCATTTTTCCTCCAATTGGGGAGTGGCTATCGAGGACAGCGCGTAAGCCTTCAACTGCCTTAGCAATTACCCTGCCGCGGCGCGGACCGTGTCTGCAATCTGGGTCCGGGCTTTAGCTGTGTATTCGCGCGTCGAGCACCCCCAACCTGTGTCACTCGACTTGACAGAAACGTCATAGATAGTGACATCAGCGCCACCATCTGCCTGCAAACCAGACTGCTTGACGTCAGTGATGGTCTCCACGTTCAATGCAAAACACTTGTCTTGCCAACAGCAATCAGACAGTGCGGGTTCCTTAGGAGCCACCAACGGCCCGGCGATTCACTCGGGTGTTTCAACCCTCTTCAATTCCTAGCTGGCAGAAGGAGATAGATGCGCCCCTTCACTAAGTGTTGTTGTGGCAGGCTGCATGCAAGCAGCAGTGCTGAACGGCTCGGGGATGACTCAGGATGGTTCGGTCAAATGGGAAACGGGTTAAAGAAAGTGATGCGAATAACAGATACTTCAGGCAGTAACCTCGAGATCTCAGTAGATCAAGTGGGAACCGACGCCATCGTCCGCCCGAGCGGCCGAATCAATGTAGATTCGTCGCCCGACCTTCGCGATTGCCTATCGGCCATCCTGTCCAAGGAATCATTGCCTCGCGCGATCACCGTGGATTTAACAGGTGTTCCCTACATTGATACCTCGGGGATCGCGACCTTAATCGAAGCTCTTAGAATCGCCCGCCACCACCAGACGATATTTTGCTTGGAGGGACTCAGTGGTTCAGTGCTCCGGCTATTCGAGGTCACGGGAGTGCTGGACCTGTTCGAAGCCAGCGCTTGCAAAGGTAAGGTCTCTTGATGGTCAATGTTCTCGAAAATATCGGTGAAAGAACAATCGAACACCTTGATTACGTCGGAAGTCTGAATATTCAGCTCTGGACCACATTGCGGGCGATGCGACGAGCCCTACCCTTTGTAGGAAATCGTTACCGATGGCAGGCTACCGTGAAACAGATGTTGGAAATCGGCGTCGATGCAATGCCCATGGTCTCGTTGATGGCGATCTGCACGGGATTCATTCTCGCGATGCAAGGAGCGTCTGAGCTGCGCCGCTTTGGAGCTATGCAATACGTCATTGACTTGGTCGCTGTCGGCTTCACGCGCGAACTCGGCCCACTCCTCACAGCGATTGCCGTGAGCGGACGATCCGGCTCGGCATTCGCGGCTGAAATCGGGACCATGAAAGTCACCGAGGAACTCGATTCACTTCGCGTTATGGCGCTGGAGCCGGTGGAGTTTGTGCTCGCACCCAAGTATCTGGCAGCGTTGATTTCGGTCCCTTGCCTCAGCATCGTCTCGAATTTCTTCGGCATTTTGGCCGGCGGTTTGTTCATGTTCTTGAGCACTCGCCTAGCTCCACTGCTGTACGTCCACTATGTGTTCAATTCCATCAACTTGCGCGATGTGATCACCGGATTGATCAAGAGTGTGGTGTTCGCAACCATCATTGCTCACGTTGGGTGCCTGGAAGGGTTTCGTGTCCGCGGAGGCCCTGATTCGGTCGGTCGCTCCACCACCAGTGCGGTGGTGAAGTCAACATTCCTCGTCATCGTGGCAGATGCGGTCTTCACCGCCATCTTTTATTTCACGGTGAAACCCTGATGCCGATCATTTCTATTCGCGATCTGGTCGTCGAATACGAGGGCCGCCGTGTACTGAATGGCCTGAATCTCGACATTGAGCACGGAGAAACGATGGTGTTGTTGGGTGGGAGCGGTTCCGGAAAAAGTACCCTGTTGCGCCAGATTATCGGGCTGGAGCGCCCTAAGTCGGGCAGCGTCCATGTCAAGGGAAGGGATATCACGCGCTGCTCACAGTCGGAGTTGAAGAAGATCCACCGCTCAATCGGTGTCGCCTTCCAAAGCGCGGCCTTGTTCAATTCGCGGACCGTGGAAGACAACGTTGCCTTGCCGTTGCGTGAACACACACGGCTTGCACCCTCAATCATTGACCTTGTGGTGTGGATGAAACTAGCCGCAGTCGGCCTCGCGGAGTTCGGCAAGTTACTTCCCCGGGAACTCTCGGGTGGAATGAAGAAGCGCGCGGCCGTGGCACGCGCGCTCGCGCTCGGCCCCGAAATCCTCGTGCTCGATGAGCCATCGGCCGGACTTGATCCTATCGTCGCCGCAGAACTCGATGAATTGATTTTGCTCCTTAAGGAAGCTTTACAAATGACAGTCATTGTCGTTACTCACGAACTGCCGAGCGCATTCCGCATCGCCGACCGCATCGCCATGTTGTATCAGGGCTCATTCAGTTCGGTCGGCACGAAAGATGAGCTTAGGGCAAGCGAAAATCCTCGCGTGCGCCAGTTTCTCGATCGCATTCCCGAAAGCATAGCGAAAACGCCGGCTGTGGCCGCGTACTTCGAAAAGTATATGAAGTCTCAGGAGACATACCCGTGACCACACAAGCAAAGGTTGGAGCCTTTGTCCTTGGATGCTTCTCGATCCTGGCATTCACGCTCATCTACCTCATCAATTCGCAGTTTAGCGGACACACCGTTCCATACCGCACCTATCTTCGCTACGCCGGTGGGCTGGAGCCGGGAGCGTCAGTGCTGTTTGGCGGCATCAACGTGGGGAAGGTAACGGCGGTACGGCCTGCCCCGTCGGACCCCAGCAAGATTGAAATTCTGCTTGATGTGAAACAAAACACCCCGGTCAACGAAAAGTCTGTAGCCAAGTTGGGGCTAGTCAGCGTCATGAGTGGAGCCGCGCTGTCGATTACGACGGGCGGAAACGACGCCAAACGTCTCTCACCGGGCTCAATCATTTCATCACAGGAAGCCGCCAGCCTGGATGAGATTGCCGGCAAGATGGCCGTTGTGGCGGACAACGCGAACGGTTTGATCACGCAGGCGCGCGGTGAACTGGAGGGGATTAGCGGAGATGCGCGCAGCCTGCTTGCCAACCTGAATACCGTGACCGGGAAACCTAATCAGCAGAGGATTCGAGCCGTCTTGGATAACGTCAACGAAATGCTGGCGACTGAACGGCCCAAGATCGATCATCTTACCGATCAGTTGAATGTGCTGAGCCAGCACGCCGATGAGACCATTCAAAACGTGAATGGCACTGTCAGCGATGTGCGCGAGCCCGTCCGCAAAGATCTAGCTGAACTACAGAACACTTTGCTCGAAGCCAGGCAATTGCTGGCTGACATGCACGTGCTGGTGAGGGCGAATGATTACAAGATTGATGACACGATCGAAAACCTCCGGACGGCAACCGAAAATCTCGATCAGTTGACTGACTCGGTGAAACAGCGTCCCTGGAGCCTGATTCGGATCAAACAGCCCAAAGATAGGAAGGAGCCGAAATAATGCGATTAAGTAAAGGAACAGGGGTCCTGAAATGTTTCGCCGCGCGGCGTCGGATGAGTATCACAAGAATTGTGACGATTGTTTTCTCCTTGGCAGCTCTCGTCATCCTGACCAGCTGCGGAGGAAGGATGAGATATCCAAACTACTACACTCTCAACCTGCCTGCGCCGCCGGATCCGCCTCCTGCGGAAAACGTGCATGCGACGGTGGCAATCCGTGAATTCCGCGCGCCCGCCTACCTGAAACAGGGAGCCATTGTGTACAAACCGTCTCCAGAGCAAATCGGCTTCTATGCTTACCAACGTTGGGCGATTAACCCTAGTGAGTTCGTAACCAACTCAGTAATCGAGCGCGTTAGCGCCAGCGGAAATTTTGCCCGTGTCAAGCCTTACGACGGTCGTCCCGACATCGAATATGTGCTTAGCGGACGATTGGAGAAGCTCGAGGAAATCGACTACGCGGGTGGCGTCAAGGTTGAAGTTGCCCTCTCCGCCCAGATGACAAATCTCGCTACGGGGGCGACCGTGTGGACAAACGCGGTTTCGGAGGTAGGAGACGTAAATAAGCGCGACATCGCAGGGGTGGTTTCTGAAATGAACCGCACGATGGAACGGGCGATCAGTAAGCTGCTGAGTCCAATGCCTGCGGATGTGGCGACTGGCCCCACGGCAGCTAAGCGAAATTAAAACAATCAATCGTTGGACACGCTGTGCTTCCAGTAACTTCGACAGAGTCGAGGGGCTCGTCTCTGCCCGTCCCTCGTTTGTCGCTATGGTAGAAGGAGTTTGTAGTGAACTGGTTCAGACACTATGGTCTTGGCTTTCATGCGGGTGAGTGGCTCGCGCGAGGAACGGTCGTTTTACTCGCGCTCGTCCTGGGCATTGCGGTATTAAGACTTGTCATCTGGCTGCTTACACCCAAACGCGACAAAGACGAGAGCGAGACGGATTATTGGCGCATGCATGGAGGATAAACGTGGTTGTGAGCACGCAGGGAATCGTTTGTGCTTTCAGAGCACCTAGCCACAATTCCTGCGCCCTTCCACAGATGGACATGATGCTGTGCAAGAGCACCGCAAGAAAAGCTCCCGCATGTCGAGCCATTCCATGCGGGAGACTTCATCATTTGCGAAATGCCCTCAGACGTTGCCGATTATTGATTAATTAGCGGCACTTGCACCAGCTCTACGTCGATTGCCAAACCCAGCCGCCAGTCGAGTTGATAAAACAATGCGGTTTCCCTGCCGGAAAGCACTTTGCGGTAAGCAGGCATGTATTTCAATCTCAGCTGCATAACTGACTGTTCAACCTCAGCGCGCTTGCGGATGTAATTCTCGGCTTGCTCACCTGTCATGCTGCTGTAGTTTTCGGCATAGTCTTTCAGCAGGGCAATTTTCGTGTCTTAGATCCTGGAGAGCTCCGCGGCATATTGATCGTAGACTGGCCAAAACTTCTGTGCCTCAGCATCGCTTAAGTCCATATTCTCAGCGATGATTTGCTTCTTCTGGGACCTTACGTCTTTACGCAACAGGTCGATGAAGTCCTCGGGTTTTGGTTGGGAGACGCCGTCTGCGGGCGAGCTCTTGGCTGCGTCATTCTTGCCCGACGAGGAATTCTGCGCCGATGCTGAGCTGGTCGCTGCGAATATGGCTAACAGCAGAGTGATCACGAGAAATTTCTTTTGGTTCACGGATTTCCTTCCTTATAGCGAAACTAGAGTTGGGCGCGGGTGCTGCCCCGTCAACAACGTGAACTCTCCAGCATGCACGATTCCAATCGAGCGACATTGTGTATCTCTCAACCGGAGCAGGTCTCGAATTATCGCCGCGGCCAGCCGCTGCTGAGCCGAAATTCCAACAAGATCAAATTGCACGCAAAGTTCCGGTGGCACATGGTGTCAACTGTCATGTGTCATGTGACATAGCGTTATGGAAATGCAGTGGGCCATCGGCTTTTTCAACAAGAAGAAACCATTTTGTTCCAATTGTGAGCAGAAGCCTGCGATTCGCGCTAGTTAGTGTTCGTCTTCAGGAGTGGAACTGTAGTTGCTCCAATAGAGTCCGTAAGAACTCCAACGTTTCGAGATCTCTTAATGCTCAGGGAGCAAGTTTAATGTCCACGTCACCAGTGTCTACTGGATCCGCGCCGCCCGTCATGAAACCGGTGCCGCCAAAGCTCAGTGCAGATGAGGTAGCGCCTCGCCAGGGTGCCAGGTGGCAGAGCTACATAACTCCAATTCTCGTGGTGCTTCTCGCTGTGGCCGTTGTGATCACTATCACGCGTAACTGGAACGCATGGGAAGGGGGAAAGGTAGAGCAGGTCACAGATGACGCTTACGTTCGCGGCGACCTTACCCCGCTCAGTACCAAGGTGGCAGGCATTGTGCGCGCGGTGGATGTGACCGACTACCAACAGGTCCACAAGGGCGACCTCCTCGTCGAGTTGCAGGACGATGACTATCAGGCACAGGTTGATCAAGCGAATGCCGCAGTTGAGGCCGCGCGTGCGGGCATTGAGGAAAATCTTCGCCAGCGGCAGTTGCAGGACGCGCGCATCGCTAAAGCGATGGCCGGTATCGATCAGGCAAGAGCGCAGATTGCAGCAGCCGACGCTGGCAAGGAGGCTGTACAGGCCGAGTTGATTCGTGCTCGCTCTGAACGTAAACGCCAGGAAGATCTTTATCAGACTCATTCGACTACTCAACAGAGCCTGGAGGCCGCGGTCGCCGGGGAAGGAAATCTGTCGGGCCAATTTGCCATCCGGGATGCTGATGTCAATCAGGCCCACACCATGTTGCAGAGCAGTGAACTCGCTGCCGAAGCCGAGCGCCGCGGCAAAGCCGTCTTCGAATCGCAGGGGATCCAACTTCAGGCTGATCTGCGAGCGAAGCAGGCAAATCTTGCGGCAGCCTCAGTGAACATTGGTTACACCAAAATCTACGCTCCGGGCGACGGAACTGTCGGCGAACGACAAGTTCGGCCCGGACAACTTGTCTCTCCCGGCACGCAGGTGATCTCGTTCGTTGCTCTCACAAAATGGGTGCAGGCGAACTTCCGGGAAACCCAATTGACCAACGTGAAGGCCGGCGACCTTGCCGAACTTCGCATTGACCAATATCCAGGACAACTCATTAGCGGCAAGGTAGTCGAGATCGCACCGGCCAGCGGATCACAATTCGCTTTGTTGCCGCCCGACAATGCCACTGGCAACTTCACAAAAGTCGTGCAGCGCGTTCCGGTCAAGATTGCACTGGACGATTCCACCTTCGCGACGAACCTGCGTCCCGGAATTTCGGTGATTGCAACTGTGCGCACGAGACGGTGAGCTAGAACATATGGCAGCTTCAAGCATCACAGTTCGCCCGTCGGCGGTAGACATCGCGCGCGCGGCCGCCGCGGCGATCCCGTCCGAAGTGTCGACGCGTCCTCTGCTCGGGATCTTGGGAGTCGTCACAGGCGCCGGACTGGTCACCCTCGCGAGTCGCATGCTCAGTCTTGGCCTTGCCGATTTGAAGGGCCATGTTGGCATAAGCTTCGACAGTGGCGCCTGGCTCGACAGTGCCTTCAATGCATCGCTCATGTTTATCGGCCCGTTCAGTGTCTACCTCGGAGGTGTGCTCGGGCCGCGGCGCATACTCCTGTTCGCCGCAGGACTCTTCACTGTAACTTCTATCTTTCTTCCTCTCATCCACAGCTACAGTCTGCTGATGGTCGCACTCATTGTTGCCGGTCTTACCTCAGGTACGTTTTATCCGCTCACGCTGACGTTCGCCCTTCGCAACATTCCACTACGATTCCTTCCTTTCACGATTGCCTTCTACGCGACCTTTGTTGACGGAGCCGTGAATATCGCGCCTTCGCTCTACGGCTGGTACAGAGACCATCTATCGTGGCATTGGATGTTCTGGAACTCCGCTGTGATTGCGCCAGTGATGATGATATGTGTCTACTTCGGCATTCCGCGGATGCCGCCACGCAAGAAGAGCGGCCCGGCCCCCAGCTTTGTTGGGTTCCTTTATCTGAGTGCCGGATTGGCCCTGATTTTTGCTGCCCTTCAGCAAGGCGAGAGACTCGACTGGTGGCGCTCCGGCGAGTTCAATGCCTGGTTTTGGTCCGGGTCTTTCTTCCTGCTTTGCGCGCTGGTTCGGAGGCTACGCGGTGCGAATCCTCTGGTGGCGATGCCTTATCTGCTGAAGTGGAACACCATACTACTGGGCTGCCTGCTCTTCTGGTTCCGCTTTACTCTTTCCACAACCATCATTCTGGTCCCGCAGGCGCTGGCCATCCGCGGGTTCGAACCCGACCAGATTGGACCCGCGATTATCTGGAGCGCTATTCCACTTATTCCCCTCGCTTTCACGGCTGCGCTTTTGTTGCTGCGCAAATTTGATTCTCGCATCCTCCTGGCCATCGGCCTTGCCTGTACTGCCTTTGCTGCCTGGTTGAATTCTCAATACACCAGTACGTGGGCGGCCGAGAACTTCTACCGCACTGAGCTGCTCACCGGCATCGGACAGGCGTTTGCTTTCATCGGACTTGTCGGCTGCATCGTGCTGCAAGCGATCTTCGCGGGTGCTTTGGCCAAACCTGAGTGGGTCCTGACCTTTTCGGCTTACTTTCACACCATCCGCATATTCGGCGGCACTGCAGGCGCCATCTACATGGGCCATTTCATAGCTCAGAGGGAGAGGCTTCACTCGAACCTATTGGGACTACACGTCAGCGGTGGCGACTGGATCACGGGTCAGAACGTTCAGGCCATGACCGCAAGTCTTTACGCCAAATCGTCCGGTACGGCCGCAGCAGGAGCGCGCGCCATCGATCTAATTGCGGCCCGACTGCGTCTACAGGCCTACAGCTTGAGCATTCTCGACGGGTTCCTGCTGATCGCATGGAGTTGCGCATGCACATTGATCTTCGTCGCACTGCTGCGCAAGTCGCCTTTGGACTATGGCGACCTAAGCAACATGCAGCAGATTCCCACCGAACATAAGGAGTCGAATTAATGAAACGAACTGGGGCACGATTCCTGCTGGTAGCGATGGCCTTCTCCGCCTGTATTGCAGCGGCCCAGGAAACAGGCAATACAGCGCCTCCACGCCACATCACACTTCAGCAAGCTGTTCAACTCGCGCTCCAGCACAACCACGATATCCGCATTGCCGGCTACACGGTTGAGGAGAAACGACACGCGAAGGAGGTCGCAAAGAGTTCGTATTTTCCATCGATACGAAATGACAGCAGCTTCATGCATGTGACGGATACGCAGTTGATTCAGATCACGTCCGGTAGTCTCGGCATCGCCGGGGGAACGCCGATCCCACCTGTAGACGCGATCATCAACCAGGGCGGCAAGAACTTTACGACCAGCGGAACCCAACTCACCCAGCCCTTGACCACGCTGCTGAAGATTAAGCAGGCCAATGATGTGGCCCAAGCCGAGGTAAAAGTCTCGCGTGAGAAGGCGCAGCTTACAGGGAATGATGTAGCGCTCGCGGTCCATCAGGTCTACTACAGGATCCTGATTGCTCAGGCGCATCGTAGCGCCACGGAGGCGAGAATAAAAGCCTCCGAGGAGCTTCAGAGCGAGCGCGTGGAGCACGTGAAGTTCGGCAGTACCTTGGAACAAGACTTGATCGACAGCCGCGCGCAATTCTTGCAGGCCAAGCAAGAACTGCTGACCACGGATCTTCAATTGTCAGACCTCAACCTGAAGCTCAATGATCTCATCGGCCTACCGCTGACCACCCGGCTGGACCTTAATTCTGCTATTGCTGAATTTCAGCCGACCTGCTCGCGAGAGGAATGCGTCAGGGCTGCAACCGCATCACATCCAGAAATCCTTGTGGCCCGTGCCGAACTGGAGAAAGCGCATGCTGCAGCGCGTTTGGCCAAGACCGATATCTGGGTTCCCGATGTCGAGGCCTTTGCCCGCTACAGCTACCAGAATAACGTGCCCTTTCTGGCGCGTAACTTTGGCACTTTCGGTATTCACTTCGGCTTTGACGTGTTCGACTCCGGGCGTAAGAAGGCCTCGCTGCGTGAACGGGAAGCGCAACTGTCTCAGGCAAAAGAGAACCTCGCGAAGCTAACGGATGAGGTCGAACTGTCCGTCGAAACAGCGTACAACAAGCTTGATCGGACGCAACAGATGTTGAAGGTCTCCGAAGAAGTTTTGGCCCTGCGTACGGAGTCGAATCGTGTGCGTCAACAGCAACTCATACGAGGAGCGGCGTTGAACTCGCAGGCCGATGCTGCAACAGCTCAGGAATACGATGCCAGGGCACTTCTGCTCCAGTCACAGCTCGAATACTTCGAGGCCCATGACGAGGTTATCCATGCGACGGGCGGCACTGTCCAATGAATTCCAAGTTGCCTGAGAGACCTACGAAGAGGCATTGCAGCGTGCGGATCAGAACGGTCCAGAGGAGCGGACAAAGCAGCGTCGTTCGGGTGGCCTCCACTCGCCTGCCTACCATGTTCGGCGCGTTCGACCTGATCGGCTTTGAGCGCGCGAACGTGGACAAGAGAAAGACTGAGAGTGCCCTCGTCCTGATGCTTGGCGATCTGCAAAATCGGGCGCCTTTGCTGCGCATTCATTCCCAGTGCTTCACTGGAGAAGTGCTCGGATCTCTGCGCTGTGATTGCCGAGGCCAGTTGGAACTCGCAATGTCGGCCATTGGAGACGAGGGATCGGGTCTGGTGATCTACGAGTATCAGGAAGGCCGTGGCATCGGGCTGATGGCAAAACTGAGAGCCTATGCCCTGCAGGACCAGGGTCTCGATACGATCGAAGCGAACGAAGCTCTGGGTTTTGACGCCGACTGCCGTGATTTCAGTCTGGCCGTGGCTGTCCTGCACGAACTTAAGATCCGGCAGGTCCGCCTGATGACCAACAACCCGCAAAAAGTTGAAGCACTGACAAAGGGTGGAATCGAAGTCATCGAACTGATTGCCTGCGAAGCACCGCCAAGCCCTTATGCGTTGCCGTACTTGCGGACCAAGAAGGAAAAGATGGGGCATTCGCTCACGATCATGTGAACGAATGGAGGAATTAGCCTTAATCGGAGCACCTATGTTTAGTCAGCGGCCTGGCGCAGTGGACCTGCTTATTTCGTCCGAAGCTTCGCGTGTGTCCGGTGGCGATGAGCGCTGCCTTGTTACCCAAACAGTGAAGTTCGCCGAGATCGAGAAGTCGCTTAGGGAGTTGCGATCCGGGCGAATGATCGTCATTGCGGATGATGAGGATCGGGAGAATGAAGGTGATCTAGTGATCGCAGCAGAGATGGTCACTCCTGAAGTAATCAATTTTATGGCTACCCACGCGCGGGGTTTGATCTGTCTCGCAATGACCGGCGAGCGGCTCGACCAGTTGGAATTAGGACCAATGGTGCTCAACAACACCGCCAACCTTGGCACCGCGTTCACCGTCTCGATCGATGCACGAGGAAGGGGTGTAACAACCGGAATCTCGTCGTACGATCGTGCGCAAACCATCTTGACTGCCGTCGACCACCGAACTCGCCCTGAAGACCTCGCGCGCCCTGGTCATGTGTTTCCCCTACGCGCCCGGCCCGATGGCGTTCTCGAAAGACGCGGCCAAACAGAAGCGTCTGTTGACCTCGCACGATTGGCAGGGCTGCATCACGCCGCAGTGATCTGCGAAATCATGAACCGCAATGGCAGTATGGCGCGCGGCTCCGATCTAGCAAGGTTCTGCTCAGCATATGGGTTGACGATGGTGACTGTAGCTGAAGTCGTTCGCTACAGGCTCGAAACGGAATTGCGCCAATCTCCCGGCCTGCACCCATCTGGGACATATGGGCACGCCCAGGAGAGGGAGAAATTATTGGAGGAAGATACGATGAACGGAAATTCACTTACTGGAGGCTGGCAATGAGTGACATTGTCGCGGAACGCTCTGGAAACATCCTAAGGATACAGTTCAATCGTCCAGACAAGAAGAACGCAATGACTTCGAGCATGTATGTCGCGATGGCGGAGTTCCTTGAGGACGCAGCGAAAGACGATCAGATACATGTTGCGCTTTGGCATGCCGCGGGAGATTCGTTTTGTGCGGGCAACGATCTCGAGGACTTCATGAAGAATCCGCCAGCATCAGGGGAAAGTCCGCAATCGCGATTGATGCACGCCCTGATCAACTTCGAAAAGCCGCTCGTTGCCGCCGTACAAGGCGCGGCGATCGGTGGCGGGACGACCATGTTGGCTCATTGCGACTTTGTATACGCTGGGGAGAGCGCGAAGTTCCAACTGCCTTTTGTGAACCTGGCGCTGGTGCCGGAATTTGGAAGCAGCTGCTTGCTTCCGCTGCGTTTCGGATATATGAGCGCCGCCGAACTGATTCTGTTGGGACAGCCGTTCGGCGCCTTGCGAGCAGCCGAGCTCGGATTAGTCACAAGCGTTGTCCCTGATCAGAAACTACTGGCCACAGCAACAGAAACCGCATCGACCCTGGCGGAGAAGCCCGCCGGCGCAGTGCAGGCATGCAAGCGGCTCATGAAGGCGGCATTCCGTGACCAACTGGAGCAAGCTGTGAAACTCGAGAACCAGGTGTTCGCCGAACGAGTAAGGTCCGACGAGGCGAAGGAAGCATTCAGAGCGTTTTTCGCCAAGCGCAAGCCGGCATATCATCCACAGTGAACCCTCCGATTGAATTGCTTTTGTACTCGGATGAGATTGCGCGGCACCTTTCCCATGCCACACTGCGCGGGGCTGTGCCCTCCTGGTCATCGAAATGTGCCAACCAATTTCAAGCTCATCACCTCGCCGTATGCCTCTGGTAGAACACGGTCGAGTCTCGCAGTCACAGCTCATCGGACGTGCGCACAGACCGAAACAATACTGCACAACACACGGCGGAAATTGCGGTCGCAAGCCACAGGACCGCTGAGATTGAATAATGTACGACAACTGCACCCAACGCCGCCCCTAAAAACATTGCGGCGATCGACTCAAGCCTTCTCGCCAATCTCGGGTTGTTGCCCTTCGCGAGCGAAGAGTCAGCGCCGATGCCCGTGATCGTTAGTGTCAGGACCGTTGTCGTCAGATCCGGGATTGCGAGTCTCCGTACAGCGGCATTCCGTGTGCCCATCGCGAGCGCCGTCAAAGCAATCAGAGCGAATGGTTGAAAAGAATGTTCCAGCAAATCGCCGCGGTATCCAATGCTGCAAAACGAAGCGGCAAACAGAAAGGCCACCTCCAAGGAGAACGCTTGTGCGGCGAATCGAATTTGTGAATCAGCGCTTGCCCGCGACACGACCCGTCCGCCGAGCATCGCCCCCACAAGAAAAGCCAGGAGTGCCGTTAACGAGCGTGCGACGGAAAGTCCGGGTACATGCGCCGTTGCAAACGCGAGAAGAACGATATTGCCCGTCATGTTCGCAGTGAACACGCGCCCGAGCGACAGAAAACTGACGGCGTCCACCAGGCCCGTGACCGCCGTCATTCCGAGCAGGGCGTAAGGTATAACCTTTTCAGTGGTGGGACTGCTCGCCATAAACAATTACCCCTCCGAGTATATTGCTATCGGCTCTTTGTCGGCACTCCTTCAAAATATGCCATTTGCGTGGGCGGGTCTTCTTCGGATGGCCGATTTCCTGCAATACCTGAACTGCTGGCGCGAGTCCTGCAGGCAGCGCGCGGGAGGAAGTATGCTCACTGGCAAATCACGACTCGGGTAGGCGTCGAGCCGCGACCGAAGCGATCCATGATCATCTTCGGTGCAACCACGCCGAAGCTCATAGCGAGAATAATTGCGATGGCCGTCATGGCGTCGGCGATGGTCGCACGCAGGAGGTCGAAGTTTGCATTCGAGTAGTTAGCGAGTTGTACAAGTCCGCTTGCCATTCTGAACAGGAAGACACCGGCATCATCGATACTACCGAGGCAAAGCCTATGGCGGCGAATGGCATCCGCCAGCGATGCGCGACTGGAGCAAGGATCCCGCCGACCAATAGACAGGCGACCAAGGCGCCAGTCGCTACTCCAGCGCCAGCCTTCAGAGCGCGCCATCTCACGGCATGAGCCAGCATGCCGATCGCGACTGGCCACCCCAACATCCGCAATGGTGTCGAGAAGAAAACACTGAATGCGGCGACCGCCACGCCCGCAGCGATCACGTCCAGCCATAAGGGTACTGCTCTGCCAGGTTCACCGACTGGCAAGGAGACGGAGAGAATGCCCATTCCCAGGAGCAATCCTACGGAGATTGTCAAGATTATGAGACCAGCGTGGATCAGCCGTGACGCGCCCAGATTTAGAAGTGTAGAATGCGTCCGCCTTAGGTTTAATGGATAACTGCGACACGAAAAGGAGAACTGGATGAAAAGGTCACTATTGGTTGTAGGAGTGGCGGCGGCGCTTATGGTCGCCTGGTCGGTCGGACCCGTGCAGGGGAAAGAAGGGCAAGCTGAGAAAGTTATCTTTGTTTCCGCTGGTCAAGCGAATTACAACACCATGCCCAATGGTGTGTCGATGGCTCCTGTCTGGGGCGACGCCAACACGGGACCGCATGCCACTTTCACCAAGTTCCCAGCCGGATACGACGCCGGAATGCACACGCATACCAACGATGTGTGGATCGTCGGCGTGAAAGGCGCTTATCTGTACAAGGACGACGCCGGTGAGAAGCGCGTGGGCGCTGGCGATTTCTTACGCGTCCCCGGCGGACACAAGCACTGGAGCGGCGCCGATAAGAAAGAGGGCGCGCTTTTTTATGAGGAAGGTTCGGGCAAGTTTGATTTGATCCCGGCAAAGTAGGTCTCGGTCTAGCACCCAAGCTCTGAAAATCCGGCGAAGGCTGGAACACTTGCTTCAGGTTCGCCGGGTTTTTGGGTGGCGCAGCGCTCCCAGCACTGCGATTCAGGACTTTATCGACAGCATTGTTCGAATTGACGGGAGACTGCCTTGGTCGTAGCATTCGCACAGCGGGTGAGGTCTCACCGATGCGAACCACAGTGGTCGGAATCCTCTGGTTAACCAGCATTGCCTGCATAGCGCAGGTTCAACCGCTGCAGGAGCAAAGCACACGGCCGGCATCTCAGGACGGCGGAGTGCGCGAAGTGCTGGAAAGCATTGTGATTCCTCCCATCCCGAACGCTCCCTTTTCCGCAACGCTGGCGACCGAAGCGGTGAAGTACGCCGCTGACGGCACGACGATGACATTCGTCAACGAGCGGCATCTTGCGCGAGACAAACAAGGCCGCATCTATGAGGAACGCTGGTTCCTGGTACCCAAAAATTCGGGTGTCAAGTCCGCCATGAACTGGATTCAGCTCATTGATCCGAAGCAGCACACAATTCACAACTGCAGTCCCACTAAACATATTTGCGATGTACTGGTCTACGATCCGGCGCGTGACCTTGCGGCTGCGTCGCTGCGTAAGGGGTCTTCGGTCGCTTTGCCTCATGGCGATGGGAATGTCGTTTGGGAGGATCTGGGAACCAGGAATATCGCGGGAATTAATACAGTGGGCGTCCGCGAAACGACGATTACGAATGCTGGGACCATGGGAAACGACCAACCCCTTACCAGCTTGACCGAATACTGGCACTCGGATCAGCTGGGAATTAACTTGCTCTCCATCCGCTCAAGTCCGTTTTTCGGAAAGCAAACCTTCACCATCACCGAACTAACGACGGGGGATCCCGACGCGCAAATGTTCGAGGTGCCCGCAGGCTACAAAGTAAATGATCAGCGAAAAAACCCGCCGATTTCGTATTGAATACCTCAACTGTTGAGCACCTCAATATGTAATGCGTCGTTCCGCCGGACCATGCTGTTCTTCCTTCTCCGCAACTTCCTCCCTTCCCACCGCATCTAAACCTTGACAGTGATCCACTCAGGTCTTAGCATGGCACTGTTGGCAATCATAAGGACATTGAAAGCAAAGCACTTACTAGCATCAACAGGAGAACAAATATGGCCAAGATTATCGGAATTGACCTTGGAACCACCAATTCTTGCGTGGCGGTGATGGAGGGCGGCGAGCCCAAAGTTATCCCTAACGAAGAAGGAGGGCGGACTACGCCTTCCGTGGTCGGGTTCACTAAGACGGGGGAGCGATTGGTGGGGCAGGTCGCCAAGCGGCAGGCGATCACCAATCCGGAGAACACGGTTTTCTCGATCAAGCGGTTTATGGGACGCCGCTTCGACGAGGTTCAGGAAGAAATCAAGATGGTCCCTTATAAGGTAGTCAAGTCGGGCGACCACGTGGCGGTGCTGGCGCAGGGTAAAGAGCACACGCCTCCGCAAATTTCGGCTCTGATTTTACAGAAGCTGAAGAAGGCGGCGGAAGATTACCTCGGCGAAAAAGTCAGCGAAGCGGTGATCACAGTACCCGCGTACTTTAATGACGCGCAGCGGCAGGCGACGAAGGATGCCGGCCAGATTGCCGGGCTCGACGTGAAGCGCATTATCAACGAACCGACGGCAGCGGCATTAGCCTACGGTCTCGACAAAACGAAAGACGAGATGATTGCCGTCTACGACTTTGGCGGTGGAACCTTCGACATTTCGATTCTGGAAGTCGGCGAAGGTGTGATTGAGGTGAAGGCCACCAACGGTGACACGCACCTGGGCGGCGACAATCTCGATCAGCGCATCGTCGACTGGCTGATTGATGAATTCAAGAAAGACGAAGGCCTCGACCTGCGCGGCAAGGGCAACGAGATGGCTTTGCAGCGGCTGCGCGACGCAGCCGAGCGCGCGAAGATTGAGCTTTCCACCACCATGGAAACCGAGATCAATCTTCCATTCATTACGGCGGATGCGAACGGTCCGAAGCATCTGGTAAAGAAGCTGACGCGGGCCAAGCTCGAAGGGATGGTGGAAGACATCATTCAGCGGTCAGTGGGTCCGTGCAAGCAGTGCATGAAAGATGCGGGCGTGGATGCCAGCAAGATCAATGAAGTCGTTCTTGTAGGCGGACAGACTCGTATGCCGCGCATTCAGGCGCTGGTGAAGGATCTGTTTGGCAAGGAAGGCCACAAGGGAGTGAATCCCGACGAAGTGGTGGCAATCGGCGCGGCGATTCAGGGCGGCGTGCTCGGCGGCGAGGTGAAAGACCTGCTGCTGCTGGACGTGACTCCGCTGACGCTGGCGATTGAAACTTTGGGCGGGGTGGCGACTCCGATGATCCCACGCAACACGACGATTCCAACCCGAAAGACGGAAACATTTTCAACTGCGGCGGATAGTCAGACGTCGGTCGAAGTTCACGTGTTGCAAGGCGAGCGTCCGATGGCGGCGCAGAATCGGACTCTCGGCAAGTTCCACTTGACCGGCATTCCGACGGCTCCCCGGGGCGTACCGCAGATTGAAGTCACATTCGACATCGACGCCAACGGCATCCTGAATGTGACTGCGAAAGATACGGCTACGCAGAAGGATCAGAAGATTACGATCACGTCGTCTTCCGGATTGTCCAAGGAAGAAGTCGAGCGCATGGCGAAAGAGGCTGATGCTCACTCCGCCGAAGACAAGGCGCAGCGCGAAGCGATCGACGCCAAGAACCAACTCGACAGCATGGTTTACAACGTCGAGAAGATGCTGCGCGAGTCTGGAGATAAGATCTCGGGCTCGGATCGTGGCGACGTTGAGAATGCTATAGCCGATGCCAAGAAGGCGCTGGAATCGAACGACAAGGCGCAAATGGATAAGGCACGCGACACGCTGACCAAGGCTTCGCACAAACTGGCTGAAGAAATGTACAAGGCCGCGCAAGCGAAGGCTCCGGACGCAGGAACGGGACCGAGCGCAGGCGGCCCGGCGGATGGCGCCGGCGCCAACGGCGGCGGACAGAAGAAAGATGAAGGAGTGATCGACGCTGAGTATGTGGACGTGGAAGACAAGAAGTGACCACGTTTGCCGGGCGTCCGAGCCCGGCGCGGTCATCCCGAGCATAGCGAGGGATCTGTTGTTTGCTTTATCGTGTGACGCGGGCAGGATTGCCCGCGTCATCACGTTTGCGGAGTATTCAAAAAGGGGGCGAAATGGATTTTCAGGTGCATGAGGAAACTTACTTCCTCAGTCTTGCTGAGGACGACCGGCAGTGGGAGGTTCTCGTTGAGACGCCGACCGGCGCCCGGTCCGTGCCGGTGTACGTGGACGCGGCGAGCTCTGACCAGATAGTGGTGTTGCACGAACAAAAGCAGCGGCTGCCAAATTGAGGCGGTAAACATGCACTGTCATCCTGAGCCAAGGAAATGCTTCGCGAAGCGAAGTATTTCTGCGTCGAAGGACCCCTCGGCAGCGTGCGATACGAAAGGCTTGGCGAGGAGTTCTCACGCGAACTTATGGACGGTGAGAACGCCCAATGCGTCCTTGGTGGGATTGAGTTGGTGGGATTGAGAGAGACGGGTCCTTCGGCGCAAAGAACGCGTCTCGGGATGACATATAACCAAAATGGCTACGACCACTAAAAAAGATTATTACGAAACCCTCGGCGTGAAGAAGTCCGCCTCTGCGGAAGAGATTCGCAAGGCGTTTCGCAAGCTGGCGCGAAAATACCATCCTGATGTTAATCCTGGGGACAAGTCTGCGGAAGAGAAGTTCAAGGCGCTCTCCGAGGCGAATGACGTTCTCAGCGATCCTAAGAAGCGCAAGATCTACGACCAGATCGGCTTCTACTCCGACAATATTGATCCCGCGGCTGCCGAGGCCTACGCCCGCGGCGGCCCGACCGGAGCCGGCGGCTTCGGAGATGTTTCCGGCACACGGCCAGGAGGTGGGCAAGGAGTCCCATTCGATTTTGGCGGCTTCGATTTTTCGGATCTAGTGGATAGCGCCGGCCGCTCCCGGCGCACCGGCGGCGGTGGCGGATTTCGCGATATTTTCTCGGGAATTTTTGGCGGCGAGCGTGGCGGAACGGCGACGGAAGCTGGCCCCGAGGCTGGCAATGACCTTGAATACCAAGTGAATGTGCCGTTCTGGACCGCGATTCGCGGCGGCGTCATGCGGCTGAATATTACGCGGCAGGACGTTTGCGCGAATTGTCATGGCCAGGGTTACATTGAGGCGCCGGGCAAATGTCCGGAATGCAACGGCACGGGCCAGATCACGCAAACCGGCGGGCGCATGAAGTTCAATGTGACTTGTCCTCGGTGTCACGGCACGGGAAAGAATATTTCCACTTGTCCAACGTGTCACGGCGAAGGCACGGTCAGCCGTACCGAGCCGATGGAAGTGCGTATCAAAGCCGGGACGCGCGACGGCCAGCGCATCCGTCTGGCCGGCAAAGGTAACGCTGGCGCCCACGGTGGAGCGGCCGGCGACCTCTACGTGATCATCCGTATCGATCCGCATCCCCTCTTCCGGCGCGACGGAGACGACATCTACCTTACTGTGCCCGTCACTGTGACGGAAGCAGCGCTTGGCGCGAAGATTGAGGTGCCAACTATCGATGGGCGGGCGCTTCTCAAGATTCCTCCTGGCACCCAGCCGGGGCAGAAGCTTCGGCTGCGCGAGAAAGGCGTACCTTCGGCCACCAAGGATGGCATGCGCGGAGATGAGATCGTCGAGATCACAGTGACCGTCCCCATGCCGCGCGACGAGCGTACTAAAGAACTGCTACGGGAGTTGGCCAAGTTGAATCCAGAAGATCCGCGGGAAGAGTTGTGGAAGAAAGTCTAACGTTTCAAATTGGAACTAACCCCAAAATCTTTACCACAGAGGGCACCGGGGATCACAGAGGAAAACCATCAGACTGTGGTATGCAGTTGGAATGGCAACTGCAACTCCCGTACATACTCCCCGCGTCAACCAAATCACGGGCAAGATCATTTCTGGTGCAATGCAGGTCCACTCTTTGCTCGGGCCTGGACTACTGGAAAGCGCATATCAGGCCTGCCTTCAGCATGAGCTGTCCAAACGCGGACTTAACGTTGCGGGCCAGGTCGGCCTTCCAGTCGTCTATGACGGCGAAAAAATCGAGCTAGGCTACCGAATCGACCTGATAGTCGAGAATGTCGTCATCGTCGAGGTGAAATGTGTTGAGGCCATTCATCCCGTGCATCAGGCACAACTCCTGTCCTATATGCGCTTAAGCGGAATCGGGGTCGGCTTGCTGATCAACTTCCACGTACTCCACCTGCGCGAAGGAATCAAACGGATGGTAGACGGCAGAGATTGGGAGAAGTAGGTTTCCCGTGATCCTCTGTGCTGCCCCTGTGTTCTCCGTGGTAAAGATTATGGCGGTGGTTTTGGAGCCTCCTGACAAAACTCTAAAACAAATCTCACATTTTTCTTGCATCTCGGGAAATTTCCCGTAATCTCACAACTGCGAACTAACTCCAGCGGAATTTCTGGAATCTAACCAAACCAGAAAGCTCGAGCACGAAACCTGCTGCGGAGTAGCTGAGAGTGAGTCGCTTGAGGAGGAACACATCGAAATTGGCAACAGCTAGCGCCCCGCGCCACCCAACAGAGAATCCCCAGCCCCTCGCAGTCGTCCCCAACCGGAACCCACTCGCCAAGAACTCGATTGCCCCGAAAAAATTCGTCCGCCTCACCCTTTGGCCACTGGTCGCTGCCACCTTCTTTATGGTGTCGGGCGGAACCTACGGCACAGAGGAGATCGTCCACGGCGCCGGTTACGGACGCGCCATCCTTATCCTGCTGCTCACTCCGCTGCTCTGGAGCCTGCCCACAGCCTTCATGATCGGCGAGCTCTCGAGCGCGCTGCCCTACGAAGGCGGCTATTACGCCTGGGTGCGCCGCGCCATGGGAAACTTCTGGGGATTCCAGGAAGCATGGCTCTCGCTGATCGCCTCCATCTTCGATATGGCGATCTATCCCACGCTCTTCGTCGCTTACCTAACGCGAATGTTCCCCTGGTTCCAGCAGGGCAATCGCGGATGGTGGGTCGCGCTGGCCGTTGTGATCGCATGCGCCCTGCTGAACATTGCTGGAGTGAAAGTGGTGTCGCTCACCTCTCTCTGGCTGTTCTTCGCGCTGTCGGCGCCGTTCGTGGCGATCGTGCTGCTCGCGCCCTTCAAGCTCGGCGCACTCGCAAATGCCGTGACCAAGCCAACTACTTCCACCGTCGACATTCTCGGCGGGCTGCTGATCTGCATGTGGAACTACATGGGTTGGGACAATGCCTCAACCATCGCCACCGAAGTCGAGCGCCCGCAGCGCACGTATCCGCGAGCGATGTTGCTTGCAGTATGCGTCGTGGCGTTGAGCTACGTGCTTCCTCCTGCTGCCATGTGGATGACCGGACTCAAAACCACCGCATGGGAAACTGGCTCCTGGGCAGACATCGCCGGCTTGCTTGGCGGTCCGCTGCTGCGCATTGGCGTCGTGCTTGGCGGAATTATCAGCGCCTTCGGCATGTTCAATGCGCTGGTGATGAGCTACTCGCGCCTGCCTCTGGCCATGGCTCAGGACGGAATGCTGCCCGGAATCTTCGGCAAGCTGCATCCGAAATCGCGAGCTCCTTGGGTTGCGATCGTCGCGTTGGCGATCGGATGGGCGATGTGTCTCGGTCTGGGCTTTGCCCGGCTGGTGACGATCGACATCCTTCTATACGGCTTCAGCCTGATGCTGGAATTCATCGCGCTCGCGGTGTTGCGTTTCCGCGAACCAAATCTTCCGCGTCCGTTCCGCGTTCCCGGAGGATTGTTCGGAGTCATTGCCGTCGGCATTCCACCAATGTTGCTGCTGGGATTTTCCATCATCCGCAGCGAACATGAGCAGATCTGGAACATGAGCTCGTTCGCTTTCGGCATGATCCTGATCGCAGCAGGCTTCGTCGCTTACGTCGTAAATCACCTGCTTAAACCCGAAGGATGGGCGATACACGCAGAAAAATCGCAGCCAACTGCTTAGCGTTCGTCTGGAAACAATCAACAAGTAAGAAGAGGACGGAGAACTCTCCGTCCTCTTTTTTTACCTAATCCGAAATTACGCAGCTGCAGCGGCGTCCGCCGTATCGCGTAGTTGCTTTACTTTGTCATGAGCGGCCAGCACGCTGGCAGCCTGGCGGCGGATAATCTCCATCAGGCTCGCCGGCAACGATCCGCCCACCGCTTTCTGGTAAGCATCTTTGGCTCGGTCCTCGCCGTGCTCCAGCCAATCCAGGACGGTCTTATCGTCACCGCCGAGGCTGACTTTCGTGTCGATCCAGGCGCGATGAAGCGTTCCGAGCACCGACCCGGAAAGTTTCTTATCTCCTTTTCCTAGCCGGCTCAATTCCGCTTCCAGTTCCGAGGCAAAGCGGCCACGCTCTTCGGCCTGCTGGTTAAAAAACGTCTTCAGGTCAGTCCGCTTAACCTTCGAAGAGGCTTCCAGATAACCTTTTTGTCCGTCCTTGCAGGTCTGGATAAGTTCTTCAAGAACACTGATCGCGTTATTCACGTCCATAATGATCTCCTGAATTTTAAGATGCGCTCGTCATTTGGATGCCCGCAAGGCGCGAGAGTTTGGCGCAATTCCGTCGCGTGCAACGCTCCGTTAGTGGACCAAATCCGACGAACTCAACCACAAAGGGCACGAAGGTACACGAAGGGAAGCCGAACCAAATCCTTCGTGATACTTCGTGTCCTTCGTGGTTCATTTGGTTTCTTGTTCAAATTGCATTACCCTCCAACGCCCGCGAGATTAGCCAGAAAAGGGATCCTGCTCTAAAATCGAGCGCAGGACATCGACCTCTTATGACCAAACGGAAATCAAAAGGCGCGTACATGATTTCCTCCGTCGCCGAAATGTATGGCATCCATCCCCAGACGCTGCGACTCTACGAGCGCGAGGGACTGCTGAAGCCGTCGCGCACCGAAGGCAACACCCGCCTTTACACCGACGAAGACCTGCAGCGGCTGGAGTTCATCCTGTCGCTGGCGCGCGACCTGGGGGTGAACATCAGCGGCATGGCGATCATCCTGCAAATGCGCGAGCGCATGGAAGAGATGCAGCGCCAGATTCAGGAGTTCGTCCAATACATCCAGGAAGAAGTCCTCACCCGAGCCCACGCCGCCGCCGATCCCGCCAAAGGCGCCATCGTCCCGGTGCGCAGGCCGATGGTCGTGCCAAGCGTTGCGCCCACAAAAAAGCGTTAGTGCTGGTCCTTAAGCACCGTGTCATCCTGAGCGAGGATTGATCTTCGCGCCCAAGTGCGAAGATCAACCGCAGTCGAAGGACCCCTCTTTCACCGGCGGGACCAGCGGCCTCGCAAGGCATTCCAACCACGGCTCTATCGCCTCATTCCCACTTCGGAACTTCCCCGCTCCCACCCACATTACCTTCGCTGCCCGACCCTCGTGCCTACCACTCCCGCACGAAAAGACTAGACTCGAAGTGTGAAACGCCTCTACAGCATGGCACGCATCAAGGGAGGCATGAAGTTCACCTGCTCCCACTGCGCCCACCACGTCAGCACCCTCGACTTCGATGCCCGCGACGGCAACCTCCGCACCCAGGCCGCCACCGCCATCAACCAGCACGCCACCAACGTCCACCACGAGCCCGTAATGTTCTCGTCCCTCGACGCGCAACAGCGCATCTGGCGCGCGTAACTCCCTAATCTTCTACGTTGTCATCCAGAGCGAAGGACCCCGGCACGGCCGGCAGTTCCTGTACCGCCTAAGGGAGTTCTCTCCGAGCACTCGATATCGTGAGAATGCCTCGACGCGATACTGGTGGTTGCAGCTTGAATGGGCTCCTTCGACTTCGCGTCACCTTCGCATTCGCGAAGCTGACGCTCCGCTCTGGAGGACAGTTGACTGGGCCGCACAGATTCCCTTCCACTTACCTTCTGGTTATCTGCTCTGTGATTACCCCACCCCCCACCCCATCGGTCTTTTAGAATCTTCACTCTAGCGGGAAATTCCCGCCAGATCCGGCGGTCTAAAGGACTTAGGTATCAAAATCTAGAGAACAAGAGACTTAGCCCGCGGCCGTGGTCGACGAAGCTTGATGGCGCATTGCCTCCGCCACCATGATCGGCGGTTGCGGCTGTGGATGACAAGGTTAGATGTCACAACGGTATGGATTTTTTTCGGAAGGATTCGGCGTCGTATGCAGTTCTTTATCGTCTAGTAGTTTGCAGCTGGGATTCCCACCCTTTGCAAAGCCGCAGGGGTGGGCCACTTGCCCGGTACGTTCCCGCGCCAGCCATGATCTTCGCTCCCTTAAACCGCTCACCAACTATCCATACGGTACATTACTATTAGGTATATAGATTAGCAAGAGCATTTAAGAAAAAAGTTGTTTTTCGGAGTCCAAGGATAACCCCGCGAAGAATAGCCTTGGCAATAGCCGACTCCTTGTGGCATAAGTCTGCTGTGCCGATTTTCATAGAGAGATTTGTACTGCCCCTTTTTGCAGCGGCGGTGATACTCTTGGCCCTGTCCAATCCGATGGGATTCGATACCACACAACGCATCACTGGCGCCCTCACCCTCATTTTTGCTGCGTATTTTGTTGCCCACACTCTGCATCAGTGGTCAGTACCAGTACCCGCTCCCGCACAGCCAATCGCACAAGTGGAAGCCCTGCCTGCGAATAGACCACAGCTTCTCATTGCGAAATGGGGGCAGATTGAGCCAGACAAGGCCGCTCGGCCAGCACACGCAGTACAGCAAGGGTTCTACATAAAGAACATTGGCTTAGGCGAAGCCGCGATAGGGGTTCGCGTGACACTCACGGTTCCCACGGAAGTACCAGATGTATGGACGAACGGCGAAGGTTCGGCTCCTTCGGTGGTTATCGGCAGAGATCAAGAGATATTTGTTCCTTTGTGGCGAAGGCTTGGCGGATACCTCCTTGGGCATGTGCTCTCGCGCTTCGACTTGCCGAATTTCCTTTTGCAGACCTACAACGGCACGTTTGGGAACAAAGAAATTCCGGCCACGATTCGTTATACCAGCAACGGCAAGAGATACGTGACTACCCAAAATCTGATTTACAGCCCGGAGCAACGGTACATCGTTGGATTCGGCGACCCGGTACAAACATTAGACACGGAGCCTTTGCAATGAATTTCCTTGACAGCATACCCTATAGGTATATTATCTTTAGGTATGGCAAAAATTATGCTGCAAGGCTACCAGTGCGAACGCTGCGAACACACATGGATTCCGAGAGCGGCAAGCACAGAGGAACCTAAGGTTTGTCCGAAGTGCAAGAGTCCCTACTGGAATAGTCCGCGCAAGGACGGAACGAGCGGCAAGGGCAAGAAGGCGAAACGGCGGTAAGAAGGCTAGAGATGCCAGAAGCAGCGCAAAAGGAATTTACGGCGCTTCACATCATTGCCCATGCGGAGCGCGTAGTTGGCGGTCTGCTTACAATTGCTGGATTCGTCTTGACTTTGCGGACGGCAACTGACAGTTGGGATATCAAGGCATCATGGGTTGAATCCCTAGGAATGCTAGCACTTGGGATTGCGACCTTTGCTTTTGGTGAACTGATTCTGCTGTTTTTGCAAATCGAAAGGAACACGCGGCGCTGAGGCAGACTATGGACTTATTCGGCAAGAGCGAGTCGTTGTGGCAAAGCCACCCCACTCCCCTCGGTCTTTTAGAATCTTCACTATAGCGCGAGATTCCCGCCAGATCCGGCGGTCTAAGGACTTAGAGGGACGAGTGTTCCCTTCACGCAGACAAGTCCGCTCAATGCCGTCAAAGCGATTTTGATCCTCTTCGACGACTACGTTTGATTACTACGGTGATATTTTGTTAACACCATGCACGATTGAACGGTTAATTGACGTGATAATTGGATGGTATTTTAGTGAGATTATCGTCAAACGTTAGCGCTACATGTTCTCGCTTGCAATTTCATTTGGCGCTACCATAAGATGTTGTTGTGCATCGCACAACAACGATGTAGTAGTACGTTGCAGTTGATCAGTTGCTTTGTACGGGCATGGGAACAGTGTGTAAGGTGGCATTTAAAGCCACCTCTTTTTAAGTGATTGTGCAAATTCAGGGTCCTCGGACCCGTCAACAGGAGGCACACACGCCACGCGGTTGCTTTAGTATTCCAAATAGTTAATGAGCGGCGGTGGTGGGATTCGGACCCACGGATCGGGTGTTTCCGGTGAAGGTGAGACCCGACCGGACGATTATAAATCGCCTGCATTAGACCACTCTGCCACACCGCCACAAAAAAGAAAGCGCGACCCCGAACGACGGGAATCGAACCCGTATCCCCGAGAACTGGCAGTGATCCTGGCCCTCGCTAAAGTTTCAGGTCACTCTCGGTGCTCTTTCCGTTGAGCTACGCCAAGATCGTTCCCCAAAAGTGTACAACATACCTATGAGTAAAAGTCTCCCTTTATTTTTTACGCACTAGCCGCCGACGACCCTTGGTGGATAGTTCTATAGTAGATTTACCGGAGCTCGGGATACCTTAAGGTGGACAAGACCAAATTCGATGCACCGCTCACTCGACTCCCGGAGGGCTTGCCCCACGTCACCCCAACTGAGGCTGCCCCATCTCGTCGCGGTTTTCGACGACTAGGCACCACGGACGCCGATCTCTGATTTATTCCCTGACGTTACATTTTAGGCTCTCCGCAAGAGCGGGGATTCGCCTGTGGCAAGAACGCTGACGCCATGGTCCCAGGTACCCACTCGTCGAAAATCGCGACGAGTGGGGCAGCCTACTTCGTGGCGTCGCATGAAAAAAAGTCCGCAGGAGGAGTGGCTTCGTCTATCGGTGACGGAAAGTGGAGCGTTTAGAATCAAAATCCGCGCCGTGGCGTCGCTGCGCTCCGCGGACAGCCGAGGCGGGTGTCCCTACGTGAGTCGTGGCAGTGTCGGCGAACAGCAGGTTCCTCGCCCGCCTTCGGCGCGCTCGGAATGACAATTATTTAATAAGGGGCTTGATCGCAGCGCTGAAGTGCTGCGCCACCCAAAATCCACAAATTAGTCGACGACCGCTTTATCCGTAATCTCCAGCCCCTTGTCGATGATGGCGAAAGCCTCGCGCAGTTGCGGCTCGGTGATGCAGAGCGGAGGGTTGGTGAAGAAGGTGTTCCAGCGGACGAAGGTGTAGAGGCCTTGCTCGCGGAAGAAGCGGCCGAGAGCGGCCATTTCGTCGGAGGCGCCGTTGAAGGGAGCGAGCGGCTGGCGCGTCTTGCGGCTGCGCACCAGTTCGACGATGCCGAACAGTCCGATGGAGCGCACCGCGCCGACGGAGCGATGCTTCGCCTGCAAATCTTCTCCCAGCGCTTTCATGATCGCGCCCATCTTTTTTGAATTGTCGAGCAGGCCATCTTCTTCATAGACGCGAATGGTGGCCAGCGCCGCCGCGCATCCCATGGGATGGCTGTTGTAGGTGAGGCCTCCGTAAAAAACTTTGTCCTGAAAGTGCTGCGCGATGTGATGGCGCATGCCGACCGCGCCGAGAGGGAGATAGCTGGAAGTCAGTCCCTTGGCCATGGTGAGCAGGTCGGGAACAACCTTCCAGTGATCGACGGCGAACCATTCGCCGGTGCGTCCGAAGCCGGACATGACTTCGTCGGCGATCATCAGGATGCCGTACTTGTCGCAGAGCTTGCGCAGACCGGCGAGATATCCATCGGGAGGAATGAGGATGCCGTTGGTTCCGGTGACCGGCTCGAGAATGAACGCGGCGATGGTGTTCGGACCTTCGAGCTGAATGGTTTCTTCGATCATGGCGAGGGAAGATTCGGCGGATTCCCATCCGCGTTCGATGCCGTGATAAGGATCGAGCACATGAACGACGCCCGGAATGCCAGGCTCGGCGGCCCATCTGCGGGGGTCGCCGGTGAGAGTGATGGCGCCGGCGGTTGCGCCGTGATAGGAGCGATAGCGGGCGATGATCTTGTGACGTCCGGTGAAGAAGCGCGCGAGCTTGATGGCGTTTTCGTTGGCTTCGGCGCCTCCGTTGGTGAAAAAGAAGGTGTCGATATCGCCGGGAGTGATTTCGGCGAGCTTCGCGCCGAGGCGCGCTCGAACTTCAGTGGCCATGAAGGGATTCGCATAGGCAAGCGTCGCGGCTTGATCGCTGATGGCCTGGATGACGCGCGGGTCGCCGTGTCCGATGTTGACGGACATGAGCTGGCTGTTGAAGTCGATGAAGCGCTTGCCCTCGGGCGTGTAGAAGTAAATCCCTTTGGCGCTGGCGACGGGGATGGGATCGACCTTCGACTGCGCGGACCATTCGTAGAGCGTGTGCTTGCGGGAGAGATCGACGATTTCTTTGCCAGTCATCTTCTTGTCGGTCACGGTGGGTGTGGTGAGAGTTGTGGTCATGGAATCCTTCAAGAATTTATTGCCACGGATTTTCACGGATATCACGGATCAATCAATGACTTGCTCTATCCGTGTGAATCCGTGTAATCCGTGGCTAGAATTTGCGGCTGTGTTCTTTGGCCCAGCGTTCGACGACGACTTTTTTGTCGGTATAGAACTCGATGGCGTCACGGCCCTGGCCGTGGAGATCTCCGAAGAAACTATTCTTCCATCCGCTGAAGGGGAAGTAGGCCATGGGCGCAGCGACTCCGATGTTGATGCCGATGTTGCCCGCGGGCGCTTCGTAGCGGAAGCGGCGCGCGGCCGATCCGCTGGAGGTGAAGAGCGAGGCCTGATTGCCGTAGGCGCTGCGTTCGAGGAAGGCGAGCGCGTCGTCCATGTCGTTGGCGTGCACGAGGCTGAGGACGGGGCCGAAGATTTCTGTGTCGTTGAGATCGCTGGTGGCGGGGACGTTGTCAAGGATGGTGGGATTCACGAAGTTTCCGGATTCGTATTTCGGGATCTTCGAATTGCGCCCGTCGAGCAGAACTTTTGCGCCTTGCTTCTCGCCGAGAGCAATCAGCGATTCGACGCGCTCTTTACTCTGCGGCGTGATTACTGGACCCATCTGGACGTCTTTGTCGAGGCCGTTGCCGACTTTGAGTTTCGAGGCGGCGTCAGCAATGGAATCGCGGAAAGTCTTCTGCGCTTCGCCGATCGTAACGGCAACTGAGACGGCGAGGCAACGCTGGCCCGCGCATCCGAATGCGCTGTCGCTGATGATTTGTGTGGCCATGGGCATGTCGGCGTCGGGGAGAACGATGACGTGATTCTTGGCTCCGCCCTGGCACTGCGCGCGTTTGCCGTTGGCGGCGGCGCGCGAGTAAACGTATTTTGCGATTGGAGTCGATCCGACGAAGCTGATGGCGCGAACTTTCGGATGATCGAGAAGCGCGTCAACGGCGGCTTTGCCGCCATTGATAAGGCTTACGACGCCTTTGGGCAGGCCAGTTTTTTCAAGCAGTTCGTAGACATAGCGCATCGTGAGCGGAACGCGTTCGGATGGTTTCAAGATGAATGTATTGCCGGTGGCGATGGCGTAGGGGAGATACCAGAACGCGATCATGCCGGGAAAGTTGAACGGCACAATGGCGGCGGTGACGCCGATGGGCTGGCGGATCATCATCTCGTCGATGCCGCGGGCGACGTCCTCGAGATTGTAGCCTTGCATCATCATCGGAATGCCGCAGGCGACTTCAACGTTTTCAATCGCCCGGCGCATCTCGGCTTTGGCTTCGGTGAACGTCTTGCCATTTTCCTGGGTGATGATGCGGGCGATGTCGTCGAGGTGATCTTCGAGCAGCATCTTCAGCTTGAAGAGCGGCTGGATGCGGTCTTCAGGCGGGGTGCGGCGCCATTCGGGAAAGGCGGCGGCCGCGGCTTCGACGGCTTGATTGACTTCGGCGGCGTCGGCGAGAGGAACTTGAGCTAGTACTTCGCCGGTGGCGGGATTGATTACGTCGCGCCATTCGCGAGCGGGGGAGTCGGTCCATTGGCCGTTGATGAAGTTGGTGAGCCGGAGTGTGGGTGGGGCTGCGACTGGAGTCATGGTGTTCACCTCTTACTATTGCACGAAGTGCATCTTGAGAATTCCCTGCGGCAGCTTCAATGATACAGCGTTACAGGGGTCCCCTCGACTGCGGTTGATCTTCGCGCTTGGGCGCGAGGATCAATCCTCGCTCAGGATGACAAAACTTTTTAAACTAGCTGTGCTACCGCGCCCTTCTTGTCGCACACCGCTGCCAGTGCGGATTCGAGCACATCCAAACCTTCGTCTATTTGCTCGTTCGTCGCAATGAGCGGAACCAGGACGCGAATCACGTTCGAATAAGAGCCAGCGGTTATTGTGATCAGGCCGTGCTCATAGCAATATTGCGTAATCTGTTTCGTTTCTTCCGTCGCGGGCGCTTTCGATTCTTGCGCCTTCACCAGTTCGATGGCTTGCATGCCACCAAGGCCGCGAACGTCCCCCACGAGGGGCCAGCGGCGTTGCCACTCGCGAGCGCGGCGCTGGAAGCGATCGCCGAGTTCGTTGGCACGAGTCAATAGATTTTCTGTTTCGAACAAGTCCAGTGTGGCGAGAGCTGCCGCGCAGGAGATCGGATTTCCTGCGAACGTCCCACCGAGGCCGCCGGGGCCGGGGGTGTCCATGATTTCGGCGCGGCCGGTGACGGCGGCTAGTGGAAGGCCTCCGCCGAGAGACTTCGCCGTCACGATTAAATCAGGCTCGATTCCGTAATGCTCGCTGGCGAACATCGCGCCGGTGCGTCCGAAGCCGGACTGCACTTCATCGGCTATGAAGAGGATGCCGTACTTATGGCAGAGGTCGATCAGCACCTTGAAATAATCTGGCGGCGGAGCGATGAAGCCGCCTTCGCCCATCACCGGCTCCGCAATTACTGCTGCAACTTCTTCGTTAGCGACGACGCGCTTGAAAGTGTCTTCCAGATGGCGCGCGCAGTAAAGATCGCACGAAGGATATTTCAAGTTGTAGGAGCAGCGATAGCAGTACGCGAATGGGACGTGATAAACGTCACTGGGGAAAGGGGCAAAGCCCGCTTTATAAGGATGCGTCTTGCTGGTGAGGGCGAGCGTCATCATGGTGCGGCCGTGGAAGGCGTCTTCGAATGCGAGGATCGCTGGACGTTTCGTATAGGCGCGAGCAATCTTCACCGCATTTTCGACAGCTTCAGCGCCGCTGTTGACGAAGAGAGTTTTCTTGGGAAATTTGCCGGGCGTGACTTCGTTCATGCGTTCGGCCAGGCGGATGTAGCCTTCGTAGGGCGTGACCTGGACGCACATGTGGAGGAACTTATCGAGTTGGGTGCGAATGGCCTCGACTACATGTTCCTGGCGGTGACCGGCGTTGGCGCAGCCAATGCCTCCGGCGAAGTCGATGTAGCGGTTGCCGTCAACGTCTTCGAGCCAGGCGTCTTCGGCTTTGGCGACGTAGATGGGCGTGCCGTGGGAAAGGCCGCGGGGCACGGCTTTCGCGCGACGATCGCTGAGCGCGTGGGAGTTGGGGCCGGGGATTGGGGTTTTCAGGCGAATTGTGCTCATGGCAGTTTCTCGTGAGAATTCCCTGAAGCGGCAGTCGCAGTGCACACCGTGCAGAGGTCCTTCGACTGCGGTTGATCTTCGCGCTTGGGCGCGACGATCAATCCTCGCTCAGGATGACAGGACTTTGGAGATCGTTTCTTCATTTATCAATACAACCCATCAGTACCAGCCGATTGGTTGCTCGTTCAGGTTGATGTAAACCTGTTTGGTTTCCAAATATTCTTCGATGCCCCAGGGGCCGAGTTCGCGGCCGAAGCCGGATTGTTTGTAGCCGCCCCAGGGGGCTTCTACGTACGTTGGCTGCATGTGATTCACCCAGACGATGCCTGCGCGTAGAGCTTTCACGGCACGCATGGCTTTGAAGATGTCGCGCGTCCAGACGGCTGCGGCAAGACCATACGGTGAATCATTGGCAATCTTGAGCGCGTCTTTTTCGTCGTCGAAGGGAATCACGGCGGCAACGGGGCCGAAGATTTCTTCGCGGGCGATGCGAGCGGAGTTTGTTACGTCGGAGAAAATTGTGGGCTGGACATAGTAGCCCTTCCCCATTTTTTCTGGGCGTCCGCCGCCGGAAACCAGCTTGGCTTCTTTTTTGCCGATTTCGATATAGGAATTGACGCGGTCGTATTGTTCCTTGCTGACGAGAGCGCCCATCTTGGTTTCGCGATCGAGCGGAGGCCCTATCTTTATTTTCTTGGCCTTTTCCGTCATCGCTTCGACGAAGTTCTTGTAAATGGACCTTTGCACCAGGATGCGGCTTCCGGCAGAGCAGACTTCCCCCTGATTGATGAAGACTCCGAAGAGTGCTCCGTCGATTGCGGCCTCGAAGTCGGCGTCGGCGAAGAAGATATTGGGTGATTTACCACCGAGTTCGAGCGTGACACGCTTCACGGTGTCGGCGGCTTGTTTCACAATGATCTTGCCGACGGCGGCGCTGCCGGTAAAAGCGATCTTGTTGACGTCGGGATGCTGGACGAGAGGAGCGCCGCAGCTTTCTCCGAAACCGGTGACGATGTTGACCACGCCTGCGGGCACTCCGCAATCTTCAAAATATTTTGCAAATTCGAGAGCGGTGAGCGGAGTTTGTTCGGCGGGCTTGAGGACGCAAGTACAGCCAGCGGCGATTGCAGGAGCCAGCTTCCAAGCAGCCATAAGAAGAGGATAGTTCCAGGGAATGATTTGTCCGGCGACGCCAACCGGTTCTTTCAGCGAAAGCGACATCGCATTGTCGGGAACGGGGTTTACGTAGCCGACGACTTTGGTAGCGAGGCCGCCGTAGTATTCAAAGCAAGTGGCGGCATCGGTGATGTCATACTCGGCCTCGACGATGGGCTTGCCGGTGTTGCGGCATTCGAGTTCGGCGAGCGCGGGAAGGTTGGCGCGGATTTTTTCGGAGAGGCGAAAGAGGACGCGGCCCCGTTCCTGCGCAGTGGTGGTCGACCACGGGCCTTCTTCGAATGCGGCTTTGGCGGCGGCTACGGCGCGGTTGACGTCGTCGGCGCCGGCTTCGGGAACCTGGGCAATGATTTCTTCGGTGGAGGGATCGTAGACCGGGAAAGTTTTTGTGGACTTGCTATCGACCCATTCGCCGTTGATGTACATCTGGTAAGTGCGGACTTCTGTTTTTACTCCGCCGGGCATGTTGTTCGACCTCCCTTACCTCAGGGCCTAGAGCCCCAAATCTCTATTCGCTTAACGGCGCGACTAATGTCGTGCCCTTCCCGATATTTGCTTGCGACATTTTGTGGCGGCCATAGACGAAGAAAAAGAACGCAGCCAGGCCGACGAAAAACAGAGTGCCGCCGAACATCCATAATTCATACGACAACAGCGACGTGATTTGCTGGGCCGGGAAAAATACCAGCGCGATGCCAAGGGTCGTTGTGAGCAGTCCGCTAGTTCCGGCCAAGAACAAGGTGGCGCGGCTGTACTTACCCTGGGGCACGGACTCGACGATCGAAAATCTTACCAGAGCACCGAACATGTACAAAAACGGAACCAACTGCAGAACAACGGCAAGCGAGAGCAGCTTCTGAAAAGTTTCCTGCACACCGGCGCCGGCGAAATTCAGAATCACCAGGACAGCAGAAACGATGGCCTGCACAATCAAGGCGGCGTAAGGCGTGGCGTATCTCGGATGAATGTGACCCATCCAGGATGGCATGTACGAATCGAGGCCGGCAACAAACGGAATGCGCGCACAGCCCCCCATCCATGCTGAGCCAATGCCGGCGATTGAGATGCTGAGCATGAGAGCGAACGGCACGGTAATCCAAGCAACTCCAACGCGACCAGCCATGTGACTGACCGCCTGAACAATCCCTTGAAGGACGTTAACATTCTTTCCAACAGCGATGAGGAGCGTGAGCGTCGCGCCGACATAGAGAGCGCCCGAGAGCACTCCGCCCCAAGCGACAGCGCCGGGAAGAGTGCGGGCGGGATCTTTAATTTCGTCGCCCATGACGGATGCGAGTTCAAGGCCGACCAGGCCGAAACAGATCACGCCGAAAGAATTCATCACAAAGCGCGGGTTGGCGGGAACTTTGAAGTCGGCGGCAGTGATGGCGGTGCCAAAGCGCGTCCAGATGACTACACCTAAACCAATCAGGACTGCGGCGGCGATGAAAGTGCCGATGGCCCCGACGTTGTTGATCCACTTGCCGACGCCGAGACCGACAATATTGAGCAGGGTGAGTAAGGCTAGCAGGGTGAGTGAAGTTATAGACGCGAAAAGTTTGTTATCAGCGAGGCCAAGATGGCTGGGGCCGAGCACATAAACGGAGACGCCGACGAAGTAAAGCATCACCGTCGGAACGTAGAGCATGTTGTTGGTCCAGTAGCACCAGCCGGAGAGGAATCCGTGAAAGTCGCCGAAGACTTCTTTCGCCCAGAGGTAGACCCCGCCTTCTCCGGGATAACGATGGGCGAGTTCGATAACGGCGATGCCTTGCGGAAAGAAGAAGAGGATTAGAGAGATGATCCAGAGCCAGATGGTGACGCCGCCGTTGGCGGCGATAGAGGGGACTACGTTGAGGTTGAATACGGCGACTACGAAGAGGAGGACGAGGTCACGGCGTCCGAGGGCACGGATTAAGTGGGGCTGGGTGGCGGGTTGAGCAGTGGTGGACAAAGTCTATTAGCGGCTGTATCGGCCGCGAAACAGCAGGTTCCTCACCGGGCTTGCGCCCGGTTCGGAATGACAATAGCTTTATTACTGCAAGCATGGGCGGGCGAGGGCGCCTGCCCTACCCTTACGATCTAGTGGGCGGCCAATGCCGGTTGGCCTGCGCGCTCTTGCTGTGCTTTCGCGAGCGATGCGGCGATGTCGTCAAAAGCGGACAGATGCTTATCGATATCGGCCTCGGTGTGCTGAACCGAAATGGTCCATTGCTCGTCCCACCAGTAGGGCTGCGCCATCACGCCGCGGTTGACCATGGCGAACCAGTAGTGCCTCCAGAGATCGATATCGATGGTGGTCCAATCGCGGTAGTTGCGAATTTCCTTCGGATAAAACATGAGCGCGCCGTTCGCGCCCGCTTGTGCGATGTAGGCTTGCAGACCGACCTTCGCGATGGTCTTGCGATATCCGTCGGCAAGCTTTTTGCCAAGCTTGTCGACGTGAGCGTAGTTGTCGCGGGTAAGGACTTCGCGGAATGTGGCGATGCCCGCCGCCATGGAAACTGGATTGGTGTTGTAGGTGCCACCGTGGAAGACCTTGTGCTGCGAGATGAGGTCCATCACGGATTTGCTGGCGCCGAAAGCGGCGAGCGGCAAGCCTCCACCGATTGACTTGGCGAGGCAGATCATGTCTGGCTTCACGTTGAAGTATTCTGACGCGCCGCCCCATCCGAGTTTTGCGCCGGTTTTCACTTCATCGAAAATTAGAAGCGCACCATTTTTAGTGGCGATGTCGCGGAGACCTTTCAGGAATCCCGGTTCCGGCATACAGAGGCCGACGTTCATCAGAATGGGTTCGAGAATGATCGCGGCAATTTCGCCGGGATTCTCTTTGAATCGGCGTTCGACGCTTCCGAGGTTATTGAAAGTAGCGATTGTGACGTTGGCGATTGCGGATTTCGGTACGCCCAACCCGCCGGAAACTGGCGTGGGATTCTCGATGTCGCCGAACTCGGGCGCGTGCGGCTTAACACTGACGAGAGCTGAGTCATGCAGTCCATGGTAGGCGCCTTCGAATTTAATGATCTTGTCCCGGCCAGTAGCTGCGCGGGCGAGGCGGATGGCGTGCATGGTGGCTTCGGTACCGCTGTTGCCAAAGCGGCACATTTCGACAGGAAAGCGATTGCAAATCTCTTCAGCGAGTTCCCATTCCATGTCGTGAGGCATCCCGAACATGGTGCCGGTGGAGAGACGCTTTTCGACAGCCTTCATCACGGCGGGATGGCAGTGTCCAGCCATGAGCGCGCCGAAGGTCAGGTTGTGGTCGATATATTCATTGCCGTCGAGGTCGCGAAACTTGCTGCCGCTGGCTTCTTTAACGAAGATGGGCCAGGGATCGTAATGGCGATAGTTGCTGGCCACGCCGAGCGGGATGCGTTTGAGATTCTTCTTGTGCGCTTCGGCAGATTTGGGCGTGCGACGCTCGAAGGTTGCGAGTTCTTTGTCTAATTCGGGATACATCAGGTGACTCCGAGAAAGCTCAAGCCGCGGCGTTTCTCAATAAGCCGGGCTATTAGAATGCCGGGCGGCTTGCGCCCGGGTCGTACCTACAATCTTACTCTCTCTACTTTTTTCCGACTCTTCCGTTAGAAGAAGAACTTCAAAGCAAACTGCATCAGGCGTGGGTCGCGAGCCTGCGTAATCTGACCAAATTGTGAGCCATCCGAGCTGTTGCCGTCGGGATTGAAAAACTGACTGTGATTGAAGAGGTTGAAGAACTCGGCGCGGAAATCGACGCGCTTGCTCTCATCGATCTTGATGGTCTTCAGTATCGCGAAGTCCGTGTTGCTGATGTGCGGGCCGCAGCAAATTGTGCGCTTGGTCGGCGGAATTGTGCCCAACAATTGCGGGAAGGCTGCTGCATCTTCCGTGAAGGTGTTTGGATCGAAATATTGATTATTCACCAGTTGGCACGGAGTTCCGCTACCAGTCGGGTCCGTGGGTCCGGTTTCGTAGGCGCAACCGGTGTGATGCGGATTGTTGGCGCGAAAGGGCGCCAATTGTAGGGGCTCACCCGGCAACTCAAAATCAAAGCTATACATTAGTTCGTTGTCCGCCAAGGAAGTGATGCGGATCGGGAATCCGGTTTGGAAAGTGGTGATGCCGGAAAGAGCCCAGCCGTTTAGGATCTTGCCTGTGACACCACTGAACTTCCGGAAGGGCAGCTCCCAGTAGTAGCTGAAGACAATGCGGTGCCTAGCGTCGAATCCGGAGAGCGAACGACTGGCGCGCGGGTCAATTGGGTTCAGAATGCCTTCGAAGCTGGAGGCTTCGTCGAACGACTTGCTGAAAGTGTAAGCGGCAGTGAACTGCAAGCCGTGGCCAAAGCGCTTATCGAGCGAGGCCTGCAGAGAGTTATAGGCGGAGTTGGCGATGGTGTCCTGGGCGAAGATGCTGCTGAAAACGGGGATTCCGTCGGACGGGCAGTTTATGTTGCCGATGGGATTGCAATTTGGGGAAGAGTAACGACGGAGCCCAACTAAATTAACGTCGGTTGCCAAGGTCGTATTCGCTGGAATAACCGTGGGACCGTTGGGTCCGTAAGGGACATGCAGGCCGTTGGGTCCGGTAACCGAGCCCGCCGGAATGAGGAACTGACTGTCAGCGGAATACTGTGCGCAAGTTCCGGCACCGAGAATGTCATTGATATCGAGACAAGTTTGGGGATTTCCGTAGTTAATGTCATGCGTTGCCAATAGGCGGTGACCCTGAGATCCGACATACCCGACCTGAAGCTTTGCGTCGTGGCTTAGTTCGCGCTGGATGGTCAGGTTGTATTGTGCGGAATACTGGCTTCGCATTTTAGGCTGGAACTGGCCAAACAGCAGGATGGGACGGAATGTGGACCAATCGACAGGTTGGCCGCGAGGGGGGTTCAGAATCCCGTTGAATGGGTTCGGGTAAGAAAAGGTCCCGCTCTGATCCTGGAAAGGTGTGTTGAACAGAGTACCCGCCGGGAAAGTGCTGCCGCCGAAGGGGGGTTCGGCGCTGAACTGCTCCAAAACCAACTGCTCGATCGGATTGTAGAAAAGGCCCCAACCGGCTCGGATACTGGTCTTGCCTGATGTACCCGGACTCCAGGCGATCCCGATGCGCGGAGCAAAAGATTTGTAGTAGGTCTGCGTCAAGCCATTGGGGACGCCCGCATCGCCGGGTACGAGAAGGCCCGTAGGCTCAACTGAAGTGCAGTCGCTCGTTCCCAGAGCGTCGATGCTGGGCTGAGACAGTTGGCAAGGATAGACTGTCGAATTCTGTCCTGGTCGAAAAGTCTGCACGTGTTTGCTGATATCCGCAATCGGAGTATTGAGTTCCCAGCGCAAACCGTAGTTGAGGGTAAGGTTTTGCTTGATTTTCCAGCTGTCCTGGGCGAATAGATACAAGCCAGTACTACGGACGTTCTCCACTTGTGCCGAGCCTTGCCCGTAGGATCCCGGCAATCCGAGCAGGTAGTCGGGAAATGGACTGGCGTCTCCAGTCGTATTACCCGAGCTGCCGTCAAAAAAGAATTCCCCGTTGACGTCGAAATAGAGAGTCTGGTCGAAGCGCTGACGGCGGACATCGGCCCCGAACTTGACCGAGTGCTTTCCGAAGACTTTGCTGATGCTGTCAGACCATTGAAATGAATTGCCCACCTGGGGAAGCTCGCCTTCTCCATTATTTCCAATAGTGAATCCGCCACTTAACTGAATGAAGGGCAAACCTTCACGTTGAGACCCCAAGCCGGGATGAATTCCGAGCGCATTGCCCGCAGTGCCGTCAGAGAAACAAGGCACAGGTGCCGTGAGCCAGGAAGGCGCCGGGGGACAGGAATTTTGTACCAAGCTGGTGCGTTGTGGATGTTGGAATGTGCGCTGCGCTTCGCGATTGTAGTTGAAGCGGAATTCGTTGACGGTGCTGTTGTTGATAGTCCACGTGTGAGTAATGTTCCACTGTTGAAAGCGCTCTTTAGTGGCGGAAGCGAAGCCGGGAACGTTGGCACCAGCGGCTTGAAACTGAGCAAAAGGCGAGACAAGCGAGTGGTCGTCGAAATAGTAGTAGAAGCTCAGATTCTGCTTGTCATTGATCCGATGGTCGATCTTGACCGTGAACTGATCGCCACGGTCGGGCTGCACGGGGACGGTCACCAGCGTGTTGCCGTTGGTGGGAGTGGGTACAAATTGCAGCAGGTCAACCGCGGTTGGGTCCATGCATTCAAGTGGAATAATGTTGTCACGGCCATTGGCTACATCGGTAAAAATTCCCGGGCTGAGGAGATTGCCCGAATTATCGTAGGTGCCTCCGTAGTTTACGGAAGTCGTATGTGCGGCCGGCAATGCCACGCCCGAAAGTCCTGCAATTGCTCCCGCACATCCCGGGAGTTGCTGCAGCGGGAAGGTGTCACTGAGTGACCCGATAAAGGGTGAGCTATCCGAGAAGTCAGCCACAATTCCGCTTTGCCCGTCATTTACGGTGGGATTAAGTGGGTTAGGCCGTTGTATTGCAGTGGGAACAGTCACCGCCGGTGACTGGATTCCCTGGCGAATCCGTCTTCCCTCATAGGAGGTGAAGAAAAAGGTGCGATCTTTCTTGATGGGCCCACCGAAGGTGCCGCCGAACTGATTTTGATTGAACTGCGGCTTGGGACATCCGTCAGCAGAGAAGCAATAGGCGTTGGCGTTCAGTGCTTTATTGCGGAAGAACTCATACATATTTCCGTGAAACGCATTCGTGCCAGACTTCGTCACCACATTAACGATGGAGCCGGAGTTCCGGCCGTATTCGGCGTCGAAGGTGTTGGTGAGGACGCGGAATTCCTGAATGCTGTCAGGACTCGGTTGTACGGTCGGCAGATTGACGAACTGGTCGTTGGCGTCGCCGCCGTTCACGGTGAAGTTGTTGGAACGGCCACGACCGCCGTTAACGGAGACCGCGCCCGCATTGCTGCTTCCGTACACGATCGAATTGCTGGAGCCGACGGTGGACATAACGCCGGGCTGCAACTGTAGAAACTGGTAAGCGTCGCGGGAGTTGAGCGGGAGTTCGCTGACGGCGCGGTCGCCGACAACTGCACCGAGCTGAGTGCTCGTCGTCTCAACTAGCGGGGCTTCGGAAGTGACGTCGACAACTTCCTGGGTCGCGCCGACCTGCATGGTCATGTTGAGAGTGATGACCTGATTGATGTCCAGCGCAACGCCGCGGCGAAGGTTTTTCTTGAACCCAGTCAAGTCGAATTCGAGGCGATAAGTGCCTACCGGTACTTCCACAAAGTCGTAATCTCCCGCCGAATTCGTCACAGCGTCGCGCGACACATTCGTACCTTCGTTGACCAGGATCACCTTAACGTTCGCCAGCACGGCGCCGGATGCGTCGGCGACCCGGCCGATGATGCGGCCGCCGGTACCCTGGGCTGGAAGTGTGGCGGGGACAAGAAAGGAGACGGCAACGACAAGGCAAACGGTGGTCCAGCGGGCTCGCACTGACGGCATGAAACCTCCGGTACATCCTGGAAGAGATTTTTTGTTTTTGAAAAACGACGGCTTGTGTGCAGCCACAACCTTGCTATAATCCCGCAAGGTTAGAGAAGGGGGACACGTACTGTCAAGAAGAAAAAAAGCGCTCCTTCGAATAGAAAACTTTCATCTCTGTCCGCGCATAAGGTTGTGGTGCGCGATGTTCTGGTGAATCATGAGTACTTCCAACGGTAAGGCCTACTTGAAGATCGGAGACGTGGCGCGGCGTGTGGGAGTTTCGCCGTCCGTGATCCGGACCTGGGAGAACCTGGGGCTGACGCGTCCGCGGCGTACTGAGAGCAAATACCGGCTGTACACCACTGATGACGTGAAACTGCTGAAGCGGGCGCGCTTTCTGCGCAAAGTGCGCGGGTTGAACGCGCCGGCGATTGTGGAATTGCTGCGCCGCGAGGGACGGGCGCGTCCGGCGGCAGATGGCAGTGCGGTGGCGATTGGTTCGCACTTGCGGCATCTACGTTCACAACGGCGATTGTCGCTGGCGCAAGTTGCAAAACCGGTCGGCATTTCGGTGGGATTCCTGAGCGCCCTGGAACGCTCGCAGATGACTGGCTCAGTCGGAACGCTGCGCAAGCTGGCGCGATTTTATAAAACGAACATTCTGGATTTTTTCGACGCAAACGGAGCGAGCACTCGGCAAGTGCAACCGGCTCAACGGAAAGTGCTGGAGGCCGGCCCCGGCGTCCGCATGGAACTATTAGCATGGGGCAACACGGTGATGGAGCCGCATCTGTTTCGCGTAGCCCCCGGCGCCGGAAGCGGGGACTCTTATTCTCACGAAGGAGAAGAGTTCCTTTATATATTGCGCGGGGCGCTGATGATTACGCTGGAGAATGAAGAATACCGGCTCAAGGCTGGTGACAGTTTCTATTTTGAGAGCGCGACTCCGCATCATTGGAAAAATCCTGGACGCGCCGAAGCCTGGCTGCTGTGGGTGAATACACCGCCGACGTTCTGATTTGATGCGCCGGTGACATCGGTACACCGGCAAGATAACCTGGTCCCGTGGCCATCGTCACAGTGCTCTAGTCGAGGTTGCTCTCGGCTGTGAGCGGCACGTCCAGGTGGGCGAGGTGAGCATCGCCCTCGGGGGCACTGAGGCGATCATAGGGTTTAAACAGGATGGCGTAGAACAGGCCGGTGGCAAGCACGACCGCCGCGCCCACAATCATTCCGTAGTTACGATACCAAGGGTCTTGCGGCGTGCGTGGCCATACCATATTGACGATGGCCAGGAGGCCATAGGTAAGCGCCGCCAGGTTCACGGGCCACGCCCAGACACCCAAACGAAACGCTCCGCTTGGTTTCCAACCCTTCGCTCGTGCTACCAGCGCTCCCAGGACAATCATCTGGAAGGCAATGTAGATTCCGGCGGACCCGAACACGATAATGGTCTTAATCATTTCCTCAAGAAACAATCCTGCAATCGCAATGAATGCCGGTACTGTCCCGGCAACCAGCAGGGCGATGACCGGCACGCGAGTGCGTTTGGAAAGCGTGCTGAGCTGGGCGCTGCCGAAGATCATGCGATCGCGGCCATAGCTGAACAAGAGGCGGCTGGTGGCCGCCTCCAGACTGATGAGGCAGGAGAAAAATGAAACCATCACCACCGCGATGACGGCCCGCAGCCCGATCGGGCCCACGGCTGCGCGCAGGGTGGTTGTCACTGGATCCGCATCCTGGCCGGACAACACGGCGTTCAAATCGGGCACCGCCAACACCAGAGCCAGGCAAACCAGCATGGCGGCGAAGCCGCCAATATAGATGGTCATGCGCATTGCCTTGGGGATGGCGCGGCTGGCGTCCGGGGTTTCCTCGGCGACGTCCCCACAGGCTTCAAAGCCGTAGTAACAGAACATGGCGGCGACGCTCGACGCCAGAAACGCGGGCAAGTAATGTCCATTGCTACCCAGGCCGAAAGTTTGGAAGAGCACCCCGAAGCTCTGATGACGGGCGAAGAGCAGCAGGTAGCCCCCCACCACAACAGCGCCCAGCAATTCGCAAATGAATCCGAACATAGCGACCCGAGCCAGAAGCTTTGTGCCGCTGACGTTTAGGGCCGTTGTCGCGACGATCATGGCTACTGCAATCGCGACTTCTCCACCTTGACTCACGTGGATGCCGAGAAGCTGAGCTACATAAGGGGCTCCGCCCACGGCCACCGCCGCAATGGTGGTACACAAGGCCCACATGTAGACCCAGCCCGCCATCCAGGCCCAACGCTTTCCCACCAGCCGCCGGGCCCAAGGATAAAGACCGCCGGAAATGGGGAACTGGGAGACAATCTCTCCGAACACCAAGGCTACCAACAGCTGCCCCAGCCCAACAAACAAATAGCTCCAGAACATGGGTGGACCGCCGGTGGCGATGGCAAAGGCAAAAACCGTGTAGACGCCAACCACCGGCGACAGGTAGGTGAAGCCAAGCGCGAAGTTCGCCCACAGGCTCATGGAGCGATCGAACTTGGAGTCATAGCCGAGGGCTTCGAGCTGAGCGGAGTCTCGTTCCGCTGTGGTTGGCTTCGGTGTCATGAGAATCCTTTGCGGGCCTTAGGGTTTCCCTGCCCTGCTCTGTTCCTTTTGCTTCAAACTTTCGTGCCTCTCTGTTTGAAGTTTTCTCCCAGCGCAGAGCCCCATCGACTCTGCGTCACTTGGCCTCTGTTGGAGGAGTTGGCAACACCCCGACCTGGCGCATGATTGTACCCGAATCGTAGAAATCGACGCTGCGCGATATTTTGCCGTCGCGCACGTCGATAACGCTGACGCCTCGGACAGAGAACTTCTTTCCCGTGTTGAACACTCCCTTATCGGTGCCACTAAAAATCCATTCGATGGTTCCGTGCCCGCCGTGGATATTGGCACGCAGCAGCTTGAGTTCGAGATCAGGGACGCCTTCGAATTCGGAAGCGGCGAACTTACGCAGTTCCGCGCTGCCGTGACTCACCTCGCTAAAGGCCACGTCCTCGTAGAAGACGTCTGAGGTAAACGCTACAAGCATTTTTTCCGGGCTGTGGGAATTCCACGCCGCAATCCACTTTTCGGCGATGGCGGCGTCTCGATCCGTGGTGGATTTGCTATGCCGCGGAGCCGCTATCGACGGTGGCGCCAGCATGACAAGCAGCATAGCGGCAATAAGACTTCGTTTCACATTCACGATGATATTCATATTCACTCTATCCAATCGTTGGAAGCCTCGATCCGGCATGACTGGCTCGAACCGACTATGGCATCGAACCTTGCGCGATTGTAGCAAGGTTGCGAAAGCGCGCAAGCAATCCTCTGGCTCGGGCTTGGGAGGGGATGCTTGTACGTAAGTGCGATGTAATCTCCTGCGAAACCTCCGCACATAGTAAAGTTATAGGTGGGACATTCCAGCCGCGAACCGGCTGCATCGACCGTCAATTCGATCCGTAAATAAAGGACAACCCATACTTTGAGTTTGAGCATTCGCAACATTGCCATCATCGCGCACGTCGACCACGGCAAGACCACGCTGGTCGACGCCATGCTGCAGCAGAGCGGGACGTTTCGGGCCAACGAGCACCACGTCGACCGGGTCATGGATTCGAACGAACTGGAGCGGGAACGCGGCATCACGATTCTCGCCAAGAACACGGCCATCTTCTATCACGACGTTAAAATCAACATTGTCGACACGCCCGGTCACAGCGATTTCGGCGGCGAGGTTGAGCGCGCGCTCAAAATGGTCGACGGGGTGATGTTGCTCGTCGATGCCAGCGAAGGGCCGTTGCCGCAAACGCGGTATGTGTTGACTAAAGCGCTGGAGGCGAAGCTGCCGCCGATCGTGGTCATCAACAAGATTGACCGTCCGGATGCTCGACCTCAGGAAGTGTTGAACGAAATCTACGACCTGTTTATCGACCTCGACGCCAAGGAAGATCAGCTCGACTTTCCGGTTCTGTACACGAATGCGAAGCAAGGGACTGCGTCGACGGACGCGAAGGGTGGCGGCGAGGATCTGCGGCCGTTGTTCGATGCGATTCTGAAAACGATTCCGCTGCCGCAGGGCGATCCGGCGGGTTCATTGCAGATATTAGTCGCGAACCTTGACTACAGCGATTATCTGGGACGTCTGGCTATCGCACGCGTGTTCAACGGGACGATGCATACGGGCGAAGACGTGGTGATCGCGAAGCTCGACGGATCGATGCACAAAACGAAGATCACCAAACTTTTTTCTTTTTCTGGACTGAAGCGTACTGACATCACCGAGACCGTATTGGGCGATATCATCGCCGTGGCGGGCGTGGAGGGAATCACCATCGGAGAGACCATCACCGATGCGCTGAATCCGGCGCCGTTGCCTCCGATTGTCATCGACGAGCCGACCATCGCGATGACTTTCACAGTGAATACTTCGCCGTTCGCGGGGCGCGAAGGAACCTACGTCACTTCTCGAAACTTGCGGGAGCGTCTGCAGAAGGAACTGCTCACCAACGTTTCTTTGCGCGTAGAGGAAATGGGCACGACCGATTCGTTCAAGGTGCTGGGACGCGGCGAATTGCAGCTCTCCATCACCATTGAAATGATGCGGCGCGAAGGTTATGAGCTGATGGTGGGGAAACCTGAGATCGTCACCAAACGCATTGATGGCAAGCTAATGGAACCTGTGGAACATCTCACGGTGGACGTGCCGGAAAACTTTGTCGGCGTGGTTATGGAGCAGTTGGGATCGCGCAAGGGCGAGGTCGTCAACATGCACAATCACGGGTACGGGCGCGTGCGCATTGAGTTTCGTGTCCCCAGCCGCGGATTGATTGGTCTGCGCAGCCAGTTGCTGACAGATACGCGCGGGACCATCGTCATGAATTCATTGTTCGATGGATACACCGAGTGGCAGGGAGAAATCCCGCATCGGCTTACAGGAGCGCTGATCGCGGACCGCAACGGGGTTTCCACGGCATATGCGCTGTGGGGTCTGCAGGAACGCGGAGAGCTTTTCGTCGGCCCCGGTATTGAATTGTATGAAGGGATGATCATCGGCGAGAACGCGAAGGATGACGACCTCGACGTGAACGCAGTGCGAGAAAAGAAACTGACCAACATGCGAGCATCGACGGCAGATGAGGCCATCCGCCTGGTGCCATTCCGGGCGTTAAATCTGGAGCAGGCAATCGAGTTCATCGCGGATGATGAATTCGTAGAGATCACTCCGAAATCGCTGCGGTTACGAAAAAAAGTTCTGCAATCCAACAAGCGCAAGAGAGGCGCGATGGCTGCTGTGGAGGAAGTCTGAACGGCGGCCGCAAGTCCGAGAGATCTGACGAAAATATTCCGCTAAGGATGTTCATGGTGCCGTGCAGTTGTGGAACGACTTTTGCGGTTTCGGAAAACTATGATCGCCAAGGCACAGCCTGGACCCGGTACTTGATCTGCTCGAATTGCGGTAAGCGGCATGATCCAAAGAACCGGCTGCTACAGGTGGGATTTCACCGCGAAGGATACTGGAAAGTGGACGACTGCTAGGTCGTTTTTGCCTTCGATGAGTGGTAAGTCAATCAGCCACAAGGAGAGTTTTGCCATGAAGGTTATTGCCTGTCTGGTGTCCCCATTACTTACCGCTTTGATCCTATTCGCTGTCTCTCCTCTATCTGCGCAGCACCAAGACGCCCTTGCCGATGCGCCTCTCGCGCGAACTGCCGACCCCGTTGCAGATCCTTCGGCGATTGTCAGGGTGGGCAATGCCCGGTTCACGGTGCTCACGCCGGAGCTTATCCGGATGGAGTGGGCTTCGGATGACGGATTCGAGGATCGCCCCTCGTTTATTTTTCTGAATCGCAAACTGCCTGTGCCTCGGTTCACCAAAAAGCTCTCGGGTCATATGGTCACGATCGACACCGGTAAGTTGAAACTGGTTTACCGGCCAAGCCCCAAGGCCGCGGGCTTTACGGCGGACGATCTAGCCATCACTCTCCAACTGGACGGCAAGGCTGTCACATGGCGGCCCGGAACGCCCGCGACCGGCAATCTGCAGGGGACAACACGTACGTTGGACGGCGCGCTGGGCGCCGAGCATCTCAAAGAGCCCATCGGGGAGGGACTGATTTCACGGGACGGCTGGGTCGTGGTGGATGATGGCGGGCCGCTTTTTGACTCCTCCGATTTCAACTTCAGCCATGGTGACGCCACAACCCAGCCGTGGGTGCTGCCACGGCCCCCGGGGACGCGGCAGGATCTCTACTTCTTCGGTTACGGTCATGACTACAAACGGGCCCTCGGAGATTATGTACGCGTCGCCGGACGCATCCCGCTGCCGCCACGCTATGCTTTCGGAGCGTGGTGGTCGCGCTACTGGGCCTACAGCGATCAGGAACTGCGCGACCTCGTCACCGGCTTTCACCAGGATAATGTTCCATTCGATGTCTTCGTGATCGATATGGACTGGCACAAGACTTTTGGGCGGCACTTCGAGATCGAGGATGCCTCCGGCCATCGCAAAGGCTGGAGCGGCTACTCCTGGGACGATGCCCTCTTCCCCGATCCCAAGGACTTTTTGACTGAGTTGCACAACGAAGGCCTGAAGGTGACACTCAATCTTCATCCCGCTAGCGGCGTGCAGCCCTGGGAAGATGCGTACCCGCAGTTTGCTCACAACATGGGAATCGACCCAGCGACGCAGAAGTATGTTCCGTTTGACCTGACGGACCGCAAGTTTGCGAAGAACTATCTGGATCTGCTGCACCATCCACTGGAAGCGCAGGGAGTTGACTTCTGGTGGCTTGACTGGCAACAGGAGAACAACACGAAAGCTGCAGGCGTGAATCCCACGTGGTGGCTCAATTACATCCACTTCACCGATCAAGAGCACGAAGGCAAACGACCGCTTCTCTTTCATCGCTGGGGCGGTCTCGGCAATCACCGCTACCAGATTGGATTTTCGGGAGATACGATCTCCACTTGGGATTCCCTGTCGTTCCAACCGTGGTTCACCGCGACGGCTGCCAACGTGGGCTACGCCTACTGGTCGCACGACATTGGCGGACACATGCCCGGCGTCATCGAGCCCGAACTCTTTACGCGCTGGATCCAGTTCGGCACTTTCAGCCCGATTCTGCGCACGCACACAACCAAGAACGCTAATAGTGAACGCCGCATCTGGGCCTATCCGGAGCCCTACAGCGATATCATGCGCGCCAGTTTCCAGCTTCGCTATGCGATGCAGCCCTACATCTATACGGAGGCACGCCGCACCTTTGACACCGGAGTCGCCTTCTTGCGTCCGCTCTACTACGACTTCCCTGAAGCGCCAGAGGCCTATGCGGCGAAGAATGAATATCTGTTTGGGGAAAACATGCTAGTCGCGCCCGTAGTTAATCCTGTCGATGCAGGGACCGGGCTGGCAACTGAACACCTTTGGCTGCCCGCAGGCGACTGGATCGAGTGGTCGAGCGGCAAGCGCTTCCGTGGCCCCGTCGGTGTTGAACGAAGTTACGCGATCGACCAGCTGCCTGTGTTTCTTAAGGCAGGGTCCATTACACCCATGCAGCCTCCCGTGCTCTACACGGGTGAGCGCCCGGTCGATCCCCTGATTCTCTCGATCTCACCGCTGGCGGACGGCCAGACCTCGCGCTATACGGTGTACGAGGATTCCGGCCACGCGGAACACTATCAGCAAAACGTTGGCACCACGTGGACCGATGTCACCGCTACGCAGTCCGGCGAGGAATTGAGTGTGACGATCGCGCCAGTTCGCGGCGGATATACAGGCATGCAGCCGATGCGGGGCTACGAAGTGCGCCTGCCGGCGGACTGGCCGCCCGCCTCCGTCACGGCCAACGGAGTATCGTTGCAGTTCACACTCGATGCGAAGCAGCCGGGCTGGCGCTTTGAGGGCAACACACTGACCACGATTGTTCCTGTCGCCTCTGCCGATGTGCACCGCGCGACCACGATCGTAGTGCGCCGCGCGCCGGGCTCACTCAGCTCCAGAAACCTGCTGGACGGTTTTACTGGACGCACGCGGCGATTGCGCGAAGCTTACGACACGATCTCGGCAGACTATCCGATGATCTCAGCAGTTCCAGACGATGTGACAATGGCGATGCAGACGGGCGACCGCATCGGATATCACCCAGAAACGGCCCGCGTCGAGATCGATGCCCTTGCCGGTCGGTGCGCGGCCGCGTTGTCTGCCACGGAAGCGGCGCAGAATGACATGAAGGCGCCAACATCGAACGCTGCAGCTTCCGCCACAGCAGCCGAGGGAGATGCTGAGCGGAGTAAGGCGCACCAAGCTCGCGTGCAACGCGCCCTCGCAAACCTGCGTGATGCACAATAACTATTAAGCATTTGTGGCTGACCCCTTTGGAACCGATTTGACAGGCTCGATTTGACAAACCTGCTATACTTCTGCCGCATTCGACTGTTCGCCAGCTCCGGTCTCGATTTTCAGGAAGGTATTTCCGACCTGGCAGTCTGCCCATCCAGCTTGCACTTCGACAGGTCAATGCAGAGGAAGACGCTTGAAGAATATTTTTGTCGGCAACTTGAGCTTTAACACGTCGGAAGACGAGCTGCGCCAGATGTTTGCTCCCTTCGGTCAAGTGGACCGGGTCAGCATCATGACAGACCGGGATACGGGGCGCTCGCGCGGATTCGGTTTTGTGGAGATGGCCAGTAACGAAGAAGGAGACAAGGCCATCACTTCGTTGAATGGCTCGCAAGTGGGCGGACGCACTCTAAACGTGAACGAAGCGCGGCCCAAGACTGAACACGGCGGTGGTGGAGGACGCGACCGCGGAGGCCGTGGTGGAGATCGAGGCGGCGATCGTGGAGGCCGCGGCGGTGGTGGCGGCGGACGCGGTCGCTACTAAGTTGGTTTTTTGACAAAGGAATCTTTTCGTGACTGCGGGCAACATTCTGCTGCTCCGCTTCCAGTGGGCTGCGCACAAACGCAGAGGCAGCAACCGGCCACTCGCATTGATGGTTCTCAATCCCGCATGTAAACTGAAACTGCTGGAGTGCGCCCGTAGCTCAGATGGATAGAGCGATTGCCTCCGGAGCAATAGGTCGGGAGTTCGAATCTCTCCGGGCGCACCAGA
>JAOAPI010000079.1 GCA_025462865.1 Candidatus Sulfotelmatobacter sp. | reverse complement strand
GCCATCTTTTTCCATCGCGTCGCGAAGTTGCGGAGAGTCTTCGATGGCCTGATCGAGCGTGATGTTGAGTTGCGTCGGGACCATCTTCGCGATACGGTCGACGTCCGCGTAGGGGATGTCCATCGCCCGCCCGACATCTTTAATGGCGGCCTTGGCGGCCATGGTGCCGAAGGTGATGATCTGGGCGACGTTGTCGCGGCCGTATTTCTGGGTAACGTAGTTGATGACTTCGCCGCGGCGGTTCATGCAGAAATCGATGTCGATATCCGGCATGGAAACGCGCTCAGGATTCAGGAAGCGCTCGAACAGTAACTCATGCTGGAGAGGATCGATATCGGTAATGCCGAGGGCATAGGAGACTAGCGAGCCGGCGGCCGATCCGCGGCCAGGGCCTACCGGGATTTCGTGCTCTTTGGCGTAGCGGATGAAATCCCAGACGATCAGAAAATATCCGGGAAACTTCATTTGCTGAATGATGGCAAGTTCACGCTCGAGGCGCTGCTCATAGTCGCTTATGGGGTGCTTGAGCTTGCCTTGTTCATGAATCGGACGCAATGTTTCCAGGCGTCGCGCGAAACCTTCGCGAGTAACGTGAACAAAATAGCTGTCGGTGTTGTAGCCGGGGGGCACTTCGAATTGCGGAAACGGCGTCGCTACTTTTTCGAGGCGCAGGCTGCAGCGCTCGGCGATATCGAGCGTGCGCGTGAGAACCTCTGGCGAGTCCTTGAAGACGCGATACATTTCGTCGTGGCTCTTGACGAAGAACTGCGTGCCTTCAAACTTCATGCGCGCGGTATCGCGAATCGATTTGCCGGTCTGGATGCAGAGCATCACGTCCTGAGCGTGGGCATCGTCCTCACAGAGATAGTGGCTGTCGTTGGTCGCTACCAGCGGCAGGCCAAGATCTTTTTCGAGTTGGAACAGGCCGGGATGGATCTTGTGCTCCATGGCAAGGCCTTGATCCTGGATTTCGAGATAGAAGTTTTCCTTGCCGAAAATGTCGGTGTAGCTTCCGGCGGCGGCGCGGGCGGCGTTGTAGTTCCCTTCCATCAGGCGTTCGGCGACTTCGCCTTTAAGGCATCCGGAAAGACCGATCAGGCCGCGAGAATGCTCGGCGAGAAATTTCTTGCTGACGCGCGGCTTGTAGTAGAAGCCATGCAGCGAGGCTTCTGACGTGATCTTTACCAGGTTGCGGTAGCCTTCGTCGTTTTCGGCCAGGACCAGCAGGTGGTTGTAGGTGTCCCCATCGGGAGGAGTGCGCTCGATGTTGTGGTCGTCTTTTTTGCAGATGTAGAGTTCGCAGCCGACGATCGGCTTGACGCCGGCAGTTTTTGCGGCGTTCACGAAGTGGACTGCGCCGAAAATGTTTCCGTGGTCGGTCATGGCCACGGCGGGCATGCCCATTTCTTTTACGCGCTGGCAAAGTTTTTCGACGTCGCAGGCGCCGTCGAGCAAGGAGTAATCGGTATGCAGGTGCAAATGGACGAATTGGGACATGGGCTCAGTTTGATTTTGTGTTGGCGTCATTCTAACGGGTAACGCAAGGTGGCAGGCGGCCTTTTATCCACAGCTCGCGGGCAATGACGACAAAACCTTTACCACAGAGGGCACAGCTGGACACAGGGTAATGCAATGAAAGCTACTGGCCTTCATTAGCTCCAGGCACGCGGAAATCTACGCCACGCTCGTCGTTTGCTTTCGTTGTGGCTATCAGGTCGAGGTCGGAGAGCGGAATCTTCTGCGTATGCTGGGGAGCGAAGGTCCACAGGGTCTGGCCAACGATGGCGTAGTTCTGTACTTCTTGCTTGTGCTGATCGCGAAAGATTAGCACGGTGGCCGGCGCGGGGTACGCATCTGCCTGGCGCGCGGGTTGAGCCGCCGTGCGTGCGTAGACGTCTTGAGTGCCTAGTGAATTATCCTGCTCGCGCATTCTCTGTTCTTCTAGGCTTTGGGCATTCATCTGGTTTGCCATTTCGATCTGGTATTGCTGGTCGGGATCGTAGGAGGAGCCAGAATCCCACCACCAGTAGGGATCGATCCCTCCCCAAAGATACGGATATGCGAAGCCGCAGCCGAGGCCGAAACAGTCATTGCGGAAGCCGTGGCGAAATCGACGGTCGCGATCCCGGTCGCGAAAATGGTTGAAGCCGCGTCCATTGAATGAACGATGGAAAGAAGAACCGCGCGCGGAGGCGTGAGTCGAAAAACCTGCACGAGAGCGCATTCCAGGTGAAGCGTGCCCAGCGCCGCTGCGACCGGAGAAGCCGCCATGAGGGGACATTCCGCTGTGTCCGCTAAATCCGGCGCGTGCGCTAATCCCGCTGTGTCCGCCACCTCCGCCGTGCCCGCCAAAGGAGGCATGTCCACCGCGTTGCGCGTAAAGCGGTAAGGCCAGGGAGAGCAGGAACGCCGCGAGGTAAACCGGACGTCGCATAGCCTTATTATATGCCCGCGGAGCGAGGGAAAGGGAGTGGGTACGGCCTACGTTGTCAGCGGCAAAGAAGAGGCGGTCGACCTTCGCTCGACTGGACAGCCCTTCAGCTTCGCTCACGTCAAGATTGGGCGGCTGTCCCTACGTGAGCATCGCTATCCCCATGAACACTGCGGACAGACGACTAACGCTTTTTGGACTTTGCTTTTTTCGGACCTGCTTTTTTTGCAGGACGCTTCGCCGCCGGTTTTGGCCGGGGTTTAGCGGGCGGGGCCTTGGACGGCTTAGCCTTGGATTCAGGCTTAGCTTTGGATTTGGGGTTGGCTGCTGTCGCTTGCTTAACGGGAGCGGCAACTGGAGCCAGAGGCGGCGCCACCGCTGCTGCGACTTTCCCTTTGCCCTTCGGAGCTTCGCCCTTCTTGCCAGCGACAACAGGGGTGGGCGCGCCCGCAGCCGCCTTGGGTCCACGTCCGCGTCTTGGCGGCGGAGGCGGAGGCGGAGGCGGGGGAGCAAATGGCTTCAGAAATTTCAGGGTCTCGGTCCGCGAACGAAGCTTTCCATCGAGCAGAAGCATGAATACGTCGCGCGCAATCTTTGGATATTCCGGCAGCTGCGAGGTGATCAGAAGTTCCGTCATCTCGGGCAATGGAAGGCGCTGTTGGACCTGCCTCCACTTGGTGAGGAAGTTCTTAATTTTTTGCGCTACGGTCTGATTGCGCGAAGTTACGGCCAGGAACAAAATCATTTCCGGCCGGGCCGACGAAAGCAGATTCCACGTTCGGGAAGGCGTGGCGGCTTCTTTTCCGGTCAGGCGTTTGGCCAGATCCTTGGCGTGGTCTTCGATGTCGCGCCAGGCTTCGATCAGATCCTTGCGAGGAATTTGCCGGCGCAGGTCAGAAATATCTTTCTCAGACAGGCGCGCGGTTAGAAAATGCATTACCGCAGCGGAAGGGTCGACGGTGTAACCGAGATCCACCATCTGCTGGCGGGTCTTCATCAAGAGCGCCAGGCCATTGGTGTCCACTTTCGCGGAAGACCAATGAGGATGAAGCACCTTCATCCAGTCCTCTCGCTCCAGCGCTCGAATCACATTGAGCGGATCGTCTTCGTGTGCGATTTGCCCGATCTCATGACCAATTGCGCCGCGGGAGATGTGATCGATGTATTTATTTTCTTTGGCCGCGTCGTAGCGTTGCTGGGTACGCTCTTCCATTGGCCAGTGAAAGCGGGCCGCGAAGCGCGTAGCGCGAATCAATCGCGAAGGGTCTTCGACGAAGGAGTAGTTGTGCAGGATCCTAAGCAGCTTCGCTTCAATGTCAGCGACGCCGTTGAACGGGTCAAGCAGCAGTCCCCGCGATCCCTCATTCAGCGAGAGAGCCATGGCGTTGACGGTGAAGTCTCGCCGGCGCAGATCTTCCTGAATGCTGGCTGGGGCAATCGCCGGCGGCTTGCCGACTTTCTCATGGATTTCGGTACGCGCCATACCAATTTCGGCCCGAACGTTACCGGGCAAGACTAGAAAGAGAGTGCGGACGTCCTCGTCGTGACCGGCCAGACGCGCGCCGGCCCGCTCGAAGTCTTTTTGCAGCTTGAGGGGATTGCCTTGGACGGTGAAGTCCAGGTCGCGGATGGTGAATCCGCTGATAATATCCCGGATCGCACCACCTGTCAGATAGAGAGTTATTCCCGCCGCGCGGGCTACGTCTTGTACCAGATTGACGCCCTTCATCTGATCCGGCGTCAACCGGATTTCCATTGTGTAAATGTAATCAGCCATTCGTCTTCAAGCGATTACGGCGGCCACCGGACTGCGTGGCGGTACTGCATACGTTAGGCGACGCGAAAGAGCCTAGGCTAGCTTTTCCACAACATTTCCACAGGATGTGTTTGTGCAACGCCTGCGGCCTCGTTCAAAACATGACACAAGCCATTCAATACAAGCAACTTAAGTGCGCCTTAGTCACGCCTAGGCAACTTAAAGGAATAACACAACGTTTACGATTTGGCTACTGCCAACGTCGATTCCGGCGATTTCTTCGAAATTAGTGCGAGAATTACCGTACTGGCTGTCGGGCTCCGCGAATCGAGTCCGGCAAGACCGGTTGGGCTGTTCTTGCTGGGCAGCCGAAAACCGACCCATGCCCTCGACTCATAAGAAAGTGATCGTCCGCAAGATGGATCGGGATTCGGTCTCGGGCTACGTCTCTCCGGCGCAGTTCGTTGCCGACGGCAAACTTGAGTTGCTCAATACCGCGGGCAACGTAGTTGCTATGGACCTACGCGAAATCAAGGGGGTCTATTTTGTCCGCGAGTTCGGCGACTCGGAATCACTGACGCGAAAGACTTTCACCTCCCGTCCGCGATCAGAGGGTCTGTGGGTGCGTCTGCGCTTCAAGGACAATGAAATATTGGAAGGACTGATGCCTTCCGATCTGACACAGAATCTGCCGGAAGGTTATTTGGTCAATCCACCGGATCAGCGTTCCAACACGCAACGGATCTTCGTTCCCCGGACCGCATTGGAGTCTCTGACGGTCCTCGCGGTAATTGGAGCCGCGCGGCGTCCGCGCCGGGGGCCGTCAGAAGACCAGCGTCAGGTGCCGATGTTCGAAGAATGATCGCCGTAGCCGATCTAGACAAACCCGCTGCACAATTTGTGTTGCAATCCATGGAAAGTTGAGATAAAAAGGCTGCTCCCAGGCGCAGGCTTGACCTCCTGCGCGGCTAGAGACGCCCGGGCGCGCCCCTTCCTCTTTACTAACGCGTCCTGATCTCGGCAGAGGTATCCGCACCTCTGGGCGAGGTGTCGTTATGAGTGCGCTGTTTTCGTTCGTTTCCGAGCGATTGCTCACAATCTTTCTAGCAGTCATTTTCATTTTCAGTACGCTTTCGTTCGCCCAGCAATCGAACGTTCAAGCGCCTTCCGCGCAGCCGCACATCTCGCCGATGGCGCTAAGCCCGTTGATCACCCAGACCATTGACGAAACCAGACTGAAAGTCCTCAAAGGAAATACTCATCCTCTAGCGCGACCGGAGTTCGACCTGGGAAGTGCGCCCGCGACGCTTCCAATGCAGCGCATGTTGCTGGTGCTGAAGCGCAGTCCGGAACAGGAATCTTCGCTCAGGAAATTGCTCGACGATCAGCAGGACAGAGGCTCGCCGAGCTATCACAAATGGCTTACGCCCGAGAATTTCGGCAGGCAATTTGGGCCAAGTGATGCAGACATGCAGAACATCACCGGCTGGCTGCAGTCCCACGGGTTTCAAGTGGCTTCCACAAAGGGACGAACCGCGCTGGAGTTTTCCGGTTCGGCGAGCCAGGTGCAAGAGGCGTTTCACACCACGATCCACAAATACATCGTGAATGAAGAGCAGCACTGGGCGAATGCAAACGATCCGTCAATTCCCGTGGCGCTGACACCGGCGGTCGCAGGGGTGTTGACGCTGCATAATTTCGTGAAGAAACCGCATCTCCATTTTTCAAACCATCCTGCTGCGGTGCAGCTCGTCGCTGGAGAAAAACCACAAGTCACTTTCCCTCAGAACGGTCAACAGGTCCATGCCTTGGGGCCGCAAGATTACGCAACGATTTACAACATCAATCCTGTCTACAACAGCAACAACTCGGGGGCAACGATCGGAATCGTCGGTCGCAGCAATCTTTTCAACGGTGGAAGCGACGTTCAGGATTTCCGCAATGTCTTTAGTTTGTGTTGCGGCTCATTCGACATAATTCTTAATGGACCTGATCCGGGAGACCTTGGCGGCGGAGAGGAGGCCGAAGCGACCTTGGACACGACATGGTCCGGCGCGGTTGCTCCACAGTCTCACGTGGTGCTGGTAGTTTCCGCGACGACCAACACCACGGACGGTGTCGATCTGTCAGAGCAATACATTGTCGAGAACAACTTCGCCGATGTGATGACAGAGAGTTTCGGAAGCTGCGAGTATTACGCTACGGATGCGGAGATCTCGGGCGTAAACAACCTCGCAGAGCAAGCTGCGGCTCAGGGAATCAGTTATTTTGTGTCCACCGGAGACGAAGGTGCAGAGGGTTGCGACGATCCTAACTTTGAGACTGTCGCCACTGGTCCAATCTCGGTGAATTTGCTCGCTTCAACCCCATTCGTTACGGCGGTTGGCGGCACGATGTTCGATGAAAGCGGGCTGGACAGCAAGTACTGGGGGATTCAGCAGCCGGTGAGCGAATCGGCGATTTCCTATATTCCGGAAGATGTCTGGAACGAAAGTTGCGCTGCATCTGCATGCGGAGTTGCGAACGAAAACATCTGGGCAGGCAGCGGAGGCGCAAGCACAGGAAATTCCCTGAATGGCGGTACGTTTACGGGCTTCGCGAAGCCATCGTGGCAATCGGGAGTGACCGGAATTCCCGCCGATTTATTGCGCGACTTGCCCGACGTTTCACTAACCTCCGCTGGTCACGATCCGTACCTTGCCTGCCTTGCGGGATCTTGTGTTCCTGACAGCCAGGGGCAGTTTTTCATTTATTTTGTATGGGGCACTTCGGCGGCAGCGCCTTCTTTCGCCGGGGTCATGTCTATGGTCGACTCTGAAATGGCTCGCCTCAGTGGATCACTGCGGCAAGGCCAGCCCAATTACGTTCTGTACCGTTTGGCGGCCGCCCAGAATTCGAGTCTGGCACAATGCAACGGTTCCAGCCAAGCGTTAGCGCCTGCGAGTACGTGCGTCTTCAACGACATAACGGTTGGAAACAACGCGGTGCCGGGAGAATTGAATTACGGACAGCTCTCCGCCCTCTATCCATCCGGCGTTGGATACGATCTTGCGACCGGACTCGGGTCCGTTAATGTGGCCAATCTGGTAAATCAGTGGAATACAGTCTCGTTCAACGGCACCACCACCACATTATCTCTGGGATCCTCGACGATAACTCACGGATCACCGATGCCTTTCAGCGTTACCGTGACGCCGACCGGTAGCGGCGTGCCCACGGGGGATGTGTCTCTGCTGGCTTATACCGGGCCTCTGGGGGGAATGAGCCTCGGCGTTTTTACTCTAACTGGTGGCTCGCTATCTTCCAGTACTGCGGCGCTTCCCGGAGGGAACTATTCTCTTAGCGCTCGCTATGGTGGCGATGCGACATTCGCGTCAAGCACATCTCCTGGATCTTCTTTCATAACTGTCTCGCCCGAGAACAGCACTACCACAGAAACTTTGTTTGCTTTTGATCAGAACGGCAACCCTCTTCCTCTGAGCAATGTGCCTTTTGGAAGCTTCGTCTACCTGCGAGCCGACGTGCAAAGCATTTCCGGGCAAGGCACCGCGACGGGAAACGTTACATTCTCCGATACTTTCGGCAACATTCCAGGGAACATTTCGTATCCGCTTAACAGTCAAGGCAACACAGCCGATCCTAACGGCGTGGCGTTTGATGCGGGCACGCATACGATTTCGGCGAGTTACAGTGGCGACGCCAGCTTCAATGCAAGCAGTACGACACAAACTCAGACGGTTATCATTTCTCCGGGCTTTTCCGCCTCGATCCCCTCTGCAGGGTCGCAGGTGCTAGTTTCATCTCCCGGTATACCTGCCAGCACATCGCTGATAGTCGCTGCATCAACAGGTTTCAGCGGCACGATTACCTTGTCGTGCACGAATCTTCCGTCCGAAGCTTCATGCGTATTCACCCCGCCTTCGGTCACGGCCTCCGGAATCTCGACTCAGACTTCGGTTGCGGTTCTCGTGCAAACTACTGCGCCGACGGCGATGCTTCGCTCTCGCCCACAGAGCTATCTTCTTGCCCACTGGATAGAAGGTGGAGGATTGCTCTTTTCCCTGGTTCTCATTGGAGCGCCGAAACGCCGGCGTTTGCGAGCATCATTTCTTTTGCTCACGCTGCTAATGATCATCGCGGTTCCGGCATGCGGAGGTGGTAGCAGTAGTCATACGGTTCCACCTCCAGTCCCCAACCTTGGGACGCCCTTGGGAACCTATAACGTGGTGGTTACAGCAACCAGCAGCGCAACCACTTCCACCACGGGATTCACGCTCTTCGTGCAGTAGGATGCTCGCGGCGATACGGCGACAGGCCCTCTTCTGAGCTTGAACATACGAAAGCGCTCGCCCATCTGGTGTACGATTTACTCGCGTCCAACTAACCATGAAACTTGTACAACTCGCATCCGCACTACAAGCACGCCTGGAAAACGGCTCACCGGACATCGAAATTACCGGCTTGAATGGGATCGAGCAAGCCGGGCCGCGCGAAGTCACATTCGTAGCAAACCCTAAGTACGCTCCGGCGGCGCGCCTTACCAAAGCCGCAGCCGTGATTGTTGCTGAGAATTTTCCGGCGATTCCGGTGGCGACCCTTCGCGTGGAGGATCCGTATCTCAGCTTCGCGCGGGCTTTGGAACTTTTTCATCAGCCGCCACGCTACGCATCGGGAGTGCATCCGACGGCGGTCGTCCACCCTACTGCAAAGATCGGGCGCGGCGCACACATCGGCCCCTACGTGGTTGTGGATGAGGACGTTGAGATCGGTAGCGATGCTGTGCTGCTGGCGCATGTAGTGATTTATCGTGGGGTGAAGATCGGCAATAATTTTTTGGCCCACGCCCATGCCGTAGTTCGCGAAAACTGCCGTATTGGCAATAATGTTCTACTGCACAACGGTGTCGTGATCGGTTCCGATGGCTTTGGCTTCGCTAAAACGCACGAAGGGCATTGGCGCAAGATTCCTCAGCCTGCTCCGGTGGTCATTGAAGATGATGTAGAGGTGCAGGCAAACTCGTGCATCGACCGGGCCAGCGTCGGGGAAACCCGGATTGGGCGCGGGGTCAAGATCGATAACCTGGTGCAGGTGGGACACGGCTCGCAAGTCGGAGCGGACGCGCTGCTGTGTTCGCAGGTGGGCCTCGGCGGATCAACGGAAATTGGCAAGCGTGTGATCTTGACAGGTCAGGTCGGAGTGGTAGGCCATTGCAAGGTGGGCGAGGCTGCCATTGTTACTCCTCAAAGCGGAGTAGCGAATGACGTTCCCGCAGGAGCCCTGGTGAGTGGAGCGCCAGCCGTCGATCACAAGTTGTGGCTGAAGTATTCAGCGCTGCTGCCAAGGCTGCCGGATATGGCGCGGGCGCTGCGAGCGAAATTGCGGAAGGAATAGCGTCTTATTCCGCTGCCTTGATCCAGTACTAACTGCTGGCTAATGAATAACGTCGCTTTGCGACTCGATATTCCGATATTGTTCCGGCAGCCCCATATCAATTGCCGCTCTGACTTTTTCCATCAAACCGTCCCGGCTGCCGAAATCTTGCGGCTCAATTGGAGGGTGAAAAATTACCGTCGCCACTCCCGGCTTGATTGAAAATCTTCCTTTCGGCATTACATAGTGCGTTCCACTGATGGTCACGGGAACTACCGGAACTCCGCACTCCATTGCTAAATAGAATGGCCCCTTTTTGAAAGGCAATAGTTTGCCATCGAATGAACGCTTGCCCTCCACGTAGATCGTCATGTTCAGGCCCTGCTGAACAACCTGCTTTGAGATTCGGACTGACTCGATGCCCGCATCACGGTTACCACGGTCCACCGGAACCAGCGATCCCATCCGCATCGCCCGGCCCAGAATTGGATAGGTGAATAATTCTTTTTTTACCATCACCGAAGTTCGCCGCGGAATCAGAGGGATCGTAATCGGAGGGTCGAGATTCGATACATGGTTCGACATGAAAATGTATGTGCGAGCTGGATCTAACTTGTCGAGCCCGACGGTTTTTACTCGCACGCCGGCCAGTTGTACTCCATTCCATGCGCCAAACATGAAGAGACGGTAGAGCAGGCTCACGTCGCCTGTGATGAAGGTCCAGGGGAAGCCGATCAGCGCCGCGATGGGAGCGGCGAGCACCCAGAACACTAGCATCACGATGGTACGGATCATACGTGTGACTGTGTCTCCAATTTCAATGCGTCTGGGGGGAACTCTCCGCCTCGCCCTTCAGCCATGCTGTGCGGCGAGCGCGCTGTGCCGCGGTGACGTTCTCGACATCTTTGATCTCGAACGACACTTGTTCGTGGCTTTCAACTTTCCATTTCAATTCCCGCTCAACGCCGCGCCGGGCGCGCACTTTCAGAATGATTGCGTCACCGGGATGGAGGCGCGCTGTGGTTTCGGAAGAGTCCTCGCCCGGAGGCTTACCGTTGATTTCCAAAATCGTATCGCCCACCCGCAGGCCCGCGATCTGAGCGTCGCTGCCATCGGTAACTGCTGTCACAATCATGGGAGCGTCGAAATTCCGCGAGGCCAGGAAGCCCGCGTCCGCGGTTGTAGTTGGTGCTGTCACGAGATGCAACCCTACACCGCGGAAGAAATCATCCCACGGGATCTCATCCGTGCCCACGACGTATTTTGCGAAAAACCGTTCCAGATCTGCATGGCTAACCGCCTCGGCGGCGCGGCGCACGCCCTCTGAATCGGGAAAAAACAGATGTTTGTTCGCGTAGTTCTTATTCATCCACTGAAAGACCTCACGCAGAGAAGCTTGACCGTGGCTTGCTTCCCGCACAGCCAAATCGAGCGCAATGCATAGCAACTCTCCCTTGTTGTAATAGGAAATGCTCCGCTCTGGACGGCGGTAGTAAGCTTGACCCTCCAGCCATGCGTCCAGGCTCGATTCTTCCGCTGACTGCGTAAGGTGCGCGGGACGCCGCTCCAGTTCGCCGATATCCGTTGCCAAATCTTCCTCGAAGTGGCGTTCATCGAGCAGACCGCTGCGCAGCTGAATAATATCTGCCGCGGCATTGGTGCATCCCTCGCTAAACCAGAGTGCGCGCGTGTAATTCTCTCGCGTGTAATCAACCGGCTCCAGCGTCTGGGGACGAATGCGCTTCACGTTCCAGAGATGGAAGAACTCATGCGCGGTGACCGAAGCAAGCACCTCAGGAGACTTCGCCAACACTTCAGCATTCACTGCAATCGCAGTCGAGTAGGCGTGCTCCATGCCGCCGCCCGCCGGTCCGCGCGGAAAGTGATAAATAAACATGTAGCGTTCGAAAGGACGATCATCAATCCAGTTTGTCGCCGACGCGATGATTTTGTGCAGCATGGCGCTGATCTTTGTCATGTCGAAGTCTGACGACTCGGCATCAACTATTACTTGATAGCGGCCGCCATCTTGTTCAAAAGCCGATTCTTGAAAGTCGCCGATCTCAACCGGGGAATCGACAGCTCGGTCATAGTTGTCGGCAACGAACGTGTCTACGCCCGAAGACATTGGTGTCGCGATGCGCCATCCTGACGGCACACGACTGAATCGCAGAGTGATGGAAGAATCTCGCCCGTCGGTGGAGTACATGAGGAGCTGCGCCAGATTGAAGAATGCGTGATGGGAATTGAACTCCGCTCCGAAGGGCCCGGGCGAATCCACAAACATCTCATACTCAATGATCGCTCCTGCTTGACTTCCGGTGATCTGCCATCGGCTCTTATCGAGCTGAAGCAGGGTGAGCGGGCGTCCCGCATGGTCCTTCGCATGAATCCAATTGACGTATTGAGCGAAGTCACGAATCTGATACAGAGCATTCCAAACCGGGAGCTGCAACTCTCTCTGGGCTGGACCCTCTGGAAGGACAACTTGTACCTCGATGAGATGTCTATCTGGATCCGCCAGGGAAATTGTGTAGTTGGTGGCGCCGTAGGAAGGCGAAAGAGCCATCCCGAAGAACAGAGTCCAGCGAAGAATACATCGCCCTACGGTCAGGATCGATCGAGTCATCGGTTCCCTGCTGCGTTTGCCGAAGTGACGCTCCCCGCCTCGGTGGCCAATGCGCGCAGCCGCGCTGGGAGTTTGTCATAGATTCCGTCAAAGCCACCGTTCGAAAGAATTGCGACTACGTCACCGCGGCGCATTTCGGGAGCAGTAGTGTTTACGATTTCGTCGGCGTCCGCCAGCAGACGGGCGTGGCGTCCATATTTCTGAATCTCCGCGGCCAGTTCGGGCAGCTCAAGACGTTCGTCCACCGGAATTGCCTCCGAGCGGAAGACCGCGGCGACCACGACTTCATCGGCCAACGCCAAACTACGAGCGAGATCAGCCTGCAACACGCGCCGCCGCAGAGTATTCGAGCGCGGCTCCAGAATCGTCCACAAGCGAGCGCCGGGATAACGTGCGCGCAAAGCTTTGAGTGTGCCCGCAATCGCTGTAGGATGATGCGCGAAGTCGTCAATAATTGTGATGCCATTTACTTGTGCTTTCACTTCGAGGCGTCGCTTTACGCTCCTAAACGTTTTGAGCGCGGCCGCTATTTCCTCTTTCGAAATGCCATAAGCCTCGGCCAGGGCCGCGGCCGCCGTGGCATTCCACACGTTGTATTCGCCTGCGAGCGGAAACTCAAGATCCATCCACGGACGTTTATTGTGGAGAACCGACCAGGACGTTTTTTCCGATTCGAACTTAATGTTCGTGATTTGCCAGTCCGCGCGCGAACCCGAGCCATAACGCTCCACGGGAGAGAACGCCTTGCTCAAGCTTCGTTCGAGGCTGGCGCTTTCGATGGCGTCGCCTGCCATTCCATCGAACGCGATAATGCGACCGCGACGCGGAATCAGATTAACCAGCCGCTTGAACGCGGTTTCGACCGCATCCAGATCTTTGTAGATATCGGCATGATCAAACTCCACCGAGGTGAGGATGACGGCGTCGGGAAAGTAGTGGAGGAATTTTGGACCCTTGTCGAAGAAAGCTGTATCGTACTCGTCGCCTTCAAGAATGAAATGCTTTCCCTGGCCCACGTGAAAACTGGAGCCAAAGTTCTCCGCAATGCCACCGATTAGAAAAGACGGCTGCATGCCTGCCGTATGAAAAATCCAGGCCAGCATCGAGGTTGTCGTGGTCTTGCCATGCGTGCCGGCGACTACCAGCACTTCCTTGCCGCGCAGAAATTCCTCGTGCAACAATTGCGGCAGCGAGCAGAACGGGATGCGCTGGTCAAGTACGTGCTCGAGTTCTGGATTTTCTCGGGAGATCGCATTGCCTACAACAATCAGGTCTGGGCAAGGCTCCAAATTGCGCACGTCGAAGGGCTGTGCGACTGGGATCCCCAGTTCCGCCAAAAAATCCGACATGGGCGGATATGCCGCGGCATCGGAGCCGGTCACATGAAAACCACGCTGCTTCAGCATTCCTGCGAGTGAGGCCATGGCCGTGCCGCAAATTCCGATCAGATGAATGTGCTTATTTTCGCTCATTATGTTTTTGTCGCAGGCTACCTGTTTCGTGGAGCGTCCTTTACCGCAACCGCGGATTCTAGAATTTTCAGACTCACTTTCTCACCCCGCACGGTTAACTGCGATCGCACTCCTATGGGTAGGGTAATGTTTCCTGCGGTCACATGGCCGGAGCGAATCCCGAACGCCACCGGCACTCCCAGATCGCCCACAATTCGCAGCGCGACTTCTTCCAGCGTGTATCCCTGATTTGTAGTCTGAATGCAGTTAAGCATCTCTCCGAATACAATGCCGCGCACTTTGTTCAGCTTACCCGCAAGCTTCAATTGCATCAGCATGCGGTCGATTTGAAAAGGTTTCGCCGCCACGTCTTCGAGAAACAGAATTGTTTCGTCAGCGCGAATCTCAAACGGAGTTCCCAGCGAAGCAACGAGTAGGGAAAGGCAGCCGCCGTAAAGAATTCCTTCCGCTGCGCCTTCGACCAATCCCTTAGCGCCAGACCCGGTCAGATTAAGTTCCCAGGCCGATTGGCCCGTGACCGCGGCCTGCCACGAAGGCAAATCTACTCCGTCGACGTGCGCCCAGTCTTTCGTCGCCATCGGGCCGTGGAAAGTTATTAACCCGAGGACGTCGGAAATATTGGTGAGCAGGGCGGTCAGGTCGCTATAGCCGACAAAAATCTTGGGATGTTCCTTTATCTTCTTCCAATCCAACGCTTCCAACAGATAGTTGGAACCGTAGCCGCCGCGGGCACACACAATGGCTTGCACGTCGTCGCGCGTGAACATATCTTCCAGCTCACGGGCACGCCGTTGCACCGATCCGGCGAAATAAATATCCTGGTCGAAAATGGAGTCGAAATAAAAAGTACGATAGCCTGCGCGGCGCAGTCCGGCGCTACCCGCTTCCAGCGCATCGCGCTTGACGTTGCTGGCGGGCGCTACGATGCCGACCGTATCGCCCGACTGAAGAGCCGGGGGCTTGATGCGCGGAACTGGAGGTGAAGACATTCAGTTAGAAGATTGTTATGAAACGTGTCACTTGATTTGGAATTGTGCTGTGAATCCGAGCCTTGAAGCGTTAAGTAGTTTAGACAACAAAAACTTCCCCCTGGCATACCAACCGGGCGCTGCCGCGAAGAGAAACCGAATTCCCTTCTTGACACACCGTCTGCATTCCGCCCGGAGCATGCACGCGCACCGGGGATTCCGCTCTTCCGGTTGCGATGGCGGCTATCGCGGCGGCGCAAGAACCTGTCCCGGAAGATCGCGTCTCGCCTACCCCGCGCTCGAAGAAGCGGGCATTTACGTCATGCTTTCCTTCGACGCCAACCATCTCGACGTTTACGCCGTGTTCGAAGTGCGAGCTGCTCTGAATTTTCGCGGCCTGCGTTTGCCAGCCCTCCGAAAAACTCTTCACGAAAACCACATAATGCGGATTGCCCATCGAAACTGGGATGCCGCGCACCGTGCTGCCATCGATCTGCACTGCCCGTTCCGACTCCACAACCGCCTCGCCCATCTCAATCTCGAATTCGTACTCGGGTTCGTTTCGTCCCGTCAGGACGCAGGATTTCAATCCAGCACCGGTTTGAATCGTAATCTTTTCTTTTCCTTGTTCAGAATATAAGTATGCCGCCACACAGCGCGTGCCGTTGCCGGAAATTTCCGCCTCGGAACCGTCGGCGTTAATCAGGCGAATCTCAACACCCGCATGCGCGTGCGGATACAGCCACTCCACCCCATCTGCGCCGACTCCATCATGCCGATTACAAATACGCCGCGTGAATGCCGCGATGTCAGAAGACCCGAGTACGCGTTCGGCTTGATAAAAATCGATCAGCAGAAAATCATTTCCGCATGCGCTGGCCTTCACGAACGGAATTCGCGCCGCCTGTTTGCTCACTCCACTTCCACCGGACCAAGTGAAGTGACACTCTCGAGCATAGCCGAGGCTTTTAATTCTCCCAGCAACATTTTCTGGTCACGATTACAGCCGGAAACTTCAAATTGCAACCGCATGTGCTGACCGGTGCTGGCGGTCATAATATTCTGCATCATGCGATGTTGCCGCTCGAGGATCCGGTTGACCTCCTGAGTGATTTGCTCCACGCTCGCGCCCGTAACTTCGTAACCGACGAGCAGGGTCTTCAAGTTGAATGTATTCTCAACGCGGCCCAGAAGAAACAGCGCAAGGAGGGCCACCGCCGTGGCGAAGAACGCAGTGACGTAGAGCCCGCCGCCAGCAGCCATTCCCACCGATGCTACGACGAACAATGTTGATGCGGTGGTGAGACCGCTTGTCAAGCCGCGATTGTGCAGAATGCATCCCGCCCCGATGAATCCGATGCCTGGGATGATCTGCGCCGCGATACGCGCGGAATCTGATGGCGTTCCTGCCAGGCCGCTCGAAAGGATGGTGAACATCGCCGCGCCAAAGCAGATGAACATATTGGTGCGCAGGCCGGCTGGGCGATGCTTCAGTTGCCGTTCCAGTCCGATGGCCCCGCCGAGAATTGCCGCGAGCAAGAGTCGCGCCAGAGAGCTGGTAACAAACCCACTGGCCATTTCTCCGTGGAGCAAGTCGAGAATGTTGTGCAAATTCATTGGCGCGATGAAGGTGTTGAACGGAACTCGGGATGGCCGGATTTTATCATCGGAACTACCTGTCGTCGGCGGCGTTTGGCGTTAACGGGGCTGATTACCGCGCGGGTTGGGGCCGGGCGCTTGCGTCCTTCCACGGAACAGCCCGGCTCGCGGCTGACCCGTCGTGTGGATTTCGACGAACTCTGGCAAGTGGTGGTCAGTCGCGGTTTTCCACACCGGGTCACCCTCGAAACCGATTACGAAATCCGCGTATTGCGCCGGGTCTGCGAGGGCGCCCTCCCACAGGCCTTGAGGATCGGCGGGCCGCTTCCATACGCGATGATTGCCCTCGTTGATTACCCGTCGCAGCGGAATGCCAACCTGCTCCAGAGCACCCACATGCTCGCCGAGATACATCAGCAAGGTGGAATCCGCAGGCAAGGACTTCAGCCAGTTCGCAACTTGCCGATCCAAGGCCAGTCTTCCGCGTGAGTTAATTGTGGCCTCCCGAAGACAGATTGGGTCGACGCGCCAGATGCCCGCATAGCTTGCACTGGCAAGCGCAATAATGCTCACAAAAACGGCAAGGCTTCTCCTGCGACTTAAGACGGGTTTCGGTTGCCCGATCTGGGTCGCTGCCTGAACGATGAAAGAAATACCCAGTGGCACAAAGACTGCGAACGCAGGAAGCAGTTGCAGCCCATAGCGAACGTTGTAGTAGGAGAACGGCCACCACGTGGGCAAAAAAATCGGTATGCTCCCGTAGGCCAGGGAGAGCGCGTAAAACGGCAGGGGCACCCACAGCCATAGGGCTGTTCGCCCTCGGCCAGTGAATGCAGCCGCGACACTGCCTAGCACAGCCAGCGCCAGCCAAAACCGGCCAAGCCAGGTGCCCTCGGAAACGTTTAATTCCGCCGCCTTCAGGAAATAAGACTCCGCGGCTTTCAGATTTCTATTCGCCGGATTTATTGTCGCAGTCTTTTGCGCGATGGCTTTCGCCGAATACGGTCCGTTCGCAAACTCAAGCGGATTCCGGTAGACGGCTGCGTTGTAGGCCAGCCACACTGCGGGAGCGATTGTTGCAAGCAAAATAAATTTTACGAGTGCCAATCGGGACGGTGTGACCGCCAATTTAGGCGCGTCATTGTTGCGTTTGAAAGCGCTGATGCTGATTACCGCCGCGCCGACGATCATGGAGGTGGCCAGAAACCATCCGTCGTAGCGGGTGAAAGAGGCGGCGACCAGACACACTCCACATTTGGTTAGAGACCGGGATGATTGCATCCCGCCGCTCGCGAAGTCAGAAAAATACACAACTACCCAAATAAATAGCGCCAAATAAAGCGACTCGCTCATAGCTGTCGCCTGCATATAAATGAGATTTGGGTTCGCGCAATAGAGGATTACCGCTGCCCAAGCTTCCGCCGGCGTGCCGCTGCCTTCTTCACCATTGCGGCGGAGCGCAGAGCGCACCAGCCGAAAAATTCCCAGGACACCCAGAACGTAGCCCGCCATGGAAGGAATCGAGCCGCCGGAACCGCTTTGCCACATCTGCTTCGACACGACAAAGGGCAGGATCAGCAGGTGTGGAAGGGGCAGCCAAACGGTCCCCACCTGCAGCAAGCCGGGAGTCATCGAGTCGAAGACACGGCGCGCGATGTTGATGTGCGCAACGGCGTCGCCGTACAAAAGCACGTCATTATTGCGGTTGTAGAAGAGAAACGAAAAGACTGAGATGAAGATCGCCAGCCATACGAGCCTTACAATCTCAACATCTGAATACGCCTTCGGGGGCGGAGCTTGCGGCTTCATTCGAGGTGGGTGAGTTCACGAAAAATCTGGAAGCGTTCATCAATTTGTTCACGGGTCAAGGACTGCAGCCGTTCGGTGCCAAAGCTTTCCACGGCGAACGATCCCATTACTCCACCATAGAACAGCGCGCGCTTTAGAACTTCGCGATTCAATTCTTCCTGCGATGCCAGATACCCCATGAATCCGCCGGCAAATGAATCGCCTGCGCCGGTTGGATCTTTCACTTCGTCGAGCGGCAATGTTGGCGCGCGAAAGGGATGACGGCCAATACCGAATGCGCCTTCGCGAAAGAAAATCGTCGCTCCATACTCGCCATGCTTGATAACGAGTGCCTGCGGTCCCATCGCCAGCACTTTCTGCGCCGCGCGAGGCAGATTCTTTTCATCCGCGAGCATTTTGGTTTCAGTGTCGTTAATCAGGAGGACGTTTACCAACTTCAGGGTCTCGGCCAGTTCCCTGCGGGAGCCTTGAATCCAGTAGTTCATAGTGTCGCATCCCGTTAACTTGACGCCATTCATCTTGCGACGGACGTTGGCTTGCAGAGCCGGCTGGATGTTGGCGAGGAACAAATATTCCGTATCCTCGTATTCTTTGGGAATTCGCGGCTGAAACTTTTCAAAAACATTCAGATCAGTGAAATGGGTTTTGGCTTCGTTAAGGTTTTCGGCATACGATCCGCCCCAGCGAAACGTCTTGCCTTTGGCGCGTTCAATGCCTCGCGTATCTACGCCGCGCTTCTTCAGAACATTTTCATGCTCCGGACCAAAATCGTCGCCGACCACTGCCACCATGCGCACCTGTGTGAAGTAGCTGGCCGCGAGCGAAAAGTAAGTCGCCGCTCCGCCCAGAATGCCCTTCACGCTACCGGATGGTGACGTGACATCATCGAATGCAACCGACCCAACTACGACAATACTCATCTTGAAAGTCAGCTCCTGGATTGAAGTGTAGTGTCTATTTTCTAGTGTCCAGTGGTCAGCCTGACGCTTCCCCGCACTCGGCTTAGCTGATTAGTAGCCCCTGATCACCGGCCACTGCTCTTCACATATTTTCCGATAATCAGCTTCAACTTCTTCCGCGCGGTCGCCGGAATCTTTTTTGGATCGGTCATAATCGCATGCGCCAGCGCGGAGCCACATTTACAAGACCTCTGTTGCGGCATGGCCGATACGGTTTCTCTCAATACTTTGGCTGCGTTCTCCGCATTCTTCATCAGCACCGCGACAATCTGATCGACGGTGACCGAATCATGATGAGGATGCCAACAGTCATAGTCCGTGACCATGGCCACCGTGACGTAGCAGAGTTCTGCCTCGCGCGCCAGCTTCGCTTCCTGGAGGTTGGTCATGCCGATCACGTCCATGCCAAGACCGCGATACACATTCGACTCTGCCCTGGTGGAAAACTGCGGACCTTCCATGCACAAATATGTTCCACCATGTCTGCCGGTCACGCCGACTCTTTCGCACGCAGCCTCGACCACTCCCGCCAGTTCACTGCATACGGGGTCTGCGAAAGCAATATGCGCGACCACTCCTCCGCCGAAAAATGTATCCACGCGATGGCGCGTGCGATCAAAAAACTGATCCGGGATTACAAAATCCAACGGCTTGTGTTCTTCTTTCAACGAACCAACGGCGGAAACGGAAACAATCCTCTCGACCCCCAACTGTTTGAACCCGTGGATATTCGCGCGGAAATTCAATTCACTGGGCAGAATCCTGTGGCCGCGTCCGTGTCTCGCCAAAAAGGCCACCTTGCGGCCTTCCAGCATGCCGCATACAAAGGCGTCTGAAGGGGCACCGAAGGGCGTCTTTACACGCACTTCCTTGACCTTGGTTAATCCAGGCATGGCATAAAGTCCGCTGCCTCCGATAATTCCGATCTCCGCCAATGCCACCTAACCTCCGAAAGTTCGACTCTACAGAAGTGCCTCGAGCATCGAAGCCAAACTCGTGATTATACAAGACCTGCTTTTCAGGCCTGCGACCACACGCAATGGTTCAAGTTTCCTACCGTTAGAATGTTCCTATATGCGTTTCACGGCTTTATTCCTCGCGCTGGGTTGCAGCGTAGCTCTGGCACAAACTGCATCTAGCCCCCTGTCTGTAGAGCCGAAGATTGTCACCGTTCCACTTGCGTTGGATCACAACCGCGTGGTCATCAACGCCGAGATACCTCTTCCCGATGGCTCGACTCAGCAGGTACGAGCGTGGGTCGACAACGGGAATCCTGACCTGTGGATGTCGCGACGTGTGGCAGGGCTGATGGGAACCACGATCGTCTGCAACGGGCAAGTATGCTCAGCCACGTTGCCGAATGCAGTCCAGGGAATCGTTATCGCCGGTGGAATGAAGATTTTGTTGCCCGCCAAGAGCGAGATAAAGGTGCCGCTTAGACCTCCGAGCGCCGCGGCTGTATTGGCGCCTGGTATGAATGCCGAAATTATTATTCCATCTACGGTCTTGCGCCAGTATGACGTCCTGATTGATTTTCCGGACCACAAATTCACCATCGGCCAGCCGGGCACCGTGAAGTTCCGAGGTACGAAGACGAAAGCAATCGTGAACGGCGAGAACGGACTGATCGAGGTTCCCAGCCAAATTGAAAACAAGAAATATCTTCTCGGACTCGATATAGGATCATCGTTCAATTTCTTATCGGGAGAATTGTTCGACAAGCTCGCGAGTGCGCATCACGATTGGCCGCAGATGACCGGAGCAATCGGCCCTGCGAACATGTGGGGGCTGGGGGATGAGGCACATTGGAAGGTGATGCGCCTGGATCGCGTCCAATATGGACCGTTGTTTCTCACCAATGTCGCGGTGTCGCAACTTCCCAAAGATCGCGCGCCTCTTTTCGAATCGCGCGGGGTGGCTTCCACAGGGCTGCTTGGCGCCGAAGCGCTGGTTAATTACAGGATCGGCATCGACTATGCGCACTCCGCTGTTTACTTCGAGATTGGCCGCACCTTCAACTTCCCAGACTTCGATGTTGTCGGTCTCACACTTCGGCCTGAAGATAACGGGAGCTTCACCATTCTGGCAGTCACTGACTACGAAGGCAAGGCCTCCGTGGCTGATGTTCAATCAGGAGATCAGCTTGTCGCCGTGGATGGCATTCCCGTCCGGGGTGTGACGATGGGACAAGTCTGGCTGATGCTGGGAGGTGAGCCCGGCAAGGAACGAAGGCTGACAGTTGAGCGTGACGGAAAGCAGTTCACCGTGAGCGCGAAAGTGCGCCACTTTCTAGCAGAGGCAATGGAAAACGCACAAACAAAGTCCCACGGCAATTAGTGTGAACTCTGTTTGATTATTTGCCGTCCGCAAAGACTTCGCGTTCCAGACTAGCTGTCAGATTTGGATCCAGATTCTCAGTCACCAGCACGGTGTCGTCCCGCTCTTCAATCACCACAGTGCCTTCCTCTGTAGTCCAAGCGTGCCGGCCCTCCAGAATGTCAGGCTGACCGTCCGTGTGCGGGGCTGGTGATTCGGGCGAACGATCAACTTCTTTCACTTTCTTATACCGTTGCTCGAGCGAATGAGCGTAAATCTGCGCAAATTCTGATGCCCTCTCCGCGCTCGACCAGCGTGAAGCATACATCAGCCCGAGAGGCGCAGCCGCATCGCTCTTCGGACGTGCAGCGTAGTAATAACCTCCGCGCCATGATGGATACATCTGGGCCGACGCTTTTTTCCCGGCATACTGTTCGATCAGCACTGCCACGTCGAATTCGCCCATCGCGCCGATGTCGAACTTCACGTAATCTTTGAAGTCGCGCTTGAATTCCGGCACCCGCATGGGCTCGATTTTTTCTCCTGACAGATAAGTCTCAGGCTGCATGATCTGCCGCGTGGTGTACGGAGGATTCGCCAGCACGTCGGCAAACGCCTTCTGCTTGCCACCCTTCTCCATCAGCTTCACAATGAAATTCAATCCATAGCTGTAAGGGAAAGTCAGCGACTCTCGAAGGAAGATGGGTGCGTCCCTGAAAACCGTTGAGTCGTCAGTCCCGTTGGCCATCTGAGACTCCATGGTCTCCACCAGTTCAGGAGAGTCTTTAATCGACCGGCCGACGGGAGCCAGTTCGTATTCCAGCATCATGGCCTCTGCCTGGCCTTCAACGACCGCCTCACGCGTGTCGTCGATTTCATCGTCCTCGATGTCAACCGCAGTGGGATCTCTTTTGAGGTCGCCAAGATCTTTTTCGCCCTTCTTCATCCAACGGGTGAGATTGACTGTCTGGTCCTGCAAGGCGTGAGTCAACTCATGAGCCATCACGGGTTCCTGCTGTTCGATAGGAACCCAATCAAGCAGGTTTACCGTCTTCTTTTTGGGATCGTAATAACCCGCTACCTGCTCGCGCAGTAATGAAACCAGCAGTTTTTCAAGATCGAAATCGCGCGGCAGGAGTCCAAACTTTTTCAGCACCAACTCCGAACGCCGCAGGCGCTTCACGTCTTCATCCTTCATGTGCTTGGTCAGATAGGAGACGACTTCGTCGCGGCTAGTCAGGCGGCGCTTGACCTGTTTCTTAATCGGCAGACCGGTATGTTTGCTGTCGAAAGCCAGAATCTCATCTACGGAGTGGAAGAGTTCCTCCGCCTCACGCGGCGTGATCTTAACTTCTTCCTTCGGTGCCTCTTTGGGGCGGACATTCTTGTCCGCGTGCTTCTGACCTTGGTCCTGATTCTGTTTTTTACCTTCATCTTGATTTTGCTGTGCAGGAGTCACAACGCTGATTCCCAGCAGCAACCAAGCCAGCAGAATCGGCCTCAGAATTTTTGGGTAGAAAACTCCGACGATATCCATCAGCAACGAGTCTACCCGTTTTCCCCGCAGCGCGGACCGGGCATCCGCTGCGAAGAAAGAATGTAACCGCTGCGGGGCAGCGTTAGTAGAAGATGTAGAAAGAGGCAGGGCCGGGGAGACCGGCCCTGAGACTCTTACTCTGGATCAAGTTCCCAAGTGTCGCCGAAGATGGTACTGCCAGCCTCTCCACCAAAGATCACGATGTGGCCGATGGCTCCGTCGAAGGCCATGCCGTAGCCCTCCCTAGCCGGAGGAGAAGTGGAGGGAAACTGCTGTGCCCACTGGCTGCCGTTCCACGCCCATGTGTCGTTGATGTCGCCGCCCCCTTGTCCTCCCCCAAATACGATTACGCGCTTCAAGCGCGGGTCGTATACGCCGGGAGAGCCGTAGCGGTCGGACGGCTGGAGCGAAGGGTTCTGCTGAGTCCAGGTTGTTCCGTTCCACGTCCAGGTATTATTCGGATTCACGTCGGCAAGGCCGCCAAACATTACCGTCGCTTTGGTAGCAGCGTCGGTAGCGCAAACTGCAATCGATCTGGCGTAAGCAGAACCTGCGGGATTCAATTCCCTCCAAGTTGTACCTGTCCATTGATATGTCTTGAGTTGGTAAAAGTTGCCATCAAAGCCGCCGAAGTCATCAACACGCCCGTTCAGCGGATCGGTGAACAACATCGGACCGGTCACGGCTTTGGGTGACTTCGATGCGATCACTTGTGTCCAGGTGGACTTGGCCCCGTCCCAAAGCCAGGTGTCTCCCAGATCCACGTGTCCGTTATAGCCGCCAAACAGCACCAACTTGAGAGTGACGCGGTCAAAAGCCATGCTTGCGTTCGTGCGGACAGGCGGCGCAATCGATGTTTTCACCTGAGTCCAAGTCGCTCCATCGAAGGTCCAGGTGTCGTTGAGGTACGATCCGTTGTAGCCTCCAAAAAGTACGACCTGCCTGCTGATCGGATCGAAGGCCATGGAAGGATACGATCGCGCGGGCGGAGAACTCGCCGGAGATAGTTGGGTCCAATTCAGACCAGAAGCACCAGATGCGATCGTCGGCGTAATACAAACCATCATAAATAGCAGCGCGGCGAGCGAAATGACCACGGCGCTGTGAATTCGTTTCTTAATCATTGTGTAAGTTACCTCCCCAAGTGCGAGCAGCTTACCACGAAGAAAGAAACTTTTTTTATCGCAATAATTGCGGAGCGATGAGGGGCTAAAGAATTGCACACAATGCGCAGAAGAGGTGTCACTACCTGCCAACGCGGTTAGCGATCCATTCACCTGCTTCACGCGTTCCGAGAGTTCCGCCAATGTCCTGCGTGGTCTTCTTATCGTGGACGGCTTCGAGCACGGCGGTTTCGATCTTCTCCGCTTCGTTGGGAAATCCCAAGTGCTCCAGCATCATGGCCACAGTGAGAATCGCACCAAATGGATTGGCGACATTCTTGCCCGCGATTGGCGGTGCGGAGCCATGCACCGGTTCAAACATTGACGTCTTGCCGGGATGAATATTTCCGCTAGCCGCCATGCCGAGGCCTCCCTGAAGCCCGGCAGCGAGGTCCGTGATGATATCGCCGAACATGTTGTTGGTGACGATCACATCGAAGGACCGCGGATCGCGCACCATCTGCATGCAGAGAGCGTCCACGTACATGTGCTGAGTTGCGATCTGGGGAAACTCGCCGCCAACTTCCTTGAAAACTCGCTGCCACAGGCCTCCAGCATGGGTCATGGCATTTGATTTGTCGCACATCAGCACGCGTCGGCGCAGCGATCCATCCTGCTTTTTATGGTGCTCGCAGTATTCGAACGCATAGCGGATGATGCGCTCGACACCTTTTCGCGTATTGATGTCTTCCTGAATGGCGATCTCATCCGGTGTGCCCTGCTTGAAAACTCCGCCGGCATCGGTGTAAACGCCTTCCGTGTTTTCGCGGATCACAACAAAATCAACATCCTTCGGCTCGACGCCCTTCAGCGGGCACAGGGAGGTATCGAGCAGGCGCACGGGCCGCACATTGGCGTAAAGGTCCATCTGGAAGCGCATGCCGAGAAGGATTTCTTTAGCGTGGATGTTGGTCTTGACCCGCGGATCGCCGAAAGCTCCCGCAAGGATGGCGTCGAAGTCGCGGCCAAGCATGGCAAAGCCATCGGGAGGAACGGTCATACCGTCGCGGAGATAGCGGTCAGCGCCCCAGTCGAACTCGCTGAACTCCACATCGGCGCCAGTCGCACGGATGACTTTGAGAGCCTGGGGGATTACTTCTTGTCCAATGCCGTCTCCGGGGATCACGGCAAAGCGCTTCCTGGAAGGATTTTGGGCGTCCACGGCAGAGAAGTTAACACAAGCCAGACGAGATGAATACTCGGGAGGCAGGCGGAACGGGTTCGCTTATAATTGAGTTTCGATGAGTACCACACCACTTCAAGACGCAATCAGCGCCCAGCCCGCAGGTGGGGCGCGTCCGGGCCAGGTGAGCGATTACCGCGGAGCTGCGACCGCGACCCGCTTTTCGGATCGGCAGGACGAGTTCTCTGCCCTGCTGAACGGTTGTGGAGTCTACGATCTGGGGTTCCACGCCAGGATTCTTGTAACCGGCAGCGACCGTGTGCGCTGGCTGAATGGTATGGTCACGAACAACATTCGTGATCTGGGCGTCGGAAATGGCATTTATGCCTTTCTGCTAAACCCGCAGGGTCGGATCCTCGGTGACATGTATGTTTACAACCGCGGAGAGTCGCTGGTGGTGGAGACCGATCGCAGTCAGGTGGAAAAGATTATTGCCACGTTCGATCATTTCATCATCATGGATGACGTAGAAGTGACGAATATCAGCGACAAGGAAACGGCGCTGGGGTTAGCGGGGCCGCTGTCGCGAAAAGTGTTGAATGCGGCGGGGATCGCGGTTCCCGAAATGCAGGCGTTGCAGGTCGCGACTCCGCGATGCGCTTGTGATTGCGACTGCACGGATTGCACTGTGATACGCGGCGAGGACGCGCAGCAGGAATCATACGAAATTTGGCTTGATCCAAAGGACGTTTTCAAAACATGGCAGGCCCTGATTGCCGCGGGGGCAATGCCGGTTGGCAGCGAGGCGCTGGAAATGCAGCGCATCGCGGCGGGAATTCCGTTATATGGAACAGACATTCGCGAGCGCGACTTGCCCCAGGAAACTGAACAGATGCGCGCGTTGAACTTTAATAAGGGCTGCTATGTGGGGCAGGAAATTGTGGAGCGGATTCGGTCGCGCGGCAATGTTCACCGCAAATTTACCGGCTTTCTGGCTGAAGGCGCGGCAGAACTTCCGGCCGGAGCCAAGATTGTTGCAGGCGAAAAAGAGGTAGGCGAGATCACTAGTGTTGCGGTTCTTGGAGCCGGACCTGAGCGGCGGACAGCCGCGCTGGGATATATACGGCGCGAAGTTGGGGTTCCGCGCGCAGCGGTGATGATTGGAAACGTCGAAGCCATCGTCGCACAACTACCGCTTACTGACATGGGGCAGTACACCGAGCATGCGGTGGCGCATAAGGGTTAGTAAAGCCTTCAACGCGGACGTCGCTAAAGATCCGCGGAGGACACGAAGGGGAACGACGCTTATTACACTTTTTTCGTGGTGTGGTTTTCATCGAGATTTCTGACAGAGCGATTCACAAGGACCGATACTATGGCCGAGAAAAGACAGGATTCTGGTTTCACCGTAACCGACCGTCGATTGTTTACCGGGGACGGAGAATTGCGCAGCGACGTTCGCGAGGAACAAGAGACACCGAAGCCCGCGATCCCTTCGGCAGCACAGCCCGCTGCAACCGAAACAAATTCGCAGGCTGCCAAATCCGTAACACCATTTCCCGCCGACGAGAATGCGAGTGCAGAACAGATCATGCCACCGCCGCCTACGGCAGCGGAGCAAAACGCTCAGGCGGATGCTTACCGCAAATCATCGCAAGATCTCGACTCGCGTGTAGAACTTAGTGGCCGTTCTGCAAAAGAGTTCGAGATGACGTTCGAACGCTTTCTAGCGTCGCTTTACATGACGGCGATGTTGCAGTTGGGATTAATGCATCAGCAGGGGGAGCAGCCCAGGCTCGACATCATCGGAGCGCGGCAGACAATCGACACGCTCACGCTTCTGGCGGAAAAAACCAAGGGCAACCTGACGCCCACGGAACAGACCTTTCTGCAGAATAGTCTTTACGAGGTGCGCATGGCTTACGTGGAAGTGACGAATACTTTGTCGCGTCCGCCGCAGCCCGGAGCCGCCACGGGTACCAGCGGACGATGAGCAGAAAGGTTCGCGCGTGAAGGCGACCCTGACAGTGCTGGGCAGCGGCACATCTATGGGCGTACCCACGCTCGGTTGCGATTGCGCCGTATGCCACTCCAGCGACCCGCATGACCGCCGCACCCGGCCTTCGGTGATGATCGAGTATGCGGGGAAAGTGGTGCTGATCGATACCACTCCCGATTTCTACACGCAGGCGATTCGCGAACGAATTACACGGGTGGATGCGGTTTTTTATACGCACACGCACGCGGATCATATTCTCGGCATCGACGACCTGCGACCGCTCAGTTACCGCCACAAGCCCGGGAAGTTGCCGTTGTATGCGCGTCCGGACGCGGCAGCCTTTCTGCGCCGGATGTTCAGCTATGTTTTCGACGCCGATTACAAATTTGGGGGCTTGCCGCAGTTGGAACTGCGTCCTATCGACGGGCCGGTCGAGGTTTTTGGGGCGCGCTTCGAACCGATAAGGCTGATCCATGGGGAGACGGAAATTTACGGCTTTCGCTTTGGATCTGCCGCTTACCTCACTGACCACAGCGAGATTCCCGAAGCCTCACTCCATCAACTGGAAGGATTGGACATTCTTTTCCTGGATGCGCTGCGCCATAAGCCGCATCCCACGCACTCGACAGTCGAGAATTCGCTTCGCATCGTGGAACGCGTGAAAGCGAAGCGGGCATTCTTCACCCACATCTGCCACGATCTTGGGCATGAGGCGACGAATGCGACGCTGCCGCCGCACGTGCGGCTGTCTTATGACGGGCTGAAGCTAGAGTTTGAAATTTGAAGGCAGCGGCCGGTTGTCAGCCAGTGATCAGTGCTTGGTGAAAAATCTTCAACCACTGACTTTCTGACCACTGGACACTGGCCACTGATCACTAATCTGCAATGCTGGTTTTTCACAAACTCGATGACATTCCCGATGGCTTCGGGCCGTCCGTTATCAGTGTGGGGAATTTTGACGGACTACATCGGGCGCACGCGCATGTGCTCCGTGAAATTGTGCGCCGGGCGCGGGAAATCGGTGGCAAAGCGGTTGCGGTTACGTTTGAGCCTCATCCGGCGCGCATTTTGCGGCCGGACTCCGGACTGAAGCTGCTTACTCCACTGCCCGAGAAATTGCGGCTGCTTGAAGGTACGGGTGTTGATGCAGCGCTGATTCTGCCTTTCGGACGTGACCTCTCGCTCATGACGCCACGCCAGTTCGCCGAGCGAATCCTGAAAAAGAAGCTGCACGCGCACGAGGTGCATGAGGGCTACAACTTTCGCTTCGGGCACAAAGCCGCGGGCGACGTGAATTTGCTGACGCACTTCGGCGCGGAGATGGGATTTGCGGTGAGGGTCTACGCGGAGGAGAAGCTTCGCGGCGAGCCGGTTTCCAGCAGCCATATTCGAAAATTAATATGCGACGGGCGTGTGAGCAGGGCGCGGCATCTGCTGGCGCGTCCGTTCAGCATTCTCGGTACGCCGGGACGCGGGCGCGGCTATGGTTCGAAGTACACCGTGCCTACCATCAATCTGGCGCGCTATGAGGAACTGGTGCCAAAGGATGGCGTCTACGTTACATGGACGCGGGTCGGGAGCGAGCGTTTCGATTCCGTTACCAATATCGGCAATCGGCCGACGTTTGGCGCCGATTCGTTTGCCGTAGAGACACACCTGTTGGACTTCCATCCCATCGAACTGACACCGGAGAGCGAAGTTGAGATTTGTTTCCTTGACCGGGTGCGCGATGAGATCAAGTTTCCGTCAGTAGAAGCACTGCGCGAGCAGATCGCGCGGGACGTGAAAAAGGCGCAGCGGTATTTTCATTTGCTGCGCGCACAAAGTAATTAGTGATTGTTCATTTTTCGATTCACTCCACGCCGCTCAAGGCCCAGATGTCGCCGCCTTGTGGTTTAAAGCGATCGAACAGTACCCAATTTCCATCCGGCGACCATACCGGATAATCAATTCTCACGTCTGCGTCAGGAAACTCGTAGATCTTTTCCGGCTTGCCCGCGTTGATTGGCGAAGCCCACAGCACCTTGTGGCCGACGACGTCCATAATCCGAGAACGATCTGGAGAAAGGGACATGTGGGAGCCGCCCGTTATTTCAGCAAAGAGCTGCGGATCTCCTCCATCGGGAGACACTTTCATCACTGCGGGCTTGCCCCCGCAGGGGCAGCGAAAAATCAACTCTCGACCCGACCATCGCATGAAATGACCGGAGACGCCGGTATTCGTTAATTGACGCGGGTTGCCGCCATCGGAGTTCATGACCCAGACTTCCAACCTGCCGCTCTGATCCGACTGGTAGGCGATAAGCGTTCCCTCAGGAGAAAAGAAGGGGTTGACGTTCATTCCGGAGTTCGAAGTCAAACGCCGCAATGCTCCGGTGGCGAGTTCTACTTCCCAAACATTTGGTGTCCCTGAACGAGAAGAGAAGAAAATAACTTTTTTTTCATCCGGCGACCAGTTTGGCTGGAAGTCGCCGCCGTGTCCGCTTGTAAGCTGGCGCGCGTTGGAATCCCCGGGCGAAAGAAGCCAAATATTCATGTCACCCGCGCGATCGGAATTGAAGGCCACTGTCTTACTGTCCGGCGACCATGCGCCCCGACTGTCTTCTCGGGTTGTGCTGACTACTGCCTCGGGCGACCCTCGCACTAATCCAGTTTGCGGCAGGACTGGGAGTTTCCAGATGTCGGCATTCTGCCGCAGCGTGGCAAAAGCAAGGCCCTTGCCATCGGGTGAAGCGGCAACTTCAACATCTTGTCCGGCGCCCGTGGTCACTTGTTGCAGCGGCCCGCGAACGGTCCCATCCGCTTTGACGGGCGCTCGCCAAATATTTATTCCGCCGCTCCGGTAGGAAGAGAAATAGATGAACTTGCCGGACGGCGACCACGCCGGACGTATGTTGCTGAACAAGTCGTTGGTAATCCACTTCATCTGCTTCGATTCCAGGTTCACGACGCGAATATCAAACTTCGTTCGCACCAGATTCTGGAAAACAATGTTCTTCCCGTCAGGAGACCAGGAAGGCGCCACATGGGCAACTTCCTCGCTGGTATCGGTCGTGATCTGTTGAGGATTGTGGCCGTCGCGATCAACCAGCCAAATCCGCCGCGGTGCGGCCCAGGACGCATCCACTGCAATGCGCTTGCCGTCTGGCGAGTACGCCGGATTAAAGGCGTTGTCTACAAGTTTGCTTTCTTTACCTGATGCCAGGTCGAGCACCCAGACATCTCCATCCTGGAATTCGCCGAAAACGTCGCCCGGTTGCAGCTTCACGCCGGGCTGGCGAGCACGTACAAACGCAACTTGTTTTCCGTCTGGCGACCAGCTTGGCTGGAGTTCGTCAAAGTCACTATACGTCAACTGCAAATCTTGCCGACTCGCCAGGTCTTTCCGAAAGATCTTGTGAATCTTGCCGACCTCGCCGGTGTACAGCAGGTTCCTGCCATCATGTGACCACGCGGGATATTCTTCGACTCCCTCGGCAAAAGTCACTTGGGAGAGTGTGGTCTGCAAAGGAGAGCCTGAAGCTTTCCAGCGCATCGCAATCAGGAAAACTAGTGCCATCACCGCGATGAAGCAAAGCACGCCGGGAATTAACCAGCGCGACCGGCTTCCGGCCTGCATTGGTGCGTGCGCCGCTGTGAACTGGGCCGAGTCCGCGTCGCGCTTCAAACGTTGCAGATCAGTCCGGACCTCCGAGGCGTGCTGGTAGCGCAGGTCTCGATCTTTCTCCAAACACTTCGCAATGATCCGTTCGAGATCGGCGGGCATGCCGGGATTGACGCTAATAACTGGAGCGCGTTCTCCATCCAGAATCGCCTTGAAAATTACTCCGACGCTTTCACCCTGGAACGGTAGCGTCCCCGTCGCCATCTCGTAGAGCACCGCTCCGAAGGAGAAGATGTCGGTTCGCGCATCCAGTTCTTTAGCGCGGACCTGTTCCGGCGACATGTAGGCCACCGTGCCCAACGTCGCACCCGGACTGGTCAGATGCTGCTCATCCACCGTCAATGTCTGCAAGTTACTGGAAGCATTTTGGCCCGACGAACTGGGCGAGGGTGTAAGCTTCGCCAATCCAAAGTCCAAAATCTTGGCGTGCCCGCGCCTGGTGACAAAAATATTTGCGGGCTTGATGTCGCGATGCACAATGCCGGCACTGTGGGCAGCGTCGAGCGCATCAGCGATGTCAATCCCCAGGGACAACAGAGTTTCAATATCCAGCGGACGCCCAGCGATGCGGTGCTTCAACGTCACACCTTCCAGAAACTCCATGGCGATGAAAGCCTCGCCGTCCTGCTCGCCAATGTCATAAATCGTGCAGATGTTGGGATGATTCAGTGCAGAGGCGGCTTGAGCTTCACGTTGAAAACGGGCAAGTGCCTGCGGCTCGCGGGCAACTTCCTGCGGCAAGAATTTGAGGGCTACGAAGCGATGCAGGCGTGTGTCCTCGGCCTTGTATACCACGCCCATCCCACCGCCCCCGAGTTTTTCGACGATGCGGTAATGCGAGATGTTTTGGCCAATCACTCGAGCAGAATCGTACGTGCGTGAAACGGGCAAGTCAACGAAATGCAGAAGGGGAGCAGTCTGCGGACGGTTCAACGCTCGCCCTATCCTCACAGCACACACGAACCGCCATCGCGGATAAATCAGCTTCAGAACAATCGCAGGACGTTTCCGAAGTCGAAAATTGACTTTTTCTGGCCGCGCCGTACAATCCGCCATTCATGGCAATCGGTCCCATCCAACTGATTCGGCAAGCGACGCCAATCCAGCGGCGGACATTGCTGGCTGCGTCACTTGGCTGGGCGCTCGATGCGTTCGACGCCATGCTCTATGCGCTGGTGCTCGCGCTGCTCATGCGCGACCTGGGCATGAGCAAGACTACGGCTGGGCTGCTCGGTACGCTTACATTGCTGGCATCTGGCGTGGGCGGAGTGTTGTTTGGATTTCTTGCTGACCGTATGGGACGCAAGCAGGCGTTGATGTTGAGCATTTTGACGTATTCGGTATGCTCATTTGCCTCGGGCCTGGCGACGAGCGTTGCGATGCTGGCGGCAGCGCGATTCCTGCTTGGGTTGGGGATGGGCGGCGAATGGAATACGGGAGCAACCCTCGTGGCGGAAACCTGGCCGACAGAGTTTCGGGCAAAAGCCATTTCTGTGGTGCAAAGCTCGTGGGCGATTGGCTTTGCCGCGGCGGCTTTGGTGGCCGGGCCGGTAGCGCGATATTTCGGGTGGGGCGCAGTATTTTTCATTGGAATACTGCCGGCGCTACTGACTTTGTGGATTCGGCGGGGCGTGCCGGAATCGGTGATGTGGGAAGAGCGGAGGTTGCCGCGATCCCGGAATCAAGATGAGGGTGTTAGCGCCGCAGGTGGAGACGCAAGAAGTTACATCTCTACGAATTTTCGGATTATTTTTCGCCCGCCTTATGCGCGTCACACGATTGCGCTTTTGTTGTTTAATTTCTTCGGGATGTTTGCCTGGTGGGGTTTGTTCACCTGGATGCCGCCCTATTTATCGCTTCCCGTTTCGCAAGGTGGGCGTGGTTTCGGAGTGATAGGAACCACCGCGCTTCTGGTCGAGCTGAACTTGTTTGGGATGTTCCCAGGCTATGCAAGTTTCGGGTGGGTGGCCGATCGCCTGGGCAGGCAGAGGGCATTTCTCTTGTACAGTTCAGCTGCAGCGCTGATCATTCCACTTTACGCCGCGGCGCAGTCTCCGATTTTCCTCATGATCTTGGGAACGCTAGTCGCTTTCTTCGGGACTGGCATCTTTTCAGGTTCCGGAATCGTGGGCAGCGAGATATTTCCAACCGGAGTGCGCGCGCGGGCATTGGGATTTACTTACAGCGGTGCGCGAACGCTGAGCGCTGTAGCGCCGCTGGTAATTGGACGCGTAGCCCAGACCAGGGGACTAAGCTGGGCGTTTTATTTGTGCGGGGCGGGATATCTGCTGGCTGCATTGATGACGACCCAATTGCCGGAGACGCGAGGAAAAACCCTGGAGTAGAAGTCGACTGTTGCGAAAACGGATTTTCAGAGTCTGGAACCGTTGCCCGAGTCAGCAGTTAATCCTAGCTTTCCGAAATCCTACTCCATCGGTTCGACCAAGACGTACTCCTCGTCGACGCTCCGTCCGGGGCGCTGCACAATCACGATGGCGGCGAGCACAAAGAGTATTCCGACAGTCTGAATTGGACGTAACACTTCGCCCAGCAGCAAAGCTGCAAGAAGAATGGAAAACACCGGCTCGAGACAACTGGCAATGATTGCGCGAGTAGGTTCGAGATGCTGCAGGCCGAGGAAGTAGAAGGAGAACGGTCCTAGTACGGAGACTATCGAGAAAACGAACAGAAATATCCATTGCGCGGGCACATAGTGAGCGCTAACGATTTTCCACGGGGGATTGACGACGAGCCAGAAGGCGGAGGCCGCCGCGAGGGTCCAGAGCAGGACGCGCCAACGATCGTAGCGGGCCAGGATGCGGTGTCCGGCGACGTTGTAGAAAGCAAAAGAGAATGATGCGAGCAGCGCCGCTCCGAGGCCATACGCGTCAAGGCGAAGCGCGGAACCGTGGCTGAAAAGATTGATGACGAGCGCGATTCCCACCACTGCCAGGCCCACCGCGGTAACTTTTTGCAATGAGAGTTTTTGGTGGCCGCGTGCTACCACATAAAGCAGCACCCAGACCGGGGCGGTGTATTGCACGATGATGGCGGTGGCGACATTTGTCCGTTGAATCGCGACGTAATAGAAATAATTCGAGATGGCTACTCCGAGCGTCCCGAGCAGGAGGCAATAAGCGAGATCCCGAGCAGGCAACTTTATCCGCTGCCAGCCCTTGGAGCCAACCAGCACCGCAAGTAACACGAGCAGTGAGAAGGTGGCACGGGTCTGCGAAAGAATCAGCGGATCGATGGGACGAAGAGCAGACGTGCCCAGCGAAAGTTTACCCGTGAAGACGGCACGGCCCAGTGCAGCGGAAACTCCCCAGAGAAATGCGGCCGCGCCAATGAACAAATAGCCCCGCAGAGGATGTGCATGTGTGCTTTCGTGATTTGTCGTGGGGATTGTGGACCTCGGGATCGTTTCGATGATGAGGCAGCGGGAACGACGTGGTCAAGACGGCCTCACAGCGCGACTGAAGATCGCGCTTCTTCGAAGCGGTCACGAACACTACGAAAGAATACCCAGTCTACCCGTCAAGGTATTCAATCTGGGAGGTAATCTTTGCAGTTTTGGCAAGCATGGCGGAGACCGAACAATATTTTTCTTTCGAGAGTCGGACCGCGTCCTCGACCGCCTTACGCGATACTTTCCCTCCGACGCGGTACGTCACTTTGATTTGGGTGTAGACCGTCGGCGGTTCGGGAGCGCGCTCGGCTTCAGCGCGAACTTCGAGGCTAGTGAAGGCTTCGCGTTTCTTCTGCAAAATGGAGACGACGTCGTAACCGGTGCAGCCGCAGAGGCCGATGAGAACTAATTCCATAGGACTGTTGCCGCCGGACTTGTCGCCGTCGACCACGATGGAGTGGCCGCTACTGGCGATGCCGTCGAAACGCTGCTTTTCAATCCAGGTAGTGCGAGCTTCAATCATGATGGATCCTCTGGCTCTAAAACGACTCAGTGCCGAATCACGAGTGCAATCTCCAGGCGGGAATCAGCGAGTCGTAGTGAAAAAACTTACTTAACAGGATGTGGAAGACGATGTAGATGGCCCAAATTGCGGCATAGGCAACGAGCATCTTCCGCAGCCTTCTCAGAACGTACCATAAAAGCAGGAAATCCAAAGGAATGGGCGCCGCCACTACCGCCCACGAAGGTGCGCCAAGACTTTCGACGCTGTATCCGAAGAGGCAGACAAAGCAGCCGATCGCGAGCGAAGCGAAGACGTGCGCCTTCTTGTCAACCAGATACGCTCCCAAACCCCAGGACAGCGCCGTAAAGAAAATCGCAATGTCCAGCAGAATGACCGTGGGCAACGTATTGAACATCTTCGCGCTCCTTCGTCACAGCTTCTGAACTTGCATACGGCGAGATAAGGTTCCAAGTTCCATCACGGCTAATCAGTTCGGGGTTTGCTTCCTTACCTGCGGTTGTCCGTGCTGGGCTCGGGATGGATCAATACGCGAAAAAGCTCCGGCGCGGCCTGCTTGAAATGGGTTTCCAGTTCAGTCTGGATGTCATGGACCCGCGCGAGCGACAGATCGTCGGAGAGGGTGCAGTGGCAGGAAACGTAAAGGCGTCCTCGAACCCGTGTAACAACAAAATCGTGGACATCCAGAATTTCTGGGAACTGATCGGCAACTGTTTTGAGTTGCCGCTCCAGGTTCGCATCGCGAACCAGTTCCTCAGGCTGTTCAATGGTCGAGGGTTCGCTTTCGATATGAGTGAGGATTTCAGCGATCCCAGGCACGTCGCGGCGCATGTCGGCTTCGAGATCGGTGACTTGATCGTGGGCACTCTTGAGGGTCATGCGCTCATCGAGTTCAACATGCTGCTCAACGTGGAGCTGGCCGGCGAGATCCTGCACGCTGATGTCGTGAACGTTAAGGTTGTGGCGGGTAGCCACAGCGCGAATGCGGTCGAAGATATTTTCTGAGCGCTCAGCACGCGGCAGCGGCTGAACGGTAACGTCGGCGTCAGGAAGAATGCTGTGGACCGCGTCCGTTACCGCGGCTACCAACTGTTCGGAACGCTGGAAGGTGACGGTACGAGCGAGGCCGACAGCAAGATCGGCGAAATAACGATTGCCCGCGCGACGGATTCGCACTCGTCCAATTTCGAGCACGCCATCCACGTGCGAGACGGCATCGGTGATCTGGACTCGGACCCCAGCGGGAGCGGCATCGAGCAACGCGTCGATGGTGCGCCGCGCCAGGCGCCAACTCACGGAAACAATCACGCCGGCGACAAACAATGCAGCGACCGGATCGGCCAACTGGAGCCAGTCTAGACGATAGACTCTTCCCAGCAGAATGAGCGCAAGGCCGACGACTACCACGCCCGCGGACCAGACGTCGGTGGAAAAATGAAGCGCGTCGGCTTCCAGGGCCTGGCTGTCATACTTGGTAGCAATGCGCCCCAGTGCGCGCGATCGCCACCAGTCGACGGCCATTGAAATAAGCATTACGGCAAAGGCCCAGACAGAAGGCTCCACTTCCACACGGCGAAAAAACAGACGCACAATCGCTTCGTAGATTACCCAGGCGCAGGTAAGCAAAAGCAATCCCGTTTCGACGAAGGCGGAGAAATTCTCAACCTTGCCGTGGCCGTATTGATGGTCTGCATCGGCAGGCTTGTCGGAGACTCCAACAGAAAAATAGGTGAGCAGGGCCGCGATGAGATCGAGGGCAGAGTGGGCAGCTTCCGAAAGTATTCCGAGGCTGCCCGTAGTAATGCCAACGAAAATCTTGCCTCCGGTGATGAAGAGAGCGGCAATCACGGAATTTCCGGCGACCGCGCGCTTCTCGGCGCGCATGGCATTGGGCGAGTAGAGGGCCGGACTCCCTGACATTATGGGATTATCGCTGGTAATGAAAGATTGCGCCAACGGGAAACGGCGACACAGCTATTCCGGGTGAAAATCAAATTCCTCAGACCAGTAAGGGCACGAAGGTCCACGAAGGGAGCCGCCTGGCATCTACTTTCGAAAACCGGCTCTATGCTAGGATGCTAGGTTCGGCTGTCCAACTTCCTGATCTACCAATCCTGGAGGAATACTTGTATGCGTAAGAGTTGGTTGCTGTGTGTACTTTTGGGAACGCTGGCCTGGGGACAGGCAAAGCCAGAAACTGCGCCGGCTCAGGCGACCCCCGCCCAAGCGCCAGGCGCTGCCGCTAAGGCTCCAGAGCCCGCTGCGGAAGTTCCGGAGACTGCGATTGTACTGACGATCAAGGGCGTGTGCCCGGCGGCGCCGAAGACTGCGGCCGCGTCCAAAACCGGCGCAAGCAAGGCTGCGGCGCCTGCCAAAAAGCCGGCTGACTGCAAGACCGAGGTTACGAGGGCGCAGTTTGAGAAGATCGCCGGCGGGCTTTCGCCGAACGTCACGCCCCAATTGAAACGCCAACTGGAACAGGCGCTTCCCCGATTCATGGCGATGTCGGAAGCGGCAAAGGAGAAGGGTCTCGACAAGAGTCCGCGATTCGTGGAGACGATGAAGATTGCCAGAATGCAGATTCTGACCACGGAATTGCAACGCACCGTGCAGGAAGAAGCAGACAAAGTCCCGGCAACGGAAGTTGCGGCCTATTACAAGAAAAATCCCGAAGCATACGAACAGTTCTCCCTCGACCGTTTGTTCCTTCCCCGCTATAAGCAGGCCGTACCCGATGAGAAAGAAGAGGGCAAAGAGCCGGAGAAACTGACCGATGAGCAGCAAAAGGCTAAAGAAGCTGCTGACAAAGCCAAGCAAGAGCAAGGCGAGCAAGAAATGAACAAGTTGGCCGACACGTTGCGCGCACGGGCGGCAGCGGGTGAGGATTTCGTAAAACTTCAGAAAGAAGCTTTCGAGGCCGCTGGCACAAAAGTAGATAACCCAACGGTGAACTTGCCCAAGGTGCGGCGAACGGGACTGCCTCCGGCGCATGTTGCGGTATTTGAGCTGAAGGCCGGCGAGGTATCGCAGGTCATCAGCGACAACGGCGGCCATTACGTTTACAAGGTGGTGAGCAAGGAAACTCTTCCGCTTGACCAGGTGAAAGATGAAATCCACAACAAGCTGAAGGGCGAGCGCATGAAGGAAATGATGGACAAGTACACGAACTCATTCCAGGCAGTGCCCAACGAGGCTTACTTTGGACCGGCAGCACCGGCCGGCCCTGCTGGCATGCATCAAGGGCCGCCGCACATGCCGCATTCGCGCATGGCGCAACCCCAGAGTGCTCCACCAGCTGAAAATCCGCCTGCGCAGCCTCCGCCGGCTCAAGCTCCACCGTCGAAGCCGAACTGATGAGCCAGAAGCCTGTTGTCGTGGTCACCGGCATTGCGGGGAACCTCGGCTTAAGGTTGCTCCCGTTGCTCGGAGACTTTTCAGTGTTTGGGGTGGACCTTAGTCCACCCCAAACTGATTTACCGTTGCTGTTCGAGCGTCTCGATTTGGGCGACGAGTCTTCCACTCGAACGCTTTACGAACTGCTGCGCGACACTCGTCCCGTCTCGGTAATCCATCTTGCGTTCGTAATTGACCCCGTGCGTACTGGCGTGCTCGATGTGGAGCGCATGTGGCAGATTAATGTGGCGGGCACTGCACGAGTGATGGAAGCGGTCACAGAAGCAAACCGTACGGCCGAGTCGCCGGTCCGGCAATTCATTTTTCCCAGCAGCGTCTCTGCCTACGGTCCGAACCTGCCTGAACCGGCGACCGAAGATTCCGTGCTGGCGGCACACAGTTTACCTTACGCGATTCACAAGAAGCAGTCCGATGAAGTGGCGCAGCAGCGGGCGCCGGCTTTGCGCGGCTGCAGCGTCTATATTTTGCGTCCGCATATTTTTGCGGGGGCCAGCGTTGAAAATTATTTATTGGGAGCGTTTCGCGGAACGCCCAATGGCAAGAGCGCCCGGGCGGAGAAAATGCGGCATCAGGGCAAGCGCTTGCCGTGTCTACTACCCGCCGGACAACATTATCTCGACAATAGGATTCAGTTCGTGCACGTGGACGATATGGCCCGGCTGATTGGCCACATTCTGCATCGCGATCCGGAGGTACAACGCCTCACTATTCTGAATGTGGCGGGGCGTGGCGATCCTCTCACGTTTGGCCGTTGCATCGAACTTGCAGAGGCAAAACTGTTACGCGTCCCTGGAAAGTGGGCGATGGGGTTGGTTCTGCGGTTTTTGTGGAAATGGCAGATCTCAGCCATCCCCCCCGAAGCGCTGACCTATATGACCGGTGAATACATTATGAACACGGATCGGCTGCGCGATTTCCTCGGCAACGAATATGAAAGTGTGATCCGCTACTCGATCGCCGATGCTTTTGCTGATAGCTTCAAGAAAATTCCCGCAGCACCTGAAGGTGAAATAGCTCAATAACCTTCGCGGGCGATTCGGGCGTTACCTTTTTCCGCGATATAAGCCCGCGATCCCGAAGGTATAAGGCGTCCAACTGGCGTCGCGAAAACCCGCGCGATGCATGCGATCCAGCATTTCCTCAGGCGGAGGAAACCGTTCGACGGAATCAGGTAGATATGCGTAAGGCCCTCGGACGCCAGAAAGCATTGTGCCGACACGCGGCAAAACCTGTTTGAAATACAGGCGATAGAGCTGTCCGATGAGTCCCTTGGGTTCGCTGAAATCGAGGATGCCGCACTCGCCGCCCCCGCGCAACACCCGCGCAATCTCACGTAAGCCGCGATCGTAATCAGCGAGATTGCGGAAGCCGAAAGCCGAAGTGACCAGGTTGAAGTGCCGGTCGGGAAACGGAAGACAGAGAGCGTCGGCCTCGATCCAGTGCGGCGAGGCAGACCTGCCATTGGCTGAGGGCTTGGAGAGTGATTTTGAACGGGCGCGGTCCAACATTGCGTGCGAGAAGTCAGCGCCTAATAATTGCGGAGCATTCTTCCGCGCCTGTTTGCGCAAAGCGAAGGTCATGTCTCCGGTACCGCAGCAGAGATCCAGAATTCGAGCGTCGGGCTGGGCGAGGATTTCCGCGAAGGCGCGCGCAGTGCGGCGCCACCATAAACGATCGATGTTGAACGACAAAACATGGTTGAGCAAGTCGTAGCGGGGCGCGATCGAAGTAAACATCTCGCGGACGGCGCGTGCCGCCGAAGAAGCGTCGCCTGCGCCCTCCGGGGCCGCCCCAACTACGGGTTTGTGGGTGACGTGCATGTAATGTTGCTGGTTGGCTGTTCTTTGGGAACGCAGGATTTCAGATTATCCCTTCGTGTTCCGCGATTAATAAATCGTAATCCACAATTTCATTTTTTCTTGCCCCAGCCGCCACGAGAGAGCCGTCTCAACTCCTCAACGGCATTGATCACCACTTTGTCGGGCACATCGGCGGCGATCTCAACTTTTCCAATTTCGCGCGGCAGGACAAAATGCACCACGCCATTCTGAGTTTTCTTATCGGCTTGCAGACGCGCAAGAATCTTCCGGGAACTTACCTTGAGCTCAGGCAAGCGGCCCAGACTCAAAACGGCGTCAGCAATACGTCCCGCCGTCACGCTATCGGTACGTCCGACGGTGAGGGCAATGTTGGTGGCGGCAATCATTCCCCAGGCAACGGCCTCGCCGTGAAGCAGGCTGCGATATCCGGTTTCGGCCTCGAGCGCGTGGCCGATAGTGTGTCCGAGATTGAGAACACGGCGTAGGCCACCTTCTTGTTCGTCGGCGGAGACAACTTCCGCTTTGAGTTTCACCGACTGCGCGATCACACCTTCAAGCTCGACCGGATCGCGCTTCAGGATTTGAGCCCGCTTCTGTTCGAAGCGCAAAAAAAGATCCAGATCGCCGATGATGCCGCACTTGAGGGCTTCGTAAAGTCCAGCGCGAAAATCGCGATCGGGAAGCGTGCTGAGAACTTCGGGATCAATCAGGACAACGCGCGGATGATGAAATGTACCGAGCAGGTTCTTCCCCGCCCCGAGGTTCACGCCAGTCTTACCGCCCACTGCAGCATCTACCTGAGCGAGGACCGTAGTAGGGATCTGTACGAGTTCCACGCCGCGCATGTAGAGAGAAGCCAACAATCCGGTAACATCGCCGACCACGCCGCCACCCAGCGCAATCAGGACAGCTTTACGGTCCGCACCCAGTCGAGATAGCCTTTCCGCCAGCCTTTCAACCGTGTTCAACTTTTTGGCAGGCTCGCCGTTGGGCATTTGAAGCACTTGAGGCTTGAAACCCGCTGAGGTTAGCGATCCCAGTAGCTTTGACCCCCAGCGGCGGCGCACGGGCGGGACTGTTACGACAAAAACTTTGCTGGCTTTCGGCAAGAGCTCTGCAAGCAAAGGTCCAGACCGCGATATCAATCCGCTTTCAATTCTGGCCTGGTAAGGCCGCGGCGGGACATGGATGGTGACCTGCGCCATGGGAGTTCCATCATAGCTTATGCGCGCTCGGACTTTGATTGGATTGCGGTTGGAAGTGATACCATTCTGCGGTTTACGACAGTGATTGTTTAAGCAGTCTTTGTTGGAAATGCGACCGACGCTGCAATGGAGATCAACAGTACTAGCGCAACTATACCCAGCATCCACAGCGTCGGAATAGGATAATGATCCGCGGCGATCATCTTAAGGCCCACTAGAACTAACACCAATGCCAGTCCGGTGTGCAGGAAGCGAAACATTTTCATCAGTCCGGAGACAGCGAAATACATCGAACGCAATCCTAGGATTGCGAACACATTGGCGGTGTAAACAATGAATGCGTTCAACGTGACCGCCAGCACCGCTGGAATTGAGTCGACCGCGAAAAGCAGATCCGTGGTTTCGATGACCGCCAGAACAACTAACAGCGGCGTGGCATAGAGACCGGGATTCCCTTTCCATCCCCGCACGAAAAAGCGCGAGCCTTGATAGTCATCAGTGACTGGCATCAATCGGCGGAGCGCGCGAACCGCTGGGTTTTTCTCGGGATGGACCTGGTGCTCGCCTGAAAAACCGAGGCGAATCCCGCTGTAAATCAGGAGTGCGCCGAAGAGATAAAGAATCCAATGGAAGCGCTCGATCAGGCCAACTCCGGCAAGAATGAATAGGCCGCGCATGAGGAGCGCTCCGATAATTCCCCAAAACAGGACGCCACGCTGGTACTCCTCGGGAACGGCGAAGTAGCGGAAGATCACCAAAAAGATGAAGAGGTTGTCGACGCTGAGGGAAAGTTCGAGGACGTAGCCGGTAACGAACTCGAGGGCGACCTGGCGTCCTTGCCAGAAAAACAGCAGTGCTGCAAACGCCGCGGCCAAGGCTACCCACATGGCGCTCCAAGCCAGCGCCTCGCGCGAGCTAACGACATGACTACGGCGATGGAAGACCAAAAGGTCCAACACCAGCATGCCGACCGCGAACAGATTAAAGAGGATCCAGAAATAGAGCAATAAATAGTCCGTTTGCAGGAATTACGAATTGTTCAATCGCGACTTTTGATTCTGTTTGCTGAATCAAGAACGTCAGCACTTATTTCTGTCGTCCAAGTCTTCCACCCTGCCACGCGTCCCAAAGGCCTGAGGCTTTAAGCATTTCCTCGCTATCAGTTTCGTGAAGCGAGTTCTCGATTTGCGCGCGAGTAAAACGCGGCCCGATCTTTTCTGGAAGATTAGCCAGCGCGAAACTGAACTCGGCGGCCTCGGCGACGTGCTTCTTAAGCTGCGCGAAATCTACCTTGTCGTAGGTATCAGAAACGGCATGATAATTTTCCAGGTAGTTACTCTCGTCCTGGTCGGCAACAAACGTTGGCACGCCCTCCAGCATGAAATCAAAATGATCAGTACCCCATTCCATGTCAGTTTTCAATTCTGTCACGCCGAATTGGTGAAGAGGGGCAATCAGTCGGTGGGCGGTCTCCAGCACGTCCTTGCGGCCGCCATCGGCAAAGCCGGTCGTCTTGCCGATACCGGAATCGTAGATAATCACGCCGCCAGCGTTGTCGAGTTCGGGGCGGTGAGCGACGGCGTAGGCGCGCGAACCGAGCAAACCTTCCTCCTCACCGGAAAATAGAATGAAGCGAATGGAGCGGCGAGGCCTCAGCCCAGAGGCTTTGATCGTACGCAACGCATCCACTACCAGTGCGGCATTGCATCCGTTGTCGAGTGCTCCGGTTCCAAGCTCCCACGAGTCAAGGTGGGCGCCGAGGATGACGAATTCGTCAGGCTTCTCGCTGCCTTTGATTTCCGCAATCACGTTCGCAGTCTTGATTGGCCCGGCAATCTGATTGGGAATGCTGAGATCGGCCCACACTGGATGGCCCGATGCGAGAAGGCGGCCGATTCGCTCACCGTCTTCGCGCGCCACCAGCACTTGGGGAATGCGGTCAATTTCTCCTTCGGCAGAGTTCGTATGACGGTAAAGGATGTCGTGCTCGCGTGTGGCGATGAAGGCCACAGCCTTTGCTTTTCCGTGGACGGCCGCGGTGATTACGGGCGGCGCAATTGCGTATTCCGCGAAAAGATCGTCCCAGGTCTTGAGTACCGTCGAATGGATTAGAACGATCTTGCCGGAAATGTCTCCAGCTTTGGCAAACTCGGCCGGGCTGCCCTTACCGACGTCGATAACTGGCACGTGCTTCACCGAAGCGAGTGCAGGTGCCCAAGCGACGGAGACGCAACGGACGTGGAATTCGACTTTCGGAAGCTGCGTCCCCGTAGCGCTGACCGTCATCTCCGTGGCGCCCTCTGCCCACGAATTCGGGATGACGAACTCTTCCGTGTGAACGCTATCGGCGCCCGCAGCCTTAAACGCCTGCACTCCCCAGTCGATGGCGCGCTGCATGGCGGGAGTTCCCGGCACGCGGCCGCCAATCTCATCGGTTAGATTGCGGAGGTTGGTTTGGAGAGACGACGGTTGCAGAGCAAACTGAATGATGCGGGCCGCGTCAGTGGCCTCTATGTCACTCTCTACGACAGGACTGGCGGCAAGACATAAGGCGCTCGTGAAAATGCACAGCCAAAGAAGCTCAGGCTTTCGCATAGGGGTGAATTAGAAATTAAATTCTGAAAAAGAGCAAAAGGTTATCGCGGATACGCGGAGAAAATCGTGCGGAGATTGCTGAGACTTATTTCGGCGGAAGTGAATCCATCTTGTCGAGAATGCGAATTGTCTCCAACATGGTGGCGCCAACAATTTCCAGGCTTTTCGCGCTTAGCTTATCGACGGTATCTTGCGTGGTGTGCCAGAACACGTCGTTATAGCCATAGTTGAAGTCGATAAAATCGGCGGAGGGTACGCCGCGTTTTACGAAAGGAATATGGTCGTCGCTCACCGCTTGTGTTCGCCCGAAGAAATGGGATTGGTACCCCAGCCGTGTGGCGGCTTCATACACAACATCTTCGAGCCAAGGCGTCGAATTCGTATCGCGCTCAATATTTAGATCCGCATCTCCGACCATGTCCGCCAGCAGAAACGCCTTGATCTTTTTCAAGGTGCCGTCGGCTTCCCACGTTTGTGCAAGATGATTAATGCCGTACAGGCTGTCATCGAGAAAAGGTACCTCGGTGTCGGGCTTTATTGCCTCTTCGGCGTCGTCCCACACCAGCCAGATGCTGTAGCCTTCGCGGGGCTTGCCGCGGAGTTGATTGGCAAATTCCAGGAGCAGAGCGCTGGATGAGCCGCCGTCATTTGCGCCTATGAAGGACGTTTTGCGCAGCGGGTAATTCGTATCGTAATGGCTGGCAATCACAATGATGCCATCTTTCGTTCCAGGAAACTTGGCGATGATGTTGTGGACTGGAAACTTTCCTTCGGGCGTGTCGGCAGTGAAAATATCATTCTCGACCGCGTCGGATTTGAGGTGGGCGAGGATGTAGTCCTCAACTTTTTTGTGATTGGCGCTGCCGAGTGGACGCGGGCCGAACGCTACGATCTCCTTCACATACTGCATAGCCCGCGATCCATCGATCTTGGGTGGAGGGCCATTGTCGGGCGGCAAGGAAATCTTGAGAACGCTTCCGTCGGCGGGAGTGGTTGCGACCGGGCTTTGTGCCCTCATTGGAGTAACGCTCTTCTCACCGCCGCAGGCGATGACAGAGGTTCCAAAGGCGAGCAACAAGGCAACGGAAAAGATTAGTCGAATCAATCCATATCCCTCAAGATCCATATCTTCAAGATCAGTCCTCAGATCGGCAGCCGCATGAAAAACTGTTCGTCCACTTACGTGGCCTGTTTTTCTTTACGTGCCCGGCGCTGTGTCGGATGAACCACAAAGGCGATCCCGATGCTGATCGCGTAGAGGGCAACCATAGGAGCAGCGAAAATGCACATGCTCAAGATGTCTGGCGTAGGCGTGACGATCGCCGCGACGATAAAAATCAGCAGAATTGCATAGCGAAAATTCTTCCACATGAAACCGGCAGTGACAATGCCCATTAATGCGAGAAAAAAGATCAGAATCGGCATCTCGAAAATCAGTCCCATGCCGAGGATGATGCTGAGAAATAAAGATGTGTACTCCGAAATGGTGATCATCGGCTGAAATTGCCGGCCGAAGTGAACCAGAAAACCGAGTGCCTGCGGGTACACAACTTTGTACCCGAAATATCCGCCAGCTGTGAACAAAGCGATAGTCGAAACCATGAACGGGACGATGTAGCGCTTCTCGTTGCGGTAAAGCCCCGGCGAGATGAACATCCACACTTGATAAAGCACGAATGGAGACATAAGAAACAGACCAGCCAAGGCGGCAACCTTCAAGTAAAGGTTGAAGGGCTCAGTCGGATTCAGGTAGACCAGTTTTTCCGAGAGGCCGTTTGCTCGGAGCACGTCCATGATCGGGCGCTGCATGACGCCATAGATGAGCTCCACCTTCCACCAGCAGGCAAAAAAGCCGACTGCCACCGCAGCAATGGAATAAACGAGGCGTCGACGCAGCTCTTCGAGATGATCGAGAAATCCCATGGTCGGCATGGCGTCGCGGCTCGGTTCTTCATTGGTGACCTCGGTTGCGGTTTCAAACATGTGAAGCCTGCGAGGTCGAAGGGTTGGAGTCCGCGGCAGCCTCGGTTGCAGTGCTCGCATCAGAGGCGGGGATTGGGCTTGAACTCAGCGCCGGCGTTTCCACAGTTGGAGCCGCAAGACTCGCGACTGATTCGGGGTGGTGAGGAATTGATTCCGCCGATGGGTTAACGCTCAAACTTGCGACCGTCCCCGCCGGAGGAGGACTGGGAGTATTTGTCTGATGCTTTTCGACCTCAAGGTGAGCGATTTCTGTTTCGATCTGCGACTTGAATTCATTCGAGGCGCGACGAAGTTCAGCGAGCAGACGTCCGGCTTGACGAGCCATCTCCGGCAACTTCTTCGGTCCAAAAAGAATAAGGGCCAGGAAGAAGAGAAAGACCGTGTCGGAAAAGCTCATGCCTCATCATAATGCGGCAGAGCCAAGGCGGCAACGCGAGGTTGGCAACTCTTCCCTGCTGTATTGTCGCGCTTCAGCGGATTCCGGTCAGGAAGTAATGCTACGGGATGGGCTTAAGAACCATGGTGTTTCGTTCATCCCCGGCAATGATGCGATAGAACTTTTTGAGATCTTCGGCTTTATCGACAGGCACACTCAGTTCTTTCACCTCAAAAGTCCGGGTGTAGTCGACCACATTGCCCTTTACGACAGTCTTGGCGTGGTAGCTGGCGAAGCTGTAATCGGCATCGACGGGCGGAGGCAGATCATCGACGGTGTAGCCCGCGGGTATGGTGATTTCAAACGTGTCGGAGTCGCGAGCAGGTTCCTCGAATTCGATGGGAAAATTCCGAGGCTCCTTTGTTTCCAGGAAACTGAAGCCCTTGTTACCGATCACTCGTGGCCGCACCAGCAACAGGTTGCCGGCGCTCTTGGCGTAATTTTGTGACTCAAAGGAGTAGTTGAAACCGAAAGGCAGGTCTGTTTGCTGTAGATTGATAACCGTGGCATGCGTAATGCGGAAGCTGGATAGCGAGTTTGCCAAAAGCTCTTCGATGGGCTTGATGCGGTCGACGTCTTGAGTTGTCGTGCGCAATCGCCGTCGCTCAAAAGATGCACGCGCGCCTAGACGCGTCTCCTTTACGTCGCCTTTCAACATGCCATTGGTATCGAGAGTCAGCTTGGCCGTCCGCTGGATACTGTTCATTGAGGAGGGCTGCTGCGGCAATTCAACCAGCTCACCTCCGTTTTGCGTGACAAGCAAACCGTAGTTGGCCTGCAGATACCCGGGAATCTGGCCGAAGGGAATCAACTCGTTCGTCGGATCGAAAAATAGGATTTTTCCCAGCTTGGGATGCTGAATGGTGGCGATCAGCGCCGGGTCCGCCATTCCTTCCGGCAATTTAATGGCGATAATTGCGTGATTGAATCCGTGATGAGCGGGCGTTAACGGCGTAATTGCGCCCCGCTCGGTATAGATCACGACGTGGTAAGTATCGATCCCAAGTTCCGCCAGCATCGTACGTAACAACGTCGCCTTGTCTTTGCAATCGCCGTAGCGATGGGAGAATACATCTGGAGCTGAATGAGGTTGCCAGCCGCCGATCCCTAGTTCAATGGCGACATAGCGGATGTCACGCTGTACAAATGCGGCGAGCGCCTGCATCTTTTGCAATTGGGTGGTCTTCGCTGCAGTGAGAGTGGCCACTTCCTGTTTGATGGGCGCCGAGGCATCCATGCGGCCGCTCACCAGATTCGCGTACCACTTGCCCATGCCGTCCCAGTTGGCAAATCCGTTCAGAGCAGGGCCTCCCGGCGGGAAGAAGGAAACGATCATGGCGCCAGCTACGCCGTCTCGAGGCGGCATTTCCGGCTCTCTCCTGATGCCTTTGAGTTCGTTGAGCGCCCACTGCGATTGGTTGGAACCTCCGTGCGTGGGCTTAACTTCCGCATGGTTTAGCCACGAGGCTTTGTACTCCCAGCCGGGCGGAACCTGGAGCGAATAGTGACTCTCACGTACCGGATCAGCTTCTTGAAAATGCCAGGTGTCCTGAAGGAAAAAAGGTTGTTCCTCCAGTTCATACTCGTAACCCACGATGTTTCCTGGGTCTGGAGCGGGAATGTGCAGAACCTTATATTTTACGTCCGACATGAGTTCGCCCCCGTCGACGTTGGGCGCAACCTCGATCGCGTCTTTGTCCTTCACCTCGAAATCTTTGCCTTGGGCAGGAATACACCAGCCGTGCAGACTCTTGACTTTCCTTTGAGGATAAAACTCAACAAATACTATTCCGCGCTCACGACCACCGGGCCGCAGAATCTTATAAGCCTCGCGCACCTGCATCCGTATCTTGTCAGTTGAAATTACCGTAACGTTTGTCTCGGAATACAGCAATACTGCGTCGGTTTTCTCGTCGTAGGTGGGAATCGGCGTGTTCACCAAGGCGTGCATCCAGGCCGGCGCATCTCCGCCTGCTGCGGCCCGCGGCACTAAGGCGAAAATGCACGCTGTCATGCACCCTGCCAGTAGGAGATTTCGCGGATTAGTTGCTCGCGGTCGCGGCGCCTGGCTGCAATACGATTTGTTCTTCATCCCCGGTCCTCACTAACCCGAAAAAATTTCGCAACGCCTGATAGTATTTTGGATCCAGAAGCAAGACATCGACCTTCAGCATGCGGGTCAGGTGCAGAGTGTTCTTGGATCCGTCGATTTTCAGGCTGTAGCTGACCACCTGCCCTTCCTTCTCTTGCCCCTTCGGAACGCTGCTTATTTGCCAGCCCGAAGGAAGTTCAATGGTTACGTCATCTACCTTTTCGTAGGGGTACTCAAAGTAAATCGGGTGAATGCGATTTGCATGTTCAAACACATGCTTCTCTCCTGCCGTGAAAATTCCGGCAGGGATCAGGACACGCCTCCCGGCATTGGACGCCCAACCCGGAATCTTCACGTCAAACTCAGCCACCAGAGGAGTTTCGGAAGCACTCCAGTCCGGCTTGTTCGTCAGGTCCGCTTCCATTCCGGCGGGAACTTGTTCTTTGACACGATCTTCCAGAAATTTTTTTCGCGCTACTTCATCTGCATGCCGGACATCGAGCCGGTGGTACATAGCCTCAAGCCCGGTGTAGGTGACGGATAGTTTGCCTTCCAAGTCGCCAGTGTCTGTAAGCCGCAGTTGCGCCTGGCGCTTCACGCACGACTCCGAACTTTCGGGCAGAGTTGTCCTGATCCATGTTCCCCCATCTTTATCCAGCCGCAGACCCTGCACCCCAGTCTCCGACCAAGCCAGCAAGCCGAATAGCGTGAAGGCCGCGCCTGGATCGAAATAAATGTCTTTTCCATTCACCTTGACGACCACGACATTGGAATCCAACTTTCCGCTTTGCATGGTGACGGGGTTAAAAAAGTAATTGCGCCGGTCCGAAACCCAAGCGCCGTATGCTTCGGACCCCGATGCTCGGGCAAGAGCCAGGAAAAGCCAGGTCAGTTGCATACCATCGCCGTAACCACGTTTCCAGACATCCTCGACGTTCACGGCGATTTTCTCTTTGGCTCGCTTCTCTTCCTGCGTGGTTTTTTGGACTTCATAGGATGTATTGCGAAGCGACTGCACTCGGTCATAAATCTTTCGCAGTTTTATTTCCTGCGAATCGTTTGGCGAAACAATAGCCGCCACGGCTTCTTCCATGGCCTTGCGCTTTCCTACAAACCCTTCCAGCTGCCCGTTTCGCTTTTGGCCCACTTTTTTCCAGAAGGTCTGTGCATCCTTCTCTGGAAACTCCTCGCTATAGATAAAGTCAACGCGGGACTTCAATTCATTCGCCGGCGGCATAAAATCTTCAGTCTGAAAAGCGGGGATGTTCTTTGCTTCCATGCGAATAATGTGGTCCGGCCCCTCTTTGGCTTCGGAACCCTGGGGAAGTTCGTGCCAGCTCCAACGAAGGTTGATCGGCGAGTAGCCGCCTTTGTAGGGCTTCAGAGAAAATCTCGCCTGCTTCGTGAAGAGTTCCTGGCTGAGGATCCAATTCGAATCGTAGATGACATGTTCCTTCATATCGAACGTGTAGAAGTACTCAATGATCCCACCGACTTGGACATCGGGAAGCGTAAACGTCTTCACCATGTACCGCATGCCCCGGCTCTTCAGGATGGGCTTCTCAAATACTTTCCCGTCAAATTCAGCGGTGGAGCCATCCGGCCTGATCGTTCTGGCCCGAACATGCACGATGTCTTCGTTTTCCTTGAAAAACGGGATTTCCACATTCGCGTGTTTGCGTCCCTCTTCTGTGAGTATCTTGATCCGGACGTAGTCGTCCTGGTGGGAGGTGGTGCCGTTGTCATCTCGGTCGACCTGACGAAACAGGATGATGGCCGCGGCTCCGGGAGCGAGCGGTTCGCTCGTCATCTTCAATTCTTCAGGAGAGATGGGCTGGAAGACATTGCCCGCGAGAACGGTGACGCTAGGATATTTTGAAGCGGCCAGGACGATAAAAAAGACACAGGAGACTGTGACTACTATTCGACGAAGCGACACATTCAAACCCCCGGTGGTCGCGCTTACCAGACGGGCCCCCGCACGTTTGGTGCCCGCCACAATATCGCGGTCCGGTCAACGCGTCAATAGCGCTTTCTGGTGGGGGACCACGGCCGCTAGCTTGGCCTCACTTCCCTTCCAACCGCGCTTTATCTATAACTGGTTCGGGAAGCAGCGGGGACATCCGTACTTAGGGGAATTTCAACGGTACGGAACCTTCCTCGCCTAGCTCGCATCTGATAATAGAGATGTTCAAGATCATGGTTACCAGTGGTGACCATTCGGATCCGGGGCAGTCTAATCTAGTGATATACTGCGTGTATTCAGCGCGGTAGCCAGGGTAGGCCGACAACCCTCAATCGAAGGAAAATTTAATGGCTCGTAGTTCTCGCCGATCACTCTTCCTCGTAGTTTTATTCCTGCTGGCATGCGGTTTTTTAGGGATCCTTTTCGCTCAGCGCGGCGGACAGTCCTCGTCGCCTTCCAGCGATTCCGACGTCAAAGACAGCCTGAAGCAGTTTACCGACGTCTACTCGATCATCGAGGACAATTACGCTGAGACAGTGAATCCGGACAAGGCCATATACAACGGGGCCATTCCCGGGATGCTGCACGCTCTGGATCCGCACTCGAATTTCTTTGATCCCAAGTCTTACGCGCTGATGCGCGAAGACCAGCGCGGCAAGTACTACGGCGTTGGAATGACAGTAGGTCCGCGCAACAATAAAGTTATCGTAATCTTCCCGTTCACCGGTACGCCTGCTTATAAGGCTGGCATTCATCCCGGTGACGTAATTATTGCGGTGGATGGAAAGTCTACCGAGAACATGAGCACCGGCGATGTGGCCGATCTGCTTAAGGGGCCGAAGGGCACTACGGTGCACATCAGCATCTCGCGCGAAGGCGTCGAGAAGCCGATGGAGTTTACCCTGATTCGTGACGAGATTCCTCGCTACAGCGTGGATGTGCACTTCCTGATCAGGCCCGGCATTGGATACCTCCACGTCACTGGCTTCAACGAGACAACGCAGGAAGAAGTCGGCAAGGCGCTCGATGAGTTTGGCGACCTGAAGGGTTTGATTCTTGATCTACGTGGAAATCCTGGCGGCCTGCTAAGCGAAGGCGTGGGCGTAGCCGATAAGTTCCTGAAGAAGGGACAACTGATCGTTTCGCATCATGGACGCGCGTCCGCAGAGAAGCGTTACGTGGCGCAGCATGGGAACGGAAACAGGGATTATCCGCTGGTAGTGCTGGTAAATCGGCTGACTGCATCGGCCGCCGAAATTGTCTCTGGAGCGATTCAGGATCACGATCGCGGGCTGATCGTTGGCGAAGTTACGTTCGGCAAGGGCCTCGTGCAGACCGTCTATCCTTTGTCGGAGAACACGGGACTGGCATTGACCACGGCCCACTACTACACGCCCAGCGGCCGGCTGATCCAGCGGGACTACAGCAACATTTCGCTCTACGATTACTATTACAACCGCGCCGCTGAATCCGGCGGCAACGTCAACCGCGAAGTGAAACTAACCGACAGCGGACGCACGGTTTATGGCGGCGGCGGCATCACGCCTGATGTTGCGATTCCTCCGGTGAAGAGCAATCATTTTCAGGACACGTTGCTGCAGCATTATGCGTTCTTCAACTTTGCCAAGCGCTTCGTGGTGAACCATCATCCGACGAAGAGCTTCGAAGTGGACGATGCCATTTTGCAGGATTTCCGGAAATCGCTCGATGAAGCCAACATCTCTTACACCCAGGCCGATCTCGTGGACAACAACGAATGGATCAAATCCAACATCAAGGCTGAAATCTTCGTGGATGCTTTCGGCCAGGACGAGGGTATCAAAGTGCGTGCGGAGTCTGATCCAGAAGTGATTAAAGGACTGGACCTTCTTCCGCAAGCCAAGGCTCTGGCCGACAACGCCAAGCGTATTGTCGCTGAGCACAATAATGCAGGAGCCTTTAACCGTTAGAGTTAGGAGATAATTTCCTGGGCCCGGACCGTTTCCGGGCCTTTATTCATGCTCGCTAGGAGCACGCATACTTAACGGTTTGCATTGACTTCGCTGACGGGCTATGTGAAAATCCGCCCCAATAGGACGCGAAGTCTTTCGATTGTCCAGGAGCGACCTTATCCCTTCCCCGGAAAATTTAGCCTTGCCTAAAGCGGAGCGGTTCGAGCCGTTTCAGGGCGAAATAGCTCAACGAGGTTCCTCCGCTCAACGGGCGGGGTCCGCTTGAGTCCAGTCATTCTTGGACTGACAGTTGCGCTGGCTTTGGCTGCTGGATGGATGGACTGGCGTAGTCGCAGAATTCCAAATTGGCTGACGGTGCCGGGATTTCTAGTGGGTGTTTCGGCGAACGTGCTGCTGAATGGACTGCCGGGTTTGCGATTTTCGCTGCTGGGAACAGGACTTGGTCTGTTACTGCTTTTGCCGTTCGTTTTTCTGCGCAGCCTGGGTGCAGGCGACTGGAAACTCGCAGGGGCCTTAGGCGCATTTGTGGGTTGGGAAGCATTGTTGAGTTTGCTGATGGGATCGGTTCTTATTGCCGGAATTATGGCTTTGGGTCTGGTAATTTACAAGCGCAGATTCAAAGAAACCATGCGTAATATTGGAAGGCTGTTAGGGTCAATGTTCATGTTACGTATGCCGGGACCGGAAGTTTCGCTCGATAATCCGCAATCGCTTAAAGTCCCGTATGGCGTAGCATTGGCCTTGACTACTTTGCTTTTCGGCGTTGGAAAAATGTGGGGAGCGCGATAGGAATGAAGTGGGCACGAAGAGCATTGCGTCGTCTAGCGCATGGTACGCGCGGCACTGAGCTAGCGGAGGCCGCTGTGGTGTTGCCTCTCCTGTTCCTGGCGCTGATGGCCATCTACTGGTTCGGACAAGCCTTTCGCATTTACGGCACGATTACGCATGCGGCTCGCGAAGGTGCGCGCGCGGCCGTCGCTCCGATTTGCGCAACATGCACGGGTGCGAATGATCCCTCTCAAAATGCTTACAACGCAATCAAGAATGCACTCATGGCTGCCAATCTTGATCCTAATCAACTGCAAAAGCCAACCGCGCCGCTAACATGGGCGAGTTGCAGCGGGGCCGGCACGGTGACTTGCGATGGCAACCAGGGTCAGATTTGTGTACAGGGAATCACTCATAATGGGGCAACCGTAGTCGAGGGCTATGTGCAACTGACCCCCACCGGCACCGGCGGCGCCGGAGCGTGCGGCGTGTCTGTGAGTTTTCAATATCCTTATTCGCTTTCCCTTCCCGGCAGCCCATTGGGTGGAAAAAAGATCTACCTTCGCGCGCAGGCCCAGATGAGGGCGGAGAGTCAGTGAGCATGCATCCGCAATTCGCTCTTTGCAGCCGCATCACGCGTGCCGGGCGATTGTGTGCGGATGACGACGCGGTGCAGATTTTAGAATTCGCACTCACCCTGCCTTTGCTAGTCGTATTTGTAGTAGGGATTTTTGACTTCAGCGGAGCACTCTCCCTGAAACAGAAATTAACGAATGCAGCGCGAGAGGGTGCGCGGGTTGCCGCTGCCGATCCAGCGAATGATCTCTCTGACACATCGGGAACTCCTGCATCGGTGATCGATGCCCTTCAGGTCGTAGACAAGTATCTGTTCTCGGAAAACATTTATGATTGCGGCCTCACTTCGGCTCTGCCGGCACGGTCTGGCAGTACTCTAACTTGGGTGTCAACCGCCACTACTGGTTGTGGCAGCACGCCTCCAAATGGCATTAAGCTCACGATCAACCGAGGGTTTGTGACGAAATTGCAGAACACAAGCACCGAAGTAGTTAGCACCCAGGTCACCATTCAGTATGCCTACAAGTGGCGCTTCAGCAGCGTGATTTCGTTGCTGGTTCCAAGATCCACATATGCGAGTACGAGCTACATCACCACGAGTGCCACGGTGTTCAACGAGAATTAAGGGATAAGAATGCTACCTGCACTGATTCAACGCCCAGGACAAATCGCCGCGAGTCGGCCGCGCGAACGTGGCATCACCTTGTTGCTCGTGGCAGTGGCTATGTTCGGCATCATAACCATGGCGGGATTATCGATTGATCTCGGCACCCTGTATCAGGCTAGCGCGGAAGCGCAGCGCGCGGCTGATGCTGGTGCGCTGGCTGCAGCGAGAGTGCTTTCGGCCAGCGGCATGACTGGAGATCCGGCGAATTCTTCCAGTACTTGGGCGGCAACCTGTACGAACGCAACTCAAATAGCACAGGCCGTTGCCGGCCAGAACAATGTGGGCGGTGCACCGCCGAGTAGTGTGACTGTTGTATTCTCCGCCAGTGATGGAACAGATTGCAGTGCCGTGACAGCGACCGCCTTCGGAGTGAACCCTATGGTCACAGTGAAGGTCACGCAATCGAGCCTGCCGACTTATTTTTCCCGCATCTGGGGACGAAGCGGTCATAGCGCAAGCGCTTCGGCTACGGCGGAGGCTTTCAATCCTTCAGGTTCCAGCAATTACGGTTCGGGCAGTACAGTCCCGGTGCAACCGCGTTGCGTGAAACCGTGGATAGTGGCAAATTATGATCCTCTGCACCCGGCACCGACGGGAACTGCGCCCAACACCTATTGCACGGATCCGAAAGGTGCTAACCCTTGCGATTCTCTGATTTCCTCGATCGATGGCACAATTACGCATGGCGGTATTCTTGGTTCGGGAATAATAGGCGAAACGTTCTGGCTAGTTGCCGACTGCCTATACAACACCCCCAATTGCCAACTTCGCGATGCTCCGCCGCAAGCAAACACCACAAAATCTAAGCACCCCCACGCCGAAGATCCGCCAGACGTGGAATACCTTCCTGGTCAAACGTCCTTTACGTCGGTGGCGGTATCGACGGGGTCAACATGCTCCAACGTTACTGGAAACTATGCGCAGGCAATTGCAGGTTGCGACCAGAATACAAAATATCAATGCGGTGTGCAGAAGTTGAACAATGTCGATCTGACGGAGAACCCTAGTCCAAACGACACCCCGAATGGTGTGCAGTGTTTGATCCATCAGCAAGGCAACGGGGGGAACGGCCAGGACATATTAGTATTCAACACAACGTCAACCCCGCCGGTCCCGGCATATCCATTCCAGATTCAAGTGGGATCGAGGAACCCTCTTATCGGCGCGGGAGTAGGAACGACCGACACAATCACGAGCAGCACTTCGATTATCTCCTTGCCCATTTACGACAGTAGCATGCAGACGTTTACAGCAGGTATCAATCAAGTCACCATCATCGGTTTCCTGCAAGTCTTCATAAACTCTGTCGACAATTTCGGTAACGTGAACGTTACGGTTATGAATATCTCCGGTTGCGGGAATGCAGTGCCGAGCGGAACCGCCGCCTTGCAAGGTACATCTCCGGTGCCAGTGCGGCTGATCACGCCTCAGTGATTTAAAAGTGAATTCAGAAAACCTGGAGGACTACTGCGGAACTTCGCCATCCGCCGGTCTTGCCTCAGTCGAACCAGCAGATTGAGCGGGACCGTCCCCGGTTGGACCTGGGGGCAAGGTTCGAACAGGGGGCGCGGGGATAGTCTGCGCGGCTTCCCCATCGTCGGTGGGTGTAAGCGGAGATTGAGGCCTTCCCGCCATAGGTCCTTCCATACGCGGGCTGAGAATGACACGGTCCAGGGCGCGAGGATCGCTTGCCGAACTAAGAATCATGAAGTTGAACCTGGAACCGTTCAGCAAATGCGCAAGAACTTCCGGCGCCGGCGCGGGCCCAATTTCAACCGCAACTTGTTCCTGCTCCGCTCCTGCGGGAATGGCAATCTCTGCCCCAGTCCGTTGATGGATTTCAAAAAGAATTTCCGACAGGTTGGCCTTGTTGGAACTGATCGAAAGCAGCCCATCCTGATATGAAACTTCAAGCTTTGACTTCGGTGCCAACTGAGGAGGTGCAGAAGCGGGCACGGCTCCAGCGGGATAATTTGTATTCACCAGAACTGGCGCGGCAGCATGAAATGTGGCGGAAGTGCTACCCGAATTTTCGCCGATCTTCACGATGATAGTTTTTCCTGACGGAAAAACCTGATAAGGCTGAGGACCGTTCAAGTCAAGAACCAGTCGCGTAACCGGTGGATCAGATGAGAACAGGCCCACGCGTACGTTCTTCACTTCTGCCCGATTTACTGCGAGGTTGCGCAATTGTGCGCTGGGACGGGCATTGACGAAATCCACCACCAGCCTGTCAGGACCAGTTAAAAGATTAGCCTGCGGAACGATGCGCTCGCTGGCTTCAATTTCGATCTCGACCTGACTGGCGGAATGCAAGACCTGCACCCGGCGAATCGAAGGCACGCTTTGAGCGTTAACAGGGGCCAGAAAACACACTGCGGCCAAAAACGGCAAAGCAGCAACGGCTCTGAGGGAGGAGTACATAAACTGATATTTGTTGCGCTACGGCGATTCTAGCAGTCATTTCCAGCCGAAAGCCTTACGGAGGTATTACAACCTTGGGTCATCCCAGAACCGAGCTCTCCTATTTTGTGAGTGGGGTAAGCAGGATAGCTAGAATGTCGGGTTGCCCGGAAACGCGCTCCAGGTGCGGGTTCTTTTCGCCTTCGTGATAAGAGACGGAATAGGTCTCAAAGAACTGGGCATTCTCGACTAGCAGTTCGATCGGTGCAACAGTTCCCTGCGCTTCCTTGAGTGCAGCCCGAAGAACCTGAGCCGTCCACTTGCGACCGTTTACCGCGATCAGCTTCATGCCAGGGCCAATTCCAGATTTGTAGGAAGGAGAGCCCACGATCACATCACCCAGCTTGCCATCCTTCGCGACGGTGAATCCCAGAGAATAAGAAAAGTCGTAGACCTTTGACAGCTTTTCAAGCGCCCTACTGAAAACATTCGGCTGGTCGTTGTATACCACCTTCCAGCCGTCGCCCTCGATCCCGCCCAACGGCGCATGAGTGCTGGTAGATCCAACACGCTCGCGTAGCAGACGCGTCCAATCATAGGGAGCGATTTCGTTGAGCGCACGAACCACATCATCAAAAGAATAAGGAACCACGGTTGGCGGTCCACTCTGCCCTCCATGAAACCTGCGACAAAAATCATCAAGAGAGCGCTTGCCACTCGTCTGTTGGCGAATGATGGAATCTACTTCCAGCCAGATCAGTTCACCCTCAGGATAGTAATCCAGACCACGACGCCAATTCGACCACTGAGGCCCCATCAGGCGTAATGTCTGCACCGAACGTGCAGTGTCTTCCAAGGGCCGCCAAGTGCGGCCTGAACGATGGTCAAGACTAGCGGCAGTTAAGGCCAAACCTTCGCGATATTCCTCAGGCGACAATAGTCCGCTTCTCGCCGCCAGCAGGTTGCCGAGATAGTCTGTGAGACCTTCGTAGACCCACAAAAGATCGCCGATCATCGGTTCCTGATAGTTGGGAGTTGCCAGTCCCGCGGGCCGGCGATACTTGCCGTTCCACGAATGCGCGAACTCATGCGGCAAAAGGCCAGCAGAAAGTAAATGAGGCTCGGGATCAAGCAGCGTCCGCTCAGACGCGGCGCTGTCGTTCGATTCATGATGCTCGAGGCCATGTCCGCCAACTTGATCGCTGAGCGTATACAGAAAATGATACTGGCGGTAATGACGCGCCCCGAAGAGCGCTCCGGTTTCCGCAACCAGCTTGCGATAAGCAGCCAAATCCTCCGGCTTCATCGCGAGATCGGTTTCGCTTTCCGCAACCAGATCCATTATGTGCGCGGTCTGACCGGCGGCGGCCGCCAAATCAATTCGGCGGTAATGCAGGCCGGCGATCAACGGAGAATCGACTAGCGTTGTCAGCGATACTGGAGTGAATTGGACTGCTTTGGTAGAGACGCGTGCCGTCATCAGCGCAGTCCCGAACTTCCATCCGTCTGGGAGTTTCACCGAAGGGAGGAACTCGACCTTGTCAGAGTCGGTACCCTTCGGATACAGAACGACGGTATTCCAATTCAGATCCAGAAGATTGCTCGATGCCGCTGGCCCGCTGCCTCCGGCGCTGTCGTTGGAAGTAATTGCGTCCAAAGAAACGTCGACGGCGCTCGCCGACTCAGGTACCACCGCGTGAAAAGCGTACATATCAACATCGTCCCGCTGCCAGAGCAGAGGCTTGCCGTCCGCTTCCATGTGGACGCCAGTGAGGGCCCCAATCGGGCCGCTGGGTCGGTGATTGCCGGGAATCCATTTTGGGAATACCAGGGTCATCGGGCCCGGCTTGGCAGGAATATTCAGCCTGGCGTGGTAAATATTCCGCGGAGCGTCCGTTAGATCCACTTCCAATCGGATGGACTGGCCTAACAGGCTCGGACTCACTGAAAAAAGAGCCAACAAGAACAGCGGAACCGAAACAGCGAGACGAGGCGACTGCAACCGTAGACCTCCACGAGATACAAAACTGAAAGTTGCGATGGAGAAGCCTACCGAAAGAGAATACTGGTTCGCAAGCGCAATACCGCGTGGAGTGTTAGAGAGAAAAACGGTGGCAGCGGCTTCTTGCCTACTTCGAGACGTTCAAGCGCGGGAAAACTTGTTTCGGCTAAGCCAGTAGATCGCAGCCAACCCGGAGGCAAACAGCACCCAGGTTCCGGGTTCAGGAACTGTTTCCGGTCCCCCGCCGCTAACCTCGCAAGAAACAGGACTTTTCTTTTTGCCACTCGCTCCGCTGACCGCGCCGGTTGTCCCCTTCGTTTTCACAGGTGTGCAAAGGCCGGCGGGCAACGGTGGAGGCGATAGTGGCACAAAGTTTCCGCCCACGAAAGGATCGTACAAGCTAAGCGGCCCAACCGGCTCGACGCCGGGCATCTGTGGACGGCTTAAAAAAGCCGACGTGAATGGACCTTCGGGCGATTGCATGGCTGTGCCTTCGCCAATCCGAACCGGTTCATCGAACCTCTGCGCTGGCGGTTCGGCGGGCGATGCCGCCTGCTGTTGTGGCTTTTCTTCCACGCGATTCGCGCAGCGGGTGCGGGCGGTCATTCTTCCATCGGTAATCAGCTTTTCGCCCTTGTGCAGGGTCACCCTCCGGTGGGTCCAATAGATGTTGTTGCCGATGCGATAAGACAGGTACACCGTGCGCGCCAACGTGAGCCGCACTACCTGCGCGTGAGCATAATTGAAACCAGCATAATGCGCGCCGACGATTGGATCATGCTCCGCCACCCACTTCAACTCTTTAGCATCCTCAATTCCGCCGGCCACGACGGAGTAGGGATATACGGGACGGGATGGGTGTGTGTCCGAGAGAATTTGATTGATGGCGACCGCACGACTCAATGTAGGACCAGCCGTGTTAACGGACTGGGTTGCCTGATTGAAGGTGAAGACGGAAGGACTGAAAAACTGTAACGCGAGGGTGGAAACGCCCGCGACGAAAATTGCGAGTACCACTGCAGCGAGCGAACGACGAATAAGTCGGTGGCGGCGATGACGACGGGTACGCCGCCTTCTCACCACTTGGACGTTCCCGTTCTCGGGATGGGGCACAAATAGCTCCTACTGCGGAGGCAGTCCCAAGGTCGCGGCACTCCACGATGAACCTTGAGGGGGCAGTTTGAGTGCCATACCGCGGTAAGCGAACATCGCGAAGTCGATGACGTCCGCCTTTTCAGCGATCATGGTAGCAGACGATGCAATAGTTTGCATAAAAAAACCTGTGGATTTCACTTGCAGCGTTTACCAAAATGGATACCGACCGAGGATGGGATCTACAGCCTCTTGCCGGCTCGATCCGCGCGTTTAGAAGGTGACTGTGGTAATACCTCGACCGTGCCATTTTCAAGATTCGCGCACGCTGGTACTCTCCCTCATGTTACCGGAGTCTGTTTGATCCCTTGACAAAGACGCCGCTCCTTCGCGGCGTTGCCAGCGAAGTAGCACTTCACTGCTGAAAGTTGCTGGCGAATTTCCCCTAAGAAGGAAGATCCAGGATACGCTGTCGCGCCCTTCACAGACGGCATCCTTTGTTTGCTGGAGGCAAACTCATGCGTTTAAGCCGTTTTCACCTTACTTTCTCGGTTCTGATTTTCTCGCTGCTGCTCGCGACCCCAGCCTTCGCCAATTCGGTCTCTATGACCTATAACGGCCATCATGGAGTCGTCGCTCATGATGGATCGCCCTATGTGGGCTATCCCTACTATGTCGCGATCAATGGAAGCTCGACCGACACCGCACTGATCTGCGACAGCTTTGACAACAACGTGAATCTTGGCCAGACCTGGACCGCGACTGCTTTGCCGTTTCTGCAGGGTATTGCGACCAGCATGTTCGGCCCCTCAATGATCTTGGATTACAAGGCGGCTGGCTTGATTTTCAAAAGCATGCTTGGCGGACAGATGAGCACCACCGAAGCGCAGTGGGCCATCTGGGGATTGTTTTCCACCAACGCCTCGACTAATCTCTACTTCACCAAAAACAATTTTGGCGCGGTTGATGCCACGTACCTGGCCCTGGCAGCTACCGCTCCTAATTCAGCCTTCAACGGATTGATCCTCTACACGCCGACGGGCGGGGAACCCGGCGTCGGTCCGCAGGAATACATCGGCTACAGCCCCGTTCCCGAACCTAGCAGTCTGATGTTGATGGGAACTGGCATCATCGGTTTGGCGGGAACGCTCCGCCGCAAGTTCGCTAAAGCTTAGACTCGCAAAGCAACTGAAGCATCGCTTTACCCCTCTATAAAAACTCAACCGCGCTGCTAACCGGCAGCGCGGTATTTTTTCTTTGCGGTCTTCAAGTCTCACGGACAATCAGCGTCAAGTCAGGCGCAGCGTCAGTGCCGGCAGAGAGATTCCCTCTACCTCAGCTGTCCACAGGTCGCCCTTGGCAGTTGGATGTCCGGAAGTAAGAGTTCCGGAACTCACGATTTCTCTCGCAGACAATGGTTCGGATGGAAATCGCCGCACGATAGCGGATCCAAGTTCTGCCAAGCATAATGCTGGACTCTTTAAAGAATTCCTGCCGGATCCTTCCTCCACAAATTCTGCATTCTTTAACATTCGCACTTTGAACCGCGGCAGTTCGTCCAGAAGCCTGGAAATGAGTCGTGGCTGCATTTCAACCTTCTCTCCCACGACGAGTGCCGCATGAAGCCCGAATGACGCGACGAAATCGCTCGGCTGAAACTTCCATCCTGGAAACGGACAATCGATGATTTCGAAACCTAAGGCCAGCCACTCCGTGGATGCGAGGGCAGCGGCGGCGTCCAGGCCTTCAGAGACGAACGGCTGCTTCAATCCGAAAACGATTTCAGGTTCAATTTTTAAGGAACGTGGATTCGCAATCGTCAGGGCAGCGGAGTTGTTGGCGGCGTAATGCACCGTGTCGTCATACATGTGTCCCCATACTAGGGTGTCAAGTTTGAGCATCCGCCACATGGCCTTGTTGGCATAACCGACCTTACGGCCGACGGCGGCATGTCCGGCAGACTCGCGGAGCTGCTTGAGCCTGCCTTCGACCTCATACGCCATGTTGAGGTCAAAACCTGGGCGCTCCGAGAAAGGTACACTTACCATCTGCTCCATCTCATTCGCCAGCTGTAGTTCACGCGCTAAACTTTCAACGTTGATGTTGTGGGTCATAAGTTAGAGGTTGACCTTCCCTTCGGAGTGTCGCCTTTGCGGTAGGATAATTGCAGAAATGGAAACGTCAGGCGCCATGACTGCATCCAACCTAAGTCGCTAACGGCCAACGTGAAGGAATTCATCCATGGCATCCCAAACCGAAAATATCACGTCGCAATACATGAACGTCGCTCCGGCAGATTTGAATCCGCAAAAAGATTTTCCCAAAGGATTTTTTGATTTTCTGTTACCGCTACACAAGCAATTTACTCCGCGCCAACAGAAAATAATCGCCAGGCGTGAAGAGGTGCTACGAGCGTCGCATTGCGGACAGCCGCCAGACTATTTACCAGCTTCCGAGGCAACGACCTCCGACTGGCGGATCCAGGTACCAGACTGGTGCGCCGACCAGCGCAATCAGATGACTGGCCCCGCGGACGACGGTGAGTTGACGGTGAAACTGCTGAACTCCGGATCTCCCGCGGTCATGATCGACGTGGAAGATTCTACGGCAAATATTTGGGAACACATCCTGTTGGCGGTAAAAAACACCATCGCCGCCTATAAGTACGAACTGAGTTACGACGACAAAAAGCGCAATAAAAAAGTCTCAGTGCAGCGCTCAAAAACTGTTACTTGGGTACGCCCGCGCGGTCTTCACGTCACCCAGGGCGGGGTTATCAAAGATGAGATTATGTCCGCTTCCCTGTTCGACCTGGCTCTCATCTGGTACCAGATCGATCCGGCGACGCTGCCTCACAATTTTTGTGTGTACATCCCCAAGAGCGAATCCGCCGAGGAGGCGCTATGGTGGCGCGATCTCTTTCAGGCATTTGCCAAACACAAAGGTCTGCCCAAGGACTACATCAAATGCATGGCGCTCGTGGAGGCCCATCCGCTCGCCTACCAGATGGAGGAGTTTCTTTTCAATCTTCGGGACCATTGCCTGGGATTGAACCTGGGGCGCTGGGATTACATGGCCTCGCTAATTGATTTCATGCTTGAAGATCCGAATTGGATTCTGCCGGATCGCAACACCATCCCGCACGATGTGGCATTTTTTCAGAACTTCCGCACTCTGATGCCGGAGATTTGCCACAAGCATGGTGCACACGCAATCGGCGGCATGACTGCACTCTTCCCCAGTCGAACTGACGCGGAATTGAACGAGCGCGCGCTCAAGGTCCTCAAGCAAGACAAGGAGAACGAAGCCCGCTGCCTGATGGATGGGGCGTGGACCGGTCATCCGGATCAGAACGAGATCGCGGTCGCTCAGTTTCCGTATCCCAATCAGATCGCGAAGCGACCAACACTGCCGAACGCGCATCCCAATTTGAGGCCGATCCCGAAGGGAGTTGGCGATATTACCCTGGCCGGAACTCGATCGGCCGTGCGCACCGTGATTCGTTATCGGAACGGAGTCCTCAACGGAAAGGGCGCGAGCCTACTCGATGGTTACATGGAAGACCTTGCCACTGACCGCATCTATCGGCTAATGATTGCGCAGCGGGTGCGGCACAAAGTGAAGGTAAAAGGCGACGACGGAAAGCCTCTCGAGCATTCCGCGGAATTGATAACCTGCATTTTCGATGAAGAACTGGCGAAGATCCAGAAGGATTTGCCGGCTGAGATTGATCAAAAAGCTGCGAAGACCCTTCCTGAGGCGCGCCGCATTGCGGAGGAGATGATCGTGCAGGGACACCACTCGCCGATCTAGTTAAGCAAAGTTTCCTTGATCGGAAAGCTAAATCGCAGAGATCGGAAGAATTAATTTGACGGCATGAGCGTGGCCGGTGCTCACTGTCAAACTGCGTTTGCATTGTGGACGACGGATTCCGTCGGTTCTATGCTTTCCGGATTTGTGCCGTAATATCTAAATAGACGTTCGATTAACAAACGAGGAATTATGAGCGCAACTGAACAGACCGCTGTAATGCCATTTGGCACCCTGCAACCGCCCCGCCGCTATCTGTTTGGCCCGGGCCCCAGCATGGTACACCCGCGCGTTTATGAAGCTTTATCCAAGCCGATTGTCGGACACCTCGATCCCTACTTCATTCAGGTGATGGGAGACATTCAGCAATTTCTCAAGACGGCGTTCGGAACTCAGGACGGCGCAACGCTTGTGATCTCAGGTACCGGCAGCGCGGGCATGGAAGCTGCGGTCGCCAACTTCGTGGAACCCGGAACAAAGTTCGCGATCTTCGCCAACGGATATTTTTCCGATCGTCTCACAGAGATGGCGAAGCGCCACGGCGCCAACGTCGTGCGCTTTGAAAAGGCCTGGGGCGAGACCTATACGGACGATGAAGCGAAGGAATTCATTCGTCGGGAAAAACCGAAAGTCGTGGGTTATGTTCACGCCGAGACGTCCACGGGCGCATTGCAATCAGGCCGCACGATCTGTGATGCCGCTCACGAAGTGGGCGCTCTGGTGATCGGCGATTGCGTCACTTCCCTCGGCGGAGTGCCGGTGGAGTTCGACCGCACTGGCATCGACATCGCTTATAGCTGCACGCAAAAAGGACTGAGTTGTCCGCCGGGCTTGTCTCCGATGGCGATGTCGCAGAGAGCAATGGAATTTCTGCGGGCTCGCACCATCCCTTCACGAAGTTGGTATTTAGACCTCAAGCTGATTCACGATTATTCAACCGTCTCGCACCGTTACCATCACACGGCACCGATTTCGATGTTCTACGCCTTACGCGAGGCGCTCTCCGTGATCGCAGAAGAAGGCATTGAGAACCGCTGGGAGCGCCATCGCCGTTGCAATAAGCTTTTTGTGAAAGGCGTCGAAGGCATGGGTTTGAGCATGCATGTCCCCGCGGAGCATCGAATTGCAACGCTCAATACGGTTTGCGTACCTGCGGGAGTTGACGAAGCAAAAATTCGCAAACATCTTTTGGATGGACCGGGCATTGAGATCGCGGGCGGCTTTGGCCCGCTCGCGGGTAAAGTGTTCCGCATCGGCCTAATGGGCCCTCTGGCCACGGAAGATAATGTGCAGTTTTTCTTGCAGGAATTCAATAAAGCTCTCCGAGCGCAGGGTCATTCGATCTAGAGACCCTCGAGCGCTTTTGCGGGCTTGATGGCGGAAACAGCCGATACCTTTTACTTCGCGTGCAACTGACACAGTGAACTCATCATCCAAGACCGGCGCCAGAGGCGAGAACGAATGACACTGAAGTCGGTACAGACGCTGCTCGATGTTTTGCATTTCGCTGACAGTCATACCGCAATCGTTGTTCCTGAGCTCGGAATCCGCATCACGTACGATTCGCTCCGGCAACAGGTAGTGGAAATGGCGAACGCTTTGGCATCCGCCGGCATTCGGCGCGGCGATGCCGTGGCCATTGCGCTGCCCAATGGTTTGCCGGCGATTGTCAGCTTCCTCGCCGCTTCTATCGCCGGCACGGCAGCCCCGCTGAATCCGGCCTACCCATATGAGGAGTTTCATTTCTTCCTGGGAGACACCGACGCCCGTGTGTTGCTTTGTCCACCGGTGGGGGCTGAATTCGTCCGCACCGCAGCCAAGGATCGCAAGATACCGGTTTTTTCCGTAGAGATGACGGAAGAAGGCAAAGTTCAGCTGGCCGGCGCTCCCACTGGGGCGGAGGCGACCGAGCCCACGGCTGATGACATTGCGCTGATTCTCCACACTAGTGGAAGCACCGGCCGTCCCAAGCGAGTTCCCTTGCGCCATTTCAACCTGGCAGTATCCTCGGCGAACATTGCAAATACCTACGCGCTTTCCGCGGACGATGTTTCGCTTTGCATCATGCCTCTGTTTCACATTCACGGTCTGATTGGCTCCGTCATGTCCACATTGCTTTCCGGCGGCACTGTGGTTGTTCCCGCCAAGTTCAATGCCCTTTCCTTCTGGCGGACGGTGCGCGAACATCGCGTGACCTGGTATTCCGGAGTACCGACTATGCACCAACTTCTGATGTCTCGCACGCACCAGAAGCCGGTGGAAGCTGACTCTCTGCGCTTTTTGCGATCGTGCAGCGCGCCGCTGTCGTCGGAACTCATTAACAAGATCGAAGGAGTATTTGGCGTGCCTTTCGTCGAGGCTTATGGGATGACGGAGGCGGCCCATCAGATGACTTCTAATCCGCTGCCTCCGCGACACCGCAAGCCGGGATCTGTCGGCGTTGGCGCCGGCCTCCGCATCAGCATCATGGATAAAGATGGCAATCATCTGGGAACCAATCAGCGCGGCGAGATCGCCATTCAGGGAGCAAACGTATTTCGTGGGTACGAAAATAATCCGGAGGCGAATGCTCGCGCTTTTGTGAATGGATGGTTTCGTACCGGGGATCAGGGATTTCTGGATTCAGACTGCTACCTGCACTTGACTGGCCGTATCAAAGACATCATCATTCGTGGCGGCGAAAACATTGCTCCGCATGAAGTGGATGAGATATTGCTGAGGCATCCCGCAGTCGCGGCCGCCGTCACTTTTGGCTGCGCGCATCCCACGCTGGGGGAAGAAGTAGCTGCTGCCGTGGTGTTACACGAACGGAATGGCGCCACGGAACCAGAACTGATTAAACACTGTCGCGAATTTCTAGCTGAGTATAAATGTCCGGGAAAGATTTATTTAGTGGATAGCATCCCTACTACTGCGACCGGAAAAATTCGCCGTCGGGCTGTCGCTTCCGCGCTGGTGGATAACCAACAATGAAATTTCTGATTGCGGGCGCAGGGGCCATCGGAGCCTATATTGGCGCGCGCATGGCGCAGGCCGGATTCGATGTCGTGCTCTTCGCGCGCGGTCCTCATCTGCGCGCCATGCAAGAAAACGGCGTTCGGGTGAAAAGCATTGACGGAGATTTCGTCGCCAGGCCCACCATCGCCGCTTCCCTCGATCAATTGGGTCCGGTTGACGTGGTTTTTCTCGGCGTAAAGGCCCACGGGTTGACCCAACTCGTACCTGACTTAGAGAAGGTACTGGGTCCAGACACCGCTGTCGTCAGCACGCAGAATGGAATTCCGTGGTGGTATTTTCAGGGTTTCGGCGGTGAATGGGAGGGGCTGCGCCTGGAGCGGGTCGATCCCGGAGGCGTCATCTCGTCCGCCATTGAGCCACGGCGAGTGATAGGATCCATCGTTTATTTTTCGACCGAGATCACGTCCCCCGGCGTAGTGCAGCATATCGAGGGTAATCGCATCTCTGTTGGCGAGCCCGATGGTTCGCGTTCCGATCGCGTCCGACGAATAGCCGAGGCGCTCATTGCCTCGGGTTTACGTTGTCCGATCACCGCTCGCTTGAGGCACGAGATTTGGGTTAAGGTTTTGGGCAACGCCTCATTGAATCCGGTCAGCGCGTTGACGCGAGCTACCATCGTGCAAATGGTGCGCGATCCCGGCGTCTGTTCGCTCATCCGAAACATCATGATAGAAGTCGAAGAGGTTTCCCTCAAACTGGGTATGGAGTTGCCGGTCTCTATCGATCAACGAATTGCCGGCGCTGAAAAAGTTGGAGAGCACAAGACCTCGATGCTGCAGGACCTTGAAGCCGGCAGGCCGATGGAACTCGAATCGCTGGTGGGAGCGGTCGTGGAGTTAGGCGAGCGGGTCGGGCTTCCCATGACCTATACGCGGACGATATACCACTGCACTAAGCTGTTGGCGCAAAGTGTCTTAGCGCAAAAGTCTTAATTACTTCGGAGCCGTGACTCGGAATACCTTGCCCCAACCCCCGGAGAAAATATTTTGTGAAGTGAAACAACCGGGGTATACTCCGCTGGGTCAATTATCGGACCACCGGGAGCTGCCACTGCCCGCCTCCATCAAATCCGAATTCGAAGTCGTCCGCCGAAATAAAGTCTACGAGGAAGTCGCCAGGCAGATCGAGCGCCTGATCTTGAAGAAACTCAAGCCCGGCGACAAATTGCCTTCGGAACGCGAGTTAGCCGAAATGCTTCGCGTGAGCCGCAGTTCTATCCGCGATGCGATCCGAGGCCTCGAACTCGCAGGCTTGGTGGAACCGCGCCAAGGTACGGGCACAATCGTTCGCGAGATCTCCGCTGACACACTGGTCAATCCGTTTGCCAGCGCTCTGAAGCGCCGGAAGGAATCGGTGAGCGAGCTTCTGGATTTCAGAAAGATGCTCGAACCGCATCTGGCTTCCCGAGCGGCTACGCACGCTTCTCCGGAAGATATTTCCGAGATGGAAGAGATTCTGAAGCGGCAAGAGGAAAAGCAACGCTTGGGAGAATCCGCCGTTGCTGAGGACGCGGAATTCCACTACACCGTCGCTCTGGCCTCCGATAACACTGTGGTGCTGAAAGTTCTAGATATTCTGATGGATTTGCTGCGTGAAACGCGGAAACGATCGTTGCAGGTGGAAGGACGCGCGCAAAGATCGCTCAGCGGTCACCGGCGCATCCTGGCCGCCATCAAGGGACACGATGCCGAGGCCGCCAAGGCAGCCATGCGGCGGCACATCGAAGATGTCGAGGAGATCGTGCTCGATAAAGTCTGAGCAAAACTGGATTCATTTCTCAATCGCTGTTCTTATTTATTTACTGTGGAGAGTTAATCGCCGCAGCAAAAGAGTCTTTTCTCTGGAAGAAAGCCTTCAGCCCGCGAAACGCAGCTGCAGCGACGGTAAGAGCTGCGGCTGTATGTCTGTTCGGACCCAGCGATCATGCGGGCAAAGGGCGGCCGCGCGTTTCCACGCCGAATGGAATCAAGATTAATCCGATAGCAAAGGCGATCGCCGTCATTGCAACCGGAGTTCCCAGCGATCCGAAATGGCGCACGCTGTTTCCGACGAGGAAGGTAATGCCCGCGCCCCCGAATCGTGCGAACGAAGTAGAGAAAGCAAAAGCGCTGGCTCGGCACTCGGTGGGATATTGCTCCGGAAGCCAGAGAGTGTAGACGGCAAAGTTAGCTCCGCCAAAGCCGAGAAAGAACAAGCAAACGAAAAACCAGGGAAGCGCTGCCGGCCCGAGGTAGAAGACCTTGCCAAACGTCAGCGCGATAAACACCATCATCAATGTAAAGAAGAAGGCGAGCGCTCCGCGGCGACCGAGCCTTTCAGCGAGCCTTGGCATGGCGAGACAACCCAATATGGTCGCAAAGGAAACCAGCATGACGCCCCAGGACGCCAGCTGCGCCGCCTCACGCCCGACGCGGCCGCTCGCTTCGGCTAATGATGTAATCGCAGCAGGCACGTAAACTGTCCCGGCCCAGAGACCGCAAATAGAAGCCAGCATCAGCAAGGCGTTCAGGATAGTGCGGCCTCGCCAAGCCGGGGAAAAAAGCGTCGCGAACGGACGCCACACAGCCCAGGACCGGACAATGCCTTCTTTCTTCTTCCAGGCGGCGGGCTCAACCACGCCGTGCCGAATCCAGGCCAGTAGCAGTGCGGGTAATCCCCCGACAACAAACATCCAACGCCAGCCATAGTGGCTACCGATGGTGTAGTTCGCGAGTGCCGCGAGGAATATGCCGACGTAATATCCCGTATGCATGTACCCCGCTCCCATGCGGCGTCGATCCTCGGGCCATTCTTCTGCGACAAACGTCCCACCCATCGCCCACTCTCCGCCAATGCCAATGCCGGCGAGCAGCCGCAGAATGGCGAGTTGCCAAACGCTTGTCACGAAAGCGCTCAGAAAAGTGAATGCCGAATACCACACGATGGTCAGCATGAGCGTTCGCACGCGACCGAACTTGTCCCCGATCGGCCCCCACAAAAATGCGAGGCCCCAGCCGATTAGAAACAGGGCGAACAGCAGACCTCCGTAGTGGCCGATGTTGGCTTTAGTCGCTGCGATGCCGGAACGTGGGAGCAATTGGCGCAGCGACGGCACAAGGACTAGTGCATACACAAAGGAATCCATGCCATCGAGGGTCCACCCACCCCAGGATGCCCAGAAGCCGCGGATCTGGTTGCGTGTGAGAGAAGGAGAAACGATCAGGGCATGGACCGGTGCGGTAGGATTCGCGTCGTTCGCAGCGGCACGCAGCATGGCAGTGCGGAACTATATCAAACGTCGCCACGGCGGGAAAGAAATATGGTCAACGGGTGTCAGGTCAATATCGATGGGAAAAGAATCCCAACAAACGCCATGCGGCTTTCGCTTGTGACTAAGGCTTCGCGGCTCTCAGACGTTCCTCTAGTCCCTTCACCTCGGCGTTCAATCCGTCCGGAAGATGCCTACCGAAGTGGGCAAAGTGCTCCTTGATCAACGGCACTTCGGCCTTCCAGCCCTCGATATCCACACTGAGCAGAGCTTCGACATCGGCGGCGGGCATGTTTAATCCGCTGGTATCGAGATCAGCCACCTCGGGAATCCTTCCGATCGGAGTCTCCTTCGCGTGAACTTTCCCGTCGCAACGCTCGAAAATCCATTTCAATACTCGGCTGTTCTCGCCATAGCCTGGCCAGAGGTACTTGCCTTTATCCTGGCGAAACCAGTTGACGTAGAAAAGCTTTGGCAGCTTCGACGTAGTGCTTTTCGTTCCCATCTTGAGCCAATGGCCAAAGTAATCGCCCATGTTGTAGCCGCAAAACGGAAGCATCGCCATCGGATCGCGGCGCAGCTGTCCCACTTTCCCGGTGATGGCTGCAGTTGTCTCACTGCTTACGGTTGCGCCCAGGAAGGTGCCATGCTGCCAGTTGAATGCTTCGGTGACAAGCGGGACAATGCCGGCGCGCCTTCCGCCGAACAGAATCGCGTCAATTGGCACGCCCTTCGGATCCTCCCATTCAGGCGCAATCACGGGGCACTGCGACGCTGCTACGGTGAACCGCGCATTCGCATGGGCCGCTTTTCGTTCGGAGTTCGGAGTCCAGGGCCGTCGCAGCCAGTCGATCAGCTTGGAGGGTTTCTGCTCGGTCATTCCCTCCCACCACACGTCGCCATCAAGCGTCATCGCGCAATTCGTGAAGATTGAATTCTTGGTGAGGCTGAGCATGGCATTGGCATTGGACTTCATGCTCGTCCCGGGTGCCACGCCGAAGAATCCGTACTCGGGATTGATGGCGTAAAGCCGCCCATCACTTCCGAATTTCATCCATGCAATGTCATCGCCGATCGTTTCCACTTTCCAGCCAGGGATCGTCGGAATCAGCATCGACAAGTTGGTTTTGCCACAAGCGGACGGAAAAGCGCCCGTCATGTATTTCACCTCGCCCGCCGGACTGATCAGCTTCAGGATCAGCATGTGCTCGGCCATCCACCCTTCGTCGCGCGCCTGTACCGAGGCGATTCGCAAGGCGTGGCACTTCTTTCCCAGCAAAGCGTTGCCACCGTAACCGGAACCAAATGACCAGATCTCCCGGGTCTCGGGAAAGTGACAGATGTACTTGTGCTCTGCGTTGCAGTCCCAAGTTTTGTTGGGCTGATTGGGTGCGAGCGGGGATCCAATGGAGTGCAAACCGCGTACGAACTCTCCGTCGGTTCCGAGAACCTCGAGCACATGGCTTCCCACGCGAGACATGATGTGCATGCTCACTACCACGTAGGGCGAGTCTGTGATTTCCACTCCAATTTTTGAGATTGCCGAGCCGATCGGGCCCATGCTGTACGGAACCACATACATGGTGCGGCCAGTCATCGAACCGGCGAACAGTCCGGCCAGCTTCTGTTTCATTTTCGCCGGATCTTCCCAGTTGTTGGTGGGACCAGCCTCATCTTTGGATTTCGAACAGATGAAAGTCCGGTCCTCGACTCTCGCCACATCCGCAGGATCTGATCGCACCAGATAGCTGTTGGGCCGTTTCGCTTGGTCCAGCGGGATCGCGGTCCCTGTGAGAACGAGGAGCCGAAGCATTGACTGATATTCCTCGGGTGAGCCGTCGCACCAATAAACACGATCGGGTTTGCACATCTGCGCAACTTCATCAACCCAGCGACCTAGCTGGGTATGCCCGGAATGACTGGAGGCTGTCTCAACTTCTATGGTAGTGGTGGCCATGATTGCGGATATTTCTCCAAAGTGAACCAAGCGCAGAGAGCAGCAGTTCGCGTACTACGACAGCCGACCGCGCGAAGCTGACCTTTTATTCTCTCCCAGTTATGAACATTATTCCAGTGAATGATTGTCGGTGTGTCATTCATCACGTACGTAGGATGCGTGCTGCAAATGGAAGGTAACCCGATTGGCCGGTGCTGCGGATTCGCACAGGAATTGGATCGAGCAAGTCGGGATCGGACCAACGGCTCGTCGTCGCGAAGGAGGCGCTCTTCCAAATTAACTCATTGACTCGTCGGCACTTGGCCACCGAGTACGATCCATTTGCGGCTAACTCAAACAACACGAATCACTACGTGGTGCCGGCGGACTTATGGCCGTAGGAGATCCAGCAATATCACCTCCGAATGCTCCTGCACTCGCTCGAGGACCACTTCAGCTCCGTCTTGGGAAATGTCGAAGTCGCGAATATCGAAATCGGGGGGGAGGTTGGTCAACTGCCGCTCGGCACCCGTCTCAAGGTCGATGAGCCAGAGATTCTTGTGCTGAATCGTTCCTCGCAGCAACACGAGTGCCCGTCCTCCGTGCAGGAAGGTCAGATGTCGAGCTCCCCGAGTCAGCGTCAGTGCCGGCAGGGGATGCGCTGCAGCTTCGGTCGTGACGGCTTTCACTGAAAACGTAGTGCCGATGTCGGGTCCCGAGTAGACAACGAAGCGCCCGTCGGGCACCCAAGCGGGATCGACCGCGTACTCCCGGACAAAAAGAGCGGGGGAGCCACCGTTGACCGGCACGCGGAAGAGGTGTGGGACACCATGATCGTCCGCCGCCGAGGTAATCGATTGGCCGTCGGGTTCCCACGCTGGAGCGCCCTGCAGATCAAGCGACTCGGCCACAATCCGCGCGTTCGTGCCGTCGGCCTGCATGACGTACAAAAGCGTCTGCCCGTGTTGCCGGACCGAGAATGCGACGGATCGTCCATCGGGAGCGATTGCCGGTCCGCCAAAGATTCGCGCTCCCTGACCGCTCCACAACTCCGTGCCGGTTCCGTTGGCGAGCTTCCAGATACTCTCGCTCGTGCCGGTCGCAGAAACATATAGAAGATAGTTTGGGCCCAGTCGTGGGGAGACCCCGGTGCTCGTCGTCAGCGAGATTCGAGAAGCCGCCGACACCGCAGCCGGTGAATCAGCGATTGGCAATCGCCAGATTGTTCTCTTCGGACTTGCGAGCGTCACAACCAGACGGCGACCATCAGCGCTAGCGCCCAGTGACGTATACCGGTCAAGGCCAGAGGTCAACCGGTGAGGGATGCGGCGCTCGACATCCATGCTATTAAGCCACGGCCCTGAACCATCAGGATCGCTAGCCAGGTAAAGCACCGTACGCCGATCCAATAGGACCGGATAACTCACGCGCCCATTGTGCGAAGTGATCCTCTCAGGAGGCTCGCCCGCCGGATTGATGCGCCAGATGTCCAATTTGTCTGGCAGGGAACCCTGGACGAAGTATATGAATGCCGTGTCCGGCGCCCACAACGGAAAGTGACTGTGCAGTCCGGCAGGCGCAGTGAAGATAGGCTTTCCGTCCGATAGCCGTCTGCCATCTGACACAAACAGGGGGTCTCCCGGTCCGGGCGTGTGATACGCGAGTCGGGAACCGTCGTGCGACCAGTCGAGCTCGGCCACGCCTTCAAGGTATGGCCTTGGCTGTCCGCCTAGGGTGGGCACCTCCCAGATGCTAATGTCACCGCTGCTCGATCCATCTTTCTTACGAACCCAAAAGGTGACAAAAGAGCCATCGGGCGAGAACCCCAACGTGCGGATTGATGGGTTGACGAGTTCCGGCGCACTGCCGTGCGTCAAATTGTGGAACTGTCCCGAACCGACCTGCGTAACCCAGACGTCCATCTGTCCATCCCGGTCCGACAGAAACGCCACAAAATGCCCGTCGCGTGACACCGCAGCCGCCTGCGCCACTCCATCAAAGTCCGTCACTGTCTGGAATCGAGCGTTGGCGATCGGGTTTCGCCAGAAGTACTCCGTCCTCTGAAGCCAGAGGCCTGCGCCAATTGCCAACGCGGCCCCCACCAGCAGCAATACGAAAGTCCATCGACTCCGAGATGTCGGTATGGCAGAGCGCGACAGCACTGTAGGCACATTGACTGAGGAGGCATCGTTCGCGCTCTCCTGCGATGCTCGAAGATTCCGGCTGCGAGCCCACACGTCCAAGTCCGCCCGAGACGCGTACACCGAGCCCATCCTGTCATGCAGGTGTCGGTGAACCGGCATCCCCTCACGCTTCTCCCAGCGCTGGACCGTCGTCACGTCGCGGCGAAGGTATGCCGCGATTTCCTTCCAGGAATCTAGGCGGTCGTCTGGCGGTCTCGCGAACGGCGGTGTGCCAGGGGATGATTCGCCCATCGCGCTCTCCTGATGGGTTCGCGGTTCTCGCGACCCGGAAGCCCGAATTGTAACGTCCGGACTCCGTCCCGGCTACGGCAAAACACCGCATTCAACGGCAAGTAGAGGAGCGGTCGAAATTCTGCGCATTGCCCTTTGACGGCACCCAC